>JAFYWB010000055.1 GCA_017549025.1 Treponema sp.
GCCTGAAACCATCCACAAGGTTGACTTGGAATTCATGGAACGATTGTGGAATGCCAGTGAGGGAAAGATTGTTAACATGACCGTTGCCCCAGAAATCAAGGGAATGCGAGAATTGGCCCTCTATTGCTTGAAGAAGGGAATTGTGCTTCAGGCAGGCCATACTAATGCCACCTACGAAAACATGGTAGAAGGAATGCAGGCTGGAATCCTTCACTCCACCCACCTGTTCAACGCCATGAGTCAGCTGCACCATCGTAACCCTGGTGCCGTGGGAGCAGTGCTGATTCATCCAGAAATGGCCTGCGAAATCATTGCCGACGGTGTTCACGTTCATCCCGACCTGTTCAAGCTGTTGCGCCGAGACAAGCCTAGTGACAAAATTGTTCTTGTAACCGACGCATTGCGGCCTACAGAGCAGACTGAGGGAACCCTCTTGGCCAACAAGGAAGAGGTGGTGTTTGAAGGTGGTTGCTTCCACCGCAAAGAGGACGGCGTTATTGCAGGTTCTTCTCTCACCATGATTCGAGGTGTAAAGAATCTGGTGGACTATGGCTTCTCCTTGGAGGATGCCGTTCGCTGTACCTCCACCAACCCAGCCCAAATCATGCATTACGACAAGAAGGGACAGATTATCCCCGGTTATGATGCTGATTTGGTAGTCTTTGACAAGCACTTCAACGTACTGATGACTCTCATCGGTGGAGCCATCAAAAAGAATATCATTTAACCGGATTACCGGAATAAGGAGTTGAATATGAGACTGATTGTACAACCACATTACGATGAGTGTGCTGTGTGGGCTGCGTACCACATTGCTTCCCGCATCAATGAGGCAAAGCCCACCCCAGACAAGCCCTTTGTGTTGGGACTGCCCACTGGCTCCACCCCACTGGGAACCTACAAGAAGCTGATTGAGCTGAACAAGGCTGGCAAGGTTTCCTTTGAGAACGTGGTTACCTTCAACATGGATGAATACGTGGGACTTCCTGCCGATCATCCCCAGAGCTACCATTTCTTTATGTGGGACAACTTCTTTAGCCACATCAACATCAAGAAGGAAAACGTTCACATCTTGAACGGAATGGCTCCTGACTTGGCCGCTGAATGTGCAGCCTACGAAAAGGCTATTGCCGATGTTGGTGGAATTGACCTGTTCTTGGGTGGCGTTGGTGTAGACGGACACTTGGCTTTCAACGAGCCAGGCTCATCACTTTCCAGCCGCACACGGGTAAAATCCCTCACCTCAGACACCATTCAGGTAAACTCCCGCTTCTTTGGCGGCGATATTTCCCAGGTTCCCACCACCGCCCTTACTGTAGGTGTTGGTACCGTAACTGATGCCAAGGAAGTGCTGGTACTCATTACTGGTCGCAACAAGATGCACGCACTGCGCCACGCTGTAGAAGAAGGCATTAGCCAGATGTGGACCATCAGCGCCCTGCAGCTACATCCCAAGGCTGTCATCGTTTGTGACGAGGACTCCACCGAAGAGCTGAAGGTTGGTACCGTAAAATACTTCAAGGACATTGAAAAGAACAACCTCGACAACAGCTTTTAAAGTCGAGCCCGACAACAGCTTTTAAAGTCGAACTCGACAACAGCTTTTAAAGTCGAGCTTGATAACAGTTTCTAAAGTTAGAGACGGTGTGATTTCGGTCACACCGTTTTTTTTATTTTAATCACAGTTTTCATGAAACCGATTTGAACTGGTGGCAGATACTTTTAAAATAAAAAACTCCTTGAAATAAAACTTATTCCAAGGAGCATGTTCTACAATAACAAAAGCTTACAGGGCTTCTAGAACCAAGTCACCCATCTTCTTAGTACCAACCAGCTTGCCAGCAGCCTTTACTGCCTCCAAGTCAGCACCATTTCCAGCAATGTCTCCAGTTCGCCAGCCTGCATCCAGCACCTTTTCTACCGCTGCTTCAATAGCATCGGCTTCTGCTGCAAGACCAAAGTCGTAGCGCAACAGCATGGCACAGGAAAGAATGGTGGCCAAGGGGTTTGCCTTGTCTTGACCAGCAATGTCAGGGGCGGAGCCGTGGATGGGCTCGTAGAGTCCGGGGCCAGTTCCGTCACCCAATGAAGCGGAGGCCAACATACCGATGGAGCCGGTAATCTGGCTGGCTTCGTCAGAAAGGATGTCACCAAACATGTTGCTGGTGGCGATTACGTCAAATTGACGAGGATTGCGAACCAGCTGCATAGCTGCATTGTCAACATACATGAAGGAAAGCTCTACCTCAGGATATTCACCCTTGATGGATTCAGCAACCTCACGCCACAGTCGGCTTGATTCCAGAATATTAGCCTTGTCCACCACGCAGAGCTTTTTCTTTCGCTTCATGGCAGACTCAAATCCCAGCCGAACAATCCGTTCAATCTCTGGAGCAGTGTAGCGCTCAGTATCCCAAGCTGTTTTTCCATCCTCGCTGCGTCCCCGCTCACCAAAGTAGATACCACCAGTAAGCTCACGAACAATCAGCAGGTCAAGACCTTCTCCCACAATCTCATCCTTCAAGGGACAGGCGGCAGAAAGCTGCTTGAACATAAGGGCTGGACGAAGGTTTGCATACACCTTCATGCCACCACGCAAGCCCAAAAGAGCCTTTTCAGGACGCAGGTTACCAGGAACATTGTCCCACTTGGGGCCGCCAACTGCACCAAGCAAAACCGCATCGCTGGCAAGACAGGTATCCAAGGTTTCCTGGGGCAGAGGGCCACCAGTAGCATCGATGGCAGCACCACCAGCCAATACAGTCTTGTAGGTAAACTTGTGACCAAATTTGGCGGCCACTCCATCAAGCACCCGCACACCCTCACGGATAATATCAGGTCCAATTCCATCACCAGGAATCAGTGCAATTGTCTTTTCCATTTTACTCACCTCAAATCGGGACTCAAAAATTTAATAATACTAAAGAAAAATAGTATGACTGAATAATACCGAAAAAATGGGCCTCTGTCTACTCTTGCGAACCAGCCATTTTTCCTCTACAATAGAGCAATCACCCTTTGTGGGGATACAATGATTTTAGGACGGAAACCATGGAGGACAAGAACTTGTCAGTACAGGATCAAAACAATTATCAGAATCAAGATAAGGGCGAAAAAAAATTGATGCGTTCTGGCAACAAGATGCTCTTGGGTGTTTGCAGTGGTATTGCAGAATTCTTTGGAATCGATGCCACCCTCATTAGGCTCATTGCAGTGTTCTTTTCTCTGGCGGGAATCGGTTCAGGCATTGTAGTTTACATCATTGCAGCAATTATCATGCCCAAGGCTCCCGACTACCGATAATTCCATGGCACAGCATTTCCAGCATCCTCAGCGTTCTCCCTACGGTAAAGCTTTACAAAGCGAAGCTTTGCCAGGCAAAGTCTTAGTTTTTGGCTCCACTGTGGTGGATGTGGTTGTAAAAGTCCCCAGCCTTCCCTCCACCGCCCAAGATGTAAATATCATCAGTCAGCACCATCAACTAGGTGGATGTGCCTACAATGTGGCTCATATTTTGCAACTGGCTCACCTGCCCCATCAGCTTTGTTCTCCCGTTGGCTGCGGCGTGTACGGAGAATTTGTGGCTCGTAGCCTGCAAGAAAAAAATATCCCGATTTTTGCTCAGCTGCCTTCTATTGCCAATGGCTGCTGCTACTGCTTGGTGGAGCCCAGCGGAGAGCGCACCTTTTTGTCCCACCACGGGGCAGAATACCTGTTCCAACGAGAATGGTTTACCCAGCAGGTACTGGAGGGGGCCGATTCCATCTACATCTGCGGACTGGAGCTGGAAGAAGAAACCTCAGCTGACCTAGTAGCCTTTTTGGAAGAACAGCCCCAGCTTCAGATTTTCTTTGCACCAGGCCCCCGTATCACCTCTATCAGCAGGGATTTTTTACATCGGATTTTTGCCCTGTCTCCCATTCTCCACTTAAATGAAGAAGAAGCCTGCGGTTTTACTGGAACGGAGACCTTGCGGGAGGCATTGTTCCAGCTTCACGAAAAAACAGGCAACGATGTAATTGTAACTCAGGGTGCAGAAGGTTCCAGTTGCATTCACCAAGGGAAAATCCATTTTGTTCCAGGTAAAACGGCAACAGTGGGGGATACCATTGGTGCAGGAGATGCCCACATTGGTACCATTATTGCGGCCCTTCATCTTGGAATGGAGCTTCCTCAAGCACTGGAAGTTGCCAATGCTGTTTCTGCAGCAGTCGTTTCTGTGGCAGGAGCCAGCCTGAGCAAAGAAGCTTTTCAGCAGGCAACCAACAGCTTTTTTACAGCAGGGAACCTGTAACCAATGAAGCAGTTTTTTCTGTATCGGGTGCTGCCCTTTGTTCTCGCTCTTTTTCTCCTGCCACTGGGGCTAGCTGCATTTCAATTTTTGTCCCACACAAGTCACGCAAAAAGTCACGCAACAAGTCACGCAACAAGTCAGGAGCCTCAAAAGCTGACCCACCCAGAAGCTCCTTTTAAAGGCACGGATTTAGAGGTTTTTGACATGGAAGCTGCCACAACGGCGGAAATTGTTTTTAAAGCATTCAAAGCAGGCTATCCCGAAAAGATTTCTGAATACGGCTATGACGCAGCAGTTCAGGATTGGTTCATTATGGTTGGTGAAAAAAAATTTCTTTGGGCCAAGGGCAGAATCCTTCTGGAAGATGAAGCTTCTCAAGCGGAACAATGGCGCCATTACATTGACTACCTGTATCCCACTGAATTAGTTCCACCAGAAAGCTTTTCTACAGAATTGATAGCAGAAATCAAGCGAACCTCGGATTCTGACTACCGAACTAGCCAAAAAACTTATAATTTGGAATTCTATCATGCTCTGTACGACGGTAAAACACGTAGCCAGCTGGAACAGCATATCGTTTCCCTTCGTTTTTTAGGAAAGAAAGTAAACCTGCATGAAGACCTTGCAGCACCTCTGGCGGCAGTGGAAAAGGAGATTCAAGCGGCTGCCACGAACAACCAAGAAGTGCAGGATTTTGTCAATAAAATTTCCAGCGTGGAAGGCTACAACTGGCGGGAAATTCGAGACCGCCAAGACAGAAGCTTCCATAGTTGGGGCTTGGCTGTGGACATTCTTCCTAAGGGCTGGCAGCAAAAGAACATTTACTGGAGCTGGATTAGCGAATGGAATCACAACTGGATGCTGATTCCCTTAGACCGCCGCTGGATGCCACCCCAGCCTGTAGTGGACATATTTGAAAAGCATGGCTTTGTGTGGGGTGGAAAATGGCTCCAATGGGACAACATCCACTTTGAATACCGACCTGAGCTACTGTATCTACAAGAACACCATTAAAAAAAGGCATCTCCTCCAGGAGATGCCTTTTCGTTTACTTGGTGCTCATGGTCAAGGTCATGACATTCGCACCATTATTTGGTGCTCATGGTCAAGGTCATGACATTCGCACCATTATTTGGTGCTCATTGTCATGACGCCACTCCATTCGGGGGCTGGGGGTTCTTTGATGAACTTTTCACATCGTTCAATGAACACATCAGGAGCCTTGTCCTCAGGATTCAACCGTCCAGCCTCTTGGAAGCGCTCGATAGCCTGAGTAAATTGTCGCTGCAGGTACAAATCAAGTCCCTGATGGAATACTTCTACAGATTTCTTTTCGTCCTCTGTCATTTCTGCCGTAAAGCCCATGATATTGTACAGCTGTACTGGCTTGTTGATTCCCATTACCCGCACCTGGTCAAGACGACGAGCCACCAGCTCACCTTCATGCTGTCCAGAATTAGCCTCATCCCAAGTGCTTTCAGAAACAAGAATCCAAGAAGCATACACCTTGTTTACACCTTCAAGACGGGCGGCAATGTTTACATTGTTTCCCATCATGGTGTAGTTCATCTTCTTGTCAGTTCCCATGTTTCCAATAACCATCTTTCCGGTGTTGATACCGATTCGTGTGTAAATGGGCATGGGCAAAGTTCCATCGGCAAGTCGTGTTTCATTCAGCTGTTTTTCTATCTGCTTCATGCGAACTGCTGAGGCACAGGCTTTAAAGGCATGGTCAGGCACCTCCATGGGTGCTCCAAAGAAGCTAACGATGGCATCACCAATATACTTGTCGATGGTACCGCTATAATCCAAAATCACATCACTCATGGAGGTGAGGTACTCGTTCAAGACTGCAACCAGCTGGGGAGCAGTAAGCTGCTCGGACAGGGTGGAAAAGCTTTTGATGTCGGAGAACAGAGCTGTTACGTTCTTTTCAGATCCACCCAAGGCAAGGGCTTCTGGGTGGTTTACCAAGTCGTCTACAATATCCTTGGACAAATAAGTAGAAAAAGCCTGACGAAGGAATCGCTTGTCGTTTTCCGCATAGATAAATCGGAATACCACGTCTAAGATATAGGTGATGGAAGCTACCAAGAAGGTGGCCGTAATGGGAATAAAAATCCGACCAAAATACATGGCCAACAAAGCCACCACAGGAATCAAGATGACTCCAATAAATCCACCAACCAGCTGACGACGCTGCTTTTTACCGAGAAATCCCACAGTCAAAAGGAAGGTCAACAGGGAGGCGGGGAAAAACACCCACTCCCAGTTTACAGACTGAATGAATTCCTGAGAAACGATGGTATTGTATACGTTACCGTGGGTTCCTACGTTGGCATAGCGAGCCACAAAGGGAGTGGCACCCATATCAGTAGTTCCCGTAGCACTGTTTCCGATGATACAGAAGGCATCCTGAAACTGAGATTGCAGCTCAGTAAAGCTGTCTTGATAGGCAACCAAACTATCCTGGAAATAGCCGTAGGTTTCCTCCACTGCAGACAGGAAGTTTTCGATGTCCGCTGGGTCCACACCTTCTTGAACCAGCTCCTCCAAGCGAGATATAATCTGATTCAGGCTGTCACCTTCTAGGAATTCCTGACACAGTGCAAAAAATTCCTGTCGCTGCGCAAAATAGGCTTCAAATTCTTCATCTCGAATCTCTCGTCCCAGAGGATTTCCGTCCACATCAAAGCCCTCGCTGGCTGCAAGCAGCGCATCCTTTGTCTTTTTTAATTGATCGTATTTCGTCAAAAGATAATAAGCTCCCTGATAATACTCAAGCCAAGAACCATCTGCAGCCAAAAGATAACAATCCTCGTGGAGCCAACGGAGACAGGAAATAATCTGCTCCTCGTAATCGTCTAGATACAGCAGGGAAACTACAGGAACGTGAACAAAGCTGGAGGCATAATCCTTGTGAAGCCAGTTAATCAGCATGTAGCCGTTTCTGTCTAGGGGAATGGTAATGTCCTGCCGTTCTGAAGCACCAGGAAGCAGGGCATTTTTCAACACCAAGGAGCGAGGATTTCGCTGAATGGATTCCACATCAAACAGCTTCATCATGGGAGCAAACACCAGCTGACCAAGGTATTTATCATCGGACTTGTACAAAAGCTCCACTCGCCGCCGCAAACCGTCAGGGTCAACAATTACGTTAGTAAAACCAGCTCCCGCAGCCCGCTTCATGATTACAGAAATAGCAGGAGAAAAGCCTTCCGCCATATTTTGATCCGCAATGGTTTTTCGATTACTTTCATAAATAAGATTCTGAGGATCCTCCACAGCGGTCATGAGCATACGTTGCTTTACGTAGTTCACATCTTCTTCTGTGGCGGCCATTACATTGTTGTAGTTTACCGTAAGCCAAGCATTACCAAAAAACTGAATTGCCCGACCAAAATAATCATCATTATCACGGAAAAGCCGGTCTACAGAGCCACGCAATGATTCCAAGCTGGGCAAAATATCTGATTCCAACACACTACCACTGATTTCTGGCAAATCTGTAGGAGAAAATTGACCTGCCGCAGTTGCTTCTGCCAATTCCTCCATAACAGACACCACCAGTCCCTGACTTTCATCAAACTTATAGGGAATGTCTGCCAAAGCATCTGGGTCAATACCACCCTGAGAGGGAGACAGGTACTCAATATCGAAGGTAGCGCTTTTTGCGCCCAACTCCCTCATGCGGATAAGGCAGTCTGCAAGAATATCTCGTGTCCAAGGCCAGGTACCCACCACCTCCAAGGACATATCTTCAACATCTACAAACACCACTTCTTTTGCCACCGGAGGCTCTGGAGCAAACCGAAGCATAAGATCGTAAATGCTATTGTCCACATTCTCGAACACACCGAGAAAACCCAATCCACCCACCACCAGGATGAGAAGAAGACAGATAAAGACCAAAAGTTTTTTCTTTAAAACTTCAACAATATGCTTTGAATTCATAGACTTATATTATACCACGTGTTATACTTTAAGTCATGTATTTTATGTATTGAGAGAAATTGTTCTCAATAAAGGATTCATAATGAAACAAAAAATTCTAGTTCTTGTAGTTTTTTTCCTCGCAATGGCAGTGTATGGACAGGAAGCATCAAAGGTAACTGAAATTCTTAATGCTCCTCAGTTGACCACAGGACAGGTAGCTTACATTGCAGCCTGTTGGTTCGATCCAGCAAATGAAACCATGGACTTTCATGAGGCTACCCAGCTCTTGATTGACCAAGGTTTGCTGAAGGAAGGTTCCAGTGCAACAGACGCTATCCGTCTTGATGAGTTAGCTGGATTGTGCATGAAAACCTGGGAAATTCCAGGTGGACTGTTCTATCGCTTAACAAAGGCAAACCGCTATGCTTTCAAAGAATTGAAGGCTTTGGGTTATTTTTCTGCCAATGACGATCCTTCCTTTTCAGTGACAGGATTTCAGGGAATGAACATCTTGTTCAAGTGCATGGAATACAACACACCTGCACTTCCCACAGAATAATAAGGAGGGTATTCCATGAAACGAGTTTTAACGAGTATTTTTATCACAGCATGTATTTTAGGAAGTGTTTTTGCAGTAGATTACGGTGGACTTGTCACCAGTGATTCAACGCTTAAGCAAAATGGAGCTGAAGCGTTAGTTTTTGCAGAGCAGCTGGATGCTTCAGCCTATCTTAAGATTCCCTTTAGCCAAGACGGTAACACCGTTCTTTCCACAGAATTTGCATATCGCTTTCAGTATGATAATTCACAGGTAAATAATTTCATCAATTTGTCACTATTAAAAATCAGCCACACACAGGAAGTATCCGACGGTCAGATGAATATTGCCGCAGGACGCTACATCATGGCAGATGGTACTGGAAAGATTTTCAACCAGACCAGTGATGGTTTATTTGGCTCCTACCAAACAAGCACCATGATGGCTTCTATGTACTTTGGATATACTGGCTTGGTAAACAGCTTCTTTACCTCCATGAACATGGGTGGACTAACAGGAGAATATACTGGCTTTACCTCTGACTTCTATACCTCTTCTCTGCCCTACTTGGTAGTGTCAGCAGACTTTTCTCTCCCCAACCTTTTTGCCCAACAGAATCTTAGTGTTGGAAGCTGGAACTTTATCGGTATACAAAAGCTCAAGTCCAACAAGCTGTACGGTACTATTTCCATGAATGGCCCCTTGATGGAAAATCTCTATCATAATACCAATGTTGTTCTTGCAGGTATTTTGGCAGATGGCACAAGTAATTTTGCAGGACTTGCAGCGACTACCGTTACCTATTATTTTAATTATATGGGACTTGCAGCAAATGCTGGCCTTACCTACGCTTCAAAGGAATTCCAGCCAGTTACCAGCATCAGTGGCTTGGTAACAGGAGAGCCTTGGTCAAACCTTTTTGTTCCTACAGTGTCTGTCTCCATGTTGCCCTTATCAGCCTTGTATGTAGGTGCAGAAACAAATCTGGTTCTGCTGGCAGATGGAATGGAATATGCTGGAGTAGGACTGGCAGCTGTTGTAAGCTACCAGCTGTTTAGCGATGTAGCCTTCAGTCTCAATGCAAACACCTTTATTGCTAAGGAAGAGGCTGCAAGACAAACAAAAATCAGTCTCAAAGCAGCAATCAGCTTCTAGGAGGAAAATAGAATGAAACGAATTATTCTTGCAATTTTTCTGTTGGTAGGTTCAGTAACACTTTTTGCAGCTACTGGAGCCCAAGACAAGGCCGAAGTCATTTCCTTTACTGGAAAGGCTGAATATCAGACAGCAGAAGGATGGATTCCCGTTACTGTGGGAGCCCAGTTGGAACAAGGCACAGTGATTTCTACTGGCTTCAAGTCTTCTGTAGTATTGTCCATTGGTGATTCACGCTTTACCGTGGCAGCTCTGTCAAGAATCTCCATCGACAAGCTGGTTGAAGATGACAGTAGCTATGACACCGAGATGAAGCTGTCTACCGGTAAGCTCCAGATGGATGTAAAGGCAAAGCCTGGAAAAACCACAGCCTTTACCGTTAAAAGTCCCACAGCAACGGCTTCTGTACGAGGAACCAGCGGTGTTATGTCATCCACAGGAACTTTACAGAGTTTAACAGGTGTTTGGACTATGAGCTCCGTAGCTCCTAACAGTAAGCCCATTTTTGTACGTGGAACTCAGTCTGCTGACATTCCCAATGTTCTGGTGGTACATACTCCCCAGCAGACCGCTCTCAATGATTCTAACATTACAACTACTGCTACAACAACCCTTGCAGCAGCAGAAGCTGTGGCACCAACAGTTGCACCAACAGCACCTGTAAATGAAATGACCCAAACGATTCCCACTACAACATCTACAGCAGAATCTTCTGCAGGACCTTCTACAGGAAGTATTATCATAAATATTCAAATGCCAAACTAAAAAGCAAAAGGGCTGTCGTAAGACAGCCCTTTTTGTTCCCCTGTTTCATTCACAGAAATTTTACAAACCGATTTTACCTATAATTTTGCCAAGACTACAGTGTCTCGTTCAAACTAAATCCTGCACCAATTCCCTGCATAGCTTGGAAAAAATCAGGGAAAGATACAGCACAACATTCAGCATCCTTTACCGTTACTGGTTCTTTCAAGGCAAGCCCCATTACTGCTAAAGACATAGCCACCCGATGATCATCATAGCTTTCCACCACCCCACCATGGAGGGTAAACTCAGGGTTAGGATTTCCTTCTGCAGTTAAGGGACTGTGGCCATGGATAATCAAATAGTCAGGGCCATCTTCTACACATGCACCTAACTTAGTCAACTCACTTTTCATCACCTCAATGCGGTCTGTTTCCTTTTTACGACATACCCCAATATCCTCAATGATGGTGGTTCCTTCAATAAAGCAGGCGGCCACAGAAAGGGCTGGCACAGCGTCGGGGAAGCCAGAACAGTTGATACGTAAGGTTTTATCGGGAAGCTGCTGGGTGGAAAGGCGACCTGCAACTCCATGCTTAGCAGGGAAATGCTTTTGTGCATGACTTCCACCGTATACCACCAGCTCTTCCTTTTCCTTGTTCCAGTCAATGCAGGCGCCAACAGATTGTAGCACTTCCACAATGGCTTCATCACCCTGGCTTCCGCTACCGTCAATATGCTGAATGGTAATACAGCTATCGGTAAGGAGAGCCGCCACTAAAGGAAAGGCTACGGCTTCCCAGTCAGAGGGAATGGTGCGGTCAAAGGCAGGAATGCTGTGGGGGCCGCCTACAACGATGTGCTTGTAGTCAGCAGACATCTGAACGGGAATTCCCAGTGATTCCAGCCACATCTTGGTCATATCAAGATAGGGCACTTCCTTGGGGTCCGTCAGCTCAATTTCCAAGGTACCATGAATGCGGGAGGCGGCCATCATCATTCCACTAATGTATTGGGACAAGCGGCCATCGGTAATTACCTTACCAGCTGAGATTGGGCCCTGCACCAAAAGTGGCGGTGCATCCACATCGGGGCGGGAAATATGGGTTTTAGCCCCCAACTGCTCCAAAGCCTGAGCAAGATGGCCCACAGGACGTGTTCTAATGGATTCATCTCCAGTGAAAATGCTCCAACCGGGGAAGGTAGCTGCAATGGGAGTGAGAAAGTACAAGACAGAGCCAGAATTACCCACATCCACCACATTGGAAGGAAGGTGCACATTTTTTCCAGCACCCTGAACCGTCCAAAGGCTATTATCCTCAGTCATTTCCACCTGGGCACCAATCTCTTTAATGCAGCGAGAGGCACTGAGGCAGTCTGCACTAGGTAATGGATTACGGATATAAGAAGTGCCCTCTGCCAGAGCGGCCAGCAAGCAAGCTCGAATAGTGTGGCTTTTTGATCCAGGCACACTGATGGAGCCAGACAAAGAGCTTTCAGCGGTAATACAATTCATAGTTATTCCTCAATAGATTTTAAAGGTGTTTTTATTTCTTCCTCAAGGAAATCGATACAAAGAATATAGGATTTATCCTTTCCAGACAACCGCACCGCCAAGGTACGACACAAATTCCCGGAACCAGAGGACAAATGCTTGTCAGTCAGAAAGCGGTCAATTTTAAAGGCTTCAAAGCAGGCAAAGTAAGGACGCAGACAGTGATTTCCCCCCTTTTCCTGTGGGTGGAAAATATAAGAATAGGGCTTATTTGCTATATGGGGAGCACAAATCATGTTGGACACTTGAATGCCCTTTTCATCCAAGATAAAAATCACTTCAATCTTGGAGTTTACAATGATAAATTCCTGTAGCACCGCTTCAATGGAATCCATATCGTCATTTTCCAGGTCGATTTGACGAATAAGCCAGTCGGCAATGGTATTTACATCGCTAGTGTGATAGCGAGTCTCCCGCAAATAGGACACGGAATGCTGACGCAGCTCACTTTGGAAATCAGCTACCTTCTCCAAGGCCTCTTTTTCCAAAGCAAGCAAATCTGCAGCAGGCCGAGCAATAGCAAAGCCCTGCAAAAGATTTACTCCCAAAAGAGCACAGGTTAACACCTCTTCCCTTGTTTCCACCCCTTCTGCCAAACACACAGAACCTGTCATTTCCGACAAACTGACAATAGATTTTAGGATTGACTGGCGATAGGTATCCTTGTCGATTCCATGAATAATGTTCCTGTCAATTTTGATGATGTCGGGATGAATCAAAATCAAACGCTCGATATTGGAATGCTCGCTACCAAAGTCGTCAACTACAATAAGAAAGCCACTCTCCCGCTGCTGGCGTACAAAGCCAATAAGCTCCTGAGCAGAATGAGCCTTTGATTCAATAAACTCCAAACCGATAACATTGGGATTAAAGCCCATTTGTTCCGTTAAATTTGGCAGCAAAAGACTATCGGTGGTTTCCTTCATAATGCAGTTTGTGTGAATATTCATAAACAGGAGGGAATTACTTTGGTATTTTTTAAAATATTTCAAGGACAGCTGCTGGCAAAGCTGGTCAAACTCACGGGTTAAAGCCAGAGAATCTGTTAGGGCAAAAAGTTCTGCAGGAGAAACCAAGGCTCCCGTAGCCTTAGCCCGACCACGAACCAAGGATTCGTAGGCAAACACCTTTCCCGTCTTAATACAAATAATGGGCTGGAAAAATGGAGTTATTTCAATGTCTTCCAAAATGCTGGAAATTTCGCTATTTTCTTTTGATGCTCCTGTAGACTCCATATAAAAGCCTTACCTATCCTTTTCCCTAGATTTTTAAAACTCTCTATCCAATACGGCTTCTTTTCAGTATATCACGTTTTTACAAGAAAAAAAAGGGGAGAATCAGAAGTGTACCTCAGAATCATCTTCCAAGAGGTACACTCCCTCCCCATTCGTTACATTATTTGTTCAAAATAAATTCAACTCGACGGTTCTTCCACCAGTTGTCTCGATCTCCCTGAGGCACCACAGGACTGCGGCCACCCATTCCCACGGTAGACAGACGGTGGGAGGATACACCGAATTCTATCAGCATTTTTCGTACTGTCTCAGCACGCTCCTCTGACAATGGCACCAAGGGAATGTTACCGTTGGCAGTAGAGGTTTCCTCTGCCTCGGTGCCAGTCACATTGTTAGCATGGCCTTCAATGCGAACAGTATAATCCTTGAACTTATTCAGGATTTCTGCAATACGCTTCAAAACACGGATATTGTTGTCAATAACCGATTGCTCCAAGCCCTTCTTGGGATCTTCGTCCTTGCCAACAAAATCAGCCTTGTCGCTGCGGAAGATGATTGAAGGTACCTGCATTTTCAGCACATCTCCCACTCTCAGCACCAGTACGTCCACGGAAATCAGACCTGCTACCTCAGAAGACATTCCCAGCTCATCAGAAACAGAGAACACAAAAGGATAATCAGTGGCGGACTGCACCAGCTCACCATTATTTCCTCGCCCGTCCCACACGAGGCGCTCTGTTACTGAGCCAGAACCAGTACGAGACCAGAATACCTTACCGTTTTCAGGATCGTACACCTGGAATGACCAGCTCTTGAAGGGCACCGCAGATACAGCTCCCAAAGCAATGTACAAGTCGTCATCTACGCCGTCGTTGTCTGGACTAAAGTACTCAGGTGCCGTACGAACGGTAAGCTGGGGCGGTGTAACGGAGCTTACAAAGGGTGCAGTTGTGGCAGTCAACACTGTTCCCTTGGCATAGTTGATGGTAATATTTCCTGTCAAACTGCCTTCCACAGGAATGGCGGCTGCTGACAATCCATCCCACACAATGGTAGAAGGAACATCCTTGTAGTCATCCTGATTCCAAGAACGCACCACAGCCCCAGCAGCATTTTTTACGTCAAACTGCCAGGATTCAATTCCCTCGGTCAAGGTGAGACGGATAGTAAACTTTTGCTGATCTTTAAAGCCGTCACCGTTGGGAGACAGAGTAGTTTGCTCAGCAGTAAGGTACACCTTTCCCTGGCGGGTATCCACCTGCAAGCCTGCAACGGTAGCCACAGCCTTGTTGCCCGCTGCATCCTGAGAAGAAATAGTAAACTTGTAGTTACCATCCTCCACTAAGTTACCGGAGTCGTTTGTTCCATCCCACTGGAAGGACTGAGCTTGGCCTTCCCACACCAGCTCCTGCACCAAGACACCAGAGGTACTTTCAATACGACCAAGCCATTTTTCCTCAACGCTGGAATCAACAGTGAAATCCACCACGTCCTTGTTGCCGTCTCCATCGGGGGAGAACAAAAGATAGACCGTCGAAACAGTTACCTCAGGGGCAACCGTATCCATGGTAAAGGGCTGAGAAAGGGTTTTTGCCATGCTGCCGTTTTTAGAAACAGTTTCCAGAATGGCAGAATAAGTGCCATCGGAGCAGCGCTCACCATTGTCAGACAAACCGTTCCAGCTGATTCGTGCAGGCAGGGAGCCAGCTCCACTAAAGGTTTTTACGGTGATGCCAGAAGCATCCTTAATCTGCAAATCATAGGAAGCAATGCCACTCTTGGACTTGATTACTGGAGTTAAAACAACTGCATCCTGCACTCCATCTCCATTGGGAGAGAAGGCAGCAGGCTGCGCCGTCAAGATAACCTCTGTGGTACCAGTGTTCAACTCAAAAACCTGAGAAAGGGTTTGTCCCTTGTTTCCAGCCTGGTCAGTGGAGGAAAGACGATAGGTATAGGTGCCATCATCACAAAGACGCCCCTGATTATCCAAGCCTTCCCACAGGAAGGATTCTGAAGGATGGCCACCAAAGGTATAGGTGCGTACCACCCTTCCGTTGCTATCTACAATCTCGCCCTTCCAATCCTTTTCCAAGGAGGCTTCTTGATAAAGCTTTAGGGTGTCCAAACGGCCGTCTCCGTCGGGAGAGAAGATGGTGGAATCAGAACGCACCACAGCAGAAGGAGCCACCGTGTCCAGCACAAAGATGGGAGAACGGAGGGCTGGTGTTTCATAGCCGTTGGAATAACCGGCAGTAACAATTGCCTGATAAGAGCCATCGGGCAAAACCCTACCGTTGCCATCAGTTCCATCAAAGAAAAGCACCACTGGAGGATTATCCGCTCCAGAAAAGGTTCTTACTACAGTGCCGTAGGTGCTAGCAATATCAATCTTCCAATGAACAAGGCGATTTCCAGCCGCAACAGCTCCCGCTCTCGTGGTAGCTGCAGCACCACTTCCCACAGGAATAGTAACGTCAAACAGCATGGTGTCTTGAACGGTGTCGCCATTGGGAGAAAAATAACGGCTACCGTTAATGAGGATATTGGTGCTGGGCTTTTCAGCAGAATAGATGATGTTGGAAATTTGTGTTAACGGAGCCGTGTTTCCAGCTAAGTCCGTGGCGGTAATGCTGTATGAATACACCCCATCAGCAACAGGAACACCGTTGTCGTCACGGCCATCCCAAGAAAATGATGCTGGGGAATCGGATTTCCAGGTAAAGCTACGAACAGCAGTTCCTGCGGTGTCCAAGAAGCTTCCTGTCCACAATTCCTCCTGAGAACCAAATTGTTCCACAGAAAATTCCTGCTTGCGGCCTTCTCCAAAAATCTTATCGTTGTCGGAAACAGGCTGGGCAAGATTAACTACAGGGGGAGTATTGTCCACCACCACCTCGTAATGCTTTGTGGTGCTGACATTTCCATTGTCGTCAGTGGCGGTAAGATAGTAAAAATACAGACCATCAGGAGCAATTTCTCCAGAGTCAAGAGAACCATCCCAAACCACAGAGCTAGGCACATCAACACCTTTCTTCTCAGAAAAAAGTCTGCTGAAAAAATTCTTGAAGGTCAATTTTTCTGGATGACTTATCTTGTTCCCAATTCTGCGGACAACGTCATTGGACTCGTTTTCAACAATAAATTGCCACTCACTGATATATCGCTTATCGGCAATGGACAGGGGAACTTCTAACTGATCCTGCACTCCATCGCTATTTGGGGAGATATACATCCTCCCCTGCTGGGAAAAGGCGGGAGTACCAATGCCCAAAACTACGCAAAGAAAAAATACAAAACTAAGCTTTTCCTTCATCATCTATCCTCTATCATTCATCCCACAGCTGAATCTTTGGGGCTTCTGTATCTTTCAAACCTAAATTGATGGCAGCACCAGCAGAAATAGCGGTAACATCCTGATACAGCTTCTGCCATGCTCCGCTGGTGATAATCTCACTTTGCTGCCAGCCCTTGTCTAACATAAACTGATTTTCCTTTGTATTGATGCCAAACCTCACCGTTAAGCCCACGGAAGGCATCAAGTTATAGTTCTTGTTGACTGTATCACGAACATTAAACTGCCAGCCACTCTTTATGGTAATAAACTTTGCAATACGCAGCTGAAGCCCTGCATCAAATACCATATTCATGAACATGGGAAAGGACAGGTCGGCAGAAAAACCTGCTGCCACGTTGTCGTTGGAAACAGAGAACAGGGTTCCAGCAACCCCCAGCTTGGGAGTTGCAATGCTAGGCATACCGATTTCGTAGGGTTTACCTAAATCAGTGAGCGCACCTGCAATACGGAAATCCTTCAAGAAGCCCAATCTTCCCCAGTGATAGACAAAGCCCAAATCTAAAGCCAAATGCCAATCTACGCCATCGGCCCAACGGATACCTGTACTCAGGTCAAAGCCTGCGTATAATCGATCCGTAATGTCCTTGGAAAAACCGCCCCGCAGGTTTAATACATTGCCGTATTCCAGCTTACCGACATTACAAAAAATCCCATCCAAAATACCAGTGAATACACCCCAACGGCTGGGAATCAGCAGGGCAATCTGGGCACCGGAGCCAAAGCCACCAACCTCTTGGGAGCCAAACAAGGCAGTATAGCCCAGATTCAGCATAATTCGCTGCTCGCTGGCAGTGAGGGCTGGATTATTAACGATGGAGCTAGGGCCAGCAGTATAAAATCCACCACCAGCTGCCGAACCAGCGCTGGTCAGCAGCTCTGGATTGGTTAAACGAAAGGCATAATCCCCGCCTAGGGGAAAATCTATAGAAAATACAAAAGAAAAAGACAGGACGAGGGCCACTGCACAAAGAAATCTCTTCATAATTCCTCCAATAAAAGATTCGGTATACTCCATACCAATAACAATCACATCCTTCACAAGAAACAGCTTTTCACCATTATTCTGTAGGCATACATTAATTTTCGGAGAATTTCAAAAGGTTTATAGGTAAAACTGACACTTAAGGATTTACTGCTCGTCGGAAGCAGGATTTTCCTGCATGCTTTGCCTGATAGAGAGCCTTGTCTGCGGCAGTATACAATTCCTTGAAGGTGGTTCCGTTGGCAGGAGAAATGGCCACTCCTGCAGAAGCAGAAATAGTTACCGACTTATCATCCTGGGAATAGGTGAGCCGCAATGCCTCCATAAGACGCTGAAGCTTTGGTTCAAGCACCTCAAAGCTAATGTTTTTTAGGAACACTACGAATTCATCTCCACCAAGACGGCACACCACATCCTCACGTCGGAAGAAATTGCCCAAAATAGAAGCAACATCCTGCAGGGCCTTGTCTCCTGTCTTGTGCAGCAAGGTATCGTTCAAAACCTTGAAATTATCCAAGTCCAAGATAATAAAGGCATGGTTCACTGTGGGTGAATGGGTGTTCATGTGAAGGAACACATTGATAAGATCTGTGGCAGTGCTCCGATTGTACAGCCCAGTAAGACTGTCACGTTCGGCCTTTGTTTTCAGGGTCACCTCTATTTGCTTTTTCTCGTCGATGTTCCGGAGGATAAAATACGCCACAGTCCGCTTTTGATTCTCTCCCACCTCTATGTGAACATCGCACTGGAACCAGCGGAGCTTACCACTTTTATCTTTTGCCTTATACTCCTGAGAAATACGAGCAATACCTTGCCCATAAAGCTCCAAAAGATTTTCCCCAGAAAGAATGCGTGTGAGCCGCTCCTGATAATCCTCATCCACCTTATTGTGGATATACAGCTCCGTTAAATGGGAAAACGGCATGGTAAGATTTGTTATCCCCAAGGACTGGGAACAATACACTACCTTGTCCTCGCTTAAATCAGCCTGAATAAAGCCTTCAATATCAGAAAAAAGCTTTTCCCGCAGCTGGTATTCCTTGTTCATCTCCATCTTTACCTTTTTACGGATAAAGAAGAAGAAAATCAAGCACAGTAGCACCAGAGGAATGATTACCTGAATCATCAACACATTGATATTGTCGTCCAGCAACACTGCAATATGCTGGTTAATTTCATCCTTGGACATGAGCACCACGGTATACCAGTTGTTCATGGAAAGAGGATTAAAGCACAGCATATATTCCTTGCCAGAAATAGTGGCTTCTGTTTGCAAGGGCAGATTTTTTGCCAGCTGGTTGCGAATAGCAGTAGGACTTCTGTCATCACCAGAATCCTTCAATTCATCAAAAATTGTAGAATAATTCCAGGCTTCAGGATGCTTGTGATCCCGAAGGATAAAGGATCCCGTATTATCCACCACAAATACAAGATAGCTCCCCATTTCAAAGCGAGAATCCTCGTAACCCTGGAACTCGTTCAAGGCAACAGCACCGTGCACAATTCCCACCACCTGATCTTCTCGGTTTACAATAGGAACTGCCACCACAAAGATTTGCTTAGAGCTTACCAATGAATCCTGAGCATTAGTAACGACGGACTTTCCTGCCAGCAAGTCCTTCCAGTAGGGGCGCACCGTAATGTCTATGATAAATTCATTTGTTCCGTCAGTGGACCACACCTTACCGTCAAGGGAGGAAAGACCGATATGAAGGAATTCCTGACGACCGACAATGGCATTCAGTCGCTCACGGACAGTTTCCCACTTTTCTTCCTTCAATAAGATAAGGTCGGAAAGGCTGTAGAGAGAGCTGAGATAGCCCTCCAGCTTTACGTCCATATAGCTACTGGTGAATTGGGAAAGGTCGAACAGGCTTTCCTCTTGAATTGCAGCTTCCTTGGACTGAAGCTCGTGATAAAAATTAATAATAGAAAACAAAATAAAGGCACAGGCCAAAATAAAGAAGGCAAAAACTACCCCGAACATTCTTTTTTTGATAAATTTCACGATACCATTCCTCGTCTATATTTTCGCCACATACCCTTACAACAAAAAAGGAGGTGGCAAAAAATTGCCACGTCCTTTTCATACAACCTACACTAGAAATCCGCCAGCTTGGGAGCTCGGGGGAAGGGAATAACGTCACGGATGTTACCCATGCCGGTAACATACAGCAACAGACGCTCGAATCCCAGTCCAAATCCTGAGTGGGGAACAGTTCCGAACTTGCGCAAGTCCAAGTACCACCAATAGTCCTCTGGATTCAGTCCCAAGTCCTTGATGCGGCCCAACAGGGTGTCGTAGTCGGCCTCACGCTGAGATCCACCAATAATCTCGCCCAAGCCAGGCACCAGCACGTCCATAGCACGAACAGTTTTGCCGTCCTCGTTAAGCTTCATGTAGAAGGCCTTAATCTCCTTGGGATAGTCCGTTACGATAACAGGCTTCTTGTACACTACCTCGGTAAGGTATTTTTCGTGCTCGCTCTGAAGGTCGCAGCCCCAGTAGGGCTTAAACTGGAACTTGTCGGCATTCTTTTCCAGCTCGGCAACGGCGTCGGTATAGGTTACACGAGCAAAGTCGGAGTTTACCACGTGGGTCAGAGTTTCAATAAGGCCCTTTTGAATACGCTGGTCAAAGAACTCCATGTCGGAGCGACACTTGGTTAAGGCCCAGTTCAGCAGGTACTTTACGAATTCCTCTGCCAAATCCATGTTGTCGGCCAAGTCGTAGAAGGCCATTTCTGGCTCAATCATCCAGAACTCAGCCAAGTGACGAGTGGTATTGGAATTCTCTGCTCGGAAGGTGGGGCCAAAGGTGTAGATGCGAGACAGGGCGGTGGCGTAAATCTCACCTTCCAGCTGGCCAGATACGGTGAGACTAGCCTTCTTACCGAAGAAGTCCTTGGTATAGTCCACCAGGGCAGCAGCCTTTTCTACGGCCATTCCCTTGGCACCAGCTGCAACAGCCTTTTCTGCCAAATTCTCCAAAGGCAGGGTGGTTACCTGGAACATTTCTCCAGCACCCTCGGCGTCACTAGCAGTGATAATGGGAGTGTGAACATACTGAAAGCCCCGCTCTTGGAAGAAGGTGTGAATGGCAAAGGCCATCTGGCTTCTCATACGAGCCACGGCACCAAAGGTATTTGTTCTGGCCCGAAGGTGGGCATTTTCCCGAAGGAATTCCATGGAGTGATTTTTCTTCTGCAAGGGATAGCTGTCTACAGGAGCCTGACCTAAAACCTCCACCTGCTCCAGCTGTAGCTCCACAGCCTGACCAGAGGCGGGAGAGGGAACAAGCTTTCCTGTGGCTCGAAGGCTGGCACCAGTGGTAAGGGACTTGAGACTGGCCTCCAACTGATTGAGGGCATCCTGTGGATTAGCCCCTTGTGTGAAATTGGGATTTTCCCTATCAAAGGTTAGCTGAAGGGAAGCAAAGCAGGAACCATCATTTACCTGCAAAAAAACAAGATTCTTGGACTCACGCTTGGTGCGTACCCAACCGCTGACGACAATGGTTCTTCCGTCAGCCTCAGAAACAAGGATATCCTTAATCAGTTCAGTTTTCATAACAGTTCATCATACCACGTTACAAGGATATGGTCAAAGGGAGGGCTAAGAAGAAAGGATGGAGAAGAAGAAATACCACCCACAAAAAAAGCCTGAAAACCGATTCAAGAAAATCAGCTTTCAGGCTTGTAATTTATTTATTATGCTTCGGCACTTTCGTCGGGGTGGCGGCCAACGGGAGCGTTAGACAGCATGAGCTTCAGGCGGTTCAGCTGGTTTACCTCGCTGGCACCTGGGTCATAGTCAATGGCGGAGATATTTGATTCAGGGAAGCGGTGACGCAATTCCTTGATCATGCCTTTTCCAGTAACGTGGTTGGGCAAGCAGGCAAAGGGCTGCACACAGGCAATGCTGGGCACGCCAGCGTGAATCAGCTCCACCATTTCCGCAGTAAGGAACCAGCCCTCACCAGTAATATTTCCCAGCTGCACGATATCGTCCACACCCTTCATCAGGTCGTAGATGGAGGCAGGTGGGTCAAATCGCTTGCTCTTGCCCAGCACCTTCTTGATGCGGCGACGATACAGCTCCAAGAACCAAATCAGGCGACGGGCATTACGCTCGGTCTTCTTTGGGAAGGCCAATTCCTCGTGACGGAAAATTCCTGTGGAGAAGGTGTAGAACAAAAAGTCTGCCAAGTCGGGCATAACGCACTCTGCCCCTTCTCGCTCGATAACACGGCAAATGTCGTTGTTGGCGGTGGGATGGAACTTTACCAAAATCTCACCAACTACACCAACACGAGGCTTTTTCACATTCAGCAGGGGCAGTGCATCGAATTCGTCTACAATGCCTTGAATCAGCTTGTGGTATTTTCGTACCGACAATGATTTAAGCTGCACCTCTGCCCGACCGCTCCACTTTTCATAGAGGGCATCTGCGGAACCAGAAGTGGCCTCGTAGGGTCGAGTTCGGTACAGTACCCGCATCAGCACGTCACCAGTCATCAAGGCCATCATGGCACGGTGCAGCAGGGCGGGAGTAATCTTAAATCCAGGCTGAGATTCCAGTCCAGAAGCGTTTAATGAAAGCACTGGCACCTGTTCCAGTCCAGCGTCCACCAAAGCACGGCGGATAAAGCCGATGTAGTTGGTGGCTCGACATCCACCACCCGTCTGGGTAATCAGCAGGCTCACGTGGTCCAGGTCGTACTTTCCAGACTTAAGGGCAGCAATCATCTGGCCAGCCACCAAGATGGAAGGATAGCAGGCATCGTTATTGACATACTGCAAGCCTGTTTCCACCGCCATGGTATCTACCTCTGGCAAGATGACAAAATTGTAGCCGGAATACTCAAAGGCCTTTTGAACCAAGCGGAAGTGAATGGGAGACATCTGGGGAGCGATGATGGTGTGAGTTTTCTTCATCTCCTTGGTGAAAATCTGTCGCTTGTAGGCTGCAGAAATAGACACAGGCTTTTTCTGCTGGCGGCGTTCCCGCTCCCGAACAGCTGCAATCAAGCTGCGGATACGGATTCGCACGGCACCAAGGTTGGAGCCTTCGTCAATCTTAATGAGGGTGTACATTCTGCCGTGGGCTTGGAGGATTTCGTCCACCTGATCTGAGGTAACGGCATCAAGACCACAGCCAAAGCTGGTAAGCTGCACCAATTCCAAGCTGGGGAAGCCTGCCACAAAGGAGGCTGCACGATACAGGCGATTGTGGTAGGTCCACTGGTCCACAATCCGCAGGGGTCGCTCCACGCTTCCCAGGTGGGCAACGGAGTCCTCGGTAAAGACGGCTAGTCCAAGGCCAGACACCATTTCAGGAATACCGTGGTTGATTTCTGGGTCCAGATGATAAGGACGACCAGACAGTACGATTCCTCGTCCACCCATAATAATCATCTGGGTTAGGGCTTCTTCTCCTGCCAGTTGGGTGTCACGACGGAATTTCTCCATTTCCTTCCAAGCAGCATCAACAGCCTTTGTGATTTCTTCCTGAGGAATATCGAATTTTTCCTTCAATTCCTCGTGGAGACGCACGGCTAACCTGTCCTTGTCGTAAATGGGCAGGAAGGGATTCATAAAGGTAATGGAAGGATCACGGCGAAGCACCTCCACGTTGTTGCGAAGCACCTCAGGATAGCTGGTAACGATGGGACAGTTGTAGTGGTTTCCTGCTCCCTCGTCTTCCTTAATTTCATAAGGAGCACAGGGATAGAAGATAAACTTAACTCCCTGCTTCAGCAAGGCTTCCACATGGCCGTGGGCAATCTTTCCCGGATAACACACGGACTCAGAAGGAATGGTTTCCAGTCCCATTTCGTAAACAGAGCGACTGGAACGGGGAGAAAGGCGAACACGGAAGCCCAGCTCAGTGAAGATGGTAAACCACAGAGGATAATTTTCGTACAGGTTCAAGACACGGGGAAGCCCCACATCTCCACGGGGAGCATTTTCTGGGCTCAGGGGCTTGTAATAGGAGAAAAGCCGCTTGTATTTCCACTCAAAAAGGTTAGGAAGCTTCTTTTCTCCATGGTCTGCGCCAGTGGAGGTGTTGTGCTTGTTGCTGGCATCCACAATCTTCAGCTCATCACCTAACTCGGCACCACGCTCGCAGCGGTTTCCCGTGAGGAAGCGACTTGCTTTGCGGGTGTCTCCTGCTCCAGCGGTAAAGGTGTTGATGGTCATGAGACAGTTGTTGTTACACTTACCGCAGCGACGAAGCTCCAAGTCTACGTTAAAAGAATCGAGCTGCTCTGGAGTGGCAATGTTGGAGCGAATGGTGGGAGGCACAAAGGTAGCCTCATCTACTCCCACAGGAGGACGAATCATATCCTTCCACTGGTCCAGGGCAATGAGGGCGGCACCATAGGCACCCATCAAGCCAGCCACATCGGGACGGAATACGTTTACGCCAGAAATCTTTTCAAAGGCCCGTAGAACAGCGTCATTGTTAAAGGTTCCACCCTGCACTACAACCTTTGTTCCGATTTCGGAGGCACGACGCAGCTTAATAACCTTGAACAGAGCATTTTTGATAACAGAATAGGAAAGACCTGCAGAAATATCTGCAACGGTGGCACCTTCTTTTTGAGCCTGCTTTACACGACTGTTCATGAACACGGTACAGCGGCTTCCCAAGTCCACGGGGCGTTCTGCCAACAGGGCCTTACGGCTAAATTCCCGCACGTCCATGCCCAAAGAGCGGGCAAAGTTGTCCAAGAAGCTTCCGCAGCCAGAAGAACAGGCTTCGTTCAGCTGGATTGAGGTGATGGCTCCATCCTTCATTCTCAGGCACTTCATGTCCTGGCCACCAATGTCCAAAAGGAATTCAACCCCAGGCACAAAGAAGTCGGCAGCTCGATAGTGGGTAATGGTTTCTACCTCACCAGAGTCAACACCTAAGGCAGCTTGAAAAAGGGCCTCACCGTAACCAGTGGAAACAGAGCGGGCAATGTAGGCATCCTTGGGAATCTGGGTATACAAATCTTTCAGCACCCGCACAGCCAAATCCACAGGATTTCCAGCGTTTACATCGTAGAAACGCCACAAAATACGGCCAGCGGCATCAATAAGCACCGCCTTTGTGGTGGTGGAGCCTGCATCCAATCCTAGGAACACAGGGCCTGAGGCAGTCTCTAAGTTGGCGGAGGCAGCCATTTCCTCTGCATGGCGACGGTGAAATTCTTCAAGCTCGTGCTCGTTTCGGAACAGAGGCTCCAAACGCTGCACCTCGCTCATTTCTGCGTCCACCAGATTTTTCAGGCTTTCACGGAATTCTCCCAGCAAGGGGAAGGGCTGCTGCTTGTCTGCAGACTGAACACAGCTTAAGCTTCGTTCAGCAGAAAAGGCTGCACCAGCGGCAACAAAAAGCTGGGAATCAGGAGGAGTTACGATTTCCTTTTCCGTAAGCTCCAAGGTGGTAATAAAGCGATGGCGCAGCTGGTCCAAAAAGTGGAGGGGGCCGCCCAAAAAGGCTACATTTCCACGAATGGGCTTTCCACAGGCCAAGCCGGAAATGGTCTGGCTTACCACAGCCTGAAAGATACTGGCGGCAATGTCCTCACGGCGAGCACCTTCATTAATGAGGGGCTGCACGTCAGTTTTGGCAAATACACCACAGCGGGCGGCGATAGGATAGATGGTGGAAGCCCCCTTGGCCATTTCGTTTAGGCCAGGAGCATCGGTTTCCAGCAGGGCAGCCATCTGGTCAATGAAGGCACCAGTTCCACCAGCACAGGAGCCGTTCATGCGCTGCTCCACGCCGCCAGAAAAATAGGTAATCTTTGCATCCTCACCACCCAGCTCGATTACAACGTCGGTGTGGGGAATGAGCTTTTGTACCGCAGTGGTGGAAGCTACAACCTCTTGGATAAAGGGGATGTTGAGCCACTGGGACACGGCAAAGCCACCGGAACCAGTTACCTTAACACTTAAGGGCTGACGAGCACCTGCAGGAAGCTCCTTTTCCAGCTTGTCCAAGGCTCGCTTTACCACATCCATAATGGTACCACGAATATCTGCCAGGTGACGCTTGTATTCGCTGTAGCAAATATTATCATTTTCGTCCAAAGCCACGAACTTTACCGTGGTGGACCCTACGTCGATTCCAACTCGCAATGGTGGAACTGAAGGCTTGAAGGCAGTTGGCTTGAAGCTTGCAGACTCCAAACCAAAGTTTTTTGCAGAGGTTGTATTGGCAGCAGAGTGCAAATCCATAGAAAAATCCCTTTTTGTAGTTATCGTAAGGAATTCAGCAAATCATCTAACTCTATTCACTGCAGGTACATGCACTGAATCAAGCTAAAGGGTTCACCAAAGCCCCGGAGGTTCCCTTTTTAAAGATACAAACCCCCCATACTATAAAATACCTTCTAAAGTGTAATGAAAATGAAAAAAAGTTGCTATAAGCTAACACTACATTTATGTCGTATTTACCAATTTTTTACAAAAGAGCTGATAGATGGGGCTGGATAAAAAATTATAAAAAAAATCCAGTTTTTCTGGAAAAAACGCATTTTTTTGCACGTTCAAACCTATAATCTATATGTAAGAAAAAAATCTTGGAGGAAAAGATGAACAGCAAACACCCCAACACCGAAAATCGTAAGCACAAGGACTCTCTCTTTGTGGATTACTTTTCCAAGGACAGGGACTGGAAACAACACTTTCTTTCTCTGTACAACGCCCTCCACGGTACTGATTTACAAGTTGAAACCACAAGATTGGAACGGGTTAACTTGGAGCAAGTCTTGTACATGGACTACTACAACGACATTGCAGTTATGGTAAATGACCAGTTCATCATGATGATTGAACACCAGTCCACCATCAATCCTAACATGCCACTACGACTGTTGGAATACGTGACTCGAATCTACGGCAACATGGTGGATTCAAAATCCAAGTTTTCAAACCAACTGATTCCTCTAGCTAAGCCAGAATTCATTGTGTTTTACACCGGCAAGGAAAATATCCCACCAGAATGCTATCTTTCCCTATCAGATGCATTTAAGCTGAACCACGTCCCAAACTCGGAACTCACACTTGAATTAGTGGTAAAAGTGTGTAAAATTAAAAGTACAAATCCAAGTCCAGTGGTACATAATTGTCCTGACTTGGAACAATACGTACAGTTTCTCAAGCTCATAGACGAAGCGAAATCAGATGGGCAGTCACAGCCACTCACAAGAGCCATTCAAAAAGCTGTACGTCACAATGTGCTAAAAGATTACTTGGAGAGAAAAGGAGGTGAAGTTTTGAGTATTTTGATGACTGAATATGACTATGCCACCGACATTGCAGTAAAACAAGAAGAAGCTTATGCTATTGGCCTAGAACAAGGAGCCTACCAAAAAGCTTTGGAAACAGCAAGAATGTTTCTTTCCTACGGTGATTCTCCAGAGAAAGTCGCCATTTGCACAAACCTTCCGCTGGATCTGGTGATGGAGCTTAGGCAAAAAGCTTAAGTCCGCCAGCTTTCCGCCTAATATGAATGTTGGGCAGATTAAGCTGGCTCAAGCATGGCAATTACCGCAGCAACAGGTTTAAAAGCTTACCGTACAGGCCTCGGTTGTAGGGCTGGTAACGAACAGGCAGGTCTATCCAGGTCTTTTTGTCCACAATGCTCTTGGTGTGGCTAAAGGCCTCAAAACCAGCCTTACCGTGATAGCCACCCATGCCGCTTTCCCCCACACCACCAAAGGCCATTTCACTGGTAGCCAGATGAATGATGGTATCGTTGATACAGCCTCCACCGTAGGAAATCCTGCTCGTTACAGCATCGATGGTAGACTTCTTCTCAGAGAAAATATACAGTGCTAGAGGTTTGGGCCAACTCTGAAGCTTGGTTATCATTTGGTCAAGATTGTCATAAGTCAAAATCGGCATAATGGGCCCAAAGATTTCCTCCTGCATTACAGGATCATCCCAGGTCACGTCCTCCATCACCGTAGGCTCAATCTGGCAGGTAGCCTCATTCCAAGCCCCTCCCACCACAAGCTTTTCCTTCTGAATGAGTCCACACACCCGCTGGAAATGCTTTTGATTGATAATCTTTCCATAATCAGGATTATTCAAGGGCTCCTGTCCATACTGAGCCTTGATTTCCTCTTTCACCGCAGCTACAAACTTGTCCTTAACGCTGGCATGACACAGGATAAAATCTGGAGCAACACAGGTTTGACCACAATTCAGGTACTTACCAAAAACGATTCTCTTTGCTGCCAGCTTGATTTTTGCCGTCTCGTCCACAATGCAGGGGCTCTTTCCTCCTAGCTCCAATACAGCAGGCGTTAAATGCTCTGCGGCAGACTTCAGCACTTCCTTTCCCACAGCCTGACTTCCCGTAAAGAAAATCATATCGAATTTTTGCTGGAGCAAGGCAGCATTTTCCTGTCGCCCTCCAGTAACCACGGCAACGTATTCAGGAGAAAAGGTTTCTTCTATTATTTTTACTACAAGGGCACTGGTGGCAGGCGAATAGGCGCTAGGCTTTATAATCACCGTATTTCCTGCAGCAATGGCGTTGGCTAAAGGCTCTATAGTCAGCAAGAATGGATAATTCCAAGGGCTCATAATCAGCACATTACCGTAGGGCACAGGTTTTTTATAGCTACGAGAAGCAAACTGAGCCAAAGGTGTTTTCACCACCTTTTCCTTGGCAAACTTTTTCACATGGCTTATCATGTAGGAAATTTCAGTCAGGCTCAATCCCACCTCACACATGAATCCCTCGTAGTCACTTTTTCCCAAGTCGGAAGTAAGGGCTGCCAAAATTGCATCCTTTTGCTCTTGAACCGCCTTATACAACTTTTTCAGCATAGCAATTCTAAATGACACTGGCAGGGTTACCCCACTGTTAAAATAATTTCTCTGGGCAGCCAACACACCAGCAATTTCACTTGGATTCATGTACACTCCTTCTGCAAGCCAAGTCTCCCCTCATGCAACTCTGCAAAGGGGATTCTGTCCTAATGATACCACAGTTTACTGGAGATTTCAATTTATGGAGAGGGGAAGGAAAAAAGCTAGAAGTATTTTTCAATACCCCTCCCCCTATATTAAAACAGAAATATTAAATTTATCAATTTTCTTGTTTTAGAATAAAACCCGTGGTATAATAAAAGGAGAATCAACTACAAACAGGGAGGCAATTTTATGGCCATGTGTGAAAAACTTGCAAAATGTCCTTTTTATCAGGGAAAGATGACAATGGATTCAGGAATCGGTAGGCATGTACAAGAAAAAATATTGCGAAGGAGATAAAACCATCTGCGCTCGCTACACCGTTGCCACCACTTTGGGACCTGAATTTGTTCCAGAAAATCTTTATCCCAATATGTTCGACAGAGCAAAAGCAATTTTGGCAGAAAACGGAAAATAAATGATTCCACAGAAAAGCCTGTTCAAGCAAATTGAAGTGTACCCGCAAAAGTCGTTTGCCCTTGAGGTACACTTCAGCTTACATAGTTTTTTTTGATTACGATTGAGACATTACCGCACGATAAAAGTATTCCAGTTCATTTTTATCCATCAGCACTGGCACAGGATACAGAGGATTTGCCTCTTTTTCTGCATAAGACACCATGTGGGGAATATCTTCCTCTCGAATAGCATCAAAGGATTCGGGAATATTCATATACTTGTTCAAATCACGAATGGCTTGAATAAATTTCTTAGCCGCCACCTCATCACTATCTGAATCAAGGCACACGCCACCAACCACAGCCATTTGATGGAGCTTTTTATACACAGCACTACCGTACTTTTCCAGCACCACAGGCATTAACACCGAATTAGCCAAGCCGTGGGGAATACCATACTGGCCGCCTAAGGTGTGAGCCACAGCATGAATATATCCCACGTAGGACTGGGTAAAGGCAACTCCCGCCTTGTAGGCAGCCTGAAGCATAGCCTCACGAGCAGCATGATTATGACCATCATCGTAGGCAGCCTTGATGTTGCCAAAAATCAATTTTGTAGCATCCAAGGCCATTTGTCGTGTCTCTTTTGTGGTGGAGCCACCGATGTAGGCTTCTACCGCATGGGCCAAAGCATCCATTCCCGTGGTGGCGGTAAGATGGGCCGGTAAGCTATATGTCACCTCTGGAGCCAAAACCGCATACCGAGGAATCATGGTAAAATTGTTCATGGTGTACTTGTGCTTTTCCACTGGGTCGGTGATAACAGCAGTAACGGTGGTTTCACTTCCCGTACCAGCTGTAGTGGGAATTGCCACCACAGGGGGAAGTCGTCTCCACACCCGCAGCAACCCACGCATTTGAGCCAAGGTCCTTTTGGGATACACCACACAGGCACCGGTAGCCTTAGCACAATCCATGGATGAACCGCCCCCAAAGGCAATCAAAGCCTGACACCCATTTGCTCGATACAAGGAAGTAGATTCCTCCACGTTCTGCACCGTGGGATTGGGCTTTGTTCCGTCATACACATGGCATGCAATCCCAGCTTCCTGGAGCAAGGACTCCAACCTAGCTGTGGCACCAGAACCTCGCAGAAAAGAATCTGTTACCAAAAGCACAGACTGTATCCCCAAAGCCTTAAGCTCATCGATACATTCTTGAAAAGTAGAAAAAATCCTCGGCTTCCGATAGGGCATTAACGGAATTGCCAGACGAAAGCCAAACTGAACACACCGACAAAATATTTTTTTTACTGGATTCATGCTTTTATCTCCTCAAATAATTTATGTTCGCCCTGCTGCAACCGTCGCTCCACCTCATCAATTACTTCATCTGGAGTGGAAGCACCAGCACTGAGTCCCACCCGCTGCAATTCAAAAAATTCTGAGGGAATCTCATCGGCAGTCTCTATTAACTCAGCCTTATCAAAGTATCGCTGGGCAGAGGTTAAAAGACGCTGAGTATTGGCAGAATGTTTGCCACCGATAATCAGTACTCCGTCCACCTTTCCCTGCAGGTCAGCTAAGGCATCCTGTCGTTCTGTGGTGGCAGGACAGATGGTGTCAAAAACCTCCAAGCCAGCAAGCACTGGAGTCAGTACTGCCTGTATTGCATCGTATTCCGAGCGGCTAATGGTGGTTTGACAAAGGAGCATGGCTTTTTCTGGCAATGGTTCCTGCCCAGCTTTAATATGCTCCACATACTCCAAGGCATCCTGCTTATTTCCCAGCAGCACACAACTACTGGTTCCTGTGGCAGCAGCTTGGGCACAACCAGCAATACCAGTTACCTCTCCGTGATTCTTGTCTCCCGCAATAATGACGGTATACCCTTTGGCAGCAAAGTCTGCCACCCGCTTTTGGCTCAGCATTACTCGGGGACAGGTGGCATCCACCACAGCCTTGCTTCGAGCGGTTACGTCAGCCTTTACTGCAGGGGTCACTCCGTGGGCACGAATCACCACCACATCGTCTCCACCTATTTTAGCAAAATCGTCATCTTTCAGAATTTGTACCCCCTCAGAAGCCAGCATATCCAAGGCAGTTTTATTATGAATGAGGGGACCCAAGGTCCACACTCGGCCACTGGGATTATTTGTAGCAGCCTTTTGGGCACCTTCCATAGCCCGGCGAACGCCCATGCAATATCCCAGCACCTTTGCTCGCACAACGGTAGGTACAGTTTTCTTATTTAGTTCATTACTCATATCCAGAGTGTACAAAAAAAAACCGTTTCTGTCATGCAGAAACGGTTTTCATTTATTGGACTATATCCTAGACTCGGCTTCCATCAGGAAAAACAAGACCTTCGTTTTTCTGCTGGGGCACATCCTTTACCTCATCCTCAGGCTTCCAGTTCTTTCGGGTTTTAGCCAAGAAGGCACTGGTAATCATGATGGTAGAATAGGCACTGGATACAATACCGATAATCAAAGCCAAAGCAAAGTCATGGATGCTGCCAGTGGTAAAGACACACAGAGCGATTACTGCCAGCAAGGTTGTAACCGTAGTAATTACCGTACGACCAAAGCAGTCTGTCTGGGACTGATCAATAATATCCATAAAGTTCTTTGTCTTCATAAAACGAGTATTTTCACGAACACGGTCAAGCACAACAACGGTATCGTTAATACCATAACCAATGATGGTCAAGATTGCTGCCAGCGTTACAGTGTTAAACTCCATCTGTGTCCAAGCAATAAAGGAAATAATCACCAATGCGTCGTGGGTAATAGCCAAAACAGAAGCCAAGGCAAAGTCCCACTTAAAGCGGATGGTAGCATAAATCCAAATCAAGAAGAGGGCTGCAAGTACCAACAATACAGACTGCAATACCAAAGAGCCAGAGAACTGGGCACCGATAAAGTCAGTCTTGATGATGGCTACATTGTCAGCACCAAAGGTAGCAGCCAACGCATCGGTTACAGCGTGCTGCAAATCCATGCTAGTTTTTCCGTCGCCACTGTCTCCAATACGAATCTGGAACACTTCAGCAGCACCAGAGCCTGCAACCTTTACAGACACATCTTCCAAGCCTGCCAATGCAGCACGAACAGCCTCTGCGTCAGCCAGCTGGCCTTCACCACTGTAATACAAGTCGTAGGGAGTGGAAGAAAGCACTGCAGCTACAGCTGAATTGGCAAACAAGCCTTCAGCAGGAGTAGCGGCACTTAAAGCCTTGGCAGAAACACCAGGCACCTGAGCCATGGCAGCAGCCATTTCCCCAACGGTGGCGTATTCAGCAAAGGGATACACACGTGTTTCGTTTTCGGCACCAACACCACTTACAACCAAGGTCACATCCCAGGGATTGATTTCTACTGCCACAGAAGCAGCACCGCTATAAGAAAGCTCCATTACGGGCTCCACCAAGCGCACCTCGGCCATCAAACCAGGCTTAAAGTCAATTCCAAAGTTGATTCCCTTAGTCAACAGGGGGAACAAGCCACTGAGAATCAATACAGCACTGAAAATCACTGCTGGAACGATATATTTACTGAATTGTACAACCTTTTTCATTACTTGATCCTCCAGCTAATGCTTACCCGCTGCTTTTTCAGCACGTCAGTTCCCACATCGAACATCAGTCGGGAAACCACCAGAGCGGTAAATACGGAAGAAACAACACCGATGGAAAGGCTTACTGCAAATCCCTGAATGGGGCCTGTTCCCAACTGGGACAAGAACATAGCTGCAATAAAGGTAGTGATGTTACCGTCCATAATTGCCCAGAAAGCATTGTTAAATCCAGCGGCAATAGAAGCTGCACGACTCTTGCCCAACAGCAACTCTTCCTTGATACGCTCAAAGATAATTACGTTGGCGTCAACAGCCATACCGATGGTCAAGATCATACCAGCGATACTTGGCAGGGTCAAAGTCAGGTTAAATGCAGACAGCACACTGAACATGATGTACAGGTTCAAAACCTGGGCAACAATGGCATTGAAACCAGCACCCTTGTACCACAGCAGCATGAACACCATAACGGAAAGCAAGCCATACAGCAATGCATTTACACCCTGATTGATAGCCTGATCTCCCAAGGATGCTCCAACCACCTGCTGACTTTCCACCTCAAGGGGAACGCTCAACCAAGCAGTCTGCAATACCTTGCGAATATTCTCAACTTCATCCACACCGAATCCAGACAGAGCAACCTGTCCGCCAGTAATGGGCTCGTTGATTCGGGCGTAGGACTTGATTTTATCATCAGAAACGATGGCCAAATTTTCCTGGGCATGAGCAGTGGTAAAGTCACCAAAGATAATTGTTCCCTCGCCATCCAAGGTAAAGTTTACCTGAGGACGACCAGTATAGTCAGAACCAACCTCAGCAGACTTAATATGCTTTCCGTCCAGAGCAATTTCTTTCTTTACAACCAAGTAGCCAACTCGCTCGTCAAGACCGTACTCATCCTTTTCATACAATCCCAAAACCTCACAGTCTGCAGGAATGATGCCAGGATTAATCAGCTCACCTGCAGCGTTGAAGGTGTTTGCAGGATTAGCGGTATAGTAGTTCATGAAGCTGTTAGTAGCAACAGTGTCCACCAAGCGGAAATTCAAGATTCCCTTACCCATGATGATGGAATTAATGCGGTCAGTTTCTGCTGCACCAGGCATTTCGATATAGATTCTATCCTCACCCTGACGACGAATTACTGGCTCAGTCAAACCAAAGCGGTCAATACGACTGGTGAGTGTTTCGATGGCCTGGGTCATGGCCTCTTCTCGGAAGACTGCGGGGTCAGAAACGCTTTCACCGGCCTGAGCCAAGGCTGCATCCAAGTCAGCCTTTACGATAACGCTCATACCACCAGACAAGTCCAAGCCCAACTTTACAGAGTTGTTGTACAGACGCTTTGCCTGAAGAATTTCATCACGATAATGGCCTTCAATGGCAGCCAGCAAGGCAGCTTCGGTGGCATATCCTTCCAAAGCACCACGAACACTCATGGGAGAAGGCACTGGCAAACCATTTTTCTTATAATTCTTGGTAGCCAGCTTTTCCAACCAGTCCATATCCTCAGGCAAGGAAGCAGCGGGATTTGATCGAGCCAGCGCCTTCAGCTCATTTACATCTGCACTGGCCTGTACATTTGAATAATCCTTGATTTTCTCCAGAGAACCTAATGCCAAATTCTGAACCTCTTTTGGTGTCCAAAGATACCAACTCAAAGAGGGCCATAAAAAGGCAAAGCAAACTCCGAGAACAACCAGAATGAGAAGAAATCGACTTCTTTTGTTCATGGAATTTGCTCCGATTTACTTGTTTTCTTCAGTAGAAGCTTCTGTTGCAGCTGCAGGGGCTTCCTCAGTCTTGTCAGCCTTCTTGTCATCCTTAGCAGCCTTAGAATCCTTCTCAGCCTTTTCTACAACAACAGTAGCAATGGCATTCCGAGAGAATTCAATCTTGGCATTGTCATCAACCTTTACAATAACAGTCTTTTCCTTAGTGGAAGAAATTACACCGTGAATACCACCAACTGTTACAACCTTGTCGCCTTTCTTCAAAGCGGAAAGCATTTTTTCAGTTTCCTTCTGTTTTTTGTTCTGTGGTCTGATGATAAAGAAATAGAAGATAAGAATAATCAAACCAAAGGGAAGTACAGACATGAGCATGGAACCGGATCCTGCAGCAGCCTGAAGAAGAGAAATAAAAGACATAAAAATCCACCTTACATATAAGATTAAGTCCAATCAGAATACCATAGCACCAAACCTGCGTCAAGTAAGACTTTTTTTCAAACCTTTACACATGACAGTGAACGTGGTATATTTTATGTCATTACAAACAGTAACAATATTTTTTAGGAGGAAACAATGGCCTTTACTTTGGAGATGTATCCTATCTCCTACATTGCCCGATATAACCCACAAACAAAATCCTGGGAAGAAGAATGGATTGAATCAGACACCATTCCCTACAACCAGCTTCTCACCATGAATGAAGAAGAGAGACAAAAGGTTTTTGCTCACCGCAATCAGCTAGGCATTCCTGCTGTATCCTACACCAGCCAATACGGCTACGGTTGCTTTGAGGGAATGAAGGCATATCCCCGCAAGGATGGCAAAATCAGCATCTTCCGCCCAGATCGGAATGCAAACCGTTTCAGAAAATCCATGGAAGGCTTGTATTGTCCTGGCTTTCCAGAGGAAATGTACATTAAGGCTTCCTGCGAATTTATCCGTCGCAACGCCGAATTGGGTTATGTACCTGCATACAATAGCCAGTGGGAAGAAAATAACTATGCTTCAGCCAGCGCCGTCTATATGCGTCCCTTCATGAACAGTGAGGCTGCCATCGGTATCGGTATTTCAAAGGCACCCTACGTGGTGATTTGTGCCACCAGTGTTTCCACCTATTTCAAGGGAGGCAACACAAAGGCCATTACGACAAACCGCATTCGAGCAACTCCTCATGGTACTGGCTGGATAAAGTGTGCCTCCAACTATGTTATTTCCACCTTGGCAAAGAAGGAAGCAGAAGAAGCAGGCTTTATGGAGGTTGTATATCTGGATGCCGTTGAACGGAAATACATTCAGGAAGGCTCATCCTGCAATATCTTCTTCTTGATGAAGGATGGCACCTTGGTAACACCAGAGCTGGGAGACACCATTCTCCCCGGTATCACTCGTGCCAGCATTATCGATTTGGCTCGCCAGCAGGGACATAAGGTAGAAGAACGACTTATTTCTATAGAAGAAGTTATGGATTCTGGCATGGAGTGCTTTGTAACGGGAACCGCTGCAGGAATCACTCCTATCGAAAGCCTTACACACAATGGAGTGGAGCGAGTATTCAACAACAGAAAGCCCGGCGAGCTGGGAGAAAGTCTCCAAAAGCAGCTGAAGGGCATCCAGTACGGTGCCATCCAAGACACCAATAACTGGAACTTGATTCTGTAGTTTTATAATTCCATAAAAAAAGACTGGGCAAGCTCGAAGTTTTATAACACTTCAGCTTCAAACCCAGTCTTTTTTTTGTATTTGGCTGTCAGATTTAGCCAATGGTTGTCCGCAATTTTACCAGACAATCAATAACAGCATTTGACCTATCCAGCAATTCACGGTACTTCTTTTCCCGCTCTTCTACGGACATCAAATTCTTGTTTCTAAACACATCCTTTACAATGCCATGGAGGGCTTCATGCTCTCTCAGCAGGTTCTGGAAGGTTGCAGTAGAGGTAATACCAGTGGCAGCAGCCTCATTGTCGATCCATTTACCCAAGTCACAGGCATGGTGGTCACCCAAGGTAACACCTTCCCCACTCATCTTTCCATCCAACAAGGCCCGAACCTTTGTTACCCAAGCAAGATGCTTCAACAAGATAGATGTAAAGGGGAATTTCTCTGTTACGTATTTTGAAGTTCCAGTACCATCGCACTGTGCCCGCTTACGAACATTTCCATCAATATCGAGAGCGCAGTTCAACATATTATTCATGTCAAAAAGGTCACCGCTCATCATGTGGGAAATTTCATCAGCCTGCTTTTTGATGGCAGCCAAACCAACTCTCTCACTGTTTAACTCTGATACCATCTTGTTTACATTAGTAGAGATAGAAGAGAAATAGCTGTCTGTTTGACGGGAAAGATCAGAAACCTGACGTACCGACTGGGTAATCTGACGGCTTCCAGAAGCAAGACTATCCATTTCGGAGGTAATCTCCTGGAAGGTTGAACGAGTTTCATCCACCTTACCATCAATCCACTTCATAGCTGTACCAGCTTCATCAGCTGTGTGGTGAGCATCAGCCAAGGTATCAATCATGCTCTTAAGAGTTTTTTCAATGTTAGCGGAGTTTGCCTTTGTTCCTTCAGAAAGCTTTCTAATTTCTCCTGCAACTACAGCAAAACCAAGACCAGCCTTACCAGCATGAGCAGCCTCAATGGCAGCATTCATAGCCAGCAGGTTTGTTCGTTCACTAATATCGTTGATGGCGGAAATAACATCCTTGATAGCATCTACGTTCTGGCTCAATACGTTAATAACATCCAAAACCCGTGCAACCTTGCCAGCACCTTCACCAGTTGCAGTGGCAAGTTCATCCGTAATTTGAATTCTGTTTGAAACAACACTAGCAATATTTTGAACGGAAGAACCAAACTGCTCAAACACAGCACCAGAAGATTGAATTTCGTTATTCAATCGCTTCAAGGAGTTCTCCATTTCAGTCATTCTTGTTCCAACATCGCTGGCAGAGCTAAAGACAGACTCTATACTGTTGGCAAACGAGCCTAAATTCTCCTTTTGCTCAGTCAAACAAAACAGAACATTAGACACAGACTTAATACTAGAGCGTAACAAAAAAGACAACTTTTCTGACGCGGAATAAATACCATCCAAATCCTGACAACTAGCACCAACAGCACGTTGGGTTGTTGAACCTACAGAAACATCAGCATTTTCAGTGGCCTTAGCCTTATTCTTACCAAACATAAATTCAGTATAGCATAGACATATTAGAAAAACAAGAATTATTTCACAAATATTAGCTGGCCTTTAATCTTCTACCTGTTGTAAATCTTCACAAATCAGGCTATACACACCCTTTTTTATCCGAACAAGAGTCTGATTTTTTTCATCCTGCTTTTCAAGATACTTCCGTATACAATGAATATAACGGTATATTTTTCGTACACTTTTTTCATCTTCAGGCAACATCAATAGCTCCAACATTTCAGCAAGGGATACTAAGGCATTTTTTCGCCTGCAAAATAAATCCAAAAGAAGGTATTCTGAAAAAGACATTCTGGACACCTTCTGTGCCTTTAAATATCCTGCCACCAGAACCCGTTCTTCCTCAGATACAATTTTCTGAGCTGGCTCTTTTCGTAATCTGATAGGTTCTTGTAGCTCCACAGGTTTTTCTGGAACCTGCAAGTCTGATGTAGAAAAATCTTCCGATGGAGCTTCTATTTGAATCAACTGTTTTGCCTCATCAGTTTTTACTGTAGTCAAAAGCTCCTGCATCCGATGACTTTCCACCACACTATCCCCTAAAAAAGGCTGATTTGCTACAATTCGTAGTAGGGATTCCAGCTCCGGTGTCCATAAATCAGGCCAACGTTCGTTTATTTTATCTTCCCAGTGAATAAACAGGTTGTTGACTGTTCGTGGTTCGTTCAAAAAAAGAAAGATAAAGCTTCCTTCTTTTTCTTTAATATGCTTAAACACATCGAATTTATTGAAATTCATAAAATTACAATCAGCAAAAACCAAATCAATGGTCATGCGGGAGAACAAAACATGAAGGTCATTTACAGCATGTGCTGTCCAAAAAGGAAGATTTGCGTTTTCCATGCGGGAAGCATATTCGACATAAAACAGAGGATTTTCGGCCAAAAACAACACATTCATTTTTATCTCCAAGCCCTTGACCTAAAAAAGTTTTTATGTTGTAATATTGAAACCTTTTAGGGCGATTAGCTCAGTTGGTTAGAGTACAAGCATGACACGCTTGGGGTCACTGGTTCGATTCCAGTATCGCCCAAAGAGACAGTTGGTTTCCAGCTGTCTTTTTTTTATCCATAGATTTTCTGTGAGTTTAAAGAAAAAGCCGTATCGTAAACAACGACACGGCCGTTATTCTTCACAAAACTATTTAATAGAAGCTCCAATGCGCTCCAGAACCTTCTTTCTGTCCAAGGGCTTAACAATATAGTTCTTTGCACCAAGCATAAGGGACTTCTTTACTAGCTCTTCCTTACCCAAAGCACTTACCATTACTACCTTAGCATTCTTATCAAAGGACATAATCTGTTCAAGGGCAGTAATTCCATCCATTCGAGGCATTGTAATATCCATTGTTACAACGTCTACATTTGGATACAATTCCTTGTATTTATCAACACCCTCTTTACCGTCTCCAGCAGTAGCCACAACCTCATATCCTTCACTGGACAGAATCTGGCCAAGCTGCTTTGCAACGAACATAGAGTCATCAACAACAAGCACCTTTACCTTTGTTCCATCTACACGCACACCTTCAGGTGGTCTTTCATTAATTGAAGGAAAATCCTGCTTTGTTTTCATATTTTCTCCTTTACATCCTTTCTCGAATAGCAACGTTTACTTCGACTTTTCCCTGCTCCGTAATCATAGGAACAATCAAAGCCTCTACTTCATGATCTGAAATCTCCATCTTTTCTCCAGTGAAAAGTGCAGGAGGTGTTAAGTCAAACTTAAATCCCAACTCATGCAATTTTGTAACAGCCTGTGCAGTAATAAGATTTGCCAATTCAGTAATTGTAGCCTTAGCCAACTCATCAAAAACAGGCAACTCCTCCATGTTCATGCGGGAAGCGATCTTCAATGCAGTTTCCATGGACATATCAAAAAGTACACGGCCTTCTACATCACCTGCCAAACCAACCAAGGCGGCAACACCCATTACAGGCATTGAGGTAGACTTCAAATACAAGTCTCCACGACGGACTTCACCCTGCAGAACTTCTTTTAGTATACTATAAGCCGTTTCTACAAACGGATTGATATACTCAACTCTCATAAAAATCCCCTTACCTCATAAGATTTATTGTTTGCCGTATACAACGACAGAACCTACCATTGTTTCTGACCAATTGGAAAGATAGGCCAAGTTTTCATTTTCACCAAGAATAATCTTTCCATTACCCTTTAGCTTTTCGTCAAAATCCTCCAGCAATGTAGCCTGAACGTCAGGCTTTAAGAAGGAAATAAGGTCTCGAGAGAAAATCATATCGATTACAGGCATATTGTTTGTATGCATACAATCGTGATATTCAAACAGAACCATTTCCTTAATTTCTGGCTTGAAAGAATATGTTCCAGATACAGACTGAACTACAAAGGGAGCATACCAGCTATTGGCAACCTCAGGAGGAACCATCAACAAGGGGGCATTTGAGATACTCAGCAAATCTACATCCTGAGCATATACCTTTATCCGAGCATCGGGATATTTCTTGCGGAGAATACATGCCAGAGAATAGGCTTCATAGCCCTTGCCACACCCAGGATTCCAAACACAAATCTGCTTTGCATTGTTTTCTGGTAAAGCCTTATAAATATTTTCTGCATATTCTTTAGGCCAGAAGGCTGCTGTATTGGCAGAATAGAAGGGGGCCAAGAATGCTTCCGCATCCTGAATGTTCACCAGCTGGGTATTATCATGACCACGCTGACCGACCCATTCCTCGTAACGATGTTTTACCCAAGCTTCATTTACAGGAGTTACATAAAAGGACTTCAGTTTTTGCAGGCTGTCTACAATAAAGCTATAATCTGAATCCTTAGCAGTAAATACCTCTGGCTCCTTTGGAGCTGGAGGAGGTGCAACCTTTGGCTGAGCAACAGCTACAGGGACAGCATTGGATACCATTGGCTGAGATGGAGTTTCATCCGCAAATTCAGCATCAGCGATTTGAGTCTTTTCTGCAAGTGTTGTGGTAGGAGTTCTTACTCCAAAAATTCTGTCTACATCCAACAAAACATACAAGCGGTCATGGCTTTCCACTACACCATAGATGTACTTGATGTTAATGTCACCAAACAATGGGTGAGGTGGCTGAATGGAACTTTTCTGGATTCCCACAACCTTATCAATAACATCTACTACCACACCGAACAGCTGGTCTTCTACATTTACTACCAACATGCTCTCCAAGGAGTCCTTGGAACGAGCTGGCACTTCAATATTGAAGAAGCGACGAAGGTCAATGATAGAGATAATATCACCACGAAGGTTATGAACACCCAATACAAAGGGCATGGTATTAGGCACATAGGTAAAATGACCAGCCTTTGCAATTTCCTTTACCTTCATGATATCGATGGCATAGTCCTTACCAGCAAGGGAAAAGGTAACCATCTTAAAGTCCACTGCGGAGATTCTATCTTTTTGCTCTTCTCCAGTGGATTCAGAATTCTGCAACAATGCTTCTTTGATATCTGCAATAGTTTCCATACACTCCCCTTATAACGAGAATCCAATCTCTTCCCGTTTTTCCCGGGCATCAATCTCCTGACGCACACCCAACTCAAGCAACTGGCTTACATCGATAATCAAGGAAACAGAACCATCACCAAGGATGGATGCTCCAGCCACACCAGGAGACTTAGTAAACTGGTCTCGCAAGGGCTTGATAACAACGTCCTCTTCTCCAATGAGAGAGTCTACCATTACACCAATCTTCTTGTCGGCACTACCAACAATAACGATGAAGTAATGGTCTTTTTCTTCTGTCTGCTTGATATTGAAAAGTCTATCAAGGCGCAGAATACTAATAACCTCGTTACGTACGTTCAAAACCTCGTAGTTATCGATGGTATTAATTTCATCCTGCCGCACACGATGGCTTTCGATAACGGAGGTAATAGGGATGGAGTATACTTCCTCGCCAACCCGCACCAAAAGTCCCTGAATAATGGCCAGAGTAAGGGGCAGACGAATACTGAACTTTGTTCCAAAGCCTCGTTCGGAGGTTACTACAACAGAACCCTTCAATTTTTCTATCTGGTTACGAACCACGTCCAGTCCAACACCTCTACCGGATACGGCAGAAATCTTGTCAGCAGTGGAGAAGCCTGGCTCAAAAATCAACTGATAAGCTTCTTGGTCACTGATAATCTTGTTGGGATGAATGAGTCCACGGTCAATGGCCTTTTGACGAACCTTATTTACGTCAATACCAGCACCGTCATCAGCAATATCGATAACAATCAAGTTACCCTCATTGCTAGCCTTGAGAATCAAGGTTCCTTCTTCAGGCTTACCAGCTTCGGCACGATCTGCGGGCTGCTCAATTCCGTGATCCAGTGAGTTACGAACACAGTGCATAATTGGATCCAACAAGTCCTCTGTAACGGACTTATCCAATTCGGTATCCTCACCTTCGATTACAAGGTTAATCTTCTTGTTCAAGTCACGGCTCAAGTCACGAACAACACGAGGGAAGCGGGAGAAAATCTGACTAATGGGAACCATTCGGATTTTCATAACGCCTTCCTGCAACTCACCAGCAATACGTCCTAGATTTTGAGTTGAGGAACGGAACTTGGTGGTAACAGACTTGAAGTTTGCCTCAAAGGGATCAAATACGGAGAACAAATCACCAAATTCATCGTTGATGGCTGTTCGAATATCCTTAACGGAGGCACCGTTCTGGATTTCTTCCAAGAAGCGGGGCATCTGCTCAAACAAAGCGTGAACCTTGTCCTTATAGCCAGCACCAACAGTCTGGAACTGAGCCAGCAAATCTCCCACCTGAGTAGAAATCTGGTTGAAGGCAGCCTTTGTAATAACGGTCTCACTAACAAGGTTCAAAAGGTAGTCAATGCGCTTTGCATCAACACGGAGGACGCTACCAGCATTGTTGTGGTTCTGGGCTGACTTCTTGCTAGAATCTCCCTTAGGAGCAATAGCCTTCTTTTCTGCCACTATATCGATGGATTTCTCCACTACAGCAGGAGCAGGGGCGGGAGATTCTACCACTTCCTCCACTACAGGAGGCTTTTCTACTACTACAGGCTTTACAGGAGCAGCTACTGGTTTGGGAGCTGCTGCCACAGGAGCAGCACTAGCAGAGCTACCGTCCAAGCACTGAGCATCGGTACAGAGGGTAACATCAGGGATAAAGGCCACATCTTCTAGCTCGTCGGCAGAAGCAGTGGTAGCAACGAAATAAACAACCTGTGGATGGAATTCATCGGAATACAGGGAATCAAAATCTGGAACAGTCTTAAGGATAAGTCCACGTCCCTTTAATGCAGCAAAAACCTGAATTCCACCAACAGAGTTCATCAGGTTGCTTTCATCAAACATAACGGTGACACCCCAAAGCTTCTGCTTACCTTCACAGGATTCCTTGAGCTCAAGAAGCTCGTATTCAGAAAGAGCTTGAGCGGGAGATGGAATGGAAGAAGTAGTAGCTGGTGCAGGAGCGGGAGTGCTTGCCACAGGCTTAGGTGGTGCAACGGGTGCAGGTGCGGCAGGCTTTTTACCAGCCTTACCATCCTTAGAGGGAATGAATGACTTTAAGGTATTCTTGATTGGCTCTACATCAGCATCGTAGATACCGCCATCCTGACGAGCCTCTAACATGGCTTTAATCACGTCGATGGATGAGAGAAGAACATCTACCACAGGACCAGTTACATCAACCCGATCGGAACGGATTTCATCCAGCAAATCCTCCACCACGTGGGTGAAACCAGACAACTCCGTCATTTCTACTGTGGCAGAACCACCTTTCAGAGTGTGAGCAGCACGGAAAATCTCGTCGATTGCCTCGTGATTGGAAGGGTCATTTTCAATGACAAGGATATTGCTTTCCAGATTCTCAACCTGTTGTTCAGCCTCGCTGAAAAAATCCTTAAGCAGTTCCTCGTTATTAATATCAAGATAGTCACTCATACTCATTATTTTATACGCAAAATAATATAAGTCAAGAGGAATGTTTATAAGAAATTAATTTTTTAGAGATTTCCTCCACCACGCCATCTCAGTTTCTCTAAAACAAGAACAATCTAAAGATTTTAGTATTTATGACGATAATAGAAAAGATATTTTATTCTTGGGGGCAGACAGCCATGAGTACCAACAAGTTTTTTTCATATAAAAGTGTATTAGCGGGAATCCTTGTCCTGATTCTTTCCATTTCAACTGCGTTTGGACAAATTCACTTCAGTGGATTTACTGGTGTAGTGGGAAACATTGGAGCCACAGAAGCGGGGAATGGAGCACAATGGACGACTGATGGCTTTTATGCTGGACAGGTGGACTTGTTCGGAGTTGTAATGCTGAGAACGGGCGTTAGCCTTCGCACCGACAACCTTTTAGACTTGAAGTTGTTTGAGGAAGGAGTTCCAGCACAATTTTGTCTCGATGAAATATCCATTACAGCCCGCTTCCCTTGCTGCCACGTAACCCGTTATATCTCTCTTTTTGTAGGTGATCATGAATCTATTGGTTCAGATTTGTTCTTACGACGGCATTTCGGTATTCTTCCTACAAACTCTCGATTGTCAGAAACATGGGACGGACGGATGGACACCACCATCTACCCTTTTTCTGATTTTGGGGCCTCTTACGTATTAAAACTACGAAGCTCACAAGCTTTTGGCATGTATTTTTATGCAGGACACAAGGAAAATCAGTGGCGGGGTAATGTAGACCTTCGGTACGCCGGAGTTTTTTCTTTGGCTACTGTTGATTTTAGTGTTGGAGTTGGTTTTCCCATTACCAACGATCAAAATGCAGGAACAAGTATAAAGCTCAATCGCGATATTGAATTACACACAGGGCTTTCAACTGTTATTGGAAATACTCACACAGCTTCCTTATTCCTTCAATTTGGAATCTCCAAGATAGTGTTAAATCCAGGGGCTACCCAGTCTGTTTTGAAGCTATCAGACTTGTATTTTTGGGTTGAGCCTCGATTTAGGGCTAATTTTATGAATTTCCATTTTACTATGTTTAATATTTCAAAGAGTGCTACTGAAGATATATTCTTTGTTTCTGGCCCGTTAGGATGTAATTTGGCAATTTTTGCAAACAATATTCATGCTGGCACCTTCAATTTTACTGTGGGAGCTCATATGACTATCTCTACAGAAATTACTCTTGATGAAATCAATAATACTAATAGAGAGAATATTTCCTTTAGATTTTCTCCTTTTATTGAAACACCTTTGTTTGAAGGAACATTCACCAGTCGGTTTTCTATCGATTTTATGAAGTTTGAACAGATGCACAAGTCTATACGATTTAGTTTGGGTTATAAAACAAATCTATGAGAAAGATTGTAATCATTTTAGTAGTTTTCAGTATCTGTACCGTTTCTCTGAGAGCCTTTGATTTATCAGGGAGTCTCCATGTGGATTCTTTTGCAGGAAAACCCATGGTTGGCTTTTCCTTTCTGGCAGAGGAGGACATTATCCCTCGGCTGGCCGTACGTGCCCAAACAGATTATCTCACAGCAAATGAATATGACGTCCAAATTCTTGGCATAGCAAAGCTTGGGCCAGTGTTTTTAGGCGGGGGCTTTGCACTGGAAATTACGAATAATCTACAACCTGGTGCAGGTCTACTTCTCGGCTGGCAGATGACAAAGCACTTTGCACTGGAAACGGCTACGATACTATCCTTTACGACTGAGGATTTAGGAAAGCTCCATGACATTCGGGGAAAACTTGATGTCTTTTACGATACAGAAAATGTCAATGCTGATTTTAGCTACAAAATCAAGATGGGGATTGCAACCACGGACTTTATCAACACCTTAGCATTTCAGGTAGAAGCCTTTGAGCAAGGTGTTCCTGTGGGACTAACCGTTGGAGCAGGTTCTGATTTTTTTATTGATGAGCAAGGATTTGACCTTACAGTTGACGTATTAGGTGGACTGAATGTATATGGAGGAAAATACGGTACATATTTTGCCACAGCTAGGGTTGGAATATTCACCTTACGAGTAGCGCAACCAATTCACTATGAAGTCATAATGGGCGCACGATTCAGCCTGTAGAAAAAGCTCAAGAACCAGCTTAACTTCAAAAGATAAAGGAAAACCCCAGAACTAGGAGATTTCTGGGGTTTTTCGTTTTAAACAGACTCTGGGACTAGAGCTTGAGCTTGGCGAGGCGGCGACAGGCTTCTTCCACTGCGTCTCGGTGACCGAAGGAGCTAAAGCGGATAAAGCTTTCTCCCGCAGGACCAAAGCCAGCACCAGGAGTAGTTACCACGTGGCACTCGTCAAGAATCTTGTCGAACATATCCCAGCTTTTCTTTCCAGGGAAGCGAACCCACAGGTAGGGAGCATTTCCCTGACCATAAACCTCTACACCAGCGGCACGGAAATTTTCTCCTTCCAAGGCCTTTTTGATGAGGGCTGCATTTTCCAAGTAGAAGTCGGTAAGCTGACGCATTTCCTGTACACCCTCTGGATCCAAGGCAGCAAGACCACCAGCCTGAGCAATATTGGAAGCACCATTGAAGAAGGTGTTGATGAGCCGTGACCACAGGGCCTGAACGGGAGTACCATCAGCAAACTTCAGGGCCTTAGGAACAATGCTCCAGCCAAGACGAACACCAGTGAATCCAGCAGGCTTGGAGAAGGAGTTGATTTCAAGGGCACATTCCTTGGCTCCATCAATCTGAAAGATGGTTTTAGGAAGATTTTCATCCCGGATAAAGGCTGAGTAGGCTGAGTCAAAAATGATGATGCAGCCATTTTTCTTGGCAAAGTCCACCAGCTGCTGGAGCTGTTCCTTGGTGGCCACCGCTCCCGTGGGATTATTGGGAGAGCAGAAATAGATGAGGCTATTGGGCTTTACCACAGACAAATCGGGGAAGAAGTTATTTTCGGGCAGACAGGGCATGTATACAATGTCCTGATATCCAGCGGCGGTGGCAGGTGTTTTTCCTGCAGCACCAACCATTACAGAACCATCTACGTATACAGGATAGGCGGGATCCTGCACGGCAACGGATACGTTAGCACCGAAAAGCTGCTGAATGCGACCTACGTCACATTTGGCACCATCTGAAACGAAAACCTCGTCTGCTTCGATGATTCCGTCATACAGCACAGAAGCAATTTTTTCCCGCAGAGCAGGCTCCCCAGCACTGTCGTCACCATAACCGCTGTATCCAGCCACAGTGCCCAAGCCCTTAGCATAGTCTGCCATGGCGGCAGCAATGTGGGGAGTAAGGGGCTCTGTGGTGTTACCGATACCCAAGCTGATAATCTTAGCATCAGGATGGGCGGCAGCATAGGCACGGCGACGCTTTCCAATCTCTGGGAAAAGGTAACCAGCGGCCAGGTTGTCAAAGGCAGGATTTCTTTCAATCATGTTGTTTCTCCATAAAATTAAACGTCCAGCAAAAGCTCGTCGATGGGCTTGCCAGCAGGAACCATGGGCAGAACCATTTCGTCAATGCTCATGGAACAGTCAATGATGGCAGCCTTGCCGGATTCCACGGCACGGTCAAAGGCAGCCTTAAATTCTTCTTCGTTGGTGGCACGCTCACCTGTAATACCGTAGGCCTGAGCCAGCAGTACAAAATCAGGGCCGAAATTCAAGGTGGTTTCAGAATAGCGTTTGTCGTAGAACAAGTTTTGCCACTGACGCACCATGCCCAAGGTTCCGTTATTCACCAAAACGATGATGACGGGAACCTGATAGTGGCTGATGGTGGCAAGCTCGTTGCAATTCATGCGGAAGGAACCGTCACCAGCAATGTGAACTACTCGGCGGTGAGGATTGGCCAGCTGAGCACCAATGGCAGCACCTGTTCCGTAGCCCATGGTTCCCAAGCCACCACTAGTGAGGAAGGTTCGAGGCTTTGAGAAGGGATAGAACTGGGCGGCCCACATCTGATGCTGGCCAACTTCAGTGGTGATGATGGTGTCTTCCCCCAGCTTTTCGTGGATGTACTCAAAGGCAAACTTGGGATGCAGGCTTGTCTTTTTGGAGTACATGGCAGGAAGATGCTGCTTCCACTGGGCAATCTCCTGATTCCAGCCAGATTCAGCTCGCTCTTCAATCAAGGGAAGAAGCCGATTCAGTAGCTCTTTGATGGAACCCACCAAGGAGTAATGGGTGGCGATATTTTTGTTGATTTCAGCAGGATCAATATCGATGTGGAGAATCTTGCTATTTCGGGCAAATTTGGTGGAGTCAGAAATTACTCGGTCAGAGAAGCGGGCTCCAATGGCAATCACCAAGTCAGACTTGTTGGCACCCATGTTAGCAGCCTTTGTTCCGTGCATTCCAATCATGCCACAGCACAGGGGATGACGAGAGGGAAAGGCTGACTTTCCCATGAGACTGGTGGCCACAGGAATATTCCGCCGTTCAGCCAAGGTCATGAGCTCCTGACAGGCGTTGTCGATGACCACACCACCACCAACATAGAGGAAGGGGCGCTGGGATTCATTAATGACTGCAGCAATATCCTGTACCTCTTGGTCAGAGGGAGACAAAATCTTTGTAACACGACGAATGCTGGCTCGTGCTAAAGAGGTGTGATCCTCACAAAGCAAGTCTACTGAAGGAGGATTGTATTCCGTAGTAGCGGCGGTAATGTCCTTGGGAATATCCACCAGAACAGGACCAGGACGACCATTTTGAGCCACCAAGAAGGCTTCTCGGATGGTGTCTGCCAAATCGTTTACGCTGCGGACAATGTAGTTGTGCTTTGTTACTGGCATGGTGATACCAGTAATGTCGATTTCTTGAAAGCTATCCTTACCCAGCAATGGTGTGGTTACGTTACAGGTAATAGCCACCATGGGAATGGAGTCCATGTAGGCTGTAGCGATACCTGTTACAAGGTTTGTGGCACCAGGACCGCTGGTAGCCAACACCACACCCACTTTTCCAGTAGAACGGCTATAACCGTCGGCAGCGTGAGCGGCTCCCTGCTCGTGGGCGGTGAGGATGTGACGAATTCTATCGCTATGCTTGTACAGCTCGTCGTAGACATTCAGAATGGCTCCACCGGGGTAACCGAAGACCATGTCTACACCCTGCTCCACCAAACATTCTATGACGATTCTGGCACCGGTATATTTCATTGTAAGATAGCTCCTTGGTCAGCGGAGGAAACCAGCTTTGCATAGCGGGCAAGATAGCCATCTGTTACCTTTGGTGGAGGACAAACCCAAGCAGCACGACGGGCGGCCAACTCTTCATCAGAAACCTCCAAGGTAATCTTGTAGTTGTTGATATCCAAGGTAATCATGTCACCTTCTTGTACCAAGGCGATTGGTCCACCGTCGGCAGCCTCTGGAGAACAGTGTCCGAGAGAGGCTCCACGAGTTGCACCAGAGAAGCGACCGTCGGTAATGAGGGCCACATCCTTGTCCAGTCCCTGTCCTGCCAAGGCAGCGGTAACAGAAAGCATTTCTCGCATACCAGGCCCACCCTTTGGACCTTCGTAGCGGATAACAACCACGTCACCCTTGTTAATCTTTCGCTCCTGTACAGCCTGGAAGCATTCTTCCTCGGAGTTAAAGACACGGGCAGGACCTGTATGATTCATAAGCTCTGGGGCACAGGCAGAGCGCTTTACAACGGTTCCACGGGGAGCAATGTTTCCAAAGAGAATGGCAATTCCACCAGAGGGAGAATAGGGCTCTTCGATGGGGCGGAGCACACTGGTATCTCTGTTGCGAACACCAGCAATGTTCTCTCCCACTGTTTTTCCAGTAACAGTCATTAAGTCGGTGTGAATGAGATTTTTCTTGGCCAGCTCTGCCAAAACAGCGGAAACACCGCCAGCACTATCCAAGTCGCTCATAAAGCTGTGGCCAGCGGGAGCCAAGTGACAGAGGTTAGGAGTCTTTTCGGAAATCTCGTTGATGAGGTGAAGATCCATCTTAACGCCAGCCTCGTGAGCAATGGCGGGAAGGTGTAGCACGGTGTTGGAGCTACAGCCAAGAGCCATGTCGGCAGCGAGAGCATTTTCAAAGGCCTTTTGGTTCATGATTTGGCGAGCGGTAATGCCTTTTTCTAGCATCTTCATAACGGCCATACCAGCGTGCTTGGCCAAGGCGATACGAGCACCAGAAACGGCGGGGATGGTTCCGTTGCCAGGCAAGCCCATTCCCAAAACCTCGGTAACGCAGTTCATGCTGTTGGCGGTAAACATACCGGAGCAAGAACCGCAGCCAGGACAAGCGTTGTGCTCCAGCTCGCATAGCTGCTCCTCGGTGATTTTTCCAGCAGTAACGGCACCGACAGCCTCAAACATATCAGAAAGACTCAAGTGGCGGCCACCGTAAGGATTACCTTCGTGACAGCAATCGGCACCAGGCAATTTTCCAGGCATCATGGGGCCACCAGAAACGAGGACAGTGGGCAAGTCTAGGCGACCAGCTGCCATCAACATACCGGGAACAACCTTGTCGCAGTTGGGAATCAGCACCAAAGCGTCAAACTGATGGCCACGGGCAACACACTCGATGGAGTCGGCAATCAACTCTCGTGTTACCAAGGAATAGCGCATTCCCTCGTGTCCCATGGCGATTCCGTCGCACACACCGATGGCAGGGAATTCGATGGGAGTTCCACCAGCCATACGGATTCCTGCCTTTACGGCCTCGCCAATTTTATCCAAATAAATGTGGCCGGGAATAATTTCGTTCTGGGCACAGCACACACCAACTAATGGTCGTGACAGTTCCTCGTCTGTATATCCCATGGCCCGAAACAAGGAGCGATGGGGGGCTCTAGCAATACCTTTCTTTGCGTTATCACTTTTCATGTCAGTAACCTCACTTAAATCTTTGAAGTATATTTGAAGGTATTCTACTTGTATTGTGAGGACTGGTCAAGATTGGCTCACGAACATCAGCCCAGGAGACTGAATCCCAGCCACATCCCGGGAAGCAGGGGAACAGGAGCAGCATCTCGAGTGGTGGGGAACACAAATTTATCTAGGGAATCTGGGGAACCCTACCCCGCCTCGCACTTCGCTAACGCTCACAGTTCGGCTGGGCAGGGGACCTCCCCAGTTTCCCAGAATAATTTTTGTGGGTGTTCCCCACCACTCTGGCTACTATTCGTGAGGTTCCCCTGCTTCCCAGACTATTGCAGGTGGGGCTTCAATTTCACGGTCTACTGTTCGATAACTGGTAGATGGGGCTGGATAAAAAAAATCCCAGCTGAAACAAATTGCTTCAACTGGGAACGTATAGCTGATTCAACGAAAAACTTATTTCTTGAACTTGTCTCGGAACTGTTCCAAGATAGCTTCTGTGGCGGGGCGAGCGTCAATGTCTACAATCTTGTCTCGTTCCCGATAAAAGTCAATGAGGGGAGCTGTTTGCTGGCGATATACTACCAAGCGGTGAGAGATTGCTTCTACCTGGTCATCGTCACGGGTGTACAATTCAGCCCCGCAAGCGTCGCAGGTGTTTTCTTTGGCAGGAGGCAAAAAGGTGACGTGGAAGTTCTGGCCACAACCCTTGCACACACGGCGGCCTGAAAGTCGCTCCACTACACCTTCGTCAGCAATGTCAAAGTTTACCACTGCATCTACCTTGGCAATTCCTTCCAAAGCTTCAGCCTGAGGAATTGTTCTGGGGAAGCCATCCAGAATAAAGCCATTGGCTACATCTGCTTGGGACAAGCGATCCTTTACCAGCTCAACAGTCAAGTCATCGCTTACCAAGGCGCCGGAATCAATAATTGCCTTTACCTTTACTCCCAGTGGAGTCTGGTTTTTGATTGCGGTACGGAAAATATCTCCGGTGGAAATGTGGGGAATACCGTATTCCACAGCAACTTTAGCAGCCAAGGTTCCCTTTCCTGCTCCGGGAGGGCCTAAAAAAATAAAATTCATACTTTCCTCCAAATAGATGAGGTGGACTTCAACATGAATCCTGCATCTAATCTCTTTCAGCTATTTTAATCATTTAGACTTTTTTTTACAATACAATAAAAAATTTGTACTTGTTACACAATTATAATAATGATACACTATTACAATAATATAGATTTTTACTATCATAATGAGGAGATTTTCACCCCATGAAAACAGTATATGTTATCGGGCACCGTAATCCCGACTCAGATTCCATCATATCGGCCACCGCCTACGCCCGGCTGAAGCAGCTTATGGGTCACAGCGAATATGTGGCAGCTCGAGCAGGAAACCTTTCTCCCCAGACTGAATATATTCTGGGAAGATTTTCCGTACCCGCTCCGCAGTACGTTCCAGACCTTATCCCCAAGGTCAGCTATTACATGACCCACAACTGTGAGACCGTAAGCTATGACACCTCCTTGTGGAAGGCAGTAAATGCTATGGAAGAGCGAGACAGAAAGGTACTGCCAGTTGTAAAGGAAGACAATCAATACGTTTCATTGCTGCACTACAGTGCCTTTGCAAAGAATGTGCTGAAGATTGTAAATCCAGAAAAATCTGCATCCATCACCACCTCCATCGGCTTGATTAGCGAAACTATTTCTGCCCAGCCAGTAATTACTTTCAACGAGGATGAGCTTTTCAAGAGCTTTACCTTGGTGGCTGGTTCCCAGTTCGAGACCTTCAAGAAGCGACTGGCAATGCATGCTCCAGAAAATACTATCGTTATTACTGGAGACCGCAAGGAAATTCAGGAATACTGTGCCAAGGAAAAGGTGCGGGCCATTATCATCACCTCTGGCTATACTCCCGACAAGGGAATTCGGGAGCTGGCAGAAAAGAACGGTGTATCTCTTTTGATTAGCCCCTACGACACTTCTGCCACCTCCATGCTCATTATCTACTCCTCTCCTGTGTCCTCCATGGCAAATCAGGAGCTGGCTCCTTTGAACATCAACGACACCATCAAGAAGGTGCGCCCCATTCTGCAGCACGCACCAGGCGGCACACTGCCAGTAGTGGACGACAATAACACCATCGTAGGAGTTATTTCTGAAAGCGACCTTTTGAACGAAGCTTCTATTGAAGTGTGTCTTGTGGACCACAACGAGCTTTCACAGGCTGTAGAAGGCTTGGAGAACTACAAGATTCGAGAGGTGATTGACCATCACCGCTTGGGAAGCTTCTCAACCCGCTACCCCATTACCTTTATCAACCGGCCAGTGGGAGCAACCTGTACTATCGTTACCAACCTGTACCGCCAGTACCACGTGTCCATCCCACGTGAAATTGCCTGTATCCTCCTGTGCGGAATCCTCACCGACACATTGGTGCTGCAGTCTGCCACCACTACCGACGAAGACCGAGAAACAGCAGAATATCTTTCCAACATCACCAACTTGGACATTCAGACTTTGGGACAGGATATTATCACTGCCTCCAGCAGCCTGAAGGGACGCAGTGCTGAAGCTGTTACCAAGCAGGATATGAAGGAATTCAACGAGAAGGGCCACAAGTTCACCGTAAGCCAGATTGAAGTAAGCTCTCCCTCCGAGATTCTGGAGCGGAAGGAAGAATTCTTCAAGATGCTGGAGTCTGTGCGTTCCAGCCGTAGCTGCCTCTTCTCTGCCTTGATGGTAACCGATATCATCAACTTAACCAGTATTATGCTGGTGGCAGCAGATCAGAAATTCATGCAGGTGGCAGAGATTCCTCGTGCCGAGGAAAATATCTTCATCCTGAAGAACGTGGTATCCCGCAAGAAGCAGCTGATTCCTCTGCTTTCTGAGCAGATTGAAAAGCTGGAAAACGCTTAAAAAAAGATACATCCCAAGGGTGTAGTCTGAACAACTGCACCCAAAATCATTTTTCTTCAAAAAAATTCCAAAGTCGCCTCACAGGCGACTTTTTTGTTATGTGGCTGTGCTATAGTGTACAAGACGAGGGGATTGGAAGGGTGAAGCTATGGATTGAGGCTTTGGCGAACCTCTTGAGCAATGACCTCTTTCAGGCGGCTCATGATGTGGTCGGTAATTTCTTGAGAAAATTGCTGGCTGCCATTATGACGCAGGTTTTCTGGGGAGCCGTCCTTGAGGAAAAGTTGGGCTGGGTCAATTTCCAGAATCTTTGCCATCTGGTCTATTACATCTGGCGGAGGGAAGGAGTTGCCACCTTCGATACAATTGATGTAATTGTAGCCCTTGTTCAGGTAGACGGATAAATCCTTTTGGGTCAGCCCTCGTTTTTTGCGGAAATAACGGAGGTTGGCAATGAAGGTTTGTTGCAGAGACATCACTACATTATGAATCTAAAGCCTTATTCATTCACATTATAATATAATGTTTAATCTATTTACTTTCACATTGACATCGATATTATAATGTGTAAAAATATCGACAGAATCATGTTTCTGTTGTGATTCAGCACAAAAGACATGGTTTTATAGAATAGTTTTCTGGTGAAAGCTTTTTGCTTTTGCCAAAACGGAAGGAGGAGCTTTTATGAAAGCTTTGAAGAAGAATGGACTGGGAGGCGGACTTGTTGCCGCCCTACTGGTGATGGCAGTGCTGGGACTGTTTTCCCTGACAGGGTGTGCGAATACTAGTGAAGGAGCAAGCGGACCGAATTTATTTCTTGGAGAATGGGTTTATACAACTACTGAAACATTTTCTTATATGACAGTAAAAAGTATATACACATTGAGATTTGAAAGTGATGGCCAGTGTACTTGGATTTTACGAGAAATACTCAATGCCATGGGAAGTGAAACGCGGGGATCTAAAATTCTTGATACCTATAAATATACTGTAAATGCTGATACTGCAACACTCAGTCCCAATGGAATTCCTACAGCAAAAATTACATTAAACCCAGATGGAAAAAGCTTCTGGTATGATGGGTTTATCTATACGAAGCAGGAAGGACTTTAAGTATTAATATGTTTGTTAACACATTGGTGTTATGATATGTTTTTCAGACTTCAGCATGATAAAACTATCATAGTTTTCTTAAAGAAGCTGTGGCGGGGCTTGCAGGGAGAAAGAAGGGAATATATGAATACTTTTAATGATGAAGATTATCTTCAAAGAGTCTTTGATGTAACACATCTCGATGCCAATACATTGGAAACAATTCAAACGGCATTTAACATAGCACACGAAATTCGCAGATTTGAAATTGAATTATTCTGGAAAAGAGGAACTTATTTTTGGGCATTTATTCTAGCATCTTTCACAGCATACTTTGCAACTATTGATAAAGTTCTCGGTGATGGTAAAATTTGTTTAACAACACTGAAAGAAATTCCTTTATTTTCAAAATTCATATTGTTACTGATTATTTGTCTTTGTTTCTTTTTCTGTTTATCTTGGATTCTTATCAGCAAAGGTTCCAAATTTTGGCAAAAAAACTGGGAATCACATATAGACTTTTTAGAAACATTTGTTTCCGGAAAAATTTATAAAACAATTTTAAATACAAAAAACCAAGAATTTAATAAATGCCCTCTCAAAACAGAGGCATTCGATTACTCTGTTACCATTATAACTACTGTCGGCGCTATTTTTCTTACATGCATTACAGCAATTTTAGTTCTTTTTCATTCTTTTTTAGTTTTAAACGATATAATTTCTTTGAATACAGATTGTATCTACACCTTTTTAGGAATTGGCATTCTGGTAATTTTTGTTGTAGCACTTAAAGAGCTTTTGAAAAGTGAAGGAAATCATGATATACATAGAAAAATCAATAAAGAACAAAATTCTGGTAAATGGAGACAAAGATAAACAACAATTACAATCAAAAATTTAACATACTACAGAGTAAACAGGAAATTATTTTAGGAGGAACTTTATGTTGGTTTTAATGCTGTTAATTTTTTATATAGGAGGAGGGATTCTTTATTATATATATTTATGTAACCGTGGTAAACCAGACAAACGAGAAAGAAAAGCTTTAAAGCAAAAACAAGAATATGAACAATATATGTGGGATAATTACAATCATCTCTGTCAAAAATGGGATCCTGTGTTGGAAAAATGGCCTTCTTACATCGAAGTAAACAAAAAACAGCAAATTACAAATGATACTGTTTCTTTCTTGGCTGATTTTAAAAGTAATTGTGCTTTAAGGGTTGCGAGAAGAAAATGTGATTGTAACAGGAAATGCAATAATTGTGGACAATATAATACCGATAAAAATTGTCTCTTTCAATGTAAAAGCAGTTGTTTAGCCTGCGTTCAATTTCGAAAATATGCAAATTGTTATGTCCAATTGAGTGAATATCAACAAATGGAAGTTGATCAACTTGCGATGAAATATTTTCGCAATTATATTGCAAATGGAGTACCTCCTGGTACAGAGTGGTAAGCTATTAGGAGATTACCTATAAGCAACCACTCCTACAACTAAGAATAAGAAATAGACCACTAGAATCAATGAGGAAAACCATGAAACAGACAATCAATTCGAAGAACAATCAACAAAGCACTGATCCACAGCGACAGCCAACGATCAGCTTTATACTTACAGTTTTGCCAATGCTTATGTTACTTGGACAAGGATTACTAAGAATATTTTTACGGAGACGCAGAAATAGAAATTCACAGTATGACCATTTACTACCTCCATTTTTTTAAGATCTTAACCAATGTTGCATTTGTACGTCAAACTAAATTGTAATAAGAAAGCAGCGAACAATTTCATAAGGAGAAACGCATGAAAACACGCAAGTTAATAGCACTGGTTCTGGCACTGGCTACAAGTATGGTTGTACCATTGATGGCGCAGGCCAACGGCGGCATGAAGCTGGTACAAGGTGGCACCTTCACCATGGGCAACACCGACCTGCCGAAAAAGGAAAGCTGGAATGCTGACGAATTCCCTGCTCACACAGTGACAGTCAGTAGCTTCTACGTCAGCGAGCAACCCATTACCCTGGAGCAGTGGATGTACGAGATCGATATATATCCCGATGGCTATCTTGAAAGACAAAACAACAAATATGTTCACCGCAACCAGTGGAAGACCAATACGGCGGCCAACATCACTTGGTTTGATGCCCTCACCTACTGCAACCGTCGCAGTCTGACAGAAGGGCTCACACCCTGCTACGCTTCCAACGGTTCTACGGATGCGGTTACAAACCCCAAGTATCTCAGGGCTACGGAGGATCTGCCCAACATCACCTGTGACTGGAACGCCAACGGCTACCGGCTGCCCACCGAGGCGGAGTGGGAGTATGCGGCAGGAAAAGGTGTGTTAAAAAGTGACTATCCTTACAATGGAACTACCTTTAGAGGGGACTATGCCGACGAGCAAAACGAGTGGGTATGGGACTGGTACAGCAGTAGCTACTACCAGGTCAGCGGTAACAGTGTGAACCCACGAGGGCCGAATTATGGGGAAATGAGTTTTAGTTCTGGAGGTAGAAATGGACATGAAGTTCCCTGCCGTGTCATCCGTGGCGGTATCAGACGAGTGACAAGCAGAAGCAAGCTTGATCCCACAGAGTACGAATTCCTTGTGGGTCCCCTGCCAATCGCATTCCGCGTAGTCCGCAACGCCCAGTAAGTCCACCCACAAAGTCGCCTCCCACTCACCCCCCAAAAAAAGTCGCCTAAAAAGCGACCAACGGGTAATTTATTTGCGGTATACTATCTTCATCACCTAGAAAGGAGTGGTTTTATGGAAGCACAGTACAAGTATTATGATGAAGCACAAAAGATTAAGATTGTGGAGGTGGCCATCCCTGAGCTGGACGGCAAGGAATACACCTATCTCATGACGGATGATTACCTTGCCTTGGCAAAGGAACTGCTACAGTTCGGCTTTAACGAAAAATTTGTGGAATCAGATTTCATCCCCAATCCTCACCTTTCTCCAGCAGTGCAAAAAGCTATGGAAGTAGCTGGGGCCACCTATTCTGTTACCTTCAGCCACGATGTCCATATCATGAACCATTATGTTCCTGGCATGGCACCTGAAATCTGCAATCTCACTCCCTTTGCCTGTCGCATTAAAACCTCTTGTCCGCCATTGCTCGTAACGGTGGCCATGATGGATGCTGTACGACAGGTGGAATTCCTGCTGAATGCCCATGTTTCCCTAGAACAAGAAGATCGCCACGGCCGCACCGCCCTGATTGCTGCTGCCCAAATGAATGCCCTCAAAGCAGGCAAACTCCTCATTGCCCACGGAGCCTCTGTTGATATTCGTGATAGCTATGGCCTTACGCCCCTTACCGCTGCAGTCAGCATAAACGCATTGGATTTTGCCAAGCTCCTGCTGGACAATGGTGCCAAGGTAAATCGTTTCAGCACGGAAACCTCTCCCCTGCTGCTGGCAGCAAGCCGCAATTTTTGCCAGATGATTGAGCTTCTGCTAGACCGAGGAGCAGACATCAACATCACATCTCCCCATGGCTCCACTCCCCTGCTACAAGCCATCGACCATTCTGCCCAGGAAGCAGCCTGCCTGCTGATAGAACGGGGCGCAAATATCCATGTGCAAGATAAGCGAGGCTACACGCCAGTTCGCCTTTTGGCTCGCAAGGGGCTTTCTTTGGTGCTGAGAAAGCTCATAGATGCAAAACTTCTTACCCAGCTAGACATGGAGACTGTACTGGCCTATGCCACCATCGGAGGCCAACTTTCCTTGGTAAAGCATCTGATTTATGAAAAAATGGATGTGAATTTTCAGGTAGAAGAAGGATTTTCCCTGTTAACCTTGGCGGTCATGGGCAACTACAAAGACATCGTTCAATTTTTACTGGAACAGGGGGCAGACATGGAGCTACGGGACAAAATGGGATTGCGCCCTTTGGACCACGCAGAACGAGATGGCAGAGTGGAAATCCAGAAAATGCTGACGGAGCAATACAAGAAAAAGAATATCACTCCTCAACCAGCCTATGGACAAGATTACCAAGGTATGCTGAACCAGTTCATAAAACGCCATCTGGCACAGCACCCAGAAAAGAAACGCTCAGATATCTGGAAGGGTACCACCAGTATTTCCAAGCAGCTTTTTTCCGACATCACCAAAAAGGAAGGCTACAAAACAAAGAAGGACAAGCTAGTAATTCTGGCTGCCCAGCTTCAGCTTTCGGTAGAAGAACTCAACCACTTGCTCAAGGTTGCAGGCTTTGGTCTTTCCCAAGCAGACGAGATTGAAAACAAAATCATCCACGCCTTTACCAGCAAGGACTACGCCAGCGTAGAGCAGCTCCTACTACCAAGCTCAACTTAGCCTGTCAGCCTACCCGCTTATCGTACCACAACCTGACCGTCAGCCTACCCGCTTATCGTACCTGAATCTGACCCTCAGCCTACCCACTTATCGTACCTGAATCTGACCCAGGACCTGACCAATTCCCTCAGAAATTACCAGCTGAGCCAGGGAGTCAGCGGAGGTGGGAGACTTGTTGATGAGGACAATGGTGTTGCCCCGGAAATAGTGGATGAGGGAGGCGGCGGGATACACGTTCAAGGAGGTGCCACCAATAATCAAGGTGTCTGCAGTGGCAATGGCATTCACCGCCCCTTCAATAACATCGTTGTCCAAGCCTTCCTCGTAAAGCACCACGTCGGGCTTTACCATGCCGCCGCACTTTGGGCATACAGGAACAGCCGACTCCCCTTCCTTGCCGCTGTCCAAGATAAAGTTCACGTCATAGAAGGACCTGCACTTGATACAATTATTGCGAAGGACGCTACCGTGAAGCTCAAAAACCTTCTTGCTTCCGGCGGCCTGATGCAATCCATCGATATTTTGGGTTACCACGCCAGTCAATTTTCCTGCAGCTTCCAATTCAGCCAGCTTCAGGTGAGCCGCATTGGGTTTTGCAGAAAGACAAATCATCTTTTCTCGGTAAAATCGGTAAAATTCCCCGGTATTTTTCATAAAAAAACTGTGACTTAAAATCTGTTCTGGAGGATACTTCCATTTTTGGGCATACAGTCCATCCTGGGAACGAAAATCTGGAATTCCGCTTTCTGTAGACACTCCCGCCCCACCAAAAAATGCAATCCGCTTGCTGTTATCAATAATTTTCTGTAAAGCTTCTATGCTCATACTATCCTCCCTCGTGAGTATATCAAGAGGAGCTTTCTAAGGCAAGCAAGGCTATTCTACTTGTTATTATAGGGTCTTTTTGCTATTATGAAAATTATGACAACAACATCGAACATTCAAATTCTGTTGCGTTCCTATGCAACACATCAGAAAAGTGCCCAAGTAAATGTGGCGGAATTTTGTGACTATATAAAGAAATACGCTCAGCATCATGCAAGTGACCAGAGCGACTTGCTCCCTTATATCAACAATGCTCCTGAGCTAGTAAAAAAGGAATTAGATAAACTTGCCCAAGAGCGGCAGATTCTCTACGTAACTACAGATCCAGAAAACAAGGAAGTTATCGTTATTCCTTACTATATGGACAAGTGTATTGCTGTCTATCAAAACATCAAGAAAAACCCTGCCATTCCCTATCCCTTTGATACAGATTTGCCTAAAAACACTCCCCTAGAGGCTTTGAAGCATGAATCTGCAGATGTGTATTTGGGAGAAACGCTGGGAAAAGATAGTATCAAGGAAAATGCTCTGTACTGCCTCCAGCTTCCCCGGGGCTTGCCTTCAATCCTTTGTCCCACCACCTTGCCCACCGAGGATTTACTGTCCATTGCTTTGTCCAAATTCCAGATGAGGCTGCAGAAGGACGAATTCCACGACTATTTCTTGAAAAAGCTGCAGGTGGCAAACCCCGGCAAGGATTTGACCGTTAAGAATTTTTTCAAAACAGTGGCACAAAAAAGCGAAGAAGCCCTTCGCTCCATCAAAAATGCCTCCGACACCTTCTACCAGTGGAACCAGCTGTGCTTCTTTGTTCGACAGGACTACGAAAAGGTAACGGACTTGACTGCAGAAGACATTTCTCTGCTGCAATCCATCTACATTCTGGAATTCTGCGTTACCACCTATCGCAACAAAGCTCAGCAAAATCTGCAGAAGGAAACTGCCCTCAAAAACCTTGAACTGAACCTGAACAAGCCTCCTTATTATTTTACTCGGGAAAATATCAACATGTTCTCCGATTCCCGTGGAGTTCCTCTGTTGGGACAATATAGCGACAAGGATTTAAATGATTACATCCAGAACGCCACCACAGAATCCGAGGACAATAAGCTTCCTCCCCTGCTGACCTTCAAGGGAATCAATAATACTCAAACCTACGTGCTTAAGGCTAAGGTGCTTCCTCTGATTGTCCGCCTGTGTACCGATGCTCGTGAAACCATCCGAGATCAAATCACCAAGGACTGCTTCAACGACCTGAAGAATTTTTCTTCTGTACCAGAAATGAAGAATCAGGAGCTTTTTGAAAAGACTCTGGAAAATGCAGTGAAAATCAAATCTCCCATTCTTTATGCCCTGTTGAATGCCCCCTTCCTAAAGGCATTGCAGTATGAAAGCCGAGGCATGACGGAGCTGGTAACTGGTCATATCCACCTGTTTACTGACGGAGAGCTTTCTCCCTACAGTGAACTTTTAATGCTGTCCAAGGAGGAAATTCTCACTGACGCACGGATTTTGCTGCCCGTGTGGTACACCATTCCTGGTGTGTCTTGGCTGTTTGCTCTGTTCAAAGGACAGCCCAAGCAGAAAAAACCCAAACCCTCCAAGCAGGCAACCCAAAAGAAAATGCTTTCCTCCGACGAAGCCGAAGTCTATGACGAGCCTTCACCTTTGTCAAACCAAGATATTGCCGCTGTATCTCGCAAAGAGGAGTTAAAGCAGGCAGCTTTGGAGGCAGAAAAGCATTATGTGCCCCAAGGCTCCACCATTGAGCGGGAGCTATCCTCCTACGAGCACGCCTGGAACAGAATGCTCAGCAAGCAGGCTCGTGACAATCTGACAGAGGACGTAAATTCCTTGATTCGTGACTATATGCGTAAGATTCTCCGTACTTTGCGGGCCAACAACTTTACTCCAGAAAGAATCAACAATTTGGCCACCACTCTGGTAAAGACTCCTGGCATGATGAAGATTCAAGACCAAGCTGAACTGCACATGTACGTTCAGCTATACATGGTAAAGCTCATTAAGGGACTGTAGTTTAAACTCTAAAATCTTAATTTATTCCAAAAGCGCCATCTAGTAAAAAAGATGGTGCTTTTTTTTTATTTTTTTTCGTTTCCGCTGGGAAAAATCGACAAAAATTCAATTTTTAAAGCGAATAATATATGTGTAGGACGTAACGCAGAAACAACCTAGAGGGGAGACCAGAGAATCCATTGCTCAGCCTAGGACAGCGGATGAACCTACCGCACCATGTAGCTACGGTGGCACCAACAGACATTTTTCTCAAGGAGTTTTTTGTATGGACGATTTTAACTCAATCGTATTGGAAGGAAATATTGTTCGTGATCCTGAATCTCGGGAAACCACCAAGGGTGTTCCCATCTGTATGTTCTCCATTGCAGTGAACAAAAATTATCGAACGAACCAAGGAGAACGGCGGCAGGAGGTTTCTTTCTTTGACATTGAAGCCTGGGGTGCCTTGGCTACCTCCTGTGCCAGCTACTGTACCAAAGGACGGGGGATTCGGGTAGTAGGCCGCCTGAAGCAAAACCGTTGGCAGGACACAGAAGGAAAGAATCATTCCAAAATAAAGATTGTGGCAGAGCATGTGGACTTTAAGCCTCGTTTTTCAACCCAGAAGGAAAATCCCCTTGCCACCAATGGTATTCCACCCCTCCATCAGGAAATCACCGATTTGGCAGAGGCGGCCATGGCAAACAGTCTTTCTTTGGAAATGAAGCAGCCAGAGCTCTGTGAGGCCGTTTTCTAAAAAAAGAGGGTGTATCCAAGCCCGGATACACCCTCCATTTCTGCTTTTGAAAGATTATCGGCTTCGGGGCTTTCCACCGCCGTTTCTGCCGGGATGGGGCCGTCCGCCTCTACCAGACTTGGGATTCAGCGGTGCAAACCGACCTCCCCGTGGCCGAGCTTTTTCAGCAGCAGCAGCTTCCTGAGCACGGAGCGTAGCTGCCTTGTATTCATCCAGCTTTTCCTGGGAATAGAAGCCGTCCTTCCAGTTGAAGTTGCTGGTTTCTGGCAGCACCTGCTTTTTCAGCATGGCAGAAACAATCTGCTTGAAATGCTTCTTCTGAACGTGGGTTTTGGACATGTCGATGAGGTAGCGGTTAAATCCAGCTGACTTCAGTACCTGTACCTTGTCCACAATGGAGAAGGGATTTTCAGGCATAACAAAGGATCCGTCGGGAGTAGACAGAGCCTTGAAGGTCATGCCCTCCTTGTCGCTGAAAAAGGTAAAGTCGTAGGAATCGGGCAATTTAAACCGCATTCGGAACAGAGCTGGATAAGCAAAAACTGGCACCAGCACGCGGCTTCTCACGTGGCTGTCAAAGGTGGACTCCAGGTTTTTGCGGGAATTCTCCAAGGGGCTAATAAAGGCACCAATATCCTGATTTTCAAGCCAGGAGGTTGCCCATCGGTTGAAGGTATACAGATAGGGGCCAGCAATTAGGTTGGTTCCCTTCCCCTTCAGCATGTTGATGTGAGCAAGATTGTTCACTACCCAGCCCTTAAAGCCCATTTCCACCAAGGTGTCCAGAGTGCTGGCCAATTCATCCTCCTGGGAAGCGGCACAGAATGGATCCAAGGAAATGAAAACCTGCTTCTTTGAGAAAGGAAGCACCACCTTCTTTTCCAGCAGATCACGCTTTGTCTCGGAGTTCAGCTCTAGAATAACCCGAACGGGAGACTCACCCTGCACAGCGAACAAATCTGCCACCGTAGAAACCTGAACGTACAGCCCCTCGGGGAAGTAAGAAAGCTCACCCTTGGCTACAGGAGTCAAATCCAAGATGGGCAGCTCCTGATTTCCAGGCTGGCGGCGGAAGGGAGACAGATTGTCAGGCAACACATGCTTGTATCGCTTGGACATGGATTTTGTCTGCAGCAGGTACACTGGATCTCCAGAGGAAAATCCTTCTGGAATATCAATCCAACGGTGAGTATCCTCCTGCTCCACAGTTTTAATCTTGTGGCTGGAACGTCCTGTATCATCCTTTCGGTGCAAGCGGATAGAATCACCTGGGTCGGGATCGTAGCTTCCGCCTCGCAAAGTTGCCATGAAAACCGCAGGAGCTGGTTCCTCACCTTCTACCTGCTGCTGGGGCTTTATAGTACGAATCTTGTCCAGAGTACCAAGGTAGATTCCTGTTCCACCAGCCTGATGAGGATTCAGTACGTTTTCTGCCACCTTTTCATCTTCGGTTGCCTTAAAGTCATACCAGAAGGAGGTTTTTGCACGGGCAAAGTCCGTGGAAAGAATGCGCTGTCCCGTGGCGATGGCTCCCTTTTTGTCCTCCTGCCAGTGGTCAAGGACATAGCGGTAGGCAGCAGTTACGCTTCCTACGTACTCAGCACTTTTCATGCGGCCTTCAATCTTAAAGGAATCCACACCGGCCATTACCAAGTCAGGGATTTTTTCCACCAGCTGCAAGTCACCGGGAGAGAAGAAATAGCCCTGCTCCAGATTATCGCTGCCTTCCGCTGTGTAAAAACGGCGACAAGCCTGAGTACACATACCACGGTTAGCGGACTTACCGCCAAGGTAGCTAGAAAAAAGACATAGACCAGATTCACTGACACAAAGGGCACCATGCACAAAGACCTCTAGCTCAGCAGAGGTGTTTTGACGAATGTGCTTGATTTCATCCAAGCCCAACTCGCGAGCCAGAACCACACGACTTACCCCCTGCTTGCTCAACAGGTTTACCGCTTTGGCACTAGCCACATTCATCTGGGTAGAAGAATGGATGGTAAGCTTTGGGAAGAATTCCTGAACCATGCGAATTACGCCAAAATCCTGAACGATAATTGCATCTGGGCCAATTTTTTCCAAATATGCCAAGAAACGATAGAGCCGCTCCATTTCCCGCTCTTCACTGACGGTATTAACGGTAACGAAAATCTTCTTTCCCTGACGATGAACTGACTGAACTGCTGCCTCGAACTGGTTCCACGCAAAATTGGTGGAACGAGATCGGGCGTTAAATGATTTTAATCCTAAATATACTGCATCGGCACCTTCACCGATGGCGGCGTCCAATGCTTCAACATTGCCCGCCGGTGCTAATAATTCTGCCATAATGCAAGAAGTATAGCACAAATGTCAATAAATGGTAAAGAATGCAATTAACAGAAGCAGCGCTGTTTACCAGCCCATTTCTCCAGTTGGTGTTTCCATCTTATTCAGCAGAGGAGTTTACAAACGATAAGAATTGAGGCGTAAATTCCTTCTTTAAGGTTGACTCCAAGGTACGGTAGGCTCGTTGCACCGCCTCAGAATAAGAAACGTGGGCTTCTCGGCCATTCTTGGAGTAGGGGAAAAGTACCTTACCAGAAGCTTTTTCCACCAAATCCACGTCAATAACAAAACGAGCGTACTCATATTTATTATCAAGCTGAAGCTGAGACATGGTCACCTTACCCTGAAACAGGTAGGCAGCACTAGTATCGGAAGAAGCAGCAGCCTTTAAGCCTAAGTCAGAAAGAATATCCTCAAGCACAGAAGCAATTCTTCCGTTGGAATCCCCTTCTACATCCACCGCCACCACAATATGTTCCTTCTGGCGAGCGGCCAAAACCTCCACCGCTTGAGCTGAACCATAATCCAAGGAAATCGAGTGGTACATACTGGAATTGATTCCAGCTAAGGTGTCCAGATACAACTGGTTTTCCTGAGCAGTCTCCACTGCATTTTGCAGAGCAGTAAGGGCAGCAAAGCTTCCTTTATTACGATCAGCAAATACAATCTCGCTTTCCACAACGGCGGTTAAGTCAGCAATCTTTTGGCGATAGTATTTTCCCGCCTCCTGACGATTCAGCAGAGCCAAGGTGTACACGGTACCGTTTTTTGCAATCCACGTCTGGGGAAAGGTAACACCAGGAATATCTTTAATAGAGGAAGCGGCAATCACAGTGCCTTCATAATCATAGTTAGTATTAAAGCCTGAGTTGTCATTTCCGTCAAAGGTTTTGCTGCTTTCTGTAGTAGCCACTACATTTTGCTGAATACTTCTTGCCAAAAGGGAAAGAGCATCACTTTCTGCATCCTTTTTGTTATCCCCACTTCCTACTGCCAACAAATATTCCTTTGAATTATAGGTAGATTCTGGCTCCGTTACCCACTCAGGAGCTACACTAGAAGCAGAGGCACAACCTAATACAATCATTATCAACAAAACACAGGCAAATCCACCAACCAATTTTATTTTAGACATACAGCCTCCACCAGATTCAAGCCCGTTGCAGTAACGGTAATATACTTTTGTTCCAAAGCCACCTGAGCTCCAGAATTATTCTTGTATTCAATGTTCAAGATATACTCCCCTGGCTCCAAATTCATTCCTGAAACCCAAGCCACAGAGGGCAAATAACGAGCAACACGGATATCCGCACGCTCCGAAGCTTCTGTTGACACAACGGAAGCTACTTCCAATACAGAAAATAAAAGCCCCAAGCCAGAATCAGAAGAATCATCTGCCAAAGTACCCCACACAGTAGAGGTGGTGGACTTTCCAATAGAACGGAGAATTGCCCGTAAATAAATCAAGGTTTTATGCTGCTCAAAGGTATCCACAGCAATATTGCTAATGCTTTCCAAAGGCTCCAAAAAGACAGAGGCTACAGTCTGAGGAGTTCGCACCGCCTGCCCATCCAAAATTTCTCCTACAGGAATGGCACTTACCTGAATAGAGCTGATTACGCTATCTTGTCTCCTCATTTCTGGATAAGCAATCTTGTAGTAAAAACCTCCAACATCGGAATACAGCCGGAGCACTTCCTCTTCCTTGCGGGGAGATTTTCCAGTAAAGGCAATGATGTTCACCCGTCCCATACCTTGAGGAACTTCCAGCTCCTGCTGAATGGACTTGGGCTTAGCAAAATTATACAGTGCAGGCTGACTGGCAAAGGCAGAGTCAAGATACTTCATATCTACACGAGCCGAATCAAGCTGACCACGGCTACGATACAAAATCATACTGAGATAGCGTGCCAGAGCCGAATTGTGAAAGTTCATTTTTGGTACCGCCACAGGATCTTCTCCATTTGAGGTGTTTTCCTGATTGGCAGCAGCAATCTTATCGCTATATTTTGCAGAAGCGGTCTTGAGCTTGTTGTCAAAACGACGAATCTCAACAAAGGCATCCTCTATGTTTCCAAGATGAATATAATTTAAGGCCATGAGGATATTGAGGTAAACATCCTCGAAAATCTCACCGTCATAGTCTACCACCGTGTCGTTCACTAAATAGGCTGAAATAGACTGACTGATACTTTTTGCATAATATTCTTCTATTTTTTTTTCTGCTTGAGTTAATTCTTGATTGGAACGCTGATACTCACCAGCATAATGGGAGAGAATGCCTAAATCCAGACTTTGCAGCACCTGATCGTGGGAACTGTAAATTTTGTCGCTGTCAGCAGTTACCACTTGATAGGCAGCTTCGTACTCTCCAGTATTAAGAGATTGATCTACTGCAGTAAAATCGTAGTTACCCATGGTGGAACAGGAAACGAATATCATTCCTGCCACCACAGGCAACCAAAGGAATTTCCTAACCATTACATCCTTGTTTTGGACTTGGTGATAACCTTCTTGATTTCAGAATTTTCACCCAGCCACAGTTTTCTGTTGGATTCAATGTCAATGAGCTCGGCATAAACCCAGTAGGTTCGAGTGGAGGTATTATCCAGCTGATCCACCATGGTTTTGACGGAACCGATAAGCATAAAGTCTGCTCCAGTTTCGTTAGCAAGACGCTTGGCAGTTTCCTCACTGGCCCAAGCCTGCTGTTCCTCTCGCTCCTGGCGAATCTCACCACGCTCAGAAGAACTGGCTACAAAATCCACCTTGCCGCTATTGATAAGGGCTACCTCGAATTTCTTGGTGAGAATCGAGGTGTCGATATGCTCATCACTGTCATTGCGAAAATTACCCACAATCACCACAGGCAACGCATTGTTGTTGCGGATGTAGTTGGTGATGGCAGGAGCATTTACACAATCAGCAATGAGAGATTCAGCTACAATGCGAACGTCTGTGTCATTCCAGTAACCACTTAAATCTGTAATTGTGTCTGGACTGACTCGATCCACCTTAGTAGAACTACAACCAACCAGCACCACGAAAGCCAGCAGTACTACAAGGCCAATCAAAGAAAGCTTTTTCATCATATTTTCCTCCAAAACCAGTATACCATACTTCCATTGAATCAAAAAACGGATCCTAGGCTTGTGTCATAAGATAAGCCATTACCTGAGAATCGTGAACAAGATTTTCGATAATGGTGTACTCGTTGGGCTGGTGGGCTGTTTCGTCCATGCGGCTCCATACCACCGCCTGATAACCAGCCTGACGGAGATAGGCTCCCACGGTGCCACCACCAATACCAATGGGGCGGGCATCCACACCACTAACTGCCTTCACAGCCTCGGCCAAACGACGGGCTACAGGGGCATCTGCAGGAGTAGCGGGAGATTCCACAGCCTGAGGCTCAGTATACTGCACCTTTACTCCGTACTTTTCTTCAACCTCAGCCACACAGCGGTTCACTTCCTTCCGCACCTGAGCCAAGGTGTAGCAGGGCAGAATGCGGCAGTCCATGCAGAACACATCCTCACCAGGAATGGTGTTGATGTTGGGCACGTTAGCTTCCTTTTTGGTGGGCTGGAAGGTGGAATAAGGAGGATCAAACAGATCATCCCGCTGGCCAAAAACTGTTTCCAGATTGTTCAGTCGTAGAGCAAGATCACAGCCAGCCAAAGTAGCGTTGATTCCTTCGTCGGGGCGGCTACCGTGGGTTTGCTTTCCGCTTACCACAAACCGCAGCCACAACAGGTTCTTTTCTGCCACCTCGATGGTGGAGCCCAAGTTGTCGCCACCGTCAGGAATAACGATAATGTCGTTGGTGCGGAACAGCTGGTGCTGAGCCAACAAGTACTTAATGCCGTACTCAGATCCAACCTCCTCGTCAGCCACAAACAGCAGCTTGATGGTATGGGGAGGTGTTACCTTGTTCTTGATGAGGGCCAGAGCGGCAAAGGTTCCTGCCACCAAGCCCTGCTGATTGTCTTCTACACCACGGCCATAGAGACGGCCATCCTTTTCCACCACCTTCCATGGGTCTGTATTCCAGAGACTGATTTCTCCCACAGGCACCACGTCGGTGTGAGCCATAATCCAAATGCGGGGAGCGGCAGAATCAGCATCATCGGCACCAGCAATGGTTGCAACCAGATTGGGACGAATGCCACTTGCAACTCGGCTATCGGGGGCATCGAATCGTTCCAGCTGGGTAATTCCCTGCTCCTTGAGCCAAGCCTCCAGAGCTAGCACCTTCTGCAACTCGCCTTCACCACCACTTTCGGGGGCCAAGGCGGGATGAGAAGTAAGCAGAGTTTCTAAGGCAACCATGCCAGCAGTATTTCCTGCGATCCATTCCTTGAGAACAGAAAAATCCATCTTATTTTTTCTCCTGATGTTTACAGTAAGCTCCCCAGGTGGATGAAACTAAGGTATCCACATCGGAATGGGTAGCTGACCAGTTCAAGGTTTCACGAGCGAAGGCAGAGGTAGCATAGAGGCAAGCGGGATCTCCTGCACGGCGACCAACAAAGTCTGCGGGGATTTCCTTGCCAGTAATGCGACGAGCTGCTTCCAACATCTCTTTAACAGTAACACCTGTCTCACTACCAAGGTTAACCTTAAGGCTTGTTTTTTTAGTAGAAATGTATTCCAGAGCCTTTACGTGGGCAATAGCCAGGTCTGTAACGTGAACATAGTCTCGGATACAAGTACCATCACGGGTGTCGTAGTCGGTACCGAATACCTGCAGCTTCTGGCGCATTCCGCTGGCAACCTCCATGATTACAGGCAACAGGTTGGCAGGATTCTGCTCCAATCCACAGGGGAAGCCGTCGGGGTCGTAGCCAGCGGCATTGAAATAGCGAAGTGCAGCAAACTTCAGTCCCTTCAGCTGGTCGTACCAGTCCATGAACCGCTCAATTTCCAGCTTGGTAAAGCCGTAGTAGTTCTCTGGGTTCTTGGGGTGATCCTCATTGATGGGAAGATACTGAGGCTCTCCGAAAACGGCGGCAGAGGAAGAGAATACCATGTTGAGGCATCCATGCTTTACTGCTGCATTCATGAGATTGAGGGTTCCAGTAATGTTGTTGACGGAATATTTTTCTGGGGCTGTCATGGACTCACCAGCTGCCTTGAAGGCTGCCAAGTGAATGAATGCGTCAAAGCCACGACTAAAAGCGGCATCGAGATTTTCTGGATGAAGAATATCTCCTGCGATAAAGTCATTTTCTGGGAAGAGGTTCTGCAAAAGTCCAGAAGAAAGGTTATCAAAAACCGTTACCTTGTGACCAGCCTTCATCAATTCCTTTACTACGTGGCTACCGATATAGCCTGCTCCACCAACAACTAAAACCTTCATGTCTTACTCCTTATCTATGGAAAGTAATATTTGTCTTTATAAGAATCAGTATACCCCAAGGGAGGGAAAGTAGCAAGTTTCTTCACGAACATCATCCCGGGAGGCTGAATCCCGAGCCACATCCCGGGAAGCAGGGGAACCAAATTTATCTCGGGAAACAGGGGAATAGGAACATCATCTCTGTGGGCTGGGGAACCCTACCCCGCCTTACGCTTCGCAAGCTCAGAGTTCGGCTGGGCAGGGAACTCCCCAGCCCCATGTATAATTTTCGTAGGTTCCCCAGTTTCCCAGAATAATTTTTGTAGAGGGTTCCCCTGCTCCCCAAGCTATTGCTGGGCGGGGCTTCAAGTTCACGGTCTACTACTCGATAGCTAGTAGATGGGGCTGGATATAAAAACTCCCCCGTTACAGATGGAGCTGAAACGAGGGAGTTTGCCTCCTACACAGGACATTTTCTGGGGAAAATTTATGAATTATGATGCCACACGGATTCGGAAAATCTACGATTTTCCTAGGCACAGATAAGTTTCTTTTGCTTACAGTGTGTAAGAATTTCCTTTGCTTACACACTGTAAGAGTCCAATCTTACACTGTGTAAGATTGCTTTCTTACACAAGGTAAGATTACTATCTTACACATAGTAAGATTCAGCTAATACTACAAGTCCAATTACCCCAGATTTTGCGTAGCAAAATCGAATCTGGCTTTCAGCCAGTTCTGTAAGGAAGTGATTGGAATAGCGGCTCACGCCGCCTGCGAATCCGTGTGGCAATCTCCCCATAGCACATTCCTCAAGGCCAGCCCATGGAAAACTTTCACAAAAAATCCATTTTTTTCTGGAAAAACGCATTTTTTTTCACCTTCAAACCTATAATCTATATGTAAAGAAAAAAAACTTGGAGGTAAGATTGCTAACAGAAGCAGAATTACAGAAAAAGTGGGAAAGTTTGACTTTTACCGATAACTTTATCTTTTCTCGTGTCATGCACGATGAACACATTTGTCGTCAGGTGGTGGAGTTGATTCTTGGAGTACGGATTGGAAAGATACGTTATCTTTCAGCCCAAGATGAACATAAAACCGACCCAGATTCCATGCGAATCATCATGGATGTATTCTTACGAGATGAAAATCGCATTATTAACGTAGAAGTTCAAACTGGTCACAAAAAGGAACTACCTAAACGAAGCCGTTACTATCAAAGCGTGGCAGATGTGTCCACAACTTCAACAGGAACCAAGTATCGAGATCTACCAGAAAACATCCTCATATTCATCTGTACATTCGATCCATTCGACAGAGATTTTCCCCGTTACACATTTGAATATACCTGCAAAGAAGCCCAGCACCAGCTCAAACTAAAGGACGGCTCACTCCGCATTTTTTTGAACACTAAGGCCACAAAGCTTTCAACCCTTGACCAGAAGTTACAAGCATTTTATCATTATTTACAGAAGGGTATTGCTGAATCTGGTTTAACACAAGAAATTTTCAACAAAATCACCACCCTAAAAAATAATTCCATTGAAAGGAGACATTACATGACACTGGCACTAAAAATGGCTGATATAGAATACGATGCATATGAAAATGGTTTCGAGAGAGGCCATGAAGCTGGACTCCAAGCTGGCCTCCAACAAGGAATTGAACAAGGGATTGAACAAGGTCTTGAACAAGGAGCCTACCAAACCAAGCTAGAAACAGCAAAAAATCTGCTTTCCATGAACTTCACTCCAACGCAAGTAGCCCAAGGCACCAATCTCCCACTGGACGTGGTACAGAATTTACTGTAAAGGTTGGTTTTTGGAGGGACAAGAGACGAGATATCGTAGTGCCTTGCCCGCTGACCAGTAGAGGAGCTCCCTCCCCCTAAAGCTCCTTCTCGACTTCCTTCCCGTCCTGTGATACAATACTCCCATGGAAAAAATTTCAGTTATCGTAGAGGGTGGCGGAATGCGTGGCATGTACGCTGCAGGAATCCTCGATTGTTTTATCCAGCGGAACATGTACTGGAACAATACCTACGGCGTCAGTGCTGGCTCTTGCCATGCCCTGTCTTATATTTCCCGCCAGTTCGACAGAGCCCGCCGAGTCAATGTGAACTATGTGAAAAAAGCCCGTTATTCAGGCCCCTTGTGTCTCCTTCGTCATGGCACCTACTTTGGCTTTGACTACATCTTCCGCACCATTCCCGCCACCGATTGCGTAGATTGGTACACCTTTTTCCAAAACCAAAGCGAAAATCGCAAGTTTTACGTAGTGTCCACCAAGGCAACCACAGGAGAAGCCCACTACATTTGTCCCGATTCCCCAGAAGCAGCCCTCCTGTGGCTGGAGGCCTCATCTTCCCTGCCCATCATCGGTAAGCCTGTTACCATCGACGGTTTTGACTGGTTCGACGGTGGCATTTCAGATTCAATCCCCATCCGCCAAGCAGAAAAGGATGGCCACACCAAGCACATTATCATCTTGACTCAGCCTGCAGGCTACCGAAAAAAGCCTGTTTCTAGCTCCACAGAAAAGGCTCTACGGTTCATGTACAAGAACTATCCTGCGCTCATCGAAACGAATCTTCAGCGTTGGAAAAAATATAACGAAACCTTGGACTACATCCAGCAGCTGGAGCAGGAAGGAAAAGCCTTTGTGTTCCGCCCCGCACCAGAGGTTGTAATTGGTCGCCTGTCAAAAAATCAGAAAACCCTACAGCAGCTCTACCAAGCAGGCTATGTAGATGCCTGTGAAAAGCTACAGGCTCTGGCTGATTTTGCCCCTTGGGAAAAATAATGTCCCATTGTAACAGGCTCATTGTCCAATTCCCCAAAATGAGTTATATTTGGAGCAGATTATGACAACTGACAACCTTATTTCCAATATATTAGCCTCATACAGCGAATACGGCTGTATTAATCTTAGCAATTCCCAGAGCTTTCCCAATCGGCAAAACGTAATTGATGTGCTGGTGGAAATCCTCACCTTAATGTTTCCTGGATTCCGTACCGTGGAGCAGCTGGCAGAAGACAACCTTCGGTATGTAACTGGTGCCAGAGTAAACAGAATTATCACCGGGCTTACGGGAGAAATCAAAAAGGCAACTCTGTACCTGTGCCGTCAACGTGGTTTGGAGCAGTCTGCTTGTACAAAGCTGGCAGAAAAAACCGCCATTGCCTTGATGGAACAGATTCCAGAAATCCGACGGAAAATCATCCTCGACATTGATTCAGCCCTGAAAGGTGATCCAGCCGCTGGCTCCACAGAAGAAATCATTCTTTCCTACCCTGGAATTGAAGCCATTGCCGTACATCGCATCGCCCACGAGCTGTACCAAAACGGTGTTCCCATCATTCCTCGCATTATGAGTGAATACATCCACGGAAAAACAGGCATAGACATTCACCCTGGTGCCACCATTGGCGAAGCCTTTTTCATTGACCACGGAACAGGCGTAGTTGTAGGAGAAACCACCGTTATTGGCAATAACGTAAAGCTCTACCAAGGAGTTACTCTGGGTGCATTAAGTGTTCACAAGGAGCAACGCTGCTGCAAGCGCCACCCCACTATCCAGGACAATGTTACCATCTATGCGGGAGCCACCATTTTAGGAGGTGATACCGTCATCGGCGAAGGCAGCATTATCGGTGGTAACACCTGGGTTACGGAATCGGTGCCTCCTCGCAGTATCATCACCATCAACTAGTCTACCTTGACTATTATATCGCCTTTCCGTACACTTTTTATATGAAAGAAGCTATTCCCACAAAGCGATTTCTGTTCATTTGCTACGAAATCCTGAGACTTTTTTTTATCTTCACCTTTCGTCCAGAATTCGACATTGACATGCTGCCTGCCTCTTGGTATATGGCTGCCCCACTGTTGATTCTGCCCTTAGTTTTGGTCTTTTTTTTCTATCAAGCACAGCAGGAGGAAGAAAAAAAGGCTTACGGCAGAATCTATGCCTACAGCAAGTTCCTTTCCATTGCGGGCTTTTTCCCCTTTATGAAGGTGGCCCTAGTTCCTGCCTTTGAGCATGCAAAACTTACCAGTTATTATTCCTTGAAACGCATGGGAATTTTACTGATATTTTTATTGATAGATGTTATACTAGGATTGATATTCCTTTTAGATAAAGATAAGGAAGAAGACTCACAGCAAGATCAGGGAGATGAAATTCATGCAGATAATTCCAGTAGCCAGTGGTAAAGGTGGTGTAGGTAAAAGCCTTATTTCAGCAAACTTAGCCATTGCCCTTGGCCAGGCCGACAAAAAGGTTATTCTGGCAGACTTGGATTTAGGTGCCTCAAACTTGCATCTTGTTATTGGCCATCAGGCTCCAAAACAGGGCATAGGAACCTATCTGTCTGGACAGGCAAAGTTCGAGGACATCCTTCTGGATTCCGAGTACAAGAACGTACGGTTTATTCCCGGTGACTCTGAAATTCCAGGACTAACTGCCTTAAAAATCAGCCAGAAGAACGATTTGGTGAAAAAGCTGCAAAAGCTGGATGCCGATTATCTGATTCTTGACTTGGGAGCTGGAACCCATCTCACCATTTTGGACTTGTTCCTGCTATCTCCCCAGGGAATCGTAGTGACAGCTCCCACCGTTACCGCCACCTTGAACGGCTATCTGTTCTTGAAAAATGCAGTGTTCCGCATGATGTACAACACCTTCAAGAAAAACTCCAAGGCATATAATTATTTGGAGCAGCTGAAATCAGATGCCACCTCCTTGCAGCGACTCTACATTCCCAAGCTGGTGGAAAACATTGCCGCCATTGACCCACAAAGTGCCGCTCTGTTCAAGCACCGCATGAATCAATTTAGACCACGACTTGTGCTGAACATGATTGACGAGCCACGTGATGCAGATAAATCCATGAAAATCCGCCGTTCCTGTAACGAGTATTTGGGATTGGAGCTGGAGCATCTCGGTATTATCTATCGTGACAGCCTGCAGGACAAGGCTCTGGAATCACGGCTTCCCATCATTGTGTATAAGCCACAATCTTTGTTGGCTCAATCAATCTACCGTATTGCAGACAAGGTAATGGCTTCTCAAACCTTAACCTTTGACAATGCCGTAGACAGCTTTGAACAGGCTGAAGCAGAAGCCGCCGAGGATTTGGAAACAAAGATGTCCTACGTGGAAGACCTGCTAGGAAGCGGTGCCCTTACCACAGCAGACTTGGCAGAAATCATCAAATCACAGCAGTATGACTTGACCCAGCTCCGAAAGGAAAATCAGTTGCTAAAGTCCAAGCTTTTGAAGGCTGCTGCCCAAGGATTTAAGCTCTAAAGGATTTTTTATGCCCCTTTATTTACAGTACCCCTCTTGGATTCACCCAGAACTTTTTCCTGGTGTTCCTGTCCTCGGCCTCATTCGTTGGTATGGCTTGATGTATATTTTTGCCTTTGGTACAGCTTTTTTTGTATTAAAGCGTCTCATGAAGGAAGGAGCTCTGAATACTCCAGACTACACAGCCAACGAGGATGACCTATTCAGCTGTATTGCCACTGGCATTATCTTTTTGCTGATTGGAGCCAGAGTTTTTTCTACCTTGGTGTACGATACCTCTGGCTTGTATTGGCGAAAGCCTTGGCTCATCTTTTGGCCTTTTAATGAAGCGGGACAATTCACAGGCCTTGCAGGAATGTCCTACCACGGTGGTTTTATCGGCGGACTCTTGGGCATGATTGTCTGGTGCTTGAAAAAAAAGCGCCCCCTCTTGCAATGGACAGATGCCATGACTATTGCAATTGCCTTTGGCTATACCTTTGGCCGCCTAGGAAATTTCTTGAACGGAGAGCTTTTTGGCCGCATTACCACCATGCCTTGGGGAATGGTTTTTCCCTATGCCCAGCAATTTTCCGTCTCAATTCCCTGGGTACAGGAGTTTGCAGCAGAGGCAGGCATGGTACTTACAGAAGGAGAAAAGCTCGTAAATCTACCTCGCCATCCGAGCCAGCTGTACGAAGCCTTGTTTGAAGGAATTATCCTCGGTTGTATTCTATGGAGTGTCAGAAAACACAAGCCCTTTACAGGCTTTACCACTGCCCTCTACACCATTGGCTACGGATTTTTCCGTTTCTTTATTGAATATTTCCGAGAGCCAGATGCCGACTTAGGCTACCGAATCGAGACTATAGCTGGTACCCCCACCTACATAAACGCTTCTTGGTTCAATATTTCCACAGGACAGATTCTCTGCCTGCTAATGATTGCTGGTGGGCTTTTGTTGATGTTGTTCTCTTGGATTCGCAGCAAAAAAGGAAGGAATAAGGATGTTTGACCCACAAAGAGTAAAAGACGAATGCGTTGCCTGGATTCGTAAGTTTTTTGAAGAAAATGGCAAGGATTGCAATGCCGTAGTTGGCATTTCTGGAGGAAAGGATAGCTCTGTGGTGGCAGCCCTTTGTGTAGAAGCCCTTGGGAAAGACCGTGTTCTTGGAGTACTGATGCCCTGCGGACAACAGCATGACATTGACATGGCCTACAAGCTGGTGAACCACCTAGGAATCCGCCACTTTGAAGTAAATATTCAAGAAGCAGCAGAAGCTATGAAGCGGAGCATCCCCTTTGAGCTTTCCCAGCAAAGCAACGTAAACCTGCTTCCCCGCCTCCGCATGACAACTCTGTACGCTGTTTCTCAAAGCTTCAACGGACGAGTGGCCAATACCTGCAATCTGTCTGAGGATTGGGTAGGTTATTCCACTCGCTACGGCGATGCAGCTGGTGATTTTAGCCCCTTGTGTAACCTTACCGTACAGGAAGTAAAGGCAGTGGGCCAAGCAGCAGGCTTACCCCAGGACTTGGTAGAAAAGGTACCCATCGACGGGCTTTGTGGTAAAACCGACGAAGACAACCTTGGCTTTACCTACGCAGAGTTAGACAAGTATATCCGCACTGGCATCATCGAAAATCAAGAAACCAAGGCCCGCATTGACCATTTGCACAAAATTAACCAGTTCAAGCTACAGCTTATGCCTAGCTTTATGCCACAGTTGTAGTTCAAGATAAAAATCCTACAGGTGCAAATCCTTCTACGGCTTGCACAATAGTTTTTGCAATAAAAAACACCTGCTAAACTCACGTATCGTTTAACAGGTGTTTTCTTTTAGCTTTTCGTTTCAAAAACAATTTCTGAGAACCAGCTTTTAAAACCAGTTCCCAAAACTTGTGGAGATGACTAAAAATCACCTCCACACATTCAAGCTTATTTCTTCAATTCCTCAGCCAGCTTTTCTGCGGTAAAGCCAAAGTGCTCGGCTACCTTTGCAGCAGGACCAGAAGCACCAAATCCCTTCAAGCAGAACAAATCATCCTGACTGGTGGCCACAGCTTCCCAGCCCATCTTGATTCCAGCTTCTGCCACCACTACACGAGGAGCATTACCAAGGATGGTGTCACGGAGAGCCTTGGGCTGACTCAAGAACAGCTCTCTATCCATGATTGAAACAACACGAATCCGCTTGCCTTCTACCATGTCGGCTGCCTTCAAAGCCATTTCCACCTCAGAACCAGTGGCAACAATAGTAATATCTGGTGTGTCATCACCCTTTCGTGCAACATATCCACCACACTTGATGGTGTTCTTCCAGTCTGCATCGGCCTTTTCGAATACAGTCAGATTCTGGCGGCTCAACAGCAAGCATACAGGATGGTCCTTGGATTCCATTGCCATCTTCCAAGCCTCGTTGGTTTCCTCTGCATCAGCAGGACGAAGCACCTGAACCCCAGGAATTCCCCGCAGGGAAGCCAGTGTTTCAATGGGCTGGTGGGTAGGACCGTCTTCACCAACAAAGATGGAGTCGTGGGTCAAAATGTAAATTACAGGCAGCTTCATCAAGGAAGCTACACGGAGAGCTGGTCGTTCATAGTCGGCAAAAACAGCAAAGGTAGCACAGAAGCCACGCAATCCACCATGGAGAGTAATACCAGAACTGATAGCAGCCATGGCAAACTCACGAATACCAAAACGAATAGTACGACCATCACGGTTGTCAGCGGTGTATACACCATAATCCTTCAAAGCAGTGGAGTTGGGACCTTCCAAGTCAGCAGAACCACCAACCAAAGCAGGACAAGCCTTTGCCATAACAGGCAGAGCCTTTCCAGAGGCTGCACGTGTTGCCAAGGAATCTCCCACCTTGTAGCTAGGCAGCTCCACATCAGCTACATTCCAAGAATGCATATCGTCCCATAGCTTTCTCAAATCGGGGTTTGCAGCAGACCAAGCTTCAAAGGTTTTGTTCCAGTCAGCTTGAGCTTGAGCAAGCTCAGCACCACGAGCCTTAAAATAATCATAGGCTTCAGGTACCACGTAGAAGGTCTTTTCAGGATCCAGTCCCAAATCCTTCTTTGTTTTTACAACATTTTCGTCACCTAGAGGAGCACCGTGAGCAGTAGAAGTTCCAGCAACAGGAGAACCCTTTCCAATAACAGACTTCAGCATAATCAAGGTGGGCTTGTCAGTTTCAGCCTTAGCTTCTGCTACCAGCTTGGCAATTCCAGCCATGTCATACATATCGCCAGCTAAAACCTGCCAACCATAAGCCTTGTAGCGGCCAGCAATATCTTCTGTAAAGGTAATATCGGTAGAGCCATCAATACTGATTTTGTTCTCATCGTAGAATACAATCAATTTACCCAGCTTCAAGTGACCAGCCAAGCTAGATGCTTCTGCAGAAACACCCTCCATCAAGCAGCCTTCACCTACCAGTGCGTAGGTGTAGTGGTCAACAACCTTGTGGTCAGCAGTATTAAAGCGGGCTGCCAGCATTGTTTCTGCCATAGCCTCACCAACTGCCACTGCAATTCCCTGACCAAGAGGACCACTGGTGCATTCAACACCATCGGTGTCTCCAAACTCAGGGTGACCAGGGCAATGAGAACCAATCTGGCGGAAGGATTTTACATCATCCAGTGTTACCTTATAACCGCTAATATGAAGAATAGAATACAAAAGCATGGAACCATGTCCAGCGGAAAGCAAGAAACGATCTCTGTCAACCCAACTTGAATCGGCGGGATTATGCTTCATCACTTCACCATACAACACAGCGGCTAGCTCTGCACAACCAAGGGGCAATCCAGGGTGACCAGATTTTGCCTTTTGAATTGCATCCATAGATAAACTGCGAATAGAGAGTGCAGTGGCCTCCAAGCCCTTCATATTCATATTGTACTCCTCAATTCAGTTACGAAGCCACGCCCTAACTGAATCGAATTCATGCTGACTTACGTAACAGGTATTTTATAAATTATACCAAGAGAATTTATTATTATCAATCGAAAAACTACGAAATCAGCAAAAAACGAAAGAAAAGTGAAGGCAAACTGAAAATGCTACTCTTTTTTCTGGGCTTTAATCACCGTAAACCGATTCTTGTAGTTTGCTGCTAAGGCTGACTTCAGCTCTGCAGACACTTCCTCAAAGTTATATTCCATTCCATCCAAGGAAGCAGACATAGCCCGCACATCATCATCCTTTAGATTCACGTCACGGAGCAAGCTTTCCAGCATATACTGAATGTGGGTAGAAAGCTGGGTCAAAATCACCAGTGGCTGCTGAGGAAAGCCTTCCAGCTGGTCATCTACATCGTCCAGCTCCATCACTAGCGCAAACACCTTTGTATGCAGCTCCAACAATCGATGGCGAACAGGCCCACGCTCAAAGTCTGCAAACCAATTATAGGTTTCCTCCAGCTTGCTCCGTCGGGAACGGATTGTTCCCTGCAGCCGCTTTCGTTTTAGCATGTCCAAGGCAGAGAAAGCTTCACCCAAAATCATAGTGATGATATCTTCCTCGTTATTTTTCTTGTTATACAGTCCGTCCACAATCCAAGAATCAAAGACAACCCGTGGCCACAGCATCATTTCTGTATTCAGCTGCTCACTGCTCCAAGCCGTGGAATCTTTTTCTTCCACGTTTTCGCCCATCTGTAGCCAAGGCCCCACTGCAGGAACCTCCTGCCCCTTAAACCACAGGCGACTTTCCACTCCGTAGGGCTCCATGCCAATACGCTTAGAGTGTTTTACTGCATCTTCAATCGTTCCTGCAATATCCTTGCACAATTCCTTTTGATGCACAAAGAAAACTCGTGCTAGCTGTTCCTCGATTGTTCCACAGGGGCCGTAGGCATCAAAGCTTTCCAACATCCGTTGCTCAAACAGCTTATACCACTCACTTCGTAGCTGATCTACTGGCTGCTGCTGAAAGGGATTTTCCTTGTGGCTACACAGTGGATGAATTTTCACCACACCGCCACGCCAGTCTGCAACTTCTGCCAGCAATAAATCCCCACGTTTAAAATTCCATGCCTTAAAAATCTTAGAACAGTCAACCACCGTCAAACTTACCGTTTGCGGTAGCTCCTCCTCAAAGGAACGAAGCATACTATCTCGTGCTGCTGGGTCAGACAAAATGAATTGAATGGCATATTCTTCCCCAAAGAGGGAGTAAAAAGGCAAGACTTCTCGCAGGGGAAAATCCATCACCTTGCGGGGGAGAATCTCATTGTCAAAGGAAAATCGGAGAGTGCCAGAGGATTGCTCGGAATCCACAAAGGGAATGCAACGATGGCCCACCAACAAATATCCCCCTTCAATTTCTCGTGAAGTTGGCTTTATGGTAAAGGATGCACCGGTAAAGGCTCCTGCTCGTGTTAAAAAAGTGCCACCTTCCAGTGCAAAAACAAAGGGATTCATCCCAAGATATGTCTCAATTTCAGCTGTGGACATATTTACACCGATGTGGGAAAAGCCTTCTTGAATATCTTTTGCAGAAAATTCTTCGGTTTGAATGCGAATAAAATCCATTAATAGGTTTTCAATAACTGGAGTCATCGTCCATATCATATAATGCAACTGGTCAAAAATCAAGTGAAGCCCTTGAATCCAGCCTTTAGATGGCTTTATTTTACCCATCTCTACTCATAATGACACACTACTTTGTATCATTTTGATACAGTTTTAACTTCAATTTTACCCACTGAGTTCTTTTGTCTCCTTCTAAACTCCACTACTAACTTGATTTCTTCTTTTTATCGAATAAAACAATAAATTATAAATCTTTATAAAATAATGAATTAAAAATTTAACTTAATTTTTTCTTAATTTCTTGAAAAGTTGGCACGGTAATTGCATTATTTATAGTGTAAGGCAAACTTACACATAAACTTGTTTAATTTTTACCAATGGAGGTAACACATGAATTCATTAGCTTTTTTTAACCCACGGTTTACATCAGATCTTTTCGATGTAATTGACAGAAATCTGGCTGATTTGGTACCTTCTCAGGCATCCACACCAGTTGTAACACCAAAGGTAGATGTTCGTGAAACACCTGCTGCATATATTCTCGACATGGACTTACCCGGCTTCACTGAAAAGGACGTGGAAATCAACCTAAAGGATCGCGTGCTTTCTATTTCTTCCAAGATGGAGGAAAAGAAAGAAGAGAAAAAGGAAGGCGAATGGCTTATTAAGGAGCGACGTTCTAGCTGCTTCTCACGCCGTTTTACCCTGCCTCAGGATATTGATGCAGAAAAAGTAACTGCTGAATTCAAGCACGGAGTACTTTCTGTAGACATTCCTCGTAAACCAGAACCACAGCCCAAGCAAATTGCCATTACTGTGAGATAAACTTGTAGTTTTTTAGTCTTTACTTCCTCCTTACCAAAACAAAGAGGCTACCGTGGGAAATCCCTTGGTAGCCTCGCTTTATTTAGGCAAGATTTTTGACACAAAATCAAGCAGTACCCTAGCGGATATCCTCCACTTCCAGAGTATACTCCTTCAAAATCTGCTCAAACTTTTCTCGCTCAATACCTGTTACCTTAAGTGTACAGCGACGATGGGCTGAATCATCCACATCAAAGGTTACCAAAGAAACAATGTTTCCGGCTGCATCTGCAATAGACTTGGAAAGCTTTGCAATCATTCCGGGCTTTTCTTCCACCTGGAATGTAGCACGAATTCCATCGTGACGAGCACCAAACATATTAACAAAGGTTCTGAACAAGTCGGCTTCTGTAATAATTCCTACTAGCAATTCTCCCTTCATTACAGGAAGACAGCCTACATCTGAGTCTGCCATAATACGAGCAGCTTCTTCCACAACCTCAGTCTGCTGAACAGTAACTACATTTTTTACCATCACTGTTTCAACCTTCAGCTTTGTTAACAAATAGCTGATTTCATACATGTCCAAGGTTGTAGCGGCAGAAGGGCCAGCCTTTACCAGGTCCTTTTTGGTAACAATTCCAACCAAGCGATTGTTCTTGTCCAAAACAGGCAGCTTTCCGATTTTTTCCCGTGTCATCAGCGCCCGGGCATCATTCACTGACATGTCGGGTGAAGCGAAAATCGGATTCCGTGTCATAACATTTGCAATAATCATGTTTCCTCCTCAGGCATCTATAATTTAGCCACCAAGATATGCGGCCTTTACTGCATTATCCTTTGCCAACACATCTGCATTACCAGATTTTGTTACCAAACCAGTTTCCAGAATATAGGCTCTATTAGCAATGGAAAGAGCCTTGTAAGCATTCTGCTCAACCAACAGCACAGTAGTTCCCGCCTTGTTGATTTTCTGAATTATCGAAAAGATTTCATCCACTAGGATGGGAGCCAAGCCCATGGATGGTTCATCCAACAGCAAAAGCCGTGGCTTTGACATCAATGCTCGTCCCATGGCCAGCATCTGCTGTTCACCACCAGAAAGGGTTCCTGCAACCTGTCGCAATCGCTCCTTCAACCGAGGGAACATCTCGTACACCATTTCTAGGTCGTCCTTAATTCCCGCCTTGTCTGTTCGTGTAAAGGCTCCCATTTCCAAATTATCCCGAACAGTAAGATTTGCAAAAATACGACGTCCTTCAGGAACCTGAATCAAGCCCTTTCGCACAATGGCATCAGGAGACATGGAAGTAATATCTTCATCTTCAAAGATTACACTTCCACTAGCCTTCTTGATAATATTTGAAATTGAATGAAGGGTTGTTGTCTTTCCTGCACCGTTGGAGCCAATCAAGGTAATAATCTCTCCCTGATTTACTTCAAAGCTAATGCCACGGAGAGCCTTAATAGCTCCGTAGGAAACTTCCAGATCTTGTACCTTCAACATCATACGCTATTCCTCCCCGTTGGCGTGGTCAGCACCCAGATATGCCTTAATAACATCAGGATTTGATTTAATTTCCTCTGGTGTTCCACTAGCAATAATCCGTCCGTAATCAAGTACCATCAATCGCTCACAAATTCCCATAACCAAGTGCATGTCATGCTCAATCAACAGAATAGTCAGATTGAATTCCTTGCGGATAAAAGCAATGAGCTTCATCAATTCATCTGTTTCCTGAGGATTCATTCCAGCAGCAGGCTCGTCCAGCAACAAAATAGAAGGATTTGCAGCCAATGCACGCACAATTTCTAGCTTTCGCTGTTCACCGTAGGGCAGGTTTGCTGCAATCTCGTCTTTCTTGCTATCAATCTTGAAAAGCTGCAGCAGCTCTTCAACCTTTTCCGTCATCTGTCGTTCATCTCGTCTAAAACGTGGAGTTCGGAACAACACATCCCAAGGCTTTACCTTTCGCTGGGAATGAAGAGCGATGCGAACGTTGTCTGCTACCGTCAATTTATTGAACAAGCGAATATTCTGGAAGGTACGAGCAATACCAATACGATTCAGCTGGGCAGGAGTCTTTTTTGATGCCACGTGTACATGACCATTCCTGTCCCAGAAATTGATTTCGCCTTCTGTTGGAGTATAAATTCCAGAAAGCATATTGAACACGGTGGTTTTTCCTGCACCGTTGGGCCCAATCAAACCAACCAATTCTCCGGCATGTAGCTCGCAGTTAAAGTCACTTACTGCCCGCAATCCACCAAACACGATGGAAATATTATTTGCCTGCAGCAACAAGGTACCCGCATCTTTCATTGTGCATCTCCTTTTTCAACCGTAGCTTTTTTGCCAGCTTTTTTTGTTGAGGCTCCTTTTGAACCGATTTTTGCCATCAGAGAATCCCACAGCTTTACAAAGGAAATTTCCTTCATTCCCAGCAAGCCCTGTGGTCTAAAGAGCATTACAAAGATAAGAATCAATGGATAAATCAACAGTCGGTAATCTTGTAGGAATCTCAGGAACTCCTGCAAATAGGTCAGCACAAAGGCTGCAATTACAGCACCTGTCACTGAGCCCATTCCACCCAACACAACGAAAATCAAATAATCAATACTTCTATTAAAGGATGCCAAGTCTGGCTTTACAAATCCGATGAAGGGAGCATACAAAGCTCCACCAATTCCTGCAATACAAGAAGCCACGGCAAAGCCGATCATCTTGTACTTGAATACAGAAACACCGTTAGAATTAGCTGCAATCTCATCCTCACGCACAGCCAGAATAGCACGACCATAGGTTGAACGAATAAAGTTTTGCAGCAGAATAATGACCACCACCAGCATACCGATTACTACAAGGTAGGCATAATCAGCACGAGCTACAAAAATTGTAGTAAAACGCAATCCGTTGGCACCACCTGTGATTGCCTTAAAGTTCACCAGCAAAACACGGATAATTTCGCCAAATCCCAAGGTTACAATGGCCAAATAGTCACCCTGTAGCTTCAAGGTTGGGAATCCAATCAAAATACCAAAAATTACGGTAATCAGTGCAGCTAAAGCAATGCTTACTGGCATTGGCAAGCCCACAGTCTGGGTCAAAATAATTGTTGCGTAAGAACCGATGGCCATAAATCCAGCCTGACCCAAAGAAAGCTGTCCCGTAATTCCGCAAATTACGTTTACACTGATGGCCATAATTGCATTTACACCACTCAAGGTAATAATCTGAGCAGTATATGCATCAATAACACCTACTGAAATCAGCAGATATGGTACCACGATGGCAGCCACTGCCACGCAGCCAGGAATCAGCATATCACGAAGAACCTTATTTTTCATGGCTACACCTTTACCCTAATCTTTTCACCAAGAATTCCCGTGGGCTTTACCAACAAGATAATGATGAGAATTGAAAATGAAATTGCATCTGCGTACTGAGAATCAATGAATCCCTTGGTCATAGTCTCAGCAACACCAAGAATATATCCACCCAACATTGCACCAGGAACAGAACCAATTCCACCCAAAACTGCTGCTACGAAAGCTTTTAGTCCAGGCATGGTTCCCATGGTTGGCTCAATCTGAGGATAAGCTGTAGCATACAAAACTCCACCAGCGGCAGCCAGAACTGCACCCAAAGCAAAGGTAAATGCAATAGTTTTGTTTACGGAAATACCCATCAAGCTGGCTGCCTGCATGTCGTAAGACACTGCACGCATTGCCTTACCAGTCTTGGTGTAGTTGATGATATAATTCAAAATCAGCATCAATACTGCAGATAGAGCAATAACAATCAGCTGGATATTGGAAATGGACACAACGCCCAAATTAATGTTGATGGTCTCCATGGTGGGATACTGACGTGGGTTTGGTCCAATAAAGGGCAAAACACGAGCTCCATTCTGCAAAATCAATGAAACAGCAATAGCTGTAATCAAGGAATTCAATCGTGGGGCTGAACGGAGGGGCCGGTAAGCAAACCGCTCAATCAATATTGAAATAACTGCACACACTACCATGGCAAAGATAAATGCCAAGAACATTCCTACAGGCGTTGTTCCAAATTGACGCAATACAAAATACCCTGAATATGCCCCCAACATCAAAATGTCACCGTGGGCAAAATTGATGAGCTTTACAATTCCATAAACCATGGTATATCCCAAGGCAATCAATGCATATACGCTACCTAAGGATAAACCGTTTATCAATTGCTGAAGAAAAAGACTTCCCGCATCCATGATTCACTCCATATATTCCTGTTCTTTTAAAGATTTGTTCCAGAAACTTCTTATATGTGATTTTAACCTAATTATTCTACACGATTTCTAGGGTTTTTGAAAGACATTACTTCAATTATATTCAATTTTTTGTATTATTATTTAAAATAAATAAACCGGATACTCCATCAAGAAGTATCCGGCCGTTATCCTTACTTAGGGATTAACTGTGGTCTTGTATACAGGAGCCAACTTGCCATCCTGCTTTACAATCTCCAGCATTACAGCAGACTTAACGGGATTGCGCTTTGCATCAAAGGTCAAGTTACCAGTTACATAAGCACCGTTTGTCTTCATCAACTGATCCTTCAATGTAGTTGAATCAGCACTCTTTGCAGTACCCATTGCATCCCTCAACAGGTATACACAGTCGTAACCAAGAGCAGCAAAGGAAACAGGTGTTGAACCGTACTTACCCTTGTAGCTGTTTACGAAGGTAACAACCTTTCCGTCTGTGGAGTCAGCTGCATAGTGGTTTGAATAGAAACCGTTCAGAACTTCATCACCAGCATTGTCAATAATTCCGTCCCATCCATCAGCACCAACGATAGGAGCATTGATTCCCTGAGCACGCAGCTGCTTTGCAATCAAAGCAACAGTTCCGTAGTAATCAGGAAGATATACTACATCAGGATTTGTTGTCTTAATCTTGGTCAACTGAGCATTGAAGTCCTTGTCTCCAGTGCTGTAGGATTCTGCAGCAACAACCTTTCCACCACCCTGCTCGAAGGCAATCTTAAAGTTCTCATACAAACCGATGGAATAGTCGTTCTGAACATCGTACAGAACAGCAGCATTCTTTGCACCCAAATCTTCGAGAGCAAACTTTCCACCAACAGTTCCCTGGAAGGGGTCAATGAAGCAAGCACGGAATACGTAGTCACCAGCTTCAGTAATGTCTGTCTGTGTTGCAGCAGGTGCAATCAACAATACCTTCTGAGCCTGAGCCAAGGAAGAAATTGCAGCTGTACATCCAGATGTCAAAGAACCAATAATAATGCTACAGTTATCCTTTGTAACCAACTTCTTGTATGCGTTTACTGACTTCTCAGGACTTCCTTCATCATCCTCTGCAATCAGCTCCAACATCTTTCCATTGACACCACCAGCAGCATTAATCTCGTTGATAGCCATTTCTACACCATTGCGGCACTCTGTTCCATAAACAGCAACGCTACCAGACAAGGGGAAAATTCCACCAATCTTAATTGTATCTGATGTTTTCTTGCTACAACCAGTAAACATCATCCCTGCAATCATCACTACAAAAAGAACAACAACTGCTTTTTTTGCAAATTTTTTCATTTGTAACCTCCATTACAATTTGCGTTATTTTAATAAAACTTAAGTTTTTTGTCTATCACTTAAGAAATATCAATTCACCGTATAACCACCAAGGTTTTTAACAAAAAAAGCCGTCCTGTAACTAGGACGGCCTGCGCTGTCTTTTAGAACTTAGACAGACTTACCATTCTTGATTGCTGCCTTGCAATACTTACAAATCTTTGCTTTCTTGCCATCAATTTCCTGCTCGTACAGAACCTTGATACTTTCCTTCTTGCAACGGGCACAAACGCCACGTCCATGGGCAGCCAAATCGTGAATACCTTTTCCGCGATGAGATTTAGACATCGTAACTCCTCTGCAGGAAAACCTGCGGTCTTACTCAGAAGCCTTCTCAGCAGATTCCTCTGCAGGAGCTTCTGTCTTTGCCTTAGACTTAGCTGTAGTTGCTTTCTTTGCAGGTGCCTTCTTTTCAGAAGTTGCCTTTTTTTCAGCAGAAGCCTTCTTCTCAGCAGGAGCCTTGGCCTTCTTTGTTTCCTTCTTCTCGGTATTGTCACCGGAATCAAGCTTGTAATCTACAAGCTCAAGGATAACCATGTCAGCTGCATCACCCTGACGGAATCCCAGCTTTACAACACGGGTATATCCACCAGCACGATCCTTCATTCTAGGACCAATGTCTGTAAACAGCTTAGCCAAAACTGTTTCATCCTGAATGTAGCGTGCTGCCTGACGACGATTGTGCACGGTATCAACCTTGCTTCGTGTAATCAGTTTTTCAGCAGCCTTTCTAACTTCAAGTGCCTTGGCCTTAGTTGTAGTAATTCGCTCATAGCGGAAGAGCGAAGTTACCATGTTCCGGGACATTGCACGGCGATGTGCAGTTGTCCTAGAAAGAGGGTTAAATCCATTCTTATGATTCATCAGATTCTTCCTTCTGCTTTGGCAGTCTTTCTGTGTCCTTCAGATGACTATAATCGGTCATACCCAAGTTCAAGCCCCATTCCATGAGCTTTTCCTTGATTTCTGTAAGGCTCTTTCTACCAAAGTTACGTGTTTTAGCTATGTCATCCTCTGTCTTTTTAGTCAATTCTCCGATTGTGCGGATATTGGCATTCTTAAGACAATTGGAAGACCGGACAGATAATTCCAATTCATCAACAGGAGTGCTAAGAATCTTGCGAATCTTCTCATCCCCTTCGTCCAGATCCCTGTCATGTCCAATGTCACTGTCGTTGAAGTTGATAAAGACAGCAAAGTATTCCTTTGCAATCTTTGCAGCTTCTGCAAGTGCATCTTCAGGAGAAGTCGTTCCATCTGTCCAGATTTCCATAACGAGCTTCTCATAATTATTACGCTGACCGACACGACAAGGCTCAATTGCATGCTTTACTTTCAGTACAGGAGTATAAATTGCATCCATTGCCATTGTTCCAACAACTTCAATGCGATGCTCATTATCTTCTGCAGGTACGTATCCCTTACCACAATCAACCTGAATCTCAATTTCCAAGTGAGAATCAGCCATCATGGTAAGAACAGGCAAGTCCTTGGAAAAGATTTGCAGGTTTTCACGAGCAAAATCATTGCTTGTGATTGTTCCTGGCCCTTTGAATTCAAAGAGGAAGGTTTCCTGCTCAGCGTCTCCGGTCAACCGTAATCGGATCTGTTTTAAGCTGTTCAACACCTCAAGAGTATCTTCAACAACATTAGGAATTGTCTCGAACTCGCTGGAAATTACGTGAGCAACATTGTCTGCATCATAGGATGCAATTCGTACAGAAGAAATTGCATATCCCTGTACAGAAGACAACAGAATTCGACGTAATGTATTACCAACAGTGGTACCAAAACCTGGCTCAAATGGATAGGCAACAACCTTTCCATACTCACCTGTAGTTACTTCCTGTTCGAAGTTAATACCTCTGGGCATCTTAAAACTTTTAAGCAGATTTTTACGGGCCATCGGAACTCCTCTTACTTAGAATAGAGCTCAACTACGAGCTGCTCTTTAATGTCAGCAAGATCCAGTACTTCTTCTCGGCGAGGATATGCAGAGAAGGTTCCCTTCTGAGCATCTACATCTACACTCACCCAAGGCATGTTTCCGGACTTGGCTACCTCTCCGAGAGCATCCATAATCGCGGTCAACTTCTTGCTCTTTTCCCGAACCTCAATAACATCACCAGGCTTTACTTCGTAGCTGGGAATGTTTACAGACTTTCCGTTTACCAAGAAATGTCTGTGAGAAACAAGCTGACGAGCCTGAGAACGAGTTGATGCAAAGTGCATTCGGTATACAACATTGTCCAAGCGGCATTCCAGCAGCTTAATCAAGTTTTCACCTGTTACACCGCCCATTCTCTGTGCACGTTCAAAGGTCAAATGGAACTGCTTTTCAAGCATTCCATACATTCTCTTAATCTTCTGCTTTTCACGCAACTGAAGGCCATACTCGCTCTTCTTACCAACACGACCCTTGGGATCCTTTCCAGGAGCTCCACGCTTCTTGTTGATAGGACACTTATCGCTATTACAGCGCTCGCCCTTCAGGAACAATTTCTTCTGTTCTGTTCTACAAAGCCTACAAACAGGACCTGTATATCTAGCCATTCTTCCTGTACTCCTCTACTACATACGGCGTGTTTTGCGGGGTCTACATCCATTGTGAGGAATAGGTGTAACGTCAGAAATTGACTTAACCTTAAGACCCATAGCACCCAAGGAGCGAACAGCAGACTCACGTCCAACTCCAGGTCCCTTTACAAACACATGAACTTCCCGCAAGCCATAGCTTGCTGCCTTCTGAACAGCTGTTTCTGCAACAGACTGAGCGGCGAACGGAGTTGACTTCTTTGCTCCGCGGAATCCCAAACCACCAGAAGAGGCCCAAGACAATGCATTGCCTTTCAGGTCTGTGATTGTTACGATCGTATTATTGAAGGTTGCCTGAATATATACGTTGCCTTCATAAACGCTTTTCTTTTCCTTACGTTTCTTTACAGTTGCCACGTTATCTCACCTCCATCCTATTTCTTCTTACCTGCAACGGTCTTCTTCTTACCCTTGCGTGTACGTGAATTGGTACGAGTACGCTGACCACGAACAGGCAATCCCTTTCTGTGGCGCAATCCACGATAACAACCAATATCCATCAAACGCTTGATGTTCAGACCGATTTCAGAACGAAGTCGTCCTTCTACCTTGTACTCTGTGTCAATAACTGCACGAAGAGCTGCCAAGTCATCCTGAGACAAATCGTTGATAAGTACATCAGGATTTACATTTGTCTTCTTACAAATTTCATTGGCAGAAGAACGTCCAATACCATAGATGTATGTCAATGCAATATTGACATGCTTGTTAGGGAGGTCAACTCCCGCAATTCGAGCCATCTGTTACTCCTCAGCCCTGTCTCTGCTTATGCTTAGGGTTAGAACAAACGATTCGGACAACGCCAAAACGCTTGATTACCTTACATTTGTCACAAATGGGCTTTACGCTGGTTCGTACTTTCACAAAAATCCCCCTGTAAAGAAGTGTGTTCACATAGCCAGATCCTAGCAAATCGCAATGATTACAATCTGGGTTCAAGGATTATAACACACTTCCTTACCTTATACTAGAGTTTTCTCACAAAATCTACAGATTCCGTGACCGAATCTTACCCTTCTTGACCAATCCGTCGTGATGATGCATTTTCAACAATGCCTCAATCTGACTCATTGTATCAAGATCTACACCAACAATAATCAGCAGTGAGGTTCCACCCATCAACATTGCAATTGACTGAGGGAAGCCAAACAAACTCTGAATGATTGTAGGCAAAACAGCAATTCCTGCAAGATACAAAGAACCAGGTAGCACAATCCGGTTCAATACCTTCTGCAGATATTCTTCTGTTTTATCAGTTCTGATTCCGGGGATTGAGCCGCCATTCTCCCGGATATTCTTTGCAATCTCTGCGGGATTGAACTGCACTTGTGTGTAGAAATATGCAAAGAAAATAATCAGCAATACTAAGAAAATATTGTACCACAAACCTGTGGGTGTCAAAAATGCAGCCAATCTATTGAGCCAACGTACATCAGGTCCAAGACTGGTAGCAATTTGGAGTGGGAACTGCAAGAATGAAGAAGCAAAAATTACAGGGATTACTCCAGATGGATTAATCTTGAATGGAATATAAGTGCTTTGTCCACCATACATCTTCCGTCCAACAACACGCTTTGCATAATGCACAGGAATCTTTCTCTGTCCCTGCTGCTCGAAAACAACGAGGATGATGATTCCAACGAACATACACAAAACTACAATCACGAATACGGGGTTGATTGTTCCTTCAGCAACAGCTGAACCCAACTCCCATACAGCGGATGGCAAGCGAGCAACGATACCAGCAAAAATCAGCATGGAGATTCCATTTCCGATTCCACGGGCAGTAATCTGCTCACCCAGCCAGATAGTAATCATTGTTCCAGTTGTAACACTGATCATGGCAATCAATTTGAATGCCAAGGAGCTTTCCAGAACAACAGCGCCAGGAATGCTGGTAGCATACACAGTTACAGCCAAGGACTGAATCAAACAGACAAATACTGTTCCAATTCGAGTCCAAGCCTGAACCTTTTTCTGACCACCATCTTCCCGAGCAATTCTTTTCAAGCTAGGGAAGATGATAAGAGCCAACTGCATAATAATCTGTGTAGAAATGTAAGGCATTACACCCAACATGAACACGGAAAAATTAGAGAAGGCTCCACCGGCAAAAAAGTCCATGTAATCCACGAACGCATTACCACGGGTCAAGGAATCAAAGTAGGCAGTTAATGCCTGAGGATTGATTCCAGGGATTGTGAGAACACTACCAAGGCGAAAAACGGCTAGCACTACCAAGGTAAAGAAAAGTCGTTCTCTGAGTTCCTTTACCTTAAACATATTTACAATAGGATTGTTTGCCATGTCGTTTTTCGCTCCGTTTAGTTATTAGCTTCAGTTACCGTTCCACCGATTTTCTCGATCTTCTCTTTAGCAGAGGCGGAAACCTTATCTACAGCTACAGTAACCTTCTTTGTCAGGTCACCATTACCCAGCACCTTAACCAGAACGGCGGAATTCTTTACAAGACCCTTGGCAACCAAGGTTTCCTTGTTTACAGTTTCACCATCTGTGTACTTTGCTTCAATATCGCACAGGTTTACAATATCAAACTCCTTCTTGAAAGGATAGTTTGAAAAACCACGCTGGGCAATACGACGGAACAAGGGCATCTGTCCACCCTCAAATCCGATATACACCTTGCCACCGGAACGGGACTGCTGTCCCTTATTTCCACGACCAGCTGTTGTACCACGACCAGAGGAAGAACCACGACCAACGATTCTCTTTTTCTTGTTTGCACCAACAGGTGCTTTAAGAGTTAATTCTGACATTAGTTCATCTCCTCAACTCTAACCAAGTGAGCTACAGAAGCAACCATTCCCATGATGGAAGGAGTAGCTTCCTGCTCTACTACAGAGTTAATCTTCTTTAGACCCAAACTACGTACAGTTGCCCGCTTAGCAGGCTTCTGTCCGATTGTACTTCGTACGAGTGTAATCTTGACCTTCTTAGCCATACCTTACCCCCACAGATCCTTCAGAGTTTTACCTCTGTTCTTTGCAACTGTACGAGCATCCATCAACTTGGTAACAGCATCGAAAGTAGCACGAACTACGTTTACAGATGTGTTTGAACCCAAGGATTTTGCCAAAACGTCAGTAGCTCCAGCAGCTTCAAGCACGGCACGTACAGGACCACCGGCAATAATACCAGTACCAGAACAAGCAGGCTTAAGAAGTACAGATGAACTCTTGTACTCTCCGAGAATATCATGAGGAATTGTACCATTCTTAATAGGTACAGTTACCAGATTTCTCTTAGCCTTATCAATGCTCTTTCTGATAGCCTCTGTAACATCGTTGGCCTTACCAAATCCAAAGCCAACCCGACCCTTCTGATCTCCTACTACAGTCAAGGCTGAGAAAGAGAAGCGACGACCTCCCTTTACAACCTTTGCAGTACGATTCAGCTTAATCAGTTTTTCTACAAACTCTTTAGGCTGCTCTCTATCAAAATTCTTCTGGTGTTCCATAGCTTCTCCTAGAATTCAACTCCAGCCTTGCGAGCACCGTCAGCAAGAGCCTTTACAACACCGTGATACAGGTAACCGTTTCGGTCAAAAACCACAGTCTTGATATTCTTTTCGATAAGACGCTTGCCCATTGCCTCTCCCAGCTTCTCTGCATCAGCAACGGTGGGCTTTAATGAAGCAAACTCCTTTTCCAAAGTGGAAATAGAAGCCAATGTCTTTCCAACAGTATCATCAATAACCTGTACGTACAAGTTACAGTTACTGCGAGTCACAGTCATTCGAGGCCGTTCTGGTGTACCAGAAACTCGCTTTCGGATATGAATCTTTCTCTTCAGACGCTTTCTGTCTTTTTCATTAAGTTTCTTCAACATATCGCCTTACCCTTATTTAACGCCGGATTTACCGACCTTCCTTCTAATGGTCTCAGTTTCATACCGAATACCCTTACCCTTGTAGGGCTCAGGCTTCCGAAGCTTACGAATCTGTGCACAGAACTCACCAACAGCTTGCTTGTCGATTCCAGAAACACATACCTTGTTCTGTCCTTCAACAGTTACTGTAAGATTCTCAGGAATCAAGGCAATAAAGTCTGTTGAATAACCAAGGTTCAAAACCAAAAGATTTCCCTTAACCTCAGCACGGAAACCAACACCAGTGATAACCAAGTTCTTTGTAAAACCAGTTGTTACACCAACAACCATGTTGTTAATCAGGTTGCGGTACAATCCCTGGGCAGCATTTGATGCCTTAGACTCATCACCACGACAAACGGTAATTACACCGTCATTCAGCTCAACCTTTACGTTGTCTGTATAGTCCTGGCACAACTTTCCCTTGGGACCTTCTACACAAATTGCATTTCCCTGAATGTCAACTTTAACACCAGCAGGAACGGTAATAGGAAGCTTTCCAATTCTTGACATGTACTCCTCCCCTTACCAGATTGTGCAAATCAATTCACCGCCAACCATCTGCTCAGCAGCACGCTTACCAGTAGTAACACCCTGGCTGGTTGACACGATTACTGTACCGTATCCGTTGTGAACACGGGGCAGGTCCTTGTATCCTGAGTATACACGACGACCAGGTGTAGAGATCTTCTTCAGACCGTGAATTACTGGTTCATTTGAATCGTCATACTTCAAGTAAATGCGGATGCTATTAGCACCATCCTGAGTCAGCTTCTTGAAGTTCTTGATGTAACCTTCAGTCTTCATGATTTTGACAATTTCCAACTTAAGCTTAGAAGCTGGAACGTCAACCTTCTCATGGCGGGCCATTGCCGCATTTCTTACCTTTGTAAGCATATCTGCTATTGGATCTGAAACGCTCATTCTCTTCTCCTAAACTACCAGCTGGATTTTGTTACACCAGGCAACAAGCCTTCACTAGCCAACTTGCGGAAACAAAGACGACACATCTTGTATTTCCGAAGATATCCACGGGGACGACCACAAACCTGACACCGATTGTACTTACGTGTACTGTATTTGGCAGGCCGGGCAGCTTTAATAATCAATGATTTCTTAGCCATGAATTCCTCTCTTACTTCCTAAAAGGCATTCCAAACTTGGTAAGCAGAGCACGAGCATCACTGTCTGTCTCTGCACTTGTTACGATAGAGATATTCATTCCAGCGACTCTTTCAATCTTGTCAAAGTCGATTTCAGGGAAGATAATCTGCTCTGTAATACCAAGGGAGAAATTTCCGTGTCCGTCAAAACCAGTTGCCTTGATTCCACGGAAATCCTTTACACGAGGTAATGCAACATTGATCAAGCGATCAAGGAACTCATACATCTGAGCTCCACGCAATGTTACCATTACACCAACCTCATTGCCCTGACGCAATTTGAAGTTAGCAATACTCTTCTTTGCCTTTGTTTTCACAGCCTTCTGACCGGTAATTGCCGTAATATCAGTAACTGCGGCATCAAGGAGTTTCTTATTACTAAGTGCTTCACCCACGCCCATGCTCACTACAATCTTCTTGATTGCAGGAACCTGCATCACGGACTTGTAACCGAGTTCCTTAAACAACTCTGGGGCGATAGTGTCATTATAGACTTTCTTAAGCCGGGGTACGTAATTACTCATTACAGTGTGTCTCCACATTTACGGCAAACACGATATTTCTTGTCGCCGTCGAGTTTATAACCGATTCTAGTAGGACCGCACTTTTTACATACGATCGCTACATTGGAAATGTGCAGGGGAGCTTCAATTTCAGCGATTCCACCTGCATCCTGCTGACTCCGCTTCTTCATTGCCTTCTTTACAATGTTGCAGCCGGAAACGATAACTCTGTCCTTCTCGCGAACAACACGAACAACGTTTCCACGCTTTCCCTTGTCTTTTCCAGCAATGATCTCTACCAAGTCGTCCTTGTGGATCTTGAATTTCTTATTCATACTATCCAATTCTCCTTACAGAACTTCTGGGGCCAGTGACACGATCTTCATGTAGTCCATGTCACGAAGCTCACGAGCCACGGGACCAAAAATACGCTTTCCCTTGGGGTTCTTGTTAGCGTCGATGATAACACAAGCGTTGTCATCAAAGCGAATGTAAGTTCCATCAGGGCGACGATATTCCTTGGAAATGCGTACGATTACAGCCTTTTCCACAGATCCCTTCTTAATGTTAGATGTAGGAATAGCATCCTTAACGGCTACTACAATTACATCTCCAATACTTGCATAACGGCGGTGTGAACCACCGAGTACCTTAATACACTGAACGAGCTTTGCACCGGAGTTGTCAGCAACGTTCAAATTAGTTTGCATCTGAATCATTCTTTCTCTCCTGCTTATTTTGCTCGCTCGATAATCTCGGCAAGACGCCAGCACTTTTCCTTACTCAGGGGCCGGCACTCAACGATACGAACCTTGTCACCAATGTGGGCATCGTTCAACTCATCATGAGCCTTGCACTTCTTGACACGGGTAACATACTTCTTATAAAGCCGATGCAACTTCTTTGTTGTAACAGACACTACAATAGTCTTGTCCATCTTGTCACTGGTAACAATACCAACAAAAGAACGTTTTGCAGCCTTATTAGTTTGAACAACCTGCTCTTCCACGGGTCAGCTCCTACTGGTCCTGACCGGCAATCTCTTTCTGCCGGATCAGCGTATTAATGCGTGCGATTTCTCGGCGCATTGTACGTTTCTGCATGGGGTTATCTACATGGCCGATTACCATCTGGAATCTCAAGTCCATGTATTTCTTCTTCAACTCATTCCGCTTCACGATCAATTCGGAATAGGACAGTTCTTTTTCTTTCTTTGCCATCTTTTACTCCTTAGTCAATCGTGGGGCGATATGCGATCTTTGTCTTGATTGGCAATTTGCTACCAGCAAGCTTCATAGCACTTGCGGCCAATTCCAAATCAACACCACCAATTTCAAACAGAATCTGACCTGGCTTAATTACAGCAGCCCAGAACTCTGGAGAACCCTTTCCCTTACCCATTCGGGTTTCAGCAGGCTTCTTGGAAATAGGCTTATCTGGGAATACACGAATCCAAACCTGTCCCTTACGATTGATCTTACGATTCATCGCAACACGGGCAGCCTCGATATGACGTGCAGACAACCAAATAGGCTCCATAGCAACCAGAGCGATGTCACCGAAATCGATGTTATTTCCTCTTGTTGCATTTCCCTTGATTCTACTGCGCTGCACCTTGCGGTGCATTACTCTTTTAGGTGCAAGTGCCATCACTAACTCCTTGAAGCTTTAGCGCCACGATCTCCACGGGAAGACCGCTCACCACGCTCAGAACGATCGCGACGAGGCTTTCTTTCAACCTGACCAGCATCCTCATTCTGCTCATGACTAAACTTTGTTCCGTTATATACCCATACCTTGATACCAATCTTACCAAAGGTTGTATGGGCCTCTGCAAAACCATAATCAATGTCAGCTCTCAGAGTGTGGAGTGGTGTTCTACCTTCCTTGTGTTCCTCTGTACGTGACATTTCAGCACCACCAAGACGACCGCTAATGCGAATCTTGATTCCCTGAACTCCGCCCTTCATGGCGTTTCCTGCAGCCTGCTTCAAAGCCTTGCGGAAAGAACCGCGGTTTGCCAACTGACGTGCAACGTTCTGTGCGATAAGGGAAGCGTTTACTTCAGCACGCTTAATCTCGCTTACCTTAATCTGAACCTTTTTGGTGAGCTGCTTTTGAATCTCAGCACCGATTTTCTCGATATTGGCACCTTTCTGACCAATAATCACACCAGGACGAGCGGTGTGAATCATGATGGTAACTCGCTGAGGGTGACGAATGATTCCGATATGAGAAATATCAGCATTCTTACACTCAGGCAAATCGTCGATCATCTTTCTAATCTTCAGGTCTTCCAACACCAGATCAGCATATTCTCTGGAATCTGCATACCAGCGTGACTGCCATGTCTTGTTAATTCCAAGTCGCAGTCCGATAGGATGTACTTTCTGTCCCATCTTATTCCCCCGCCTTTTCGTCTACAACAACAGTGATATGACACATACGCTTCAGAAGCATATCTGCACGGCCACGGGCACGGAACCATACACGCTTCAATCGAGGACCTTCGTCAATGCGAATTTCCTTTACATACAACATATCTTCATCGAGTTGCTTGTTAGCATACAGTGCGTTAGCAATTGCGGACTTCAAGGTCTCACGAATCAACTCAGCACCCTTCTGAGGCATATTCTCAAGAATAGCCATAGCCTCTGAACAGGTCTTCCGCTTGACTACATTAGCCACAGGACGAACCTTAGTGGGGGATGCTATCAAGAATTTTGAAACGGCTTTATATCCAGTTTTCTCAGACATCATACCACCTATCTTCCAGACTTCTTATCAGAACCAGCGTGACCACGGAAAATGCGAGTAGGAGCAAACTCTCCGAGCTTGTGTCCTACAAGGTTTTCTGTAATATAAACTGGCACCCATGACTTACCATTATAAACTGAAATAGTGTTTCCAACCATTTCAGGTATAATTGTTGAACAGCGAGAATACGTTTTAATCATTTTACGATCCTCGACCTTGTTCATCTCAATAACCTTCTTGTACAGGCTCTTCTCGATAAAAGGGCCCTTCTTAACAGATCTTGACACGGTTATCTCCTATCCTGCTACTTCTTCTTCCGGCGTGAAACAATAAACTTGCTTGACACCTTCCGCTTGTTGCGGGTTTTGTATCCACGGCAAGGCTGTCCCCAAGGAGTAACTGGGTTACGTCCCTTTCCGGCGCCTTCACCACCACCAAGCGGATGATCAACAGGGTTCATGGCCATACCACGAACAGTAGGTCTAACACCTCGCCATCTGCTACGTCCAGCTTTACCAAGCTGGGTGTTCATTCTATCTTCGTTTCCTACAACACCGATTGTTGCGTAGCACTTCTTGTGCACACGGCGCATTTCGCTAGAGGGCAACTTGATTGTTACATAATCGCCTTCTTTAGCTGCAACCAGGGCACTTGCACCAGCTGAACGAACCAGCTGACCACCACGACCCAAGGTCAATTCGATATTGTGAACAGTAAATCCAACAGGGATTGCTTCCAAAGGAAGAGCATTTCCAACTACTGGAGCTGCATCCTGTCCAGATACAATCTTCTGACCTACAACAAGTCCCTTAGGAGCAATGATGTAGCGCTTTTCACCATCTGCATAGAAAATCAATGCAATGTTGGCACTGCGGTTTGGATCGTACTCAATGGTCTTTACTGTACCAGGAATACCATGCTTGTCCCGCTTAAAATCGATTTCGCGGAACTTGCGCTTATGTCCACCACCCTGGTGACGAACTGAGATTCGTCCACCGGCACCGCGGCCACCTCGCGCTTTGCGACCATGGGTCAAGCTCTTCTCAGGCTTGTCCGTGGTCAGTTCATCTTTCCGCAAGTCGATACGTGTACGTGTACCTGCGGTTATCGGCTTATATACTTTAAGAGCCATAGTTATTGGTTCCCCTTACTATCATGTGTCAAAGGCTTAGACGCCTTCAAACACCTTGATGGTTTCGCCAGGCGCAAGCTTGACGATGGCCTTTTTCCAGTTGGAGGTTTTTCCTGCCCGGTAGCGGACACGCTTATTCTTTCCACCAACATTCATCACTGTGCAGTCCACAACCTTTACATTAAAGAGCTTGCGTACAGCTTCCTTAATCTGGATTTTTCCAGCAAAAGGACTTACCTTGAAAACGTACTTATTCTCTTCCCGCAAGATAGTTGCTTTTTCTGACAGAACAGGCTCGATAAGGATATCTTCGTACACCATTATTCAGCCTCCGTATTGTAAAAGCCAGAAAGATTCTTGGCAGCAGACTCCAACATGATAACCTTTCTTCCGTAGAAGAGGTCATGAGCACGAAGTCTGTTATAAGAAAGGAAGGATACGGTAGGAATATTGCGTCCAGCCTGCTTAATCTTTGCATCATCATCCTTCAGAACGATTACTACACGACCCTCAGCAGGGAAATTCTTCAAAATGGACACCAAATCCTTGGTCTTTCCGCTTTCTACAGTAAAATCTTCGATTACAGTCAAAGTATCATTCTGAGCCTTCATGCTCAAAATTGACTTCATTGCCAAGCGCTTAACCTTCTTGGGCAATGCAAAACTGAAATCCCTTGGCTTGGGTCCGAAAACCACACCGCCACCCCGTGTAAGAGGGGATTTTTTATCACCGCGACGAGCACGACCTGTTCCCTTCTGCTTATAGGGCTTGGCATTGCTACCATGTACCTCAGAACGGTCTTTTGTGCAGGCTGTACCTACGCGCTTATTTGCTAACTCGTTAGTGATGGCATAATAGATAACGTCTTCGTTAACAGGGAGTCCGAACACCTTATCATCAAGAGTAATAGTCCTAAGCTCTTTACCATCGACTGAATAGACTTTCTTTTCCATCGTCTTCCTCTGCCGTTATTTCTTTACCGCGGACTTGATGATCAGCGTACAGTCTTTATTCCCGGGTACAGACCCACGAACCATCACAACCTTCAACTCAGGATCAACCTTTACTACCTTCAGGTTCTGTACGGTAACCCGCTCATTACCCATGTGACCGGGCATCTTTATATTCTTAAAGCTGCGTCCGGGAGAGGTACACATTCCTGTTGAACCGGCTTCTCGGTGAAACTTTGAACCGTGTGTTGCACGTCCACCGTGGAAACCCCACCTCTTCATTACACCCTGAAAGCCTTTACCCTTTGAGGTAGCGGTAACGTCTACATATCTGGTACCTTCAAAAAGCTCGATACCAATTTCATCACCTACAGCTGGCTCGGATTCAAAATCACGGAATTCCTTAAGATGCCGCTTAGGGGTGATTCCCTCAGGAAACTGTCCTGCATAAGGCTTTGTAACATTCTTGCTCTTGAGCTCTCCGAGACCAAGAACAACAGCGTCATAACCTGCAGTTTCCTTTGTCTTTCGGGCTACAACCACATTAGGATCAACGCGGATCACAGTAACCGGTGTGAGGTTGCCGTTTTCGTCGAACACCTGGGTCATTCCCACTTTTGTTGCAATCAGACCTTTCATTCTGATATTCTCCTTAATTGAGGAAGCAACTTCCTCTCTTTTCTTTCTCAGCCGCCATTCCCTGATCCGGGGAACCGTACTGTTTGCAGCACCAAAATGGTAACTGCAAGCACCAAGTCAACGACTTACTGCTTAATTTCTACATCAACGCCAGCTGGCAGCTCAAGCTTCATCAGTGAATCCATTACATCAGCTGATGGCTCGATAATGTCAATAAGGCGCTTATGTGTACGCATTTCGAACTGCTCACGTGATTTCTTATTTACGTGAGGAGAACGCAATACAGTCACCTTATTAATTCTAGTAGGCAGTGGGATAGGTCCTGAAACCTTTGCACCAGCCTGCTGAACTGTCTGCACGATGGACTTTGCACTCTGATCGATCAGACTAACATCGAATGCCCGTAGTCTGACACGAATCTTTTCGGTAGCCATTATTCCTCCTGGAAAATATGGAGGCCACCTGAGTTTTTCTCAGGCAGCCTTCCAGCCAATTAAATTAGTCTTTAACCTCTGTTACCTGTCCAGAAGCAATTGTGCGTCCACCTTCGCGAATAGCGAACTTAAGACCCTTGTCCATAGCAACGGGGTGAATCAACTCACCAATGATCTTGGTGTTGTCACCGGGCTTAACCATGTCTACACCTTCAGGAAGAGTAATTGTTCCTGTGATGTCGGTGGTGCGGAAATAGAACTGAGGGCGATATCCAGAGAAGAATGGGCTGTGGCGTCCACCTTCTTCCTTTGACAATACGTAAATCTGTCCCTCGAACTTTGTGTGAGGAGTGATTGAACCGGGCTTGGCCAAAACCTGTCCGCGCTCTACAGACTTCTTGTCGATACCGCGGAGCAAGAGACCAACGTTGTCTCCAGCCTCTCCCTGATCCAACAACTTGTTGAACATTTCGATACCGGTGATAACGGTCTTCTGAGTGGGGCGGATACCAACGATTTCAACTTCTTCGTTCAACTTAATGATACCACGCTCGATACGTCCTGTTACTACAGTACCGCGTCCAGAAATGGTGAATACGTCTTCAACAGGCATCAAGAAGGGCAGGTCAGCAGCACGATCTGGATCTTTGAAGTATGAGTCCATTACATCGAGCAAGTCGTCGATACACTTTGTGTCATCAGCAGTTGCGTCGTCCTTAAGAGCATGGAATGCAGATCCCTTGATAATAGGAGTTTCCTCGGGGAAGCCATAAGATGTGAGAACATCCTTAACCTCTTCTTCAACCAACTCCAACAATTCAGGATCGTCAACCAAGTCAACCTTGTTCAAGAATACGATGATTCCAGGTACACCTACCTGGCGAGCCAACAGGATGTGCTCCTTTGTCTGAGGCATAACAGAGTCAGGTGCAGATACTACAAGGATAGCACCGTCCATCTGAGCAGCACCAGTAATCATGTTCTTGATGTAGTCTGCGTGACCGGGGCAGTCAATGTGAGCATAGTGGCGCTTTGTAGACTGATACTCCAAGTGACGGGTATTGATAGTAATACCGCGTTCCTTCTCTTCTGGTGCATTGTCGATTTCATCATACTTCAAAGCCTTGTCACCAAACTTCTTGGCGCAGTGCTGAGTAATAGCAGCAGAAAGAGTTGTCTTACCATGGTCAACGTGACCGATGGTTCCTACGTTCATGTGGGGCTTCGTTCTTTCGAACTTTTCCTTTGCCATGTAATCCTCCTATACCAGATATCAGGTATAAAAACAAAAAATAATTGCCATATTATATAGAACGCAACGTAAAATACATTACATTCTCAAGCACTGTAGAAACGGATTTACATGGATGTGGATAAGGAGGGATAGAGAAGGATTTCTTCTCTGCGTGACAGTCCATCCATTCGGACTGTTTCGGCCGGACCACCTTTTACCATCAAATCCGTGTTTGATGAACGGTTTGGTACACTAAAGCCAGGAGCGATTTAACATCATTAGGCCCTTTCACCGTTCACGTTTTGTCTTACGACAAACTACAATCAAAGGGTTGCGAACATCCTATTTCTTGCACGAAAAGAAATTTTACGGTTTCGCCAGACGCTCCAATGTCTGCTTGACTCTCAAAGAACCCGAAGATTGTATCTTCTTTTCCACTTTCGTAGAATAGTGGTTCCTATTTATACTATTTAAACGCAATATATGCAAGAGGTATAGGAAGAAAACAACACGTTTTTCCACTTATTTCAATTAAATTCCTACTGATGTGAAGAAGATTTTACTTTTTGAGATTTAACGAGTGACTCCAATTCTGCATTGTGCATTTTGCTATTTCTAGGTATACTTTTTATCATGATTTCAGTTGAACTTTCTGAATTGGTAGCCACACAGCGGGCCTTTTTTTTAACAGGCAAGACAAGAGATGTAAAATTCCGCAAGGAGCAGTTGACTTGCCTCAAAAATATTTTACTCAAATATCAAAACGAAATACTGGAAGCACTGTCTAAGGATTTACGAAAATCTGCTGCAGAAGCATATATTACTGAATTTGCACTGGTACTAAAAGAAATCGATTTTTTAAGAAGGCGAATTTCTTGGTGGACCTTGCCTAAGTTTCGCATGACACCACTTCATAGCTTTCCAGGAATAAGTAAAATTCTTTCCCAGCCCTATGGTTGTGTCCTGGTGATTACTCCGTGGAATTTTCCCTTTCAAATTTCATTAATGGCAGTGGCCGCTGCAATCAGTGCAGGAAATTGCGTTATTCTTAAACCATCTCACCATGCTCAAGAATCGGAGCAGCTTTTAGCAACAATAATCCAAGAAGCATTTCCTCCAGAACAGGTGGCAGTGGTTACTGGTGGCAATGAAATACACCATTCACTGCTGAGCCAGAAGTATGACTTTATCTTTTATACTGGTGGAGCCACTGCCGGAAAAAAAGTAATGGAAGCTGCAGCCAGAACTCTGACACCGGTATGCTTGGAGCTGGGAGGAAAAAATCCCTGTATTGTAGATGGAACCGCTGATATTGCTGTTGCTGCAAAAAGAATTATTTGGGGAAAACTTATAAACAGCGGTCAAAATTGCCTTGCTCCCGATTATGTGCTGGTACAAGAAGACAAGCATCAGGAATTGATAGAAAAACTGTGCTTGTATATGAATGAATTTTACGGAGATAATCCTGTAGCAGAAGATAGCAACCTTGCTTCTATCATAAATGAGCGCCATTTCTTCCGACTTTTGAATCTGGCAAATGGAAACAATCCTGCCAATGGTGCGGTTGTATCACCAAATCCTGCTGGTACTAGCTACAACAGAGAAGCTTTAAAGATTAAGCCTATTCTGTTGGATTCACCTGAGCTAGACTCACCTGTTATGCAGGACGAGATTTTTGGCCCAATACTACCAATCATTCCTTACAGCTCCTTGGATGCTGCACTTTCAATTATCCAAGAAAAGCCAGAGCCCTTGGCCCTGTATCTTTTTAGTAACGATAAGGCTACAAAAAAGCGAGTTTTAGAAACAGTGCGGTACGGTAGTGGTTGTATAAACGACACAGTGCTCCAGGGAGTTTCTTCTCAGCTACCCTTTGGAGGAACTGGCCATAGCGGAATAGGCAATTATCACGGAAAGGCTGGATTCGACACCTTTAGTCATCAAAAGGCAATTCTTTCTAGGCCAGCTAAATTGGATATACCTTTGAGATACCCGCCCTACAAAGAGGGTAAACGTAAATTCATTACCTTGCTACTGAAATAGAAGTATGGGAAGCGATTTATTTATCATTGTTGCCATAGGTGCCCTCATCGGTTTAATCCTCTTCCTCTTTGGAAAGTACGTGGAAATGGCCAAGGATTATTACAAGGGAAAAAATCAAAAGCCCAAGGAAGCTGCACCGGCACAAAAAGGAAATGCACCGCCTACAAAAACCTATTGCCCTCTATGCGACTCAGCCTTGACCCCTGGAATAAATTTATTCTCAAAAATATATCGTCCACTGTCTTCCCAGCTAGACGAAGATCAACATTGTACCATTCAAGGTTGTCCGTTTTGTTACAGCAAGGATGGAGAAAAGAAAAAACGACGAAGCTGCCCAGTTTGCGGCCGTCCTGTACCAATGACAGGTTCCTTGGTAGCCCGCATGACCATGCAAAAGTCAGGCAGACGTCATGTTCATATCATTGGTTGTACAGAATGTCACAAAAAGATGTAAAGAATTTATTTTCTTTTTCCGAAAATTTACTATCAGCGTAGGCTGAAAAAAACAGCTGGATTGTTCCGGTTGCTGGTTGGAAAAGTGCCTAGAGGCATTGCTTCAAGGCATTATAGATGAATAACTATTCATTTATCCGCAATCAGAGGTTTGGAATCTTGTGTGCAAAAGTAGCAATGCCGGCTAAAAAGAAGGAGATACACTATGGTAATTAATCACAACATGAGTGCTATGTATTCTCAGCGCTCAACCAATCTTACCAATGTGGCAGCCCAGAAGAACATGGAGAAGTTGTCTTCTGGACTGAAGATCAACAGGGCTGGCGATGACGCCTCCGGCCTTGCTGTTTCAGAAAAAATGCGTAGCCAGATTCGTGGTTTGAACAAGGCTTCTGAAAACGCTCAGAATGGCCTTTCCTTCATTCAGACCACCGAAGGTTATTTGCAGGAAACAACTGACATCATTCAGCGCATCCGTGAATTGGCAGTACAGTCTTCCAACGGTATCTACACAGAAGAAGACAGAATGCAGATTCAGGTTGAAGTTTCTCAGCTGATTGCTGAAGTTGACCGCATTGCAAGCCAGGCTCAGTTCAACGGTATGAACATGTTGACTGGTCGCTTTGCTCGTGATGAGGGAACAAATGCTGTTACTGCTTCTATGTGGTTCCACATTGGTGCCAACATGGATCAGAGAATGCAGGTATACATTGGAACAATGACTGCAACTGCTCTTAACTTGAGAAACCTGGGCGATGAGCAAATCATGAGCTTGGAATCTCCTGCTGAGGCAAACCGTGCTATCGGAACTCTTGATGAGGCTTTGAAGAAGCTCAACAAGCAGAGAGCCGATTTGGGTGGTTACTACAACCGCTTGGAGCACGCTATCCGTGGAATCGATATTGCTGCAGAAAACCTGCAGTCTGCTGAATCAAGAATCCGTGACACAGATATGGCTAAGGAAATGGTTGACTTTACAAAGAATCAGGTTCTGCAGCAGTCTGGTATGGCAATTCTTGCCCAGGCAAATCAGTCTACACAGAATGTTTTGAGCTTGCTCCGCTAAGCTTTTTAGATATTCTTTTGAGAAGCTATCCAGTGAAAGCTGGATAGCTTTTTTTATTACTATTAGTTGATTTTAACAGAAAAACAAATGAATAGAAAAAATGAGTTACAATTTGTACGTGAGGCTTAGTTACAGGCTGGTTCTTCCACGGAAGCTTCGAGCCAAGGTAAGGCGGTCTGCATACTCCAAGTCGCCACCAACAGGAAGTCCTGAGGCTAGACGAGAAAGAGTAACATCACAATCTTCTAAAAGCCGCTGGAGATAGAGGGCAGTTGTATCACCTTCTACCGTGGGATTGGTGGCAATAATCACTTCTGTAATGGTGCCAGAATGGATTCGTTCCAGCAATTTACCAAAGGAAAGATTTTCGGGACCAATGCCATCCAAGGGAGAAATCACTCCACCTAAAACATGGAACAAACCGTGATATTCACGAGATGCTTCTATGGTTTGCACATCTTGTGGCTGCTCAACAACACAAATGAGATTTCGTTCTCGTGCTGGATTAGAGCAGATTTCACAGGGGTCTACTTCTGTGTAGGCCCCGCAAATGCTACAGGGCTTGATTCTTTCCTGCAGGGTGGTAAGCTGATGGGCAAAACGCTGCAGAAAAATGGAATCGGCCTTGAGAAGATGAGAGGCAATACGATTGGCACTCTTTTTTCCAATGCCAGGCAAACGGGAAAAAGATTCAGCCAGCTCTTCCAGTGCATTCATGGTCACATTCCCATTCCAGGAAGATTCAGTCCGCCTAACATGGGGCCTAGACGATCCCGTGTCAGCTCAAGCATACGAGCGTGGGCGTCTTTACTGGCGGCCACAATCAAATCCTGTAGCATGGGAACATCACGTGGGTCCACTGCGATGGGATCTAATTCTACCCGCTGCACTTGAAACTGACCATTAATGGTAACCTTTACAATATTGCCGCCAGCAGAACCTGTTGCTTGCAAATATTTAAGCTCTTCCTGAACCTTGTTAAACTGGTCCTTGAAACTCTGGGCATTTTTCAGTATGTCAAAAGGATTCATACTATGACTCTCCTACTACGGTGCCTTTAAACACCTTGCAAAGTATATCAACTTGATTTGATTGAGCTTCTTCTGCCACAGACTTTTGCTGTTGCTGCCGAAGCTGAAAATCCACCTGTAAGCTTCCACCAGAAAACTGCTGCAACAGGTCTACCACCAAGGATTTGTCCTTTTGCAGCTGAGTCAACGCAAAGGTATTTCCCGCAATGATGTTCAGCTGATTTTCATCAAATTTCCACTGGGAGCTTAACAATACAGAAGCGGTAGAAGCGTGACTTAAAGACAATTCTTCCACCAACTTTTCCTTCAATTTGTCATGAGGAATGCTCATTCCACCTGACAAAGCTGCTACAGGGCTTTGGGAAATTGCAGCAGCTGGTGGTGGAGAAAAGTTTTCCACAGGTTTTACTAGAGGAACAGCAGTGGTACTAGCTGCACCTACAGGTTGTGGAGAAACAGGTGATGGAACAGGCTTAGGACGAGAAACCATGGTGCCGCCAAAATCACTGGTGGGATGCCGGTGTTCAGGCGGTACAGCGCCGCCATTAGCAAAAGGGTTTGGACGCCCCTGTGAAACTGGCTGACCTTGCGACACCGAGGATGGATTCTGGGGTTTTGCTGAGGCTGAGGCTCCACCTAGTAGCTGACGCACCGACTCCATGGCCTGGAAAACCTCTTGTGGAGATACAAAGGAGGAAATTCCGCACAACCGGGATATGGCCAAATCTACCTCATACCGTGGACTGGTGGAATAGCGAATATCACGATATAGACTCAAAAACAAGGACAAGGCCCGCTCCAGCTGAGCAACAGACCACTGAGCCAACACCTGGGGAGAATACCGTTCTGGAGATTGACCAAGAAGGGATTCTCGTGTAATGCCAGACTTAATCAGCAAGAGACTTCTGATATAGTTGCTGCAATCGGTAATGAATTGCTCGATAGATACACCACTTTGCAAAAGACTATCCAGTTGTTCCAGGGCAGAAGCAGTGTTGGCAGCAACACAGGTTTCAAAAAGCTGGTTCATGGTGTCTAGCCCAACCAAGCCCAAGGTTTCACGAATCTTTTCAAAGGTGATATGGCCAGCGGAAAAAGAAGCTACCTGATCAAAAAGGGTGTAAGCGTCACGGACACTACCAGTAGCCTCTCGTGCAATCCAATACAGCGCCTCATCTTCTGCCTGCAAGCCAATTTCCGCCGCCGCTTGAGCCAAGAGCTCCTTCAACTGCTCCACCGCCACAAGACGGAAATGGAACTGCTGACAACGGCTTTTTATGGTGGCAGGTACCTTGTGCAATTCTGTAGTTGCAAAGATAAAGATAACGTAGGGCGGCGGCTCTTCAATGGTTTTTAACAACGCATTGAAGGCGCTAGTAGAAAGCATGTGAACTTCGTCAATGATGTAAATCTTGTAACGGCAGGAATTGGGCGGAAACAGCACCTCATCCTTAATTTGGCGAATATCGTTGACACTGGTATTTGAAGCACCGTCAATTTCAATCACGTCCATACTGGCACCACGAGTAATTTCCTGACAAGCAGGACATTGCCCACAGGGCTGTGCTACAGGCCCCTGCTGACAATTCAATGCCTTAGCAAGAATACGTGCAGAAGAGGTTTTTCCACAACCACGGGGGCCAGAGAATAAATATGCGTGGGCAATCTTTCCAGATTGAATTGCGTTCTTTAGGGTGGATGCTACAAATTCTTGCCCCGCAAGACTGTCAAAATCCTGGGGGCGACGACGAGTTGCCGTTACTTCATAAGCCATGAATCAAGCATACTGGAAAAACAGCCTTTCCGCAAGACAAACTACAAGGACAAGTGACCACGGGCACGAGCGCGGCGGTCTCGGATGGAGTTCAAAAAGGGCACCATAAAGATGGCCACAAGACCGCCTGCAAATCCGTTGTTATACAAATTCATACCAGCGTACACGGTTCCCACGTTCATAACCACCGCAAAGTGAAGGATTCCTGCAATCACCCCGGGGATAATGCCAAACTCACCAGCTACAGGAGCAAGGGTTGTACAAAACAACAAGGCCAGCATAGGGCCAGGAGTCGTTATTGTCCATGTAGTAGGCAAGCTGGCAAGTAACACTCCCACCATCACTGGCAGAATATTTCTTAGATGCTTTCCTGTCGATCCAAAGCCCACCACAGTCATAATGCCACCAATGGTAGGACCGTTCAAATCACCACCCACAAGAAGCACAAAGGTGGTGGCAAGAAGTCCATTGATTCCCATATTAAACCCAGAAACGTAGAAGCCTTCTGTTTTAACATAATCAGTTCCACCGATTCCTGGAGTCTTGAGAATCCGAAGATAGCCTCGTAGGGTTTTTCTTCCTTTGAAAATCAAGCTGATGATTATAAGCCCCGCAAAAAACACATACAAAACAATGGCCAGCGTCTTGTTTCCACCAGTATACCAATACAATCGATAGCCCACCTCTACCTCGAAGGAACGAAGTAGAGACACCACTACAGTGGCAATGATTCCACAGGCAAATCCAACATTGTATAAGGAATAACCCAAGTGGGCGTAGTGCACATGAGTAGATAATGGAGGGAGAACAAATCCCATAACAACACCAATCAGCACACCCATAACGAGGAGTACTGGATAAGGAAGCCCTTCTAAATGCATCATCTGGGTAATGATGGGAGAAAGAGCCGTTCCGTAAAAGCCAACGTACAGGTACCGAGAAAGTGAAGTCTTGTGATACCAGGCATACAAAAACACACCAGCAAGGATGGCCCAAATATTCATTAGGTTTTTACCAAAAAGGGCAAATCCAAACATCAAAAAGGCGGAGGTAACAGTATGACCTTCCACCTCCAATCCCAGAGCGTAGGCTAGCCAAAGACACATTAAGGTTATCAAGCCCGCATTGATAAAGGCTGAACCGATGCCGCCTACTACAAAATAATCAGTTATTAGAAAATCAGGCTCTATCATCAAAGTCCAGATACCTGGAATGATGGTAGAGAGTGGTTGTAAAAAAAAGCCCGCAATAATAAAAAACAGGGGCATTCCAGACAATAATAAATATTGAGTTTTTCGAGACACAGTTTCATCTTTTAATTCTCTTATCACTAGCACCTCCTTTTCTGTGCTAGCCTAATTATACTGGAAAATTTTAAAAATTTGCAAATAATTTTATTATTTTTTTATAAAATTGTTATGATTTTTTGTAATCCCAATTATGCTTTGGATAGCGCCCCTTCATTTCCTTGCAAATTTGCGGCCAACTGGTATCCCAAAATCCTGCTAAATCAGAGGTAACCTGCAAAGGACGGCTGGCAGGAGAAAGCAATCGCAACAGCACAGGAACCCCCGCCACCACAGGAGTTTCAAAGCAACCGAACATGTCCTGAATAATCACCTCAAGCACGGGTGTGGTTTTCCCAGCAATGACCTCGTATTTCAGCTTTCTCCGCTTTCCATTAGGCAGGTTCAGCGTAAGAGGAATCTCTTGGTCTACAGTACTTCCTTCACAAAACCAGTACAATCCTTGATACACCACGTCAGCAGTAAGCTTTGTGCTTGAACCAAGAAAGGGAAGAAGCCATTGTTCCAAGGAATCCATCAAGGCGGCTTTTTCCAGTTTTTGCTGTCCCGTGACTTCACGCAGCAGATTGCAGCGAAGCAACAGCGATTCACTTTGGGGAGAAAGAGGCAGACTGTCAAAGCCCTTTCGTCGCAGCTGGCCACACAGAGCCTGAGCCACATCGGAGGAATCAGGAACAAGCCGCCGTCGCTCCAGCTCCAACCTACCGTACCGCCGCACCTGATGCTTAACCACCTTACCACTACTATCATCTACGTCTAGCTCCACAGCTTCAGTAGCGAGGTTTTGCAACCAAGCTTCCACTGGCCCAGAAGCAAGGGCTTCCCAACGAAGAATACGGCCAGTGGAGGAGCCAGCATCAACCTCAATGCCTACAATCCATTGGGGCAAGGAGCTTGTTGGTAGGGTTTGGGAAGGAGAACGGGAAGCAAGCTGTGCAGTACGGCCTGAGGGGAATTGATAGCGGCCTTCTCCCACTAATTTTGCTAATCGGTCTGGAAAGCCGTATAAAAGTGCCAGTGAAGAATCAGCAGAATCAAAATGATTGGCAGAAGAGGATTTTTCTTTGGACAGGGCCGCATCCTGTTTTAACTGGGTAGAACGAATCTTTCGTTGCAAATCAACGAAAAGCCGTTTTTCTTCCACGGAATCAGTGGAGCCATAACAAGCAGCTAATCGAAGTGCCTCTGATTCTCCACTTAAAGCCACACAGCCAATTCGAGGATGCACTCCAAGCTCCAACACTCGACGCCCTAATTCGCTAATGCTGCCGTGAGAATCCAAACATGCCATGCTTTGCAGCAGCTCCACAGCGGCATTCCAGCCACCCACCGAGGGAGCATCTAGCCATTCCAAACCAGCACTTTCGGTAACGCCCCATCGAGCACATTCCAGCACCACGGGAACCAAGTCGGTACGAGTGATTTCTGGCGGAGGGCTTGCAAGCCGCTTTTCATCCTGGGACCACAGCCGAACGCAACAGCCTTCTTGAAGACGCCCCGCACGACCACTTCGTTGTTCTGCAGAAAAGGCACTTTCCACTTCGGTTACTAAACGGCTCATACCAGTATTGTGGTAGAATCGACTCACACGGCTTAATCCGCAATCAATAACCACCGTTACATCGGGAACGGTAAGACTTGTTTCTGCAATGGAGGAGCTTAAAATCACCCGTCGCTGACCAGAACCAGCACTAGACAAAACCTTTTTTTGTTCCTCCAAGGAAATGGAGCTGTGAAGCAGCAAGATTTCTGCCAGCTCCGTGCCACCAAGATTTTCCAACAAGCGATAACATTCACGGATTTCACCAATTCCCGGCAAAAACACCAAAATAGCCCCGCAATTCCTTTGTTTCCAGGGATTTTTCAGCTCATTCATAACGGCTTCTGCACACGTTTGCAAAAGTGTAGCTGTTTCGGCAAAACTTCCTTGAGATTTTTTAGGCGGACGATACTGAATTTCCACAGGAAATTGTCTTCCAGTCACATGAAGAATGGGTGCACCTTCAGCTTCACCTAAAAATGCCGCAACCTTTTCTGCATCCATGGTGGCAGACATAACCACCAGATATAAATCATCCCGCAGGGACATGATTTCCTTGAGAAAGGCCAGACTAAGATCGGTGTGCAATGAGCGTTCGTGGAATTCATCCAGCACAATGACAGAAATTTCGTCTAGGGCTGGGTTCTTTTGGATAATTTTCGTAAGAATAGCATCGGTCATCACTTCAATCTTTGTGGCAGAAGAAACGCAGGTATCATACCGTAGGCGATACCCTACCCTTTGCCCCACACTTTCTCCCAGCAGCTCACTGTGTCGAGTAGCCACTGCCACCGCAGCAAGACGACGAGGCTCTGTTACAAGGATTTTTCCTGGAAAAGCTTCCATCAAGGCTAAGGGTACAACGGTGGATTTACCAGCAGCAGTTTCAGCCGTCAGCACCAAGCTTCGGGAAGGAGCATTTTTTAAAGAAGTGACAATGGAATCAAGGCTGGCAGCAATGGGAAGACTAGCAACACCATCCCGCCAGCAGTGAGTTTTAAGAGCGTGCATCTGGAAGTTTTATTCCATTACATTATGCCGGCAGAGAAAAATACACGGCAAAGAAGTGGAGAATGCTTCCAAAGATTGTGAAAATATGCCAGATGCAATGCATCCACTTGATTTTTTTCAATGCGTAGAAAATACAGCCCACAGTGTAGGCAACACCGCCAGCCACCACAAGCTTTAGACTCAGGGGATTTAGGTTTTGTACCATGGGTTTAATGGCAAAAACCACCATCCAGCCCATTAAAATATAGGTGATGGCAGAAAGCACCCGCATGCGGCTTCCAAAAATGGCATAAAAGGTCATGCCAGCTAAAGCCAAGACCCAGATAATTCCGAATAAGGTCCAGCCAACCACACCACGAAGGGTAGTAAGGCAGAAGGGTGTGTAGGTTCCAGCAATCAACAGATAAATGGAAGAATGGTCAAAAATGGCAAAAACCTTTTTTGCACCATAGGGAGTGAGGGCATGATACAAGGTGGACATGAGATACAGAATTACCAAGGAGCCACCAAAGATAGCAAAGCTGGTAACGTAAAAGCCCATGTCGCCAGCAGGAGCCAAGAGCACTGCCCGAACAACCAACAGCACCGTAGCTGCAACGGCAAGCCCCGCACCAATTCCATGAGTTATAGAATTGAAAATTTCCTCTCCAATGGAATACCGCTTGGGAATCGTGGCTTCGTAGGCCTTTCGTTCAGCTTTTTGCTGAGCCTTTTCCAGCTTTTTTGCAGCCTTGGCAGGCTTTAAGGCAGCGTAGCATTCCATCCGAATACGACGGACTTCTTCCTTAGCAGAAGCCTTTACCGCCTTAATCCGATTCTTAGCAGCTACCTTAATTTCTTTAACCTGCTGTTCAGAGACTCCCACCTCTGTATCTGTCTTTGACATGAAATACTCCTCAGTCCCCTCAATATCACTAAGATTTGGGACGCTGCCGTCGTACCTCGTACAACAACACACCAGTGGCCACAGAAACATTCAGACTGTCCAAGCGACCACAGGTTGGAATGGAAACAATGGAATCACATTGCTCTTCTAGAAGGCGACCAATGCCCTTTCCTTCGCTGCCCATAATGAGAGCTGTTTTTTCAGGAAACTGCACCGTGGTAGCAGAAGTTCCGCCCGCATCGGCACCGTACACCCAATAGCCAGCCTCTTTAAGCTGCTCCGTTACCCGAACCAAGTTGGCAACAGTGGCCACGGGAACCCAAGCACTGGCTCCAGCACTGGCTCTTCCCACCACCTCGTTTTCTAGGGGGTCCTTCAGGCTTCTGCGTTCAGGCATTACCACCAAATCCACCCCAAACTGGTCGCAGCTTCGGAGAATTGCACCCACATTGTGGGGATCGGTAATGGAATCAAGCACCAGAACAAGGGCCTGCTCCCGTGGAGTTTTAACCCACTGGGAAAAATCCACAAGATTCTGTGGGTCCGCAGATTCACCTGCCAGACGAAGCAAAAGACCTCGGTGATCTTGGGCTGTTTCAGGCAAGGCGGAAACTAAAGAATCCAGTACCTTTTTTTCCACCTGAGTAGCAGAAACACCAACTTCTTTAGCCTGAGCCAAAATCTTTTTTACACGAGGACCAGGATTTGCATACAAAAGCTCCCATTCACCTGTTGTTTCAGCTGGACGGAAGCTTCGTAAACGCTCTTCAATGGCGTGAAAGCCAGAAATATATTTATCTGCCACAGCAGACCTTGTATTTCTTTCCAGAACCACAGGGACAAGGCTCGTTACGTCCAATCTTGCGTCCGTCACGAACAACAGTTGTGGTCTTTAGGCTACCAGTGGAATACATCCATTTTCCTTCAATCTTCTTGAAGTAGCCTGTTTCGTGGTGTACGTCCTTCAGTCCCTTGCGACTGTAGGTAGCCTGGAATTCTACGATACCTTCAGTATCTTCGGCTCCACCCTTTTCTGTGCGGAGAATCTTCAGGCCATGCCAGGTGGACTCTTCGCTCCAAGCCTTGGTGGCGTCACGGTCAATGTCTGTTTTATCACCATTTGCTTCACAGGTGTTGATGATAAAGTCAATTTCCTGCTTTTCGTAGGCAGAATACCGAGCCCGCATCAGTTCTTCCGCAGTAGCGGCAAGACTGGTTCCCTTGATAATGGGCTCACAACAAGCTGAATAGTCCCGGCCAGAACCGCAGGGACAAGTGGTTTTAGCATTACTCATGCTGTGAGTATACCCATTTTTTAGGCTCCTGTTCAATACTGCCCCCTTGACTTTATATCTTGCCATTAACTATAGTGAAAGACTATGAACACTATTACTGCAAACCGTAGCTTAAATAAAAAGCTTGCCATCATTGGAGCCTTGGGTGCTCTCACCGTTTTGTTCGGGCTTTTGCCTGTTATTGGATATATCCGTCTACCTTGGGGACTGGCTATTACCCTGTTGCACATTCCTACAATTTTAGGTGCATTAATTGCAGGACCCATTGCCGGTGCCTGTATTGGTCTTATTTTTGGACTCACCAGTCTCTACCAAGCATCACAAAGTGCTGGTGGACTTGATATTCTTTTTGTAAATCCCTTGATTTCTGTGCTGCCTCGCATTCTTCTTGGTTTGGTGGCTGCGTACATCTTCATTGGACTTACAAAGGCAAAGCTTCCCAAGGCATTAGGCTCAGCATTGTCAGCTGTATTGGCCACCCTGTGCCACACCATCTTTGTAGCCTTGGCTCTGTATGCCTTTGCAGGTTCTCAGGTAACAGCCTTGATGGAGGGTGCCGGACTTGGAGCCTTTATCCTGCTTCTGTTGCCCAACGCAGCTGCTGAAGCCATTGCTGCAGGAATCATCTGTGGTGGAGTAACTAGTGTACTCTATGCCACTGCTGGAAAAAAATCAAAATTGTCTCAGGAAACTTAATTTCTAGGGGTAATTAACACTTCATTATGAAGATAATAATCATAGGAGCGGGACTTACTGGTACTGAGCTTGCCAAAAAGCTTATCTCCGAAAAAAACGATGTTGTCATTATCGACAACGACGAGGAAACAGTACGACACGTATCCAATAAGCTGGACTGCATGGTTATCCATGCAGACGGCAACAGTCTAGAAACATTGGAGGAGGCGGGCATTGCCAAGGCAGATGCCTTGATTATGCTCACCAACTCTGATGAAATCAACATGATTACCTGTTCTCTGGTAGAAGCCCTCTATCCAGAAGTGAAGAAAATTGCACGAGTTCGCAATTACGACTATCACATAAAAGCCAAGAAAACAGAAAAACACAAGGCGCTGGAAGCAGAAAAGGAGGTTCGTCCTCTGTACGGAATTGACTACATGGTATATCCCGACAAGGAAACCGCCATGGCAATTCTCCGTGCTATTGAGCATGGTGCTGTTACCGATGTACTTTCCTTTGACAACTCCGAATACGAGATTATGCGTGTAGAGGTGGAAAAAGGAAGTCGTCTTGACGGACAAAAGGTTCAAGATTTGCGCACCTTTATCAGCGTGCCATTTTTGCTAGTGTATCTGGAAAACAAAACAGAAGCCTCATTACCCATGGGTTCCACGGTTATTCAAGCAGAAGACTACCTTGGAATTCTCGCTCACAAAAGTCACATGAACCAGTTCTTGGAATTGTGTGGCTCTCAGATTATTGAGTTGAACAAGATTGCTTTGGTGGGAGCTGGTCATATTGGCACATTGATTGCCGACTCCTTGATTACTCCACGAAAAGCATCAAAGCTTCCTAAGTTTTTCAACTCGCTCCACAAATCAAAGCAGAAATTTATCATCATTGATAAAGATTCACAGCGGGTACACGCAGCTGCAGAACGGTATCCTTCCACTGATGTATTCAAGGCAGATATTACCGACGAGGATTTTATTCAAGAAGAAAACCTAGACACTTATGACTTGGTTATCTGCGCTACCCACAACCACGAAAAAAACATGGTGATTTCCGCCTACTTAAAATCCTTAGGTGTAGGAAAAACCATCTGCCTCGTTCCTAGTAGTAGCTTTGCAGAAATTGCTCGCCACATTGGAGTTGACGTGGCAATTCCCATCAAGGATACCGTTGTAGATGCCATCATCGGGCACCTTCGAGGAAAAAGTATTACCGGCGTTCATACCGTTTCTGATGGTGACCTGGAAATCATTGAATACGTTATGCCCGAAGATTCCCACCTCAACGGAAAGGCCCTGAAGGATATTGCAGAGCCAGGAAGCTTCCTTGTGTTGCTGCTGAAGGGAAAAGACCAAACAGAATACATCATTCCTGCAGGTAGCACCATCTTGAACGGTGGCGACAATCTTGTTCTCATCTCCAACATGGAAGAAACAGCCAAGGTCATTGAGTATTTTGGAGGCTCGGAAGAGTAGCAGAGCTATGAACTTCTTCAATTTTTTCAGAATAAATATTTTGCTTCTGGCTATTATTTCCATTACCTTTCTGCTGCCTATTGGCGTGGCCGTGTATTATCAAGAATATGCAGTAATTCCTTCTTTTTTCATTCCTGGAATTATTTGTATTGCATTGGCAGTCATCACGCTATTGCTGGGAAGAGGCAAAAAGATTGCCATGACTCCACGAGATGCCTTTATCGTGGTGGCGGCAGCCTGGTTTTTTGCTAGTTTTTTGGGAGCCCTCCCCTTGTATTTTTCTGGTTGGGTTCCTAGCTTTACCGATGCATTCTTTGAAAGTGTTTCTGGCTTTACCACCACGGGAGCCACCAACCTGCCTGACGTGGAGATTCTTCCCAAGACAATTAACATGTGGCGTTGTCAAATGCACTGGCTGGGAGGCATGGGAATTGTTGCCCTTACGGTAGCCTTAATGCCCCTTCTGGGGGTTGGTGGCTTTAAGCTCATTAAGGCAGAAACAACTGGTGTGGAAAAAGGCAAGGTAACACCTAAAATTGCCACCACAGCAAAAATCCTGTGGATAATTTATTTTTCCTTTACCATCATTCAAACAGTGCTGCTTAAATTGGCAGGCATGGACTGGTACGATGCCCTCGCTCATACTCTTTCCACCTTGGGAACAGGGGGATTTTCCACAAAAAACACCAGCATAGCATTTTACAATTCACCAGCCATTGAATGGATTTGCACTATTTTTATGTTCCTTGCCGCTGTAAACTTTAGTCTTTACTACTACGCCGTTACCTCTAAGTTCAAGGAAATTATCCAAAATAGTGAGCTAAAGGCATTTATTGCCATTGTTTTTGCTACAGCATTAGGAATCACCTTTTTCATTTATAAAACCTACAATAATTTTGGCTACAGCTTTCGAGAAGCACTTTTTCAGACAACTTCAATCATCAGCACCACAGGCTTTTCATCGGTGAACTTTGACCTATGGCCCGCAGGCGCACAAATATTTTTACTGCTGCTGATGCTGGTGGGTGGTTGTTCAGGCTCCACCGCTGGTGGTGTAAAGGTAATTCGCTGGGTTATCTTGTCCAAGCAAACCTCTAACGAGGTAAAAAAAATGCTCCATCCCCACGGTGTGTTTAACGTGCAGCTCAACGGTAGAGTTGGTCGCAAGGATGTGGTATTTTCTGTGGCAGGCTTTATCTTTTTGTATTGCTTTATCATTGCCGTGACCGCCTTGGTAGCAGCCTGTAACAACATAGATACCATGTCATCGGTTACGGCTTCTATGGCAATGGTAGGCAATGTGGGCCCCGGACTAGGTGCAGTTGGCCCCTTGTGCAATTACGGCTTCTTTTCGCCTGCCACTAAATGGTGGTTTTCCTTTGTAATGATTGCCGGACGACTGGAGCTCTATACTATCTTGATTTTCTTTATGCCATCATTCTGGAAAAAGTAGAAAAATATATCAAGGAGAAATTGTGGAAACAGAACGAATTGTACTAAGAAATTGGCAAACAGGTGATGAAGAGGAGCTTTTTCGTCATGCAGGAAATCCCGCCTTGGGAAATGCTGCAGGCTGGGAGCCTCACAAAAGTCTTGAACACAGCAAAGAACTGCTTCCCACAATTTTCGGTGGTAAGGAAACCTATGCCATCGTCCTTAAATCCTCTGGTCTTCCAGTGGGAAATATAGAAGTGATGACAGAACAGGATTTCCACACTGCACCCTTAGGACACAATGAAGCAGAACTCAGCTACTGGATTGGCGAGGAATATTGGGGACAGGGCCTGGTTCCAGAGGCAGCCCAGCTTTTGATTCAACACTGCTTTGAAAACCTTCAGCTTACCGGCTTATGGTGCTGCCACTATCACGGCAACCTTCAATCAAAACGAGTACAGGAAAAATGTGGCTTTCAATACCACCACTCCAACGAAAATGCCCGCACAAAAACAGGAGAACCACGAGTAGTCCACCTGTTGTATTTGAGTCGAAAGCAGTGGGAAGAAAATCGTACAAAAGCCAGAGGCTAAGAAAATATCAAAAAGCGGGGAATGGGCTTAGGATTCCTTGTCGTCGCTGAGCCACAAGCTGAGCACACGAGCAATATCAGCAGCATTAATCCCCATGCCATCCAAGCTCTTGTCTCCACTGGGAGCTGCAGGAGCCTGATATTGATTGTGGTTTTCAAAATAGCCCTTGGTATAGCCTTGGTTATGCAGGCTTTTTTGTGGCAAAATACCAATGGCCTCACCATATTTTTCCAAGGATTCCAAAACAGACACATCTTCGTCCACATCAATGCGATCTTTTATGGACTTCATGGCCTTGCGAAGCTTGACAACTTCTTGGTCCGTTAAATATGGGGTAAGACTTTCAAAGCCATCTCGTCCCAACAATGAAAAAAGCAATGCAGCCCGTTGCTTGCTCGTCAAAGGCCGCCGAGAAGTATCAATTTGTTTGGTAAAATAGTTGTTGTTCATGTTCCCTCCCAAAGTCCCGCGAAAAAAACAGCTATCTCGATTTTTTTTCAGTGTATCATTAAGAAAAGTTCCTGTCTATATCAGCTTTTTGTGATAGAATGAACCATGTTTATTCGAGAAATACAACAAAAAGATGATGCGGCCTTGTTCCAGCTGGTACGACAAAGCTTGGCGGCTGCCCAGCTGAATATTCCAGGAACCGCTTACTTTGATGAATCCATTAAGGCCATGAGCCAGTTTTACTTGAACCATCCCCAGCGAAAATATTTTGTGTTGGTGAATCAGGACGATGAAGTTTTAGGTGGAGCTGGCTTTGCTGAATACAATGGCAGCCAGGATGTGGCAGAAGTGCAAAAGCTGTACCTTTTTGATGAAGCCAAGGGAAAGGGCTATAGCTACAAGCTCATGGAACAAGTGGAACTGGAAGCAAAGAAGGCGGGCTACAAGCAGCTGTATCTGGAAACCCACCGCAATCTGCCCATCGCCATTATTTTGTATAAAAAACTGGGCTACACACTGATTCCCGAAGCCCTTCCGGGAACGGTTCACAGCACCATGGATCATTTTTTTATAAAGGATTTATAAAAAAGACACATATCAAGCCATTGGTTTTAGAGAGGAGGAAGTACCTCTTGAAGCTTTTCCTGGAACCAGGTCTTTACATCAAGCTGTAGCTCATGTCGTGTTGTACGGAATAGCTGATGTAAAGCCTGTATTACGGTTTTTCTTGTTTGAGGTTCTACCTCCAACAATGCAGACAGGAATTTTGCTGGATTCGTTTTCCAGCACTCAGCCAGCTCCGACAAGGTTGTAGCTTGAAAACTAGTAATAACCTCGTAGATGGCCTCCACAAATTGCTCCCGCTCTTCATTGGAATGACTTTGAAGCCAGCCTTTTACGCTACGGTCAATGAGAACACTACTATCAGCAAGCTGTTCCACTTCTTTAAAATGGGGACCATCCAGCTGCCAGGAAAGAAGGTTGTGCTGCATTAGGCCAAACTCCGCACTTTTTACCACAACATACTCACCATCCTGCTCCAACAACAGTCCCACAATGGACTGATCAGGTACAAATCTCTGAACACAGTGACTAATTCCTTGGAATTCTGGAGCAGTATTTATATTTAGCTCAAAGCCAGGTCCATCAAAATTATAGACAGAACAAATCCTTTTTTGGATTTTTTCCCCACAAAAGGTAGCTGAATAAACTGCTAGATTGCCACCCTTAGAATGACCTCCCACACGAATTATATCTGGAAGCCGAGCAGCAACCTTCACCAAGTAATCCAAAGCATCCTGCTGAGAGGGAACTGGAGTCATAAAACACATGTTAAAATCTTCTTTCCAGCCCACCAAGGTATCATCTGTTCCTCGGAATACTACAAATGCAGTGTTATCCTCCAACAATACAGTCAAAGCGGCAAATTGCTTTTCATGAAATTCATCCCAATGCTCCACAAAACCACAGAGCCGAAGGTTTTTGTATCGGACAGAAGCAGCCATAAGCTGGAATAAGTTCACCACTTCATTGCCAAAAAGAATTCCCATATCAGAGCGAGCTTCCACATCCGAGGATTCAAAAAACAATGTTGCCGCTGTTTCGAGAGTAATTCCTTCCCTACTTACTTCTTCTGGAACAATTCCCTTCAACTTCAAATAGGCGAATTCACAAAAAATAAGAGCATCAATCTCATTGAAGGGAGCAGCTTTTAAAGATAAATCTCCTCGCCACGCAATATAATCCAGAATCGAACTCATAATTTTATGTTAGGTCGCTGGATTCAATGCCAAGCACTGGCTCACCATTATTCACGTTCATAAACTTTTGGAACCAGATTCTGCACTCCAAGGCTGTTAAAATGATGGTAACAACTGAAAACCATCGATAAAATCCACTAAAGCCCGCAAAGAAATTATAGCTTCCGTGAAGAATCACAGCCCACACATAGGGCTGAAAAAAGTGCTTTTTCTTTCCCTCTGCCGTTACCACTGGATTTCGCCATGTCCACACAAAGACTCCAGAAAGAGCGGCACATAAGCAATGCATAACCACCGCCGTTACCGTTCGTAATTCAATTTCGTGGAAGCCAGAAAAAAGATAAATCACCGTTTCAAAGCAGCCTAAAGCCAAGCCCACCATAAGGGTCATGGAAAAAAACACTGGAAATGAAGTTCTTTTGTGAGGAAGTAGCCTCAAAAACAGCATCTTTACTGATTCTTCAATAAATCCATTGAAGATCATGACGGTAATAAGGGCAGAGACTAAGGTGGTGCTGGTAAAAATAGGTAGATTTCTTACAATGCTCTGGATAATCACAATGGGAATGAGCGAAAGTAGCCCCAGCAAAATAGCCACTAAGCCATAGCGAATTTTAAATCCGTGAAGAAAAAGAGCAAAAATCACAAACACAAAAATCAGGGGCAAAAAACTTAAACCCATCATGGCATATACAGACATACCTATACCATACTGCAAAAGCATTTTTTGTTGCAAGCTATCCCCACACAGGATATAATCACACTATGAGTCAAGGAATTATTCTATTGGGCATTAAGCATTGCGGAAAATCCACCCTGGGTCGTTTTCTTAGCAAAAAGTTTCAATGCCCCTTTTACGACACCGATGATGTTATTTTAGAAATGACCGGTTTGTCTCCACGACAAATTTATCAGGAGCAGGGACCTCAGGCTTTTATGGAGGCAGAAACAAAGGCTTGTGAGTATCTTGCCCGCTATCTTTCCGCCTTGGGAGAAAATGAATACGTCATTGCAACAGGTGGCGGTATTTGCAACAACCAAGAGGCATTGGAAGCCCTGAAGTTTTTAGGCTTCTTCATCTTCTTGGAGGTGCCAGAAGAGGTTGCCGTCGACAGGATTATTAAGGAAATTGAATGGGAAGACGGAGAGATGAAAAATCTACCAGCCTACATCCAAAAGGAAAATCCTAAAACCATAGAAGATGTTGAAAAGATTTTCAGCGGATTTTATCGGCAACGAACAAAGCTCTATCGTCAACTGGCACAAATAAGCTGTCCTTTGTCAAACGGAAGCCCAGAAGAAAACTGCCAGCTAATTCAACAGGCCTTGTTCAGCCAGGATTGTAGCTAAAACAAAAAAAAGAGAGCCGGCACTCAAGACCCGGCTCTCTTTTCTAGATTGAATCAATTAATTGATGCAATTAGTGGCAACCACATCCACAGCCGCTGCAACCACCACCACAGCCATCGTCGTCGTCATCGTCGCCACATCCACAGCCGCAGCCACAACCGTCACCAGCCAGTTCTTCGGCAGTAGCCTCACGTACGTCTACAACCTTGATGTCAAAGAAAAGCTTTTCGCCAGCCAAAGGATGGTTTGCGTCAACCTTTACGCTCTCATCAGAAATTTCCACAACAGTTACGATGTGGCTTCCTGCAGGAGAGGAGGCTTCAAACTGCATACCAACTTCAATGTCGGCACCGTCAAACTGAGACTTGGGAACATCAAAAATCATCTCAGGACTCTTTTCTCCGTAAGCGTCAGCAGCTTCAATTTCCACGGCAAAGGCATCACCAGCAGTCTTACCTTCCAGTGCAGACTCCAAGCCAGTAATCAACTCACCACGACCATGAATATAGTCCAGTGGACCAGCATCCTGGGAAGAATCGATAACTTCTCCAGCAGCATTTTTAAGGGTATACTCGATGGATACCATCTTGTCTTTTGAGATTGTCATTTCAACTCCTAAAAAATTGTTTATCACCCCTTCACAGGGTGTACATTAGAAGGCCTGGATAACCTCTGTTACCTCAGGGAAGGTGTCCTTCAAGCGGCGCTCAACACCCTGCTTGAGAGTCATGGTAGCCATGGGGCAGCTTCCGCAGGCACCAGTCAACTTAACGTATACCTTGCCTTCTTCCATCTTAACATATTCCAAATCACCACCGTCAGCCTGCAGCTGAGGACGAATGGTGTCCAATGCTTCCTTTACTTTATCTTCCAGTGACATACGCACTCCTTTCCGAAACAAGTATATAAGATAAAATACACATAAAACAAACTATCGTCAACAGTTAGCAAATGGTAATTATTCCATGAGCACTAGCTTACTACAATTTTTTTTCTTATATTTATTTTATGAAAAGATTCAATCAATCCCTTGTGCTTGCAATTTTGGTGGCGGTGGCCTTCACCGCTTGTGTTTCCCAGAAAAGTACCGTTCCGGGAGTTACTTCAATCCGTTCCTTGCCTGGCAACGACATAGCCCAAGCAGACATGGACACTCCAGAAATTGCGGGACAGCCTCAGCTGAACTCCCTGATTTCCAAGAAAATTAACAGCTGGTACGATGATTTTATCTCTGATGCCCAGCTGAACAGTCAAATGGTAGAAGAATATGGCCAGCCCTTTACCTTTGAATCCCAGTGGAAGGTTCCTCTGAACAATGAGGAATGTACCAGCGTGCTGCTAACTGCCTATCAGTTTACTGGTGGTGCCAATGGTGTAGAGCACATGGCTTCTTTTACCTGGAACAAGATTACCCAAAACCTCATTTCCTTGGAAAGCCTTCTCCCTTTGGTGCTGGAAGAACCAACCGTGGAGGCTCTCGCAGCAGTTTGTAGGGAAGAATTGACGACAGCCCTTTCTGCAGAAAATGACAGCAACCTTCAGCAGATGATTTTGGAAGGAACAGAGCCTGTGGCAGAAAACTACCAAATTTTCACCATTTCTGAGGAAGGACTCACCATTTACTTCCCAAAATATCAGGTAGCGCCTGGTTCAGCAGGAACACAAGCTGTTCTTATTCCCTACTTGAAGTAAAGCTTTTACAACAAGCTTTCAACCTCCTCTTGTACAAGCCTCGATTTTCGGGGCTTGTTCCAAAATTAACTCCATAGTATAGTATTTATTGTTACTTAAGATTTCACTCTGGGATACCTTTTATCCTGTGAAATCTTTATTTTAAGGAGGAAAAATATGGAATTAAAAGATGCCATCATCAACCGGCATTCAATCAGAGGCTTTACTAATCAACCTGTTTCCAAGGAAGTAGTAGAGGATATTCTTAAAACTGCTGGCTATGCTGTTTCCAGCAAGAATACCCAGCCTTGGCAGTATGCTGTAATTACAGGAGACGTTCTCAAGAAGATTGGAGAAGAAAACGTTGCCCAGCTGAGAAACGGTGACGGCTTTGATGTGCCAGACACTGTGTACGAAGGTGTGTACCGAACCCGCCAGATTGACGTGGCTAAGAAGCTTTTTACAGCCATGGAAATTGGACGTGAAGACAAGGAAAAACGAGACTGGTGGATGGAGCGCGGCTTCCGCTTCTTTGATGCACCTGTTGCCATCATCCTGTATGTTGATGCCAACATGGACAACGGCATCACCCGCTTTGACGTGGGTGCTGTAACTCAGCTCATTACTATTGCCGCCATGGAACACGGTTTGGGAACCTGTGTTGCCTATCAGGCTGTTATGTACGAAAAAGCTCTGAGAAAGCACCTGGGAATTGGAGACGACAAGAAGTTTATCGTTGGTGTAGCCCTTGGTCATGTTGACCCAGCATTTGCTGCCAACGCTGTATTGACTGGCCGTGAAGAAGTTTCTACACTGGCTCAGTTCTACGGATTTTAAGCCAAATTAAGACAAAAAAAGCCACCGCTCAGGTGGCTTTTTTCATTCTAAAATTATATCTGCTGATTCAGCTTAACCTTGATTCTTTTTCATTTGCCAGTTACTGCCGCTATTACGAACCAGTACAAAGCCACGCTTTTCTGCATCCAAGGCCAGTTTTTTAAACTGATTGTAGCCCAGCTTGCGATAGGGCAGTTTTTTGGCCACCTCGTCAAAGCGCACCCAACCAGTTTCTTTGTTGGGGCCAGGAGCAGGCAATACCTTCAGCAAAGCAGCAAAAACCTCTGGAATCAGTTTGGCAGCAGCCTCACCGTCCAGCATCAAGTTGGCTTCATCAATACCAGCGTACCGCACGTGGCTTTGCTTTACCGCATTGCTCACAAAGGATTTCCAGCTACGGAACCCAAGCTTACGCTCGTCAAAGGCAGCATTCAGCAGCTTCATGCGGATTTTTACCGCACTGATGGGAGCAGGCTTTCCACCTTTTTCCGTCACCATCATATTTACAGCTTCCTGCAACAGCTCAAAGGCCTGCTGCTTGGTAAGCTCCTGCTCAGCCTTTCCCTTGCTGCCCTTACCTTCCTTCTCGTCATCCTTTTCATCGTCAGAATCATCATCATCAGAGATAATCTCACGATAAACAAGATACTCGTCAGCCATCTTCAGCAAATCCTCGGAGGCATTTCGCTTTACGTCACAGACAATCAGCGTATCCTTACCGTACTTACGAAGAGAAAGCAGCAGGGGACGGAAATCCGCATCACCAGTAATCAGCACATAGCGGCCAATGTGAGGATACTGAAAAATCAGCTCCACCCCGTGAGCCACCATGGACATATCAGAGCTGTCCTTGCGAGAGGCTGGAATATGAATCAACTCAAAGCTATTGGCCGCCAACTCCGCAGCAATATTTCTGATGTTTCCCTTATTCCAATCTCCAAAGGCCATAGCATAAGAAATGCTTCCCGTCTCTGAAATCTTATCTATAATTGACTGAATATAATTCGTTCCTGAAGGAGGTGTAACATTTTCAATGTCCCACAAAATAGCAGTATTTTTCTTGTCCATCATGTACTCCTTGAACTAAAATTCAGTCTACCGCTCCATCTTGCGATACACAGTCTTGTGGGGGCGGTCGGCGTCGGCACCAAGCTGCTTTCGTCTCCACTCAGCGTAGTCGCTCCAGTTACCCTCGAACCACATCACCTGACTGTTGTTTTCAAAGGCCAGAATGTGGGTACAAACTCTGTCCAAGAACCAGCGGTCGTGGCTTACGATAAGGGCACAACCTGCGAACTCCTCGATGGCATCCTCCAAGGCACGGATGGTAGCCACGTCCAAGTCGTTGGTGGGCTCGTCCAACAAGAGTACGTTGGCGCCCTGCTTCAGCATCATGGCCAAGTTCAAGCGGTTTCGTTCACCACCAGAAAGTACGCCCACCTTTTTCTGCTGGTCGGCACCGGCAAAGTTAAACCAGGAACAATAGGCTCGAGAATTCACCTCACGAATAGCTCCATTAACGGGGCGCCCCTTCTCGTCCACAGCTCCCAGCTTGATAATATCCAAGCCATCGGAAAGCTGCTCCCACACGGTTTTGTCGGGATTCAAAAGGCTGCGCATCTGGTCTACATACACCAGCTTTACGGTCTCGCCCACACGAATAGCTCCACCGTCGGGCTTTTCTCCACCAGGAGTGCCATCCAGCCGTTCCACGGTTTGCCCCGCAGCATCTGCAATGAGCTTGAACAAGGTGGTTTTTCCTGCACCGTTGGGACCAACAATACCAACCACGGCACCAGCAGGCACGTTAAAGGTAAGGTTATCAAAAAGGAGCCGGTCGCCAAAGCCCTTCTTTAGGTCTGTTGCTTCGATTACCACTCCACCAAGGCGGGGACCAGCGGGAATAGAAATTTTTGTATCCTTAATTTGTCCCTTCCCATCCTGAGCCAAAAGCTGCTCGTACTTGGTGATATGCTCCTTGTGCTTGGCCTGTCGTCCCTTGGCGCTCATGTGAATCCATTCCAACTCACGAGCCAAGGCTTTTCGGCGCTCACTTTCGCCCTTTTCTTCCTGAGCGAGGCGCTTCTCTTTTTGCTCCAGCCAGCTTGAATAATTTCCCTTGAAGGGGATTCCTTCACCACGGTCCAGCTCCAAAATCCAGCCAGCTACATTGTCCAAGAAGTAGCGATCGTGGGTAATGGCGATAATGGTTCCTTCGTACTGCTGCAAGTGGCGCTCAAGCCAAGCAACAGTTTCTGCGTCCAAGTGGTTGGTGGGCTCGTCCAACAAGAGGATGTCGGGCTTTTGCAGCAAGAGGCGACACAAGGCCACTCGGCGGCGCTCACCTCCAGACAACACATCCACGCACTGGTCTGGTGGAGGACAACGCAATGCATCCATAGCCAGCTCCAAGCGTGAATCCAAGTTCCAAGCGTCCATGGCATCCAGCTTTTCCTGCACTGCAGCCTGCTGATCGCACAGCTTTTCTATGTCGGCATCGGGGTCACCAAAGGCTTCGTTTATGCGGTCAAATTCTGCCAGCAAGTCCGTAACTTCTTTTACGCCCTCGCTTACAATTTCCTTTACCGTCTTTCCCGCCTCCAGTTCAGGCTCCTGCTCCAGGTAACCAATGGAATAACCAGGAGAAACAGCAGTTTCACCAGTAAATTCTGTGTCCACACCAGCCAAAATTTTGAACAAGCTGGACTTACCAGAGCCGTTGGCACCAATAACACCAATCTTTGCTCCGTAATAATATGAAATGCTGATATCCTTCAGCACCGTCTTGGTTCCATAGGTGCGAGAAACACGACTCATGGAATAAATAATTTTCTTGTCATCAACAGTTGTAGCCATGCTGTAAGTATAGAGGAAATAGAAAGATATGTCGAGGGCGGGGATATCTGAAGCGGGGGAAACAAAAAAGGGAGACAGCTTCACGCTGTCTCCCTGTAAAATGCGTTATTGCCGTATGAATTCACCACCCAAGAACTTTAATGTATTACCATCAATAGTTGCTGTACCCAATGTTGTAACAACTGGTTCACCATCATAAGTTGCTGAAGTCAAAGTAGCTTCATTACCATCAACTACGTAAGTTCCCGTAATTTCTAGGCCTCCATTGTTCCACAGAAATGTTCCATCTGTTTTAAATTCAATTGTAGAATAGTTATCACTAGTATATAGCCATGTTCCTACGAATGAATCAGCTCCAGAATCCCCCCCCCCAGGTTGTGCACAACCGACGAGGGCAACAAGAGCCAAAGCTAAAGCCACCAAACCCAAAAATCTCTTTTTCATTTGAACCTCCTAATTGGTCACCTAATGATAAGTAAATTATACCATGGATTTGGCGTAAACTCAAAATAAAAATAGAGGAAATTGAAAGAATTCTATACGAAATAGTATCATAAAAACTCCAAACTTTTTCCCTTAAAAAAGACAAATTCTGCAAGTTTAAAGCGAATAATATAGATATAAAACATTTTATCATTATATCCAGAAGGGTGTGGTTGAATCGGAATTGACACAAAATATTTCTCGTAAAATCATCACCCTTAAAAATGATTCCATAGTGAGGAGATTCTACATGACTTGGTCGATTACAATGGCTGACATGCGAC
>JAFYWB010000056.1 GCA_017549025.1 Treponema sp.
AAAGCCCTGTTCTTTTCCCTGACGGAACCAGTCAAATTCTTTCTGTCGTGCGGCGATGTAGTCGGTAAATCCAACCTCAATAGTTTTCAGCTCTTCCACCATTTTATCCAGCCTCCTCGTAAAGTCATTTGTTGGGGTTTTATTTTTCAGGTACTGCAAAAAATCCTTGATTCTAGGGTCATCTACATCTTGGTACCTACTTACATTGTAAAATATTTTCTTGGTCTTGTCATCGTAGGGATGCTGGTTGTTGGAATCGATGTAACTATGCGGCTCATAAATGGGAAGATTTAAATCAAATGGGTCGTTCATGCATAAAAAGATGATGTAGGTTTGGGGTAGCTCAACATAGTCGCTGCCTTTTAACAAGTTGTCCAAATCAAGCATGCCTTGGTAGTAGCGGGCTCGTAGGGCTTCTTCCTTGGTTATAACCGATTGAATTTCGATGTCAAATACCCGCTGGCCGTCTCGCTCTTGTACATAGACATCCATCCGTACACCTTTTGAAGTTTTTAGTGTTTGGATAACCTTTTGTGCCACGGGAAATTCGATGTGGCTGATTTTTATCTTTAGCAACAGTTCCAGAACTTCCTTGCAAACTTCTGTGTTTTGCATGATTCTGCTAAAAATAAAATCATCAGCAAGGGTGAGCTTTTGCCACTGCTGCTTCCAAACTTTCTGTAATTCTTCCAGAACAGATTCTGGCAAATTAATTTCCATCTTACCTCCAAAAAAAATATTCCTACATATATATTATTCGCTTTAAACTTAAAGAATTTGTTTTTTTCACGGGAATTGTTCTTAATTTTTCATAGTTTCTTTATATTCTTCTTTAATCAATAATATTGCCCTAAATCCATACAATATAGTAAACTGTGACAGAAATTTATGCTGAATTATCTCTAGTAAGGAGTTGAATATGAAACAATATAAACACATTGTAGTGTTGCTGATGAGTCTGCTGTTGATTTTGGGGAATGTCAGTGCTTTTGAGCAAGGCTGGGTGCTGAATATGAAAGCCAATGTTGGTGGTTCTCTGACTATTCCTTCTATTTCTAAGTCTGATTTGGCTTATCTTGGTGCTAACAAGATGGAAGGTACTTTGGGGTTTGTAGCATCAGGAAAGGCAGAGGTAGGATATATTTTTGATGCACCCACATATTTTAACTTGCCAGATCATGACTTTAGTGGTGTGGGTGTTTTCGGTTATATCGGTGTAGGAGAAGGCTTTGCTGGGCAGGTTTCTGGAACAATGGTTGCTGGCGAGCAGGTGAATGTATTTATGAACATTTACTATACTCCCGTAATTAGCCTAGGAGCTACTGGAAAGGCTTATTTCTTTAAAAACCGTCTTGCAGTAGGGCTCTCTGGTGGTATGAAAATGATTGCAGATACTACACCATCCTATGAACAATATGATGATAAAGATGCTTTAGGTGCAGAGGTTGGAACAATTATAGTTGATGCATGGATGATGAAGAATATGAATCCTTTTGCAGGAAGCATTGAGCTTTTAGTTGAATATAATGTTCCTATTCTTCCCACCACCGAGCTTGTTTTGGGCGGTTACACTCAATTCAATATATTCAAGCCAAAATACATTACCATGCCTCCAAAGCTACAGGCTTCTGCACTTCAGGATGCAGAAAAGCAGTACAAGGAAGGAAATCGTTCTGAACCACTGGATTTGCGAAAGCCTATAAAATCCTATTTTATCAACTCATTTGACTTTGGCTTGACTATTGCTTTAGGATTCAAGCTCTAGTATTTAAGGAGATTACTTATGCGGATGAGAAAGTTAATCCTGTTAACTGGAATTGCTTCATTCTTGCTTTTTTCCTGTAATCACGGTTTTCTTAAAGATCCTCGATTATACAACGCAAAAAAGAAGACTGCGGATGCCTCTATCACCGTTGCTCCAGAGCCAACTTTGGAATTAACTGGTGGTGTAGATGCCTTTGATTTGGATGACTGGTTCAATAAGCCTAACGCTAACGGGGACGCTACAAGTCCTGATAAATTAGATTTCCCAAATACTGATTTTGAAACCATGTCACTGGTAGGTACTTATTTCAATAACAGTAATGTACCTGTGTATGCAATGAAGCATGAAAACGTATGGGTATCAAAGGATGCTTCTAAGGCAGAGTTTGTGCATGCCAAGGCTCCTGATACAGAAGGGCAAGGCTATGGTATTAGCAATGTACACTGGTACCAGTATCGTGGAAAAAATCCCTTGTATGCTGCAGCTGGTGCTTATAATACTCAGCTTCAGGAAACTGCTGAAAATAAGAATCCTAAGTTGAGTCGATTCTATTTCTATCGCTTTACTGGAGATACCCTAAGCCCGAGCTTGGATAACTTCCTGTTTGCAGTGGATTCCTATTCCAAGTTGATGTTTGCCTTTGCCTATCCTACAAAGACAGAAAATGTTTTTGGAAACAATGTGCCTAAAGCGTGGGGGCCCACAGACGGAGCTCCCTTCCTTGGAACAAACTATCAGTTTTATATGTATGACCCAGTAGGATACGTTGAAAAGAAAGATGGAAAATATACTGTAGTAATGTATGACTGGTTCAAACAAAATCTTACCAACGGCATATATCAGCCTACTTTAGGTGGTTTGAACAATAACAGTCAGGGTACAGCTTTGACCACAGTGGCTTCAAAAACACCTAGTGGAGCAGGAACAAGTCCATTTAATAATCATACTGTAGATTTCTTTTCTAAGAATATGGAGATGCTCGTAGGAAAAACATTCCAACGGAGAGAAAAAGTTGGAAATGAATATGGACTGGTACTCTATAAGTATAGTATTGAAAAGAAAGGTGACAATATAATCATTAAGCGTACTGCAGAAAGCTGGAATGGTTTTGAGACGGAAACACCACTGGAGCCTGTAGAATATACTATTGGAGAAGGAATTAGTGCTACGGAAGGAAAGCTTTCTAGTGGTGATAATGCTGATTTGTCCTTCTCATTAACTAATCTATCCAGAACCCTTACTATCATAGATGCTGATGGGAAGGTACAGGAGGAGGCTGTTGCAGACTTTAACGATCCTACACCATCATTCCGCCAAAGGGTAAAAGGTATAACCTATGAAAAGGGAAAGACAAAGTATAAATTCTCAGATGATGCTAATACGTTAACTTGGACCTGGGATGGTGGAGAAAAGACGTATACGTGGAATGGTTCTGCTTCTGATACAGAGTATACAACCTATGGTGGATATCGAATTCGTTTGTATAATAATGATTTTATTATTAGAGGTGCCACTGTAGCTAATGTTGGAGCCTTGTCAGTCATGGAATACGAGGCTGTCCGATATGCAGAAAAGGGTGCAACTTTTTCAGAAACAGTACGTAGCAAGCCATTCTCCTACAGAGAAAAGGATAACGAAAATCGTGATGATTTGTCCTTGATGACACTGGAGTTCAGTGCTGACGGAAAAAAAGCCACCTTGTATCAAGAGGATTGGCTGAGTGCCCGCAAAGTGATAAAAGAATTTGATGTTACTGATAATGAATCTCCAGACACAGCCACTCTTGGAAGTTCATCTGCAAAACTTACCGCCACAGAGGATAATCCTCAATGGACAGTGGAATATGAGGGCAAAATCTATACCTATGGTTTTGATGACAAGGGGCCAGCTTTTATTAACCGAGTGAAATACGATGTAACCTTTGTTTCTGAAGACCAAAAGACAGTGTATAGATTCTCCAATAATGGACAACGATTGCACATGACGTATTCTGGTGGTTGGTTGGGATTCGGTGCTTTTGATTATACCTATGAGTATCAAAATGAAGTATCAACCGATTCAAACCAGACAAGTAAGGCTGTGTATTGGGCACGTAACGGAATAGCAGCATTTAGTTATGCTGGATTTGAGCTTTCCAATTCAGATATGCTGATAAAGGCTACAAATACCAGTGCTGCAACTGCAGGCGCTGTGGATTGGCTCATCATGACCTATGATGCTGAGAAAGATGAAAGTACAGGAGGTCTTCCTACCGAAGAAGATTTCGAAGCATTCTACAATTCATTGATGAATAAAACATTCTGGGCACGTAATCTGGAGAATGGGGTTGATGGTCTGGAATTGTTGACTTGGAGCTTTGATGGTAATCGTGGTGGAACTCAAACAAAGCAGATATGGCTCTCTTCTGAGAAATCTACAGAAGTGACCATTCCTGGATTAGGTATCCAAGCAATAAGCAGAACTGCAGGCTCATATACTGTAAAGAATACAGATGGTACTAGCACAGGTGTAAGCTACTTCTTTAGCTATGCTCCCGATGTAGGAACCCTAAACGTTACCAAACGAGATAGCAATGGTCAATCTACCACCTTTACGTATTATGATTCTTCAAAACATACAGACAAGGGGCCAGCCTTTATCAACCGAGTAAAGGGAAAGACATATAGAAATAGCGATGGTAGCGATGTGTATATATTCTCAGCAGATGGTAAGACCCTTACCATGGACGGTGATAACTATACATATTGTGATGAGCGTGATGCTGATTCAGGAAAGTCTCGTGCAGTATACAAATGGAACTGGGCTCAATTCTACGGATTAGAACTATCAGATGATGATAAAACAATTAAGATGACGCGCTCAAGTTCCTATGATGCTCCGATGTGGGGTACTTTAGGATGGACTGCAACTAGAACAAATTAAAGTTGGAGTAACTAGCTATGCCCCATCTATCCTTCTGGGTAGGTGGGGCTTTTTTTGTGTGGTGGTGGTGCTCCCGAGATGGGGCTTTGGAGTTTGGCTGAGGGATGGCGGGCTCCCGAGATGTGGCTTTGGGGATTGGGGTGCGGGTTTGACTTTAGCTAGTGGATGTGATACAGTGAAAGGAGGAAGGCTCGGCTCTCCGGGTCGTCTCCATCTTTGGAACTATACCGCCAAATGGATTAGGGCCCTTTGGCGGTCATTTTTTACTCTGTATCTTTACCTTTAAGGTAGGAAAGAGCTACAAAAATAGTATTGATTATGCTGGTGGCACAAGTAACCACTGCAACGATAATTTCCACTATCATGTAAGCCTCCTTCAATCTCGTATTCCAGCTTGTACTGGTAGAGTGTTGGAGACATAAACCGCCAGAAGAGCCAAGGCACTTCCCGAGGATTATTTTACCACAATATATTTGTATTGTAAACCTGCGAGAATAATTTGAGAGATGAGTCTTCGGAAGCGGGGTAGAGTCTTCCGAGAAGTAGTCGCGGGATTAGGCTGCAGGAGCGGGATGGAGTTTCCGTTGAGCAAAAATTTTAACGAGCAGCAAAAAATCTACGAAGAAGCCCAACGCAGCAACCTAAACGATAAAGTGGAGGGCTGCCAATGGGTGCCTGCCATTGCTTTTTTAGCACTTTTGCGGGGCAAAAGTGAGACTCGCTAAAATCGCTCAATATATCGCAATTTTCCGGCTTACAGCCGTCGCTCCCTATGTGAGCTTGCGAAGTGCGAGGCGAGGGTGGGCTATTGGCAGACCCGCCAGTGTAGCTGGGGTGCTGAGATGGAGCTGGCAATCGTGAGGCTTTCGGGGCGGGGTTACTTGGTTTGTGCCAGTTCTAGGACTACATCCAGCGGGAGATTAGTTCCATGAGCTACTTGTTCTGGTGATAATTTCATAGAAAGAAATGTCTTTGCCGTCTCTAGCTTGTTTTGGTAGACTCCTTCTTCTCTGCCTTGCTCCAGTCCTTCCTCAAAACCTTCGTGTCGCATGTCAGCCATTGTAATAGACCAAGTCATGTAGCATCTCCTAACTATGGAATCATTTTTGAGAGTGGTGATTTTGCGGGAAATATTTTGTGTCAACTCCGATTCAACCACGCCCTTCTGGATATAATGATAAAATGCTTGTAGCTTCTGGTCAAGATTGTTTAGTTTTTCTGCGGAGGTGTTCAAGAAGATGCGGAGGGAACCATCCTTCAGCTTGAGTTGGGGCTCCTCGTCGCAGCTATACTGGAAGGTATAGCGGGGAAAGTTTTTGTCGAAAGGATCAAAGGTACAGATGAAGATGAGTATGCTATCAGGTAAGTTTGGATACAGACTGCTACTGGGCGTGGTGCTTACATCTGCTACACTTTGATAATATCGACTCCTACGAGGCAGCTCTTTTTTGTGACCAGTCTGCATCTCCACGTTGATTATTTTATCTTCATCCCGTAAAAAAACGTCCATAATAATTCTCATAGAATCCGGATCCGTTTTATGCTCGTCTTGGGCGGAAAGGTAATGGATTTTACCAATCCGTACACCAAGAATCAATTCCACCACCTGACGGCAAATATCTTCATCATGCATCACATGAGAAAAGATGAAGTTGTCGGTAAAGGTCAGACTTTCCCATTTTTTCTGCAATTCTTCTTCACTAAGCATTTGTGCCTCCAATAAAAAGCTTTACATATAATTATTCGCTTTAAACATGAAGAATTTGTCTTTTTTTTGGGAAAAAAGTTGGAAATTTTTGGCGATTTTTTTAAGTCCTTGAATCTGCTATGAGCTTGGGTACCGTGAAAAATCGTAGATTTTTCGAATCCGTGTGGCAAAGGAAAAGATGGAGTTTCCCAAGAAAAGGCGAGAAGAACAAGCCCGAACGAGGGATACTTTGTACTGGGTGCCGTGATGGATCCCGCTGGCTTGTGGCTAGCGGGTATTTTTTTCAGAGGGCTTTTTTGGGGGATGGAGGTTTTACTTGGTTTGTGTCAACTCTTGAACCGTCTCTAGCGGGAGATTGGTGCAACGAGCCACCATCTGGGGAGCGAGTCCCTCAGATAGGAATGCCTTCGCCGTCTCCAGAGCCTTTTGGTAGGCACCACGTTCCAGCCCAATGGAGATGCCATCTTCCCTGCCTTCCTCATATCCATCTTGTCTGCACTCCATCATGCGAGAGGTGTAGGTGAGATACATATTTCGCTCCTCCTTTTCTTGCTTCATCCGAGAAATTGTAGCATCCAGCTCCTTGGTGAAGTCTGTTTGTGCAGTCTTGTCTCTTACATAATCATAGAACAAGCTCATCTCACCGTCAAGGTTGGTGGTGTCTTTGGCGGTGGTGTTTAGGAAAATCTTTTCCGTGCCGTCACCAAGATAAATTGCCTCATCGTGTTCAAGGCAAAGGTTCTGGAACTTATAAATGGGTTTTCCTTTCAGAAACGGGTCGAAAGTACAGATAAAGATGATGTAGTTTTGCTTCAAGTCACTGTACTGGGAGCCTTTTGGTGTGGTGTCAATGTCAGCTGCGGCTTGGTAGTAGCGGGCTCTGCGGGGAAGGTCTCCGTGGTTTGAAGCTTGCATCTCCACATTGATGACCTTTGACTCATCCTTCAGATATACGTCTATGATAATGCCCTTGGTGTTGGGGTCAATCTGGATGGCGTGGTGGCTGGTGAGGAACTTGATTTTCCCCACTTTAATCTTCAAAATCATTTCAAGTAATGTGCGACAGAGCTTTTTGTTTCGCATGACTCTGGTGAAGATAAAGTCATCGGTAATGTCTAAATCTTCCCAACGTTTGAATTTTGTGGTGGTTTGGTTCTCCATTCAATCTCCTGAAAAAGCTTTACATAATAATTATTCGCTTTAAACTGCAAGAATTTGTCTTTTTTGTGGGAAAAAAGTTTGATTTTTTACAAAAATTTTCCAAGATAAGTTTTTTGTTATGTGGCTTGTGTGATGAAGTTTCCCGAGAAGAGGTTTGCGGGATGGAGTTTGACTTTAGCTGTCGTATGTGGTACAGTAAAAGAAGGAAGGCTCGGCTCTCCGGGTCGTCTCCATTGTTTAGCAAATGGTCGCCAACAAGTTGAGAGAGCTGGCGGCCATTTTTTACTCTTTATCTTTACCTTTAAGGTAGGAAAGAGCTACAAAAATAGTATTGATGATGCTAGTGGCACAAGTAACCACTGCAACGATAATTTCCACTATCATGTAAGCCTTCCCCCAAAAGGCCTTATTTGCTTACTCTGCAATATAGCGGGCTCTACTGGTATCTGTTTCAAATACATCCACGGCGTAGAGCTTGTTTCCAGGTGGCAAGCCACCTTCTGCATCAATGGCGGCCTTGAGTTGGGAAAAAATCCACTGGGCGATTCGTTCTGCACTGGGATTTTGGTTAAAGACGGAATTTCCTTGTTCATCCACCAGCTCATTCAAATGAGTATGATCTAAACGGCCGCAAATGGCTCGTAGATTCCGCTTGAGGATAGTAAAGTCAAAAAGCATTCCACCTTCGTCCAATTCCGTTCCCCGCACATGAGCAAAGACGCGGTAATTATGACCATGGAGATTCTCGCACTTTCCGTGGTAATCCTGCAAAAAATGGGCTGCCGCAAAATCGGCTTCTACACGAACTTCAAACATGGGATGCAGTATAGCATGGTAGGACTAAATGTAAAAGAGGAGGGAATGGCGGGAGAACCCACCGCCGCCTTACGCTTCACTGGCGTTCAGAGGGCGGCGTCGGTAGGTACCCCTCCCGCCATTCCCTCCCGCTCTTTCGTTCATCGGCTATACTGCTGAGTAAATAGGGAGTTGGGGCTAGCCAGGGAACTCCCCAGCTCCCCATCTTGCTTTTCGTTCATGGGCAATACTGCTAAGTAGAGGGCGGCGTCGGTAGGTACCCCTCCCGCTCTTTCGTTCATCGGCTATACTGCTGGGTAGAGGTAAAGATATCTAATGATGTAATTGAGTAAAAAAAACAGCCGCCCAGGCCCTTAACTTGTGCGGCTGTTGTCAAAACAAGTGGAGACGACCAAGTGAGCTTGGGCATTTCCGCTTCTAATATACCATACTTAAAAAAATAAGCTACCAGGGAGACTGGTAGCTTAACGTGAAAATGGTTTAGCTTGCGGAGCCCACTAAACACATCCACTCGGCTTCGGCGGCGAGGTTTTCGCCAACGTAGGCCTTACCGCTTTGTTTTACCATCTTGGGGGAAACACGCATGTTGGTGATTTCCAAGCGGACGGTGTCGCCGGGGCGAACTTGGTGGCGGAACTTTACCTTGTCTACAGTGGCCAAGAAGAACAATGCGTCGTCGGCAAAGACCTTCTGAAAGCTCAGTGCGGCGCCACCAGCTTGAGCCATGGTTTCTACCAGAATAACGCCAGGAACGACTGGGTACTGGGGAAAATGGCCCTGAAAGAAAAAGTCTTCTTCGGTAAAGGTTCTGGTGGAAACGCTGCCTTTTTCGTCGGCACTGAGAATTTCGTCTACAAAGAGAAAGGGCTTGCGATGGGGCAGCAATGATTCAATGTCTTTTGTTACGCTCATAGTTAGTCCTTAATTTTCTTGAAGATTACCACACCGTTGTGGCCACCAAATCCCAAGGAGCCAGAGGCAGCACAATTGATTTCGCCTTCCACGCCCTTGTTGGGAACATAATCCAAGTCACAGCCACCTTCGATATCCTGATTTTCCAGGTTGATGGTGGGAGGATAGAAGCCCTCGTTAATGGCCTTGATACAAATCAATGCTTCTACGGCACCAGCTGCACCGAGACAGTGACCGGTCATACTCTTTGTGGAAGAAACCTTCATCTTGTAAGCGTGGTCACCAAAGGCCTTCTTCAGCATGGAGCTTTCTGCTGGATCATTGATGGGGGTAGAAGTTCCGTGGGCGTTGTAATACTGTACATCTTCGGGCTGAATGCCAGCATCCTTCAATGCGGCCTTCATGGCAGCAGCACCACCGTCTCCAGAAGGATCGGGGCTGGTGATGTGGTATGCGTCGGAGGATGCACCGTAACCAGCAAATTCAGCGTAAATCTTTGCACCACGCTTCTTTGCATGCTCATATTCTTCCAAAATCAGCATGGCAGAACCTTCTCCCATAACAAAGCCTTCACGAGCCTTGTCAAAGGGGCGGCTTGCCTTCTGGGGACAATCGTTGAAAGAACTGGCCAGTGTCTGGAGGATTGCAAAGGAAGCAATTCCGAATCCTGTGATGGTAGCTTCAGTTCCACCAGCAACACAAACGTCAACACGGCCACTGCGTACACTATCCAAGGCCAATCCCAGGGCATCAGAGCCAGAAGCACAGGCTGTGGCAATGGTGGGAGCTGGTCCCTTGATTCCATAACGCATACAGATATTTCCAGCTGCTTCGTTGGGAATCAGCATGGGGATGGTAAGGGGTGGAACACGCTTTCCCTCGGAGCTAATATATTTTCCGCAGGATTCTTCAAAAACCTCGAATCCACCGATACCGTTCCCTACATATACACCAGTGTTGGTGGGCTCCAAGGCGCCTTCTTCCAAAAGCCCTGCATCCTTTAATGCCTGACCAGCAGCCACAACGGCAAACTGTGTAAAACGAGCCATCTTGCGGGCTTCCTTCTTGTCTACAAACTCGGTGGTATCCCAGTTCTTTACTTCAGCAGCAACCTTGATGTTGGTGTTTGATGTATCAAAAAGGGTGATGTTTCCAAGACCGCTTCTTCCAGCCTTGATTCCTTCCCAGGTTTCTGCAACATTGTTTCCCAGGGGGGTAACTGCTCCCAAACCAGTAACAACTACTCTTCTCATTTTAGTTCTCCTATTCAATGAATAAATAAATAACCCCCGCCAAAACTGGTGAGTTGGCAGGGGTTGGTTTTGATTTATGCTCCCATTCCACCATCTACACCCAAAACCTGGGCGGTGATGTAGGAAGACATATCAGATGCAAGGAACAAAGCTGCGTCAGCTACGTCTTTTACAGTACCAACTCGTTTTAGTGGTACTGAGTCAAGCCAAGCCTTGCGAGCTTCTTCGCTTATCACCTGGGTCATTTCAGTTTCGATAAAGCCTGGAGCAATGGCATTTACACGAACGCCACGTCCGCCACATTCCTTGGCAAGGCTCTTTGTGTAACCGATGAGTCCTGCCTTGCTGGCGGCATAGTTTACCTGTCCGCTCTGTCCATGCAAGCCAACGATACTTGTCATGTTGATGATGGAGCCCTTTCGCTTGCGAATCATGTCGGCAGATACAATCTGGCTTACCACAAAGGTTCCTGTCAGGTTGACGGCAAGAACGCTGTTCCAGTCTTCTAGGGGCATACGGAAGGAAAGTCCGTCACGGGTGATTCCAGCATTGTTTACCAGAACGTCAAAGCCACCAGAAGATGCCATTACGGTTTTGATGGTTTCGGCCAAAAGTGCTGAATCGGCAATGTCCACGTATACCTCGTGGTACTCTGTGCCTTTTACCTGTGCCAGTGCCATCAACTCATCACGAGCAGCTGAAGGCTTGGAACACAACCCCCAAATCTCAGCTCCTTCTTCCAAAAAGCGACGAGTAATTTCCTTTCCGATTCCTCGGGAGGAACCTGTAATCAAAGCCTTCTTTCCCTGCAACAACATACTTTCCTCCTAAAATTAAAGACTTGCGATATTTTCTGCGGTATTAACAGGCTGGGGAGCAACCAAGGATGCAAAATCAGTGTCCTTCCACAAGCCACTCAATACCTTTCCTGGGCCTGGCTCAAGAATTGCCCATTCCTCGCCAGCTGCCTGTCCTTCCTGAATCAGCTTGCCCAAAACGGCTTCTTCGTCAGTCCACAATACGGGATTGGTCAGGTGGAGGATGGCATTCTTCTTGATTTCTTCTCCGCTAGTAACAGCCTTTCCAGTAACGTTGGACAAGAAGATAGTTTTAGGATCATTAAACTGCACGTCAGCAATTACCTTTTCCAGCTCGTCAGCAGCAGCCTGCATCAAGGGGCTGTGGTAGGGGCCTGCAACGGCAAGACGCAGTACACGGCGGGCTCCAGCGGCTTTTCCCAGCTCTTCCAGCTTGGTCAAGGCTTCTGCAGTACCAGAAACAACGGTCTGCTTTACGCTGTTCATGTTAGCAGCATAGGCTTCACCAGCTTCTTGTGCAATTGCCTTTACCTGATCGGGAGCCAAGCCCATAACGGCGGCCATTCCAGGAGGATTTCCTGCACTACGAGCGGCAATATCGTCACACACTTTCTGCATGATTTCACCACGGAGCTTTACGATTTTAATGGTATCTTCAAAGGAAAGCACTCCACTCAAGCACATGGCGGGGAATTCACCTAAGCTAAAGCCTGCACAAACAGCAGGTTCAATTCCCTTTGCCTTGAGAGCAGCAGCAACGGCTAAGGATGCGGCGGTAATGGAAAGCTGGCTGCGATCACTGCGAGAAAGCACGGATGCCTCGGTTTCCCACAACAGCTTGGTAATATCTTCTCCAATGATTTGAGAAATAGAATCAAGACAGGCACGAGCTTCGGGATAAGCCTCGCAAACATCCTTTATCATACCAGGTGCCTGGGCTCCCTGACCGGGAAACAAAAATGCATATTTCTTAGACATACTAATGGAATCCTCCGTAAAATGATTACACTTTTTTGAATTATGACAAAAATAACTATTTTGTCATAAAACAGAATAACAGAAAACAAGAATTTGTCAAGTGTAAAACTGATGAGTTGGCTGTGGAAATCCCTTCTATTTCTCCTTCATCCTTGACTTTAGGCCACGGTTTTTATACCATATTACATATGGAAATTTTACACCTTGGAGAGGACTTGCTGAGACAAAAGTCCTTGCCAGTAGAAGAAATTAATGATGAATTGCGTGCCACCTTGGACGCAATGTTTGATACTATGATTGAAAGCAATGGCGTTGGCTTAGCTGCACCTCAGGTGGGAATCCTGAAGCGGTTCTTTGTAGTTCTGGCTGATGATGAGGTGCGCCGTGTATTTATCAATCCTCAGATTGTGTCCACCTCTCAGGAAATGTGCGACTACGAGGAAGGCTGTCTGAGCATTCCCAATGTGTACGAAAAAATTACTCGGCCAGCAAAGATTACCGTTCAGGCTTTGAACGAGCGGGGACGGCCTTTCACCCTGGAGGCTGAAGGCTTTTTAGCTCGGGTGATTCAGCACGAATACGACCATTTGGAAGGTGTTTTGTACATTGACCGAGGGGATCAGGATTTTCGGGAAAAAACCATCCAGCAGTTTGAAAAAAAGGCTGCACGTAAGGCTGAAAAAGAAGCAGCTAAGGCTGCCAAGGAGGCAAAAATCGCTGCAAAAAAAGCAAAGAAGGCAGGTGCCTAGGTGCTACGAATTCTGTATGCCGGAAGTCCAGAGGCAGCGGCAATTCCTTTGATGCATTTGGGAAAGGCCGAGGCTGAAGGAAAGGGCTTTACCATTGTTGGTGTGTTGACGAATCCTCCTTCGGCCCAAGGTCGCAGCAAGGCTTTGATTCCCACTCCTGTGGCTCAGGCTGCCCAAAAGCTGGAAACGGAGCTGGGAAGAAGTATTCCTGTCCTCACTCCAGAAAAGCTTGATGCTACAGCCCGGGAAGCAGTGGCGGAATTACAGCCTGACCTTTTGGTGTGCTTTGCCTACGGAAAGATTTTTGGGCCTAAGTTCTTGTCCCTCTTTCCCATGGGAGGCATAAATCTCCATCCTTCTCTGTTGCCCCTGTACCGTGGTTGTGCGCCCATTCCTGCAGCTATCTTGGATCAGCAGGCTGAAACTGGCGTGACGGTGCAAAAGCTTGCCCTAGAAATGGATAGTGGCAATATTCTTTCTCAGGTTACCGTGCCTTTGGCGGGAACAGAAACTGCTGACTCCCTCTTGTTGCAGGCGGCGGAAATTGGTGGCAATCAGCTGGAAGAAGTGATTCTTCAGGCGGCAGAAATTGGCTCTTTGCCAGAAGGTATTCCTCAGGATGGAAGCAAGGCTACCTACTGCCAGATGATGAAAAAGGAAGAAGGCTGCATCTGCTGGAATGATTCTGCCGCCGCCATTGACGCAAAGATTCGTGCTTTTACTCCTTGGCCAGGAGCCTTTACTTACGCTTTGGGTACCACCTTGAAAATCCATCAAGCAAAGGTGTATCAGCAGGAAGTTCCAGCTCATATTCAGGCCACATATCCAGATGCTCCAGCACCGGGAACGGTTTTGGGTATGGATAAGGCTCACGGAATTTTGGTGCAGACGGGAGATGGAATCCTGTGTGTAACAAATCTTCAGTGGCAGGCAAAAAAGGCCATGAGCTGGAAGGATTTTATGAATGGAAGTCCCAATTTTGCTGGCTGCTGTTGTTCCAGCAATTAAAGGAATGTAAATAGGAAGATTTTATGAGAGATTTTAAGAAAAAAATCCTGAATCTAGGTTTTTCATTGCAATCAAGTGGGGGAGAAAGCCAGATTACTGGAAAAACTCTGTTCTTGATTTGTCTTACAGCCATTCTTTTTATGATGGCAGTGACTGTCATTGTGTTTTTTGTGGCGGTAAAGGGCTCAGAGGAAGTACTGGTGCCCAATGTTACTGGGCTCCAGCTGGAGGAAGGCTTGCTGGAAATGCAGGTTCGAGAGCTGTATCCCAAGATTCAGCTACGATATTCCGATGTGCCTGGTGATGAGGGCATGATTTTGGAGCAAAATCCCGTGGCGGGAACCATTGTAAAGGCTAGCCGTCACATTGACTTGGTGGTGAGCCGTGGTGTTATTGTGAATCAGGTGGAGGATTACACTGGCATGAAGCTAGAGGATTTGAGAATCAAGCTTCAAACCTTGTTTTCCGGTAGCCGTACGTTGATAACTATTGCCGAGCCCTTGTACAAGGCTGATGATTCAGAAGCTGGAACCATTCTTGGTCAAAATCCGCCTCCTGGCACTCAGATTTCTCAGCCAGTGGAATTGGAGCTGGTGGTGAGTCGTGGTCCTAGCTACGAGCAGACTCGTGTTCCAAACCTTGTAGGAATGACGGTGCAGGAAATGCTTGCCCAAATGAGCCGTACAAAAATTGCCTTTGACTTTACTGCTCGTGCTGCAACAACAGAAGAAGCTGCTACTGGCAAGGAAGGAACCATTGTTGCACAGGCAACCTCCAGTGAGTTTGTTCCCAACCACAGTCGCCTTTCAGTAGAGTTTGCCTTCCCCACTAAAGCGGTAAATGGCGATACCTACGGTATCTTTACGGTGCAGCTCCCCGCTTATCCCTATGCCTTGAACATGCAGGTTCAGGCCGTGAAGGCCGATGGAAGCACTCTCACCCTCACTAGCTTCTCTCATCCTGGTGGCCTGTTGACGGTGCCTTATGCCTTGCCCAAGGGAACCCAGCTGATTCTGCTGGTAGAAGGCCGAGAAACGGCTAAAGCCCAGGTGCAGTAGCTTTTATGGATAACAAGAAAACCCTGCAGACAGCTTTTATTTTTGGTCTCTTTGCCTTAATGTTTGCCCTCATCGTTAGTATGCTCTTTCCCTTTTTTACGGTGATTTTGTGGACGATGTTACTGTATGTTTTGTTTAATCCCCTGCACAAAAAAATCCTGTGTAGGTTGGATAAAAACAAAAGATTCTATGAGGCTAAACGTCATGGCTTGGCTGGAAGCTTTGCTGTAGGGATTTTTTTGTTAATTATTGGTCCCATTGTGGGATTGTGTTTTATGCTGGGCCAACAGTTGATATCGTTTCTGTCCGAGGTGGAAACATTTATCTCCAATAACCCTGATATTTTAATGAATTCTGAAATCGGTAAGAAACTAGCTAACTTGATTCAAGAAATGGGAATCACCTTTATCGATTTGAATCATATTGATTTAAAAGCTGATCTTTTAGCTTTTATTCAGCAATATAGTTCCAATATTTTTTCTGTGGGAACAAGTCTCATTAGTGGCACAGGTCATATAGTGATATCGATTCTCTTTGTGATTTTTGCCCTTTATTTTTGCTTTCTTGATGGAGGATATCTTGTCTCCTTGTTGGGAAAGGCCATTCCCATTGATCCCAAATACATGAAGACCCTCATGAGTAAGTTTACAGAAATTACTCGTCATCTTTTTTCAGGTTATATTCTTGTTTCCCTGTATCAAGGAGTGGCTGCCTTTGTCATTATGTTGATTTTTGGCGTTAAAGGTGCTCTGCTTTTTTCTGTAGTGTTGATGTTTGCTTCATTTATCCCATTATTTGGAGCTGCCATCGTGTGGGTGCCTATTGGAGTAGTGATTTTTATCACCGATTCAGTTGTCAAAGGTGTTCTTTTCCTCATTATCTGTGGAATTTGTGTCAGTTTTCTTGATAATTTTCTGCGTCCCCTGTTTCTTAAAGATAGAATTCATGTTCATCCACTGGTTATTTTCTTTGCCATACTTGGTGGAGTGCAGGTGTTTGGACTGAATGGCCTTTTGCTGGGGCCCATGATTGTGATTCTTTTCTTTACCGTTTTGGATATGTTGGTAAACAATGATTCGAAAGATACTGAGTCAGAAATAGAAACTGTGTAGCAAAAGCTGTGTGGTGCAGTTGGTAACTCGATAGCGAATTTGTGGAAATGCCTGTTCAAAGACTAAAAAAATGTAGTACAATACAAGAAGGAAAGGCTTTACTGGAAACCTAAAAATGTCCTTTTGCTTTCCAAATTAAACTACCAGTGTTAAAAATATTTTAATGCTGAACTTGAGGTGAATAATGAAATATAGCGGAACAATTTCAAGAGGAATTAGAACTCCCATCATTAAAATGGGAGATGATTTAGCTTCTATCGTTGTGGATTCTGTAGGAAGATGTATTGAAGAAGCAAATATTCAGCTTCAAGACAAGGATGTAATTGCAATTACCGAGGCTGTTGTAGGTATTTCTCAGGGAAATTATGCAACTGCTGATCACATTGCAAAGGATGTTTCTGCCAAATTCGGAGATGAAACCGTTGGTTTGATTTTCCCCATTATGAGTCGCAATCGTTTTTCCATGCTGTTGAAAGGAATTTCACGGGGATGCAAAAAGCTGGTGATTCAGCTTTCCTATCCCGGAGATGAAGTGGGAAATCACCTGATTTCTGAAGATGCCCTCTTTGATTCTGGCGTAAATCCTTATTCAGATGTGTTTACTGCTGATGAATTCCGTAAAATCTTCCCCGATACAATTCACCAATTCACTGGAGTGGACTACATTCAGTTTTACAAGGAAACCTGTGAATGTCCCTGCGAAATTATTTTAGCCAATGACCCAAAAGCAATTTTGAAATATGTAGACAATGTGATTGTTGCTTCTATCCACAAGCGAAATCGAGATAAAAAAATCCTGCAGCAGGCTGGTGTAAAAAAGGTTTTCTGTTTGGATGAAATTTTGACTGCCTCTGTGGATGGCTCTGGATATAACGAAAAATTTGGTTTGCTTGGCTCCAATCTTGCAACTGAAAACTCTGTTAAACTCTTTCCCCGTAATTGCCAAGCCTTGGTGGAAGATGTGCAGGGGCGCCTGAAGGCAAAATACGGTAAAAACGTAGAAGTTATGGTGTATGGTGACGGTGCCTTTAAGGATCCCCAGGGACAGATTTGGGAATTGGCCGATCCTGTTGTTTCTCCCGCCTATACCAGCGGTTTGGAAGGAACTCCTAACGAGTTAAAGCTGAAGTATCTTTCTGACAACGAATTCAAAAACTTGTCTGGAGAGGAACTGCAGGAGGCTATGATTAAGCGAATTAAAGAAAAAGACGGAGATTTGAAGGGACGCATGGAAACCCAAGGAACAACTCCTCGCCAGCTAACAGATCTGCTGGGTTCCTTGGCTGACTTGACTTCTGGCTCTGGTGACAAAGGAACTCCCGTCATTTTGATTCAGAATTATTTTACAAACTACGCACATCAGTAAATGATAGGTAAAGCGTAAGTGTTATATCACCACCAGTTTTCAAATGGGTAAAACTGGTGGTTTTTTTATGCAGATTAAAATTTGCTGCTAGTAAGTGAACATTGTTATAGGAGATTTTGTATCACATCCAGCGGGAGGTTGGTGTACTTAGAAATTGTTTCTATAGGAACTTTATCCAAGTACATTGTTCGTGCTGTCTCTAGAGCTTTTTCATAGGCTCCTTGGTCACGACCTTGTTCAAGACCTTGTTGCAGGCCAGCTTCACGGCCTTTATCGAAACCTTCCTCGTAGCCATCATATCGAGCATCAGCCATTTTTAGTGCCAGTGTCATGAACGACCTCCTTTAGTTAGGAGGGAACACCCCCTCTACTCAGAAGCGGTGGGTTTTCCCTCCTAAAACCTCCCATTCCCCCAGCACTGCTTAGGGGCTTCCTGCCCCTAAGAACCCCAGGAGAAACATTTTTCTGTAAATAATGATAAAATGCTTGAAGTTTCTGGTCAAGGGCTGAAAGCTTTGTGGCTTTGGTGTTCAAAAAGATGCGGAGAGAACCGTCTTTTAGTTTGAGCAGGTTTTCCACCATTTTACTGTATTTCCTGTATCTGAGAAATGGTGAGTCCAAGTAAATCGGCAATGTCATCAGCAGGATAACCTCGTGCGATAAGTTTTTGAGCTGTCTCCAAGGCTTTTTGGTGGGCTCCACGTTCCAGCCCTTGTTCAATTCCTTGTTGGAGGCCTGCTTGGAGACCATTTTCATACCCTTGTTCTTTTCCCTGACGGAACCAGTCAAACTCCTTCTGACGAGCGGCGATGTAGTCAGTAAATCCAACCTCAATAGTTTTCAGCTCTTCAACCATTTTATCCAGCCTCCTCGTAAAGTCGTTTGTTGGGTTTTTGTTTTTTAGGTACTGCAAAAAATCCTTGATTCTAGGGTCATCTACATCTTGGTACCTACTTACATTGTAAAATATTTTCTTGGTCTTGTCATCGTAGGGATGCTGGTTGTTGG
>JAFYWB010000057.1 GCA_017549025.1 Treponema sp.
AATTATTCGTCACATATATGTTACCCCCCCCCCTCATCTATTTGTCAAGAGAAATTTTAAAAAAATTAACCCCAATGTACAGGTTACAAGTACACTGGGGTTACTATGAAAAATGATTACAATAGTCTTTTTAAGAAGCCTTCAACCTACCGCAGCACTTCGCCCATGTGCCACAATTTTTCTAGCTCATAAAAGCTACGGGCATCCTGAGACATGAGATGAACCACCACAGTGCCAATGTCAATCAGGTTCCAGTCGTCTCCATCGGGGCTTTTCTTGTTGGTAACATGGATTTCCATGTCATTTTCCCGAACATAATCCTTTACAATCTTGTACAACCCCTTCCAATGAACGGAGCTATTTACTGTCACAATCACAAAATAATCTGTCCAGCTGTTCAGTTGGGAAACATCAATGACGGTAACATCCTTTCCCTTTCCATCCTCCATCAGCTGGGCAATTTCCAAAGCCTTTTCCTTTTCAGTTTTCATTTCTACCTCTCTTACCGCACGTAGCGGCCGTCAAAATCCTTTCCAAGAATAATGGTGAAGTCCACCCGAGACTCCGCCTCCATTCCAGCACTTTCCGGTAAAACATCTTCCGTTATGATATTGGAGCAGCTGATGATGTCTCCCAGATTCTTTGCAATCTCATCGTTACCAATGTGATTGATGATAATAGTTTCCTCGTAATCGTTTCTGTCTGCATTCACAGAGCTTAACACGTCAAAGCCAAAGCCCTGCAACAAGATAGAAGTATTTCTGGCCAAGCCCTGTACCGAAGTTCCGTTTTGCACCTCCAGCACGTAGATTCGGTCATAAATTGTTTCCACCACAGAAACCAAGGAGCTTACGGTCTGCTTGAACAAATCCTTTACCAGCTCTCCATCGTAATGGGGGAACAGCAGGGATTTTCCGTCAACCTCTCGCACTGAGCCAGTAATGCTACGGGGAGCAAGGCGCTCGGAGTCAACATGGGCAACAGTCTCAAGAACAATCCGTAAATCCTTTTCCTCTAGGTTTGTTTCAAACAAATCTTCATATTCCTTGAAGTTTTTCTCCAAGAACATGGTATTGATGTTTTTATTTATAGCAGCCAAAAAGGCAATAATAACATTCTGGTATCTGTCCTGTACTTCTCCGTCGGTTTCCTCAGGAGAATTGTAATACAAATAGGTAAGGATTTTGTCTCCATCAAGACTGTTCACTCCAGAAGGCAAAAGCCAGCGGCTTCCATTATCTGCCTGAATATCCACAGGATAGGGAACAAAGATTTTCAGTCCCCCCAGCAAATCCGTCAGCACCTTAAAATTATCTACAGAACACACCATGGAAAAGGGAATGCTTTGTCCAGAAAGCTTTTCAATTTCCTGACGATAGGCATCTATTCCCTTTTCACGATACACCATGTCGATTCGATCTACCCTTCCCAAGCTGCTGTAAATTGCACCAGTGTTTCCCGGTATGTTGAACAGGGCTCCACGTCCCGACACAGGATAATAGATAAATACATCGGTAAAAAGAACCTTCTCGTCATCCTCTAACACAAAAAGAATCTTGATGGGTTCCTCATTTTTAATCATTTCTTCTACAGGATTCACCTGCAGGGCTGACACAACAACCAAGGACGTAACAATGATAATAGAAAAAACGAGAAACAAGAAAATCATGCTCTTTTCTAGGCCGCTAGCTCTTTTTCTTCTCATTATCCCTCCAAAAATGAAAGCAGTTTTAGGGATGCAGGAGCAATTTTCTTTCCTCGTTCCCGCAGAAAATCAATATTTTCCTTCAAAACAAAGCGCATTGCCTCATCCAAGCCCATAGCAAACACTCTTTCTAAATATTCCTCGGTAACATGGGAACGACCAGGTTCAATCTTGTCTGCCACATACAGCACCTTTGCCAAATCCCCCATGCCAGGCTCACCAAAGGTGTGGAGACGCACCGCCTCCAGAATATCCTCATCTTCCACAGAAAAATCATTTTTCAAAACAGAGGCTGCAGCCCTTCCATGAAGCAAGCCAGGCTTGTCCTGCTCCAGCTTTCCCACGGGCTTGCCGTCCAAGGTAGCAAGAGAAATCATCAGCTCTCCCTTCATCTCCTTGCAAATGTCGTGGGCAATGCCTGCAAAATATCCCCGCTGAGGGTCTAGGCCATGGAGATGGCACAATTTTTCCGCTGTTTCTGCCACTCTCAGTGAATGTTCATAGCGACTTTGAGAAACCATGGTAATGGCATATTTTCGTACCAGTTCAGTTGTCTGTGCATCCATACAATTTTCTCTGTATAATATACCGATAAACAGATTCTGGAACAAGATACCGCCAAGATGCTACTGCGCCAGAAGACTGTGTTCCTGAGCCAGCAGCTCGAATCTGACTGGAGGACACAGGAAGCACTCCATTATCCAGCTCCACATGGGGATAAGGAAAGCTTTTCCGCTGAGTACCGTCCCAACAAATACGTCGTGCCAGAATAATATCTGCGATGTGTGGCAGCTCCTGATAATGGCCCCATTCCTCAAAGCCTTCCACCAAGTCGTCACCCATAATGAGCCCCAGCTTACCTTCCAGCTTGCCAGCGTATTTTTTTCCCAAGTAGTTGATGGTATCGTAGGTGTAGGAAACGCCTCCACGCTCAAGCTCGCAGGTTTCCACGCCAAAACGAGGATTACCAGCAATGGCCAGCTCAATCATATCGAGCCGTTGCCAGGAAGCAGCTCCCTTGGCCAATTCCTTGTGGGGCGGAATATTTACTGGCACAAAAAGCACCTTATCATAGCCCAACCGATGACAAACCTCATCAGCCAGCAAAAGATGCCCAATGTGAATGGGATTAAAGCTTCCTCCCAGCATGGCAAGACGCATAACCTACCTACCTATTCTTCATCCTGATTGCTACAGCCTGGATACTGAACAGGATCCACATCGCATACAGAACGACTTTTCAAAAAGTCTGATTTAGTGGACTTTTCTTCCGCCACAATAGTCTTGGTAGTGGTGGGACTCTTGTAACCAGAAGCTTCCATCTTTTGAACGAGAGCCAAAATCTCACGTCGCACCTGATCAAGACCAGTTCGAGCAAAAATTGAAAGAGGAATTACCACCTGATCTGGATTTGTAGCGTGAATTGCATCTGTAATCTGCTGTGCCCGTTCTGGAGCCCCTTCGGTATCCATCTTGTTACACAGAATCAACCGAGGCTTTTTCGCCAAATCAGAGGAAAAGGCTTCAAGTTCAGCCTGCAAGGTGTCGTAGGCAGTTAGACAGTCATCGCTAGAACAGTCAATCATGAACAAAAGACCAGCCGTTCTTGAAATATGCTTCAAAAAGCGGATACCCAAGCCTGCACCTTCAGAGGCACCTTCAATAATACCGGGAATGTCCGCAATAATAATATCACGGTCAGCATCGGCATGAAGTACACCAAGGTTCGGAATCTTTGTGGTAAAAGGATAGGGAGCAATCTTTGGTCTGGCGTTGGTAAACAAATCCAACAAGGAGGATTTTCCCGCATTAGGAAAGCCCACCAAGCCTACATCTGCCATAATGCTCAGCTCCACCCTCAGTCTGCGAACCTCTCCACTTTTTCCCTCGTGGGCATACCGTGGAGCCTGGTTTGTGGAGGACTTAAAGTGAGTATTTCCCCAGCCACCAGTACCACCCTCCAAGAAAATAAAAAGCTCGTCCTCAGTTTCTGTGGTAAATTCCCGAATCAGCTCTCCAGTATCATAGTCAAAAATGGAGGTTCCAGGAGGAACGGGAATAACAACATCATCACCATTCTTTCCAAAGCGATTTCCACCTTCGCCGTCTCCACCGTTTCGAGCTTTAAAAACCTGCTTGTATCGCATGTGAGCTAGGGTTCTCAGGTTCCGCTTCACGCAGAACACCACATTGCCACCCTTGCCACCGTCTCCACCATTTGGACCACCCATGGGCACATACTTTTCCCGGCGAAAGGCAATACAGCCGTTGCCACCCTTCCCTGAGCGAACCTCAATTACTGCTTCATCTGCAAATTGAATCAAAATCTCACCTATAAAAAAATACCCGAAGAAGGTCGAGCCTGCTCCGGGTACGTAATCAGTCAACAAAAATGTTTCGTGACTTATGCCTCAACTGGTGCAATGGAAGCCAACTTGCGGCCCTTGCGCTCATGGTACACTACAGTTCCTGTAGCTGTAGCAAAGAGTGTGTCATCCTTTCCCTTTCCTACATTCTGTCCAGGATGAATCTTTGTACCACGCTGGCGTACCAGAATTGAACCTGCAGGAACAAGCTCTCCGCCGTAAACCTTTACACCAAGATATTTAGGATTTGAGTCACGGCCGTTCTTTGCACCGCTACCACCCTTTTTACGTCCCATAGTATTCCTCCGCTTTATTCAGCAATTATTTCCGTAAAAGCTATATGCTTTGGAAACTCATTCTGCAAGGACTTAAACCCTGCCCTCAAAAAATCCGCTGCATATATCAATCGGGATTTATCGTCAATCCCTTCCTTCACCAAAAACTCTAAAGTTCCTGGTTCAGGAGCATTTACCACAATTAATGCTCCATAAGCTTCTGTTAGAACCTGTAGTGCTGTTCTCAGCAAGATTGTTGCTGCAGCACATACAATGTCAGAACCAGAAGGAGCATATCCAGCATGACCCTTCCCACAGCAGGAACGAAGTACTCCGTTTCCACTACAAGTTAGGCAAACCTGCATCATCCTCAGAAAATCTTCTGAATCACTGGCTAAAAGCATAGCTTAAAGCCAAGGATTCAAAGGCATAGGCAAAAAGCCTTATGCTCCAACGATTTCCTGTACACGGATTGTTGTGTACTGCTGGCGATGACCGATTGTTCTGTGGTAGTCCTTCTTGCTCTTGTACTTGTATACAATAACCTTCTTGTCCCGAATGGATTCTTCCACAACGGCCTTTACCTTAGCACCCTTTACATAGGGAGCTCCTACGCTTACAGAACCCTCATTGCTTACCAAAAGAACGGTATCAATCTCAATTACGGTTCCCTTTTCGGCATCAATATTGTCAACCTGAATCAGAGCGTCCTTCTCTGCCTTATACTGCTTGCCCTTATACTCTACAAGTGCGTACATCTTTTACCTCTTTCTCTATAATCTGGGATAAAAGCATCCCACCCACGCTCCGGTACTAACGGGACATACCGAAATCGCATTACAATGATTGAAAATTATTATACCGAACTTTATACGTAATAGTCAAGTATAAAAATTTCTAAACAATAAAGTTTTATAGCCGATAATGGGTTCCAGCCATTAGAACCCATTACCAGCTTGGTTTACATAGTCTCCAAGAAGGGGACCAGAATCAAATCAAGGCCGTTTTCCAGAACTTGACGGGTACAGGTGGCCAAGAACAGGCGGGCTGATGCCAGCTGAACATTTTCTTGAGCCAGTGCCAAGGTAGGACAGTCATGATAAAAGCGACTGAAAGCCTTTGCCACATCGTACAGGTAGCCGGCCACCTGGGATGGGTCAAGATTTTGTGCAGCCTTTACTAAAATCTTGGGATATTGCTCCAGTACCTTTACCAATTCCCACTCAGCTTCGTGGGTCAGCAAAGAAGCAGCCTCACTAGCAGCCAGAGGAGCAAGCCCTACCTCCTGAGCCTTTCGGAGAATTGAGCAGATTCGAGCTCCCATGTACTGAAGGTAGGGACCTGTATCTCCATTGAAGGAAAGGGATTCCTTGGGATTGAACAGCATATCCTTGGTGGGTGTGGCCTTCAGCAAGTAGTAATGGAGGGCACCCAAGGCAATCTTTTCTGCAACGGCAGCAGGATCTCCTACAGCCTCTTCTCGCCCTTTGGAAACAATCTCTTCTAAAGCACCATCTCGCAGGCTGTTAATAAGGTCGTCTGCATCAACAACAGTTCCTTCACGGCTTTTCATCTTTCCTTCAGGAAGGTTTACCATACCGTAAGACAGGTGATACAGCTGATCTGCCCACTGGTAGCCCAGTTTTTTCAACACATAGAACAAGACCTTAAAGTGATACTGCTGCTCACTTCCAACCACATACACCAGCTGGTTAAAAGACCAGTCTCCATGGCGATAAATTGCAGTACCAATGTCCTGAGTCATGTAGAGGGCTGTTCCATCCTTTCTCAGCAGAACCTTTTTGTCCAGATTGATTTCTTCCAAATCCACCCAAACAGAGCCATCCTCTTCTTTATAGAAGATTCCATCCTCCAAGCCCTTAAGAATTTCTTCTCGGCCCTTGAGATAGGTTTCGCTTTCGTAATACAGCTTGTCAAAGCTAACACCAGTTCTCTGGTAGGTTTGGGTAATTCCCTGAATGGCCCAATCGTTCATCTGCTTCCACAGCTTGTGGACAGCTTCATCACCCTGCTCCCACTTTACCAAAAGCTCCTGGGCAAGCTGCTCTGCAGAAGAATCGGACTTGTTCCACTTGTCGAATTCAACGTAGCAGTCTCCCACAAAACGGTCACTTTTGATACCGAGGCTTTCTGGAGTTTCGTTTTTTTCCTGATGGAATTTCTGGTAGGCCAGCATGGACTTGCAGATATGAACACCACGGTTATTGATAATATTAACCTTGAAAACCTCTGCTCCTGCAGCCTTCAAAATTCGGGAAATACTTTCACCTAAAGCATCGTTTCTTAGGTGCCCAAGGTGCAGGGGCTTGTTGGTGTTGGGGCTGGAAAATTCCACCATAACACGGCGGCCATCCAAAGGCTTTTTGCCTTCATCCTCGTATGCACCGTAGTTTGCCTTTTGGGAAGCAATTTTTTCCAAAACAGCAGCAATGGCCGCCCCTTTATTGAGCTTTACATTGACGTAGGGCCCCACAGCCACAAAGGTTCCCACCTGCTGAGCTGCTTCCTGAGCCTGAACCAGAGCCACAATCTTTGCTGCAATGGCAGGAGGAGCCTGACGAAAAGACTTGGCAAAGGGAAACATGGGAATACCTAAATCTCCCATTTCTGGGTTCGGGGGAGTTTCTAGCACCAGAGATTCCGCTGTGGTTACAGCCTCCATTCCCAATTCATTACCAAAAGCATTCAACGCATTTGCCACTAAAAGTCGGCACTGCTCCTTTAAATCTGCCATAGCACCATCCTAAAAATAAACTTGGAAATAGTATCATATCAAAAAAGAAGGTTTTATGCTACAATCTTAGTTCACAAAGGCCATCATGGTGGTAAAACGACGCAGCTTTTCTTCCAAAGGCATGGAGTCAGGGAGGCTTGCAGTTTCCCTACGGAAGGAGCCCAAACGAGAATCACAGCAGGTACAGTCAGAGCAACACAGGATATTGTCCTCTGGTACTCCCGCTTCTAGCAACAGATTCACGTTAGCTTGGGCCAAGGAAAGCTTGTTGGGAGGAATGATACAAGAGGAACCAAACTGGCTCGTAAAATAGCTGACTCGCTCCTCCTCTACCTGATAGCAGCAGGAATGAATGTGAGGACCAATCACCAGGGAAAAATCAGCAGGATGGGCACCGTAGGTTCTTTCTGCTAGCTTGAGGGCCTGCACCACAATACCTGTTCCCTTCCAGCCTGAATGAAGCACCCCACGACAACCAGTTTTTTCATCGTATAAAAAAATGGGAAGACAATCTGCCACCGTCACCACTGGCACCAGCTTATTGCTAGTAGTAAGCACTCCATCACCACGCCAAAAATCCATGGCTTCTGGATGGCTTCCTTCCTTGGATTGCAGTACAGGCTCCCCGTTTTCTCCCTTCTCCACGGCATATACCACCTGAGAATGAATTAATTCCACTGGCACTGCCATGAAATCGGTGAGAGAAATGGGATATAAATCTGAGGGACTAGTGATTCTTGAAACAAAAACACTAGGCTCAGCAATAGGAGATACAATATTTCTTTTGAGTAAAAAATCCTTGCGACGTGGATTTTCTTCAGTCCAGCGAAAACGCATGGAGCCAGCAGCACTGGTGGAAATACAGCACCGAGGATGGATTGTATCACCATCCTGAAGGGGCTTTCCTCCACGGAAAAATGGCAAAGTCAGTACATCTGACTGGTCAAAACTAGTGCAGGAAAGCTCAAAGGCAGAAGCGACAATCACCGATTCACCTAGCGGATTGTTTCAAGATCCTTGATGATTTCCAACGCCCGCTCAAAGCCCAGCTGCATTTCATCCATCTTGTGGCGGAATTTTTCGTTAAACTGCCCTTGAATGGTAGACAGGTTGGACAAGGTATCGTAGCGGGAGTTTCTGGCTCCAGTAATAATTCCCTTGAGAATCTGCTCCACGGAACGAGAGGATGAACACCACTGGGTAAGAATCAAGGCAGCATCAGTTTCCAGAGACTTAATCAAGGAATCAAGCTTGGCCTTGTCTCGAGGATTCAGCAGGTTTTCGTTCATCAGATTCTCGAACATAATGCCACCATCACCGTCGGGAGCAAGGCTGGTTTTAAACTTGTTCAAGGCAAGGCGCTGCTTGTCAAGCTCAGCACAAACATCCGTAAGCTCCACAAGGTTTTCTTTCTGATAGAAGACACCTTCTACCATGAGGATTTTCAGCAGCTTGGTATATTCTGGATAGATTTCATCGTAAAAGGCAGCGATAAAGCCCAAAACGTAATCGTACATAAAGGTAACGCCACCGAGAATATTTTTCCACGGACGGAAGGGCAACAAGGGAAGAGTTTTAAAGCCAAAGGTTTGGCACATGGCTTCCTCTGCAATGTGCTTCTTTCGGTCTGCCAACCACTGGTCCCACTGCTTGTCAAAATTTCTTCGCCACGCAGATTTATATTTTACAAACCAGTCTTCACAGCCTTCTGGCTTATCTGGAACCCAGAAAGCATCAAACCACACAACGGAACCAATGGCTCGCATGGGAACGGTGGAGATAAACATTTTAATCAAAGTAATATTGGAGGAGGCTTCTTCCATGTACTTTGACATTTTTTCTGTAAATCCGTCCTTGTTTTTTTCCGTCATGTTGTAGGAAAGCACAAACAAGGCTTCTAGTACCTCAGACTGAATGGTTTTTCCATGGCACAAAACCTTGGCAAACTGGGCAATTTCGTTTTTTATGCTGTCAAAGGGACAAACAGCCTGTCCGTTTTCTTCAGTAAAGGCAGACAAAACACGATTAAAGGGCAAGTGAACGAATTGGCGAATCCATTCTGTATTGCAAACAGCACCGTACAAGGCAGCTCGCTTGATTGAGGACATAGATTGCAGGGTGGACTCCAGATTTCGAACCATGGACAAGCGCAGCTCGCTGGTAACCTCTCTGGAAAAGGGCAATTTTAAAGGATTAACTTCTTCTGCAATCTTTCCGTTTACCTCTGGAGCAATGAGAGAGGAAAGGAAGACGTAAAAACCACCTTGGTCGGCATCGTAAATCTCCATTCCTTCTTTAAAGAATTCTGCACACTTTGAAAGCTGCTCCACTTGGTCAAAAAATCCCTTCAGGAAAACACGCCGTGTAATATCGATGAGACCAGGCTCTTTCTTTTCGATATCGTGGCCCTTCTTCAAGACAATTTGGGCATTATAGAGGGTTTTAATGTCGGTGTTGGTAAAGATGGATTTAATCATCAACCAAATACGAGTGAAAAAAGATTCATTTTTTAACTGCAACTCTATATCTGGAGCGACTTTAGAACCCTGCATTTCCACTGAAACCAAAGAGTGGCTTTCAGGATTGACAATTGCTTGCACCTTTTCCAGCATTGCAGCTCTTTCTGCTGGGGTGAGGTTAATAACCATGCGATCAAAAGAAGAGCGAGAATCCATAATGTGTTATTTTAGAACAGAAAAAAATACCTGTCAACAGAGTTTTATTCAAATAGAACTCATAAGAAAGGTAGAAAAGAATGAAATTTCCATTTTTTCTACCTCCCAAAGACTATCCCCGTGCCTTCAGGCCTCGCTTAAACTGAGGAATCCGAGCAGAGGCGGTGATGTTCCAAGGACTTGTTTCCCCTTCCTTGAGGTACTGATAGCCTAAGCCTGCAATCATGGCTCCATTGTCGGTACACAGCTTGAGGGGCGGGAAAATACAAGTAAGCTCCTTTCGCTGGGCAAGCATTTCCCGCAGGCGAGAGTTAGCAGCCACCCCACCACCAGCTACAATGGTGGTAAGACCTGTATCCTCCACTGCCCGAAGGATGCGAGAAACGAGAATCTTTACCGCAGTTTCTTGGAAGGCGGCACAAATATTTTCTGGAGTTTTTGGATATTCTTGATTCCAAAACTGGTCAATCTGGTTGATAACAGCTGTTTTTAAGCCAGAATAGGACACATCGTAGCGATGCTCCCCCTTGTGCAGGGAGGGAATGGGAAAGCTTGCAGCCTTAGGATTGCCTTCCTTTGCCAATTTATCGATGATGACACCGCCAGGATAGCCCAGATTGTAGAACTTGGCCACCTTGTCAAAGGCTTCACCGGGGGCATCGTCTACGGTGGTGCCCAGCACAGTGATATCATTGAAGCCAGCTACCTTGCAGATAATGCAGTGGCCACCAGAAACCAGCAATCCCAGGTAGGGATAGGAAATATCTTGACTTAAGTGGGCGGCGTAAAGGTGGGCCAGCATGTGGTTTACGGCAATGAAGGGCTTGTTCTTGGTCCAAGCCAAGGTTTTTGCAAAGGTAAGGCCCACCAGCAAGGAGCCCATTAGACCAGGGCGATTGGTGGCGGCAATACCGTCGATTTCATCCAGGGTGAGGTTTGCCTCCTGCAGAGCCTGTTGCACCACCGGCATAATCCATTCTGCGTGCTTGCGACTGGCAATCTCTGGCACTACTCCGTTAAACTGTTGGTGGAAAGGGATTTGGGTGGCCACCACATTACTGATGATGGTTCTTCCATCCTCCACAATAGCTGCTGCTGTTTCGTCACAGGATGACTCAATTCCCAAAATTTTCATATAAACCTCCCACCGTTGAAAAAATATACCCTTGCGATTTGAGCACAGGATACAACTCTTGAAGAATTTGTGCAAGATTACTTCCTGACCACACATGACCAATATATATGGCATACCCCTTTTTATTTGCCACCTCAAGTCCCCGCTGAATCTGCTCCAAAATGTCTGCCCTGTTTTGGGTATTGTCCAGAAACACATCACGCTCCCAGATTTTAGCACCTAGCTCCAAGGCGGCTTGAGGAGCAGCGGTGTTAACCGTGGTGCGGGAGTCAAGAAAGAAGATTCCCTGTTGCTGGCAAATTTCTATCACCTTGCCTATTTTGATTTTGGACTCGGTAATGAGGGAGCCCTCGTGGTTGTTAAGGCCGGAGACAGGGCCGATTTCAGCCAAGTTTTTCCGTACGACAGCATCAATGTCTGTGGTGGTCATGGAAGGAGAAATGGCTCCTGGCCCAGGATTTACCGAAAGATTGAGGGCTTGCATAGGTTGGTGCAACAGCAATTCGTGGCGGCCAGAGGAGCGGACACGACGAGCCGATTCTACGGAGTGCTGAAGCTGGGGAAGCACTGCCACATCTACGGGAAAGGGTAAATTCAAGTAATGCTGCAGATCAGAAAGATTTTGACCGCCGTCGTCAAACACAAAGGCTAAGGTGGCTCCAGAACGGGCTGGGGGAATGGTGTAATCCTTTCCCACTACGACACTAGGGGAGCTGGAGCTTCCTGTTGTGCTGCTCGGTTTTCCTGTACTTGATGAAGCAGAGGCATCCTTAGAGCCTAATGCGAGGTTTCCTGAGGAAGCACTTCCTGAGGAAGGATTTTCTGAGGAAATGTTTCCTGAGGAAATGCTTCCTCTAGAAGCTACATTTGAGGCGGCCTGTTGTTGCTGTTGTTGCTGAGCTGCTCGCTTTTGAGCTTCCAAGGCTGCAGTTGCCTGTTTTTGGGCAGTTTCCGCATCGGATTGGGCCTTGGAGGCTCGTTTTTCTGCCTCTTTTGCTCGTGCTTCGGCTTCCTTTGCCCGCTTTTCTGCTGCTTCTAGCTGGGCTATTACTTGGGCTACACCAATATCCGCCTGTTGATTAATTGCTTCTTGAGATGAGGCTTCTGAGGAAGCTGCTTTTGGTGCAGCGCCTTCTGGAGAAAGACTCTCTATGGAAGTGATTTCCGAGGAAGTGGCTTCCATGGAAGGGGCTTGAACAGAAGCTCCTTCCTTTTGTGCCGTAGTTGGAGAATCAGTCTGGGATTTCAGTGCCGTCAAAGTCACCACAGTAAGCATACAGGCACAAACTGCCACAATGGTGGCGGCAAGAACAATTACCTGGGATTTTTTTAACACTACCTTGGGTTTCTTTTTCTTTTGAGCCATTATTCACCATCCTCCAAGGGCTTTTTGTGAATGAGGGAAAAATACAAGGGACCAGTGCCACCAGCAGTGTCGGGAAGCACGTGGAATCCGAACTCCGTGGTTTCTGGCTCTGGCAAAGGAGCCTGACAAAACTGGCTTACTTTGGCAGGCACAAGAGGCAAGTCTTGTACAAACTCCACATCGGGGAATTTGGATTTGAGTCGAGCCACCACCTTGTCGTTTTCCTCTGGGGACAGGGCGCAGGTGGCGTAAAGCAAGTAGCCGTCAGGATTTAGCATACGATAGGCGGAAGACAAGAGGGCCCATTGAGCCATGGCAAGAGTTTTAATGCGGGCAGGAGACCATTGTTCAAGATACTGGGGAGAGGTGAGCACGTGGCGCTCCGAGGAACAGGGGGCATCTAGCAAAATGCGGTCAAAATGATTGGCAGGATTTTTGCAAAGGGTGGCACCATCCTTGCCACAAATGGATACCCGCTTTCGCACATCTTCTGTCATGTGCTGGTCTGCCACCCGAATGAGGCGGGTAAGCCGCTCCTTGGAACGCTCGTTGGAAAGCAAGGTGGCATCAGCTTCCATAAGGGAGGAAAGTACCAAGGTTTTGCCACCTGGAGCGGCGCAGAGATCCAGCAGGGTTTCAGCTCCTTCTAGGGGAAGGCTTACTGCGGCACGGATACTGGCAGCATCAAGATAATAGGGAGGAAGATTTGAGTCAGCCTGCCAGGCCACAGGAGAAGCTTCCTGCAATAAGGCTTCTTTAAGTGCAGGCCAACGGTGGGTAAATAATGCGTGATAGTATTGTTCAAAGCCCTCGGCACCTTTCAATTTTCCAGAAGTGGCAGCTGGGGCAGCGGTATTCTTTTTTCCCATGTTCTTCCTTAGGTTTTCGGTATGATTAAAAATCAACCTATACAAATATACAGATTATCGACAAAAAAATCCATTGCCATCAGCATAAAAAGCTGGTGCAGGCCTGCCACAAAGCATCCATTTGAGGCGGAAGGCAGGTGAAACTCAAGTTTTTTCCTGTAACTGGATGTGGAAGCACCAATTTCCAAGCGTGAAGTCGAATGCCACCAGCTTTTTCAGACCGTTTTGCTCCGTATTTCAAATCGCCTTTGATGGGGCGGCCTTCTCCAGCAAGCTGACAGCGAATCTGATGGGTGCGGCCAGTGAAAAGCTCCACCAAAAGAAAATCGTAGCGTTCCCCCTGCCCCACCAGCTTATACCGTAGCAGGGCCTTTTTACCAGCAGATTTGCCTCCCCGTTGCACTTCCTTTTCTGAAAGAATGCGGGCCTTTTTTTTGCCACGGTCAAAGAGCATGACACATTCAAGATTTTTCCAATCAGAAGAAATTTCAGACTGCATTTCCCCTTGAGCCGATTTTTTCCGTTCAGTAATGGCACAATAGGTTTTCTCCACAGAATTAGAGGCAAAAATCTTGGAAAGCTGCACCACCGACTTTTCCGTTAAAGCCAGCACGCAGAGGCCACTTACAGGTTGATCTAGGCGATGGACACATTCACAGCGCTCTAGCTTGTGGCCAAGGGCCTGTTCTATGAGGGGAGCCATCCGCAAAGCAAGGCTCTGGGAAGAACCAGCTTCACAAACTTCACCAGCAGTTTTTACCACCACTGCCAGAGCTTCATCTAAAAAGATAATGCCCTCTGGCAAGGATTTCAGTACAGGCTGCATTATAGATTGGATTGCAGGCTGCATTGTAGATTGGGTTGAAGGCTCCATATCTGTCATCTTGTACCGCCAAAGGCAGCTGAATACTGTTCCAGTCCCTGTTGGTAGGCTGTCTGGAAGGCTTCCTGATTCCACGTTGTTGGAGAAGGATTCACCGTCAACTTCAACTGTCCATCTTCTTCTTGGAAACTCATGAGGCCAGCTTGTACCTTGGCCAAGAGGATTCGCTCTACCGAGGCATCCAGCAGGGACTTGAAGCTTTCATCCTCACGGCTTCTGTCTAAAATCAACTTGAGCACGGAGCCGAACTTCTTTTCAGAAAGCATTATCACATCGATTCCCGCTTCCACAGCCATCATGACGGAGCGTTCGGGAGGAAAGCCATTTTTTTCCAAGGCCGCCATAAAAATGTCGTCAGAGAGAATGAGCCCTTCATAGCCAAAGTCCTGACGAAGCATCTCGGTAACCCAAAATCGAGAAAGACAGGCGGGATTTTCGCCATCATAAACGGCGGTACGAGCATGGGACATGAGGACAGCCCAGGGCTTGCTTTCCTGAAGAATGCGACGGAAGGGCTCTAGATACAGCTGCTGTAATTCCTGCTGGCTCAAGGAGATTTCAGGAAGCCCGGTGTGGGGGTCGTCGTTGGTGTTGCCGGGAAAATGCTTGGCCACAGCACCAATTCCTCCTTCCTGGAATCCAGCTATAGCGGCACGGGCAAAGTCCTCCATCTGAGGCAGGGGGCCATAGCTTCGGGTATCCAAAAAGGCTTGGTTATGGGAGCTGGTAGCCTCTGCCACGGGAGCCAGGTTTAGGTGAAAGCCCAAGTGCTGCATTTGGCTTCCTTGGAGGCGGTACAATTCCTGTGCCTGTTGGGAGGTCATGGTTTCAGCCACTTCCTGGGCGGAAGGCAGGGGAGAAGTGACGGAGCGAAGCCGATTCACAAGGCCACCTTCTTGGTCAATGGCCAAAAGTGGGGGCAAGGTTTGGTTGGACTGGCACCAGTTTTGAATAGAGGCGGTAAAATCTGCCACCTTTTGAGCAGAATCTGCCACGTTATAGGAAAAGAAAAGGTAGCCACCGGGAACAAGTGCTTGCTCAGGCACCTCCTCCCATTGTAGCGATTCCACAGGACGGAAGCTTGTATTTCCTTCCAGATTAACGAGAAAAAGCTGGCTGTATCGCTGGACAGGATCAAGGCTCTGGATAAAATTCTGGAGTGCAGCCTGTTGTGCCTGCTTTTTTTGCAATTCCTGCTGCAGCTGAAGATTCCGCTGGATTTCCTCTTGACTGAGAGCGGACTCTACTTCAGCTGAATCAGGATTACTTTCAGTATTTTTTCCACTGCAGGAAAGAAGTAGACAAAGCATCATCATCAAGACCAAGGACTTTCTAAGTTGGATTGTGTTTTTTCGTACCATGGGGGTAGTATAGCATAGGTTCAATTAAATGTAAAAGCGGTGGAGGATTCCAGCAGCCCACCGCTACCTTACGCTTCGCTACGCTCAGAGTTCGGTATCGGTAGGCACCCGCTGGAATCCTCCACCCACTCTTTCGTTCATTGGACTATACTGCGGGTAGATGAGGCTGGTTCTGGCGGCGTCGGTAGGTACCCCTCCCGCCATTCCTGCCCAACGCTTTCGTTCATCGGGCTATACTGTGGGTAGATGGGGTTGGTTCTGGGGGTGAAAAAAAATTAAACTTTTTTTCTGGAAATTCGTCAAAAAATTGAATTTTAAACTAATAATATATATGTAAAGCATTTTTGTTGGAGGTGGAAATTGCTAACAGAAGCAGAACTGCAAAAAAAGTGGGAAAGTTTGACTTTTACTGACGATTTCATATTTTCTCGTGTGATGCATGACGAGAATATTTGTCGTCAGGTGGTGGAGCTGATTCTTGGAGTGCGGATTGGCAAAATACGCTATCTTTCAGCACAGGATGAACAAAAAACCGACCCAGATTCCATGCGAATCATCATGGATGTGTTCTTGCGGGATGAGAACCGCATTATCAATGTAGAAGTTCAAACTGGACACAAAAAGGAACTACCCAAACGGAGTCGTTATTACCAAAGTGTAGCAGATGTAAGTACCACCTCAACAGGAACAAAATACAGAGATTTACCAGAAAACATCCTCATCTTCATCTGTACCTTTGACCCTTTCGACAGGAATTTTCCTCGTTATACTTTCCAGTATATCTGTAACGAAGACAAAAGGCTCAAATTAAAAGACGGCTCTCTTCGCATCTTTTTAAACACCAAAGCTACAGAGCTCTCAGCCCTTGACCAGAAACTCCAAGCATTTTATCATTATCTACAGGGAGGTATTGCGGAATCTAGCTTAACACAAGAGATTTTCAGCAAAATTACCACTTTAAAAAACAATGCCCTTGAGAGGAGATTCTACATGACATTGGCATTAAAACTTGCAGATGCTCGATATGATGGCTACGACGAGGGCCTTGAAAAAGGTATTTCCATCGGATTGGAACAAGGGCTGGAACGTGGAGCCCACCAAAAAGCATTGGAAACAGCAAGGGCAATGATCGGGCTTGGAATCCCTGTTGATCAAGTTCAACTTTGTACCAATCTTCCACTGGATGTAGTACAAGGCTTAATGGAGTCTAGTGAAACATAATTATCCAGCCCCAAAGAGAGTTGAACTTCAGCTAAAAGCAGGAGTCTGTGGAATCCACCACCCGACCTCGCTCCATGGTGATGATTCTATCTGCCACCAAACGAGCTTCTTCTTGGTCGTGGGTGACAAAGATGCCTGCAAAGCCGAATTCTTCTTGCATACGGCAAATATCTTGGGCAAGGCGGCGGCGTAGGGGGGCATCTACGGCGGAAAGGGGCTCGTCAAAGAGGATGAGCTTAGGGCGGACAATGAGGGTACGGGCAAGGGATACCCGTTGGGCTTCTCCACCAGAAAGGGATTCTGGCCGCCGCTGGGCAAAGTCTTTCATGCCAAAGGTTTCTAGCAGAGCCATAGCCTGTTTTCGAGCCTCCTTCTTTCCCACTCCCTGACAGCGAAGCCCATAGGCCACGTTGTCATCGGTGCGAAGATGGGGAAAAAGGGAGGGATTCTGAAACACCATGCCAATCTGCCGCCTTCCTGCAGGCAGCGACAGCAAATCACGACCTTCAAGTCGCAGCACAGGGTGGAAGGCTTCATCTTCGGCAGGGAAACTTCCAGTAGGGGAAAGACCAGAAGAAGAGCTGCTCCCACAAGAGATTGGCTCGCTTTCCAAAAGCCCCGCAATAAGACGCAGCACCGTAGACTTACCACAGCCAGAAGGCCCCAGCAAGGCCACCATTTCTCCTGCCGCCAACTGCAAGGAAAAATCCACCTGCAAGGAATATTCTGGGGCAGTCCAAGATTTGCGAAGATTTTTCGCCTCAAAATATGGTTCCAGTCTCTCAGTCATTTTCACTCTCCATGTTTTTCCTACTGGTAGCCTTCAGCCTTTTTCTGATTGTAAGCTTTAATCCCCTTCCACTAACCAAGAAAATGGGCATGGTTAAGGCAGCCAGCACCAAGCCACTGCCACAGGCCTCAGCAAAGCGATAGGATCCAGCCAGATTGTAGGTGTACAAGGCCAAGGTTTCAAATCGAGGAATTGCCAGCACCAGGGGCAAGGTGGTGTCTCCACAGCCCAGGGCAAAGCAAAAACCCAGGGCCGCCAAAATATTTTTCCTGCACAGAGGCAGGTACACCCGAAACACTCGATCAAGGGGAAAATCAGCCAGCATACGGGCCGCATCGTCCACAGAAGAAGGAATCTTTTCCAATGCTCCCGAAATCTGACGGAAGGCAAAGGGCCAGTACAGGGCGGCCTGCAAAAACACCAGCATCCAAGGACTTCCCCTCAATCCCGGCAGCACCTTGACTGAGAGGCTGGTGGCACCAATGGCCAACACCACCGAGGACACCGCCATGGGAAGCAGGGGCAGCACTCGCCCAAGGAAAAGAAAGCCACCACCCAAAGCCTGCTTCCCCACCCGCCGAACTGACCATTCCCGCAGCAAAAGGCTATAGAACAAGGCTGATGCCACCGCCAGTAGTGAGGACAGGGATGCCGTCAGCAAGGTATTTTTTAGGGCAAGATAAAAGCTTGGTCGGGAAAAAAGATTTTGGAAATATTTAAAAGAAAAACTTCCAGCAAAAAGAAAGCTTGACGAAGCAGCAGAGCCACCACTGAAAGCAGAAAGTACCAGCTGCAGGAGAGGCAAGAGAAAGAACAAAAGCACCAAGGCCAGCAGTAATCCCAGAAAAAGTCCTTCCAGCCAGCTAGCAACCTTCTTTCTGCCAAGGCCAGCACTGTCCCAGGCAAGCCCCTTGTTCTCATGACCAGGGCTCTCCACCACGCTATAGAGAGCCACCACCGCCAAGGCCAGCACCGTCTCCACTAGGGCCAAGGCAGCCACCTGGGGAAAGTTTAAGCTGGAGCGAGCCGCCTGATAAATCTCCACCTCCAGCACACTGGTTCCCACCCCGCCAAAGACAAGCACGATGACAAAGCTAAAAAAACAGTACAGGAACACCACCATGGCAGAGGTGGCAATGGCAGGTAGCAGCTGCACCAGCGTAATGGTTCTAAACACCCGCCAAGGACTTGCCCCCAGCAACAGGGCCGCATCATGCTGGTTACGAGGAAGCTGACTCCACGCATCAGCACAGGTTTTCATCACCAAGGGAAAGTTGTAAAAGCCCTGAGCTAGAACAATCCCCACCCAGGAATACAAAAACTCCACGGTAGGAAGGGCCCCACCCCCTAGCTTCATCACCAACCGATTCACCACACCCTGCATTCCCCAGAACATGACATAGCCCAAGGCCACCAGCAAGGGAGGCAGACACAGGGGAATGGCAGAAAGGGAAAGAAGAAATCTCCTTCCGGGAAAGGTTCTGGTGGCGGCAAAGAATGACAGGGGAATTCCCACTGCAAGGGACAGGAGGGTGGAAAGGAGGGCCAAGGTCAAGGTACGACCAGCCACCTTCACCACCCAAGGAGACAGGATGAGGGATAAAACTGAATCAGTAGCCCCATCACCGGGCAGAAGGGAAAAAAGCCAAGCCAGCACAAAAAGTGCCGCCACCAGCAGGAACAACATTCCCCCGCCAGCTGTAGCCAGAGCTTGCAATCCCCGAGAACAATTCCGCCTCAAAGAGCTTTTTTTCAATTCACTATCCTTCATCCTGCACATTCCTCTTGCAATTCCTGTTCATGGACTGAATCAGTCACTGAAGCAGTCACTGAATCAGTCACTGAATCAGTCTCTGAAGCAGTCACTGAATCAGTCTCTGAGCCAGTCCTTGACTCAGGTTCTGATTACGTCCTGCTGAAAAACTACTGAGCCAGCAAGGCCATCACTTTTTCAACAGCCCTACTGAGGGTTTCGTTATCAACAGTCAAGGATTTTTCAGCTTGAGGAGCAGCTGCATAGGAAGTAGGAAGCTCCACCGTAGGATTCACGGGATACATCCACTGGGTCAAGGGCAGCACTTCTTGGGCCTGCTGTGAAATCAAAAAGTCCAAGAACAAGCGGCCACCTTCAGCATTGGGAGCATTCTTTACCAAGGCAGCTCCTTCAATCTGCAGGGGATGACCTTCTGGGAAAATCAATGCGGTAAACTGGTCTCCCTCATCATATTCCACATGATAGGCAGGACTTGTGGTGTAGCTAATAACCAAGGGAGCCTCCCCAGAGGTAAAAAAGCCGTAGCCTGTACTCCAGGAAGGAGCCATAGTCAGGATATTAGGCTTGAGAGCTTGCCAATAGTCAAGGTAATTCTCCCCAAAGACGGCCACTGTCCAGGCCACAAAGCCAAGACCGGGAGTGCTGGTGCGGGGATCCATCAGGATAATCTTCTTTTTGTATACCTCTTTGGTAAGGTCCTCCAAGCTCTGGGGAGCTGGAACAGAAGCGTTTTTATTGTAGATGAGAGAAAAATAGCTCCAGTCATAGGGAGTCAAAAGCCAGTCATCGGTAAGCTGCAGCTCCTTTGGAACTATGGTGTCAGCCTGGTGGGGCTGGTAGGCTTCTAGCACCTGGGAACTTCGGGCTAGGTGAATCTGATTATTGTCCACCCCTAAAATCACGTCAGCTTGGGGAGCAGCTGCCTCCAAAACAGCACGGGAGAGAATCTGTGCTCCGTCCCCCACCACAATCATCCTGCACTTAAGCCCTGTTTGGGCCTCAAAGGCAGCAGCCAGCTGTGGCCCCGGCCCCCATTCCCCCGCAAAGGAGTCATAGGTGTACACCACCACCTCATTGGCTCGATCAATCTTGTCCTGACTTCCAAAAGCTGAAAGAGAACAAACAATACATGTAAATAGGAAAAACGTAAAAAGATGGGTCTTCATACTTCCTCCGCCGGCATTATCCGGATCAGGTTGGGACAGCCCTACGGCCATCCTGCGGGTATATTCTCAGAGAGAGGACAGTTTGCCATGACAGTCTGTCACCCTCACACCCCGGTGATGACTTGAGTATAGTGGATTTATCTAGGAATGGCAAGGTGAGGAGGAAGTCTCTCATTCATCTTATATCATGCTTTAATCCCTATTTTATTTTTTAAATCATCGAAAGAAGCAACATGGTCATAGTGAACTTCCTTTGATGAAACCACATTGAACAATTTTTTTGCACATTCAATTTTATTTGATTCTATCTTTCTCAATTGCAAATCTTCTAAACGCCCCTTTGTTTCAGCAATAAAGAAAATATGTTTTACCCTATCTTTATCAAAGGCAATAGCCCAATCTGGTGCATAATTTCCTACAGGTGTTGGTATTTGGAATGAACGTGGAAGCCTTGCATAGACCACAACTTCTGTTGCACCATCCAGCTGTTCAACAAATTTCCATTCAGTATCGCTATCTACAAAAACTAAATCTTGAATACACTTTGATGCAGGAAATGCATTTTTATCAGCTAAATTACCAGCTGTAAAAATACTTGAATCATACGTATCTGATAATTCATGATACTCAATATGCTCAACTATTTTTGTAGATTTTTGCGCATTGATAATATTGATTACATCTCGAATAAATTTTTCTGGATTAAATCCAAATTGCTCCATCTCTTTTATTGTAAGTTGACTCAGAATTGTGGCCACCGTTCTTCTTGTAAGCTTACAACCTTTTGCAATATCACCTACAAGATCATATTTTACTGTACTAGATGTTGCTTTGCGAACTGTCTTTGATTCGCTTTTTGTTTCACCAAAGGAAGACCCAGCTTTTAATTCAGCTTCATCCATTTTATCTTTTTGTTTTCCCACTTCCAGGGTATAGCGCATAGGAGCAACATGGAGTTCCTTTTTAATTGCAGCTACAGCATTGTTTATCAACTCTTCGCTATTGAACTGGCACGTATATGAGTACTTATGATTAATTTTATGCCACAATTCTTGGAAAATCTCTTTATCAAAGTTTCTGTTTAATGGATTTCCATTTTCCCATTTTGGATGCTGTGCATTATCAATCATTCCAGAAAGCATAGAAGGATTATAAACTGCTTGAATGTGTTTGTGGATTTGTTCAAACATTTCTAAACGAGCTTGGGGATTTGTTTTTATTTCATCAGGTAAAGTATATTCAATACTGTCAGGAATTCTTTGCAAACAACCTTTTTCTACCGACTCTTTATATATTTGTGTCGGTTGGTCATTTTCATCGATATAGTCGTTCTTTAACAAATACTGATAAATGATTTTTGCTTGTTTTGCATCAAGTTCTATCTTGTAGCCACAAACAGTAATTGTCTTACCTACAAAATAATCAATATCAGCAAGTTTTGGTCGTGTATCAGAAAGCTCTGCTGCAATATCCTTTTGCAAACCATCTACAAAATCTTTATAACTTTCACTGGCAATAACAGTGAGGATATTGATTTCATGGACACTCTCTCCAAGGCGTTCCTTATCTTGCCGGGTTCCTTCATCATTTACACAAAGCCTCATACCTCGTCCCACTTCCTGGCGACGAGAAACAGAGTTATCGGAATGCTTTAAAGTACAAATCTGGAATACATTAGGATTGTCCCATCCTTCTCGTAATGCGGAGTGAGAAAAAATAAACCGTATTGGCATATTAAAATCTAAGAGTAACTCCTTTCGTTTAAGAATCAAATCATATGTTGAAACATCCTCTTCTGACTCTCCATTGGAATTTGTTAATCTACCCTTTTTATCCCGACTAAAATAGCCTTCATGACAGGAACTAATTTCTTTTGCTGTTGGAAGCAAACACTTTTGATAATAACTATCAGGAGAAATATGAAGAAACTCATTCATGACATTGAGATACTCTTGTTCAAACATTTGACCATATTCACCAAGTATTTCAGTACCATCTTCTTCTGTAGCACGATATTTTACAACTTCATCGATAAAGAAAAGAGAAAGAACTTTAATTTTCAAGCCTTGCTCAAAAAATTCCCTTTCCTTTTCAAAATGGCTACGAATGGTTTCTCTAATTTGAACTCGACGAATGTCCTTTTCTGCAACATTTCCCGTTACTTGTCCCATAAACAACATGGTTGGATCTGCATTGGAACTTACAGACACATTAAATCGAACTGCATTTATTTCTGGCAATACCTCAGCAATGTAAATTCCCTTGTATTCTTCTAATCCCTTTGATGCTTCATCAAGTTTATCTCCGGTTGAAAGTTTTACAGGAAGTCTCTTAATTCCATTTGCCTGCTTTACATCAATTTCAAGTTTAACCATTGGTGCTTGTTTTGGAGAAAGAATAATACTTTCTGCATAAATATAGGTTTGAGTTCCTGCAATATTATCTAGTCTAAATCCTTTTACCTTAATTTTTTTAACGAGCTTTTGATTATATGCATCAAGAGCATCAAGGCGATACACAAGATTATGCTGGACCTTGTGTGTAGCTGAATAATTTATTGTAAACAAAGGATTAAACTGCTTTAATGCATTTTGTGTTGCAACACCTCCCATTTTTTGAGGTTCATCCAAAATGAGAATAGGTCGGTTTGCAGCAATAACATCAATAGGGCGACGACTGGCAAATTCATCGCGCTTAGTATAAATAATACGTGCAGCCTCATTTCCCTTTCTGCCTGCTACATTTTTATCCTTGTTTAATGAGGTATTAAATGACTGCATATTAATTATCATGACATTGATATCAGCACTGCTGGAATACTGTTCTAGCATATTCAATCTTTTGCTATTGTAGATAAAGTAACGGAGTTTTTTTCCATACCGTTCCATAAAATGATCTTGGGTATATTCGAGACTTTTAAAAACTCCTTCACGAATTGGAATGGAAGGTACAACTATAATGAACTTACTCCACCCATAAGCTTTGTTCAGTTCATACATCGTATTAGTATACACATAGGTTTTTCCAGTTCCAGTTTCCATTTCAATATCAAAACTTGGATGGTTTGCTGTTCGTTCAATTTTTTCAGAACGGATTATAAAATTCCTGTCCTGAATTTTATGGATATTATCTAAAAGTTCTTTATCACTCAAAATCAAATCTGCATTACGATATCCCGTATCTGATTCTTCCAGTTGTTCGTCTTCTGTCTTTTGTTTTTCAAACAATTCTGTTTGGACGTCTTGTTTTACCAATTTGGGCATTAAACCTTTATCACGCAAATATTGTACTCCGTTTGCAGGTAACTGTCCCTCAAAGCAATCTACAAGTGAACCTACGGCTTCTGTCTGATATTGTTGTATCTTAAAAGTAAACTTCATTATAGAACTTTCCTTACTGTATCTGAAGAATATGTTGTAAATATCTGCTCAAAGTTTGTGGCGACACTGTCGCTGGCAAAGCCACTGTCTCGCATTACAAAATAATAAGGTTTTACTTTTGCAATCTGAGTGATTGTTTCTTCTGTAATATCTTGTTCAAAACAGGCTACAAGATAATTGTCGTTTACAAAATAAACTGTTTTTTCATTAACTTTTTTTGTTTCGATTTTGCTTGAAAGTTGTACGCCTAAATCAAGCATTACTTGGAACAGTAAATCTTCTGCGGTTCGGTCTGGTTTTACGTTGTCTTGAAACAAGTCTTGTTTGTGTACATTTTCGGGAGAATAATACACATCTTGCATATTTGATGAATCGATTTTTAATACCCTAAAGCCTATATCTAGGCTACTAGGCACAGTGCCCGTACCCCCCCCTGGTATCTTTAACCAAAAGCTGATTTCCTGCACGACGAATGCGTTCCTTACCAATTTCACAGATGTTTTTATAACCAGCTTTGTGTGCTTCTGATTTTTCATCCGTTATCTCTGGAAGCTGCACCATGATGAACTTGCGGTTGCCGCCATCTTCTGCATTGAGTTGCATAACGGCATGGGCGGTTGTGGCGGAGCCGGAGAAGAAGTCGAGAATGATGGAATCTTTATCCGCTATAATTGTTAAAAGACGTGAAACAATATAAGTAGGTTTAGGAAAATCGAATAATTCTGAATTACCAAATAATGCCTTAATTTCATTCTTCGCATTTTGATAATTTGTTTCTTTTTCAATCCACATAGTTTTTAACTTTGTAGTTTTTTCTACTCCATCAGGATTATCCTTATAATCTTTTCTAAAAATATCCCAAGCACCTTCATCTCCAGAACGATTTATTGGTTTTCCTATAAGTCTATCTTTTTCTTCTGAAAACTTTTCCTTTCCCCAAGTCCAACGGCTTAACTCCCCAGTAGGTCTTTGGGGAATAACTTCTATACAATATTCTGTATCTTTATTTAAAGAACATTTTCCATTTTGGGGATTAACATAGATTGGATAAAACATATTTGGTCGGTCCTCCTTTCTCCATGCACCACCTCGCTTTCGCAATCCCAATAAGCGATAAAGTTTTCCATCTTCATCCTTTTCCGAAAATTCACTGAGACTTTCTTCTGATTTTTTTATACCACCAATATTTAGTTCACCACTACTCTTTGCATATACTAAAATAGATTCATGAACATAAGATAAGTTTTTACTATTCTGTGAACCTCGTGGATTACTTAATAATGTCATTCTGCCTATAAAATTACTTTCACCGTATATTTCATTACAAATCTTAGATAAATTTTCTATTTCATTATCATCAATACTGATAAAAATAACTCCATCATCACTCAACAAATCTCTTGCTAGTTTCAATCGTGGGTACATCATATTAAGCCAATCTGTATGGAATCTTCCGTTGCTTTCGGTGTTGGCTACAAGGCGGTTACCTTCTTCGTCAGTCTGTCCGCTGTTTGCAATGTAATCTGACGCATCCTGTGCAAAATCATCTTCATATACAAAGTCGTTTCCCGTGTTGTACGGTGGGTCGATGTAAATCATTTTAATTTTACCAAGATAGGTTTCTTGCAAAAGTTTCAAAACTTCTAAGTTGTCGCCTTCTATGTACAGGTTTTCTGTGGTGTCAAAGTTTACGCTTTCTTCTCTACAGGGACGAAGGGTTTTGTTGATTGGGGCATTTGCTGTAAGAATTGCCTGCTTTTTGTCCGGCCAAGTGAATTGGTAGCGTTCTTCTCTGCCTTCAACTACTTTGCAATTAATTTCTTGCATGAGAATATCTTTATCTATTGCACGTACTACATTTCCATTTTCATCAGTGCTTTCTGTCACTGCATTTGGAAAAAGAGCTGCCAATTTTTCATAGTTTTCATTTGCCAAGTTTTTTGTTTGCATTTTGAGTTTATCCATTAGTTACTCCTTTTCTTGTGTAATGGTTATGTTGAAAAATTTGTTTTTTTTTCAACATAATGACCTACATATGTTGAAAAAATATAATTTTTTCAACATATGATTCTATCCATGTAAAGTTCCCTGATTCATTAATAACTCTACCAATCTATCATTAATGTAATAATTACTTGTTCCAATCTTAATTTTCGAAAGTAATTTTAATTCTACGATTAAGTCCAAATATTTCGATGCTGTAAAACGAGAAACATTCAAATCATTTTGAATAAATTCAATTTTTGTATAAGGATGATTAAATAAATTATTTAGTAATTCATGATTATATTTTGTTCCAAAAGCATCTCTTATTTTTCCTTTATATTCATCCATCAAAAATTTAATTTGTTGAACTAATTCAACAGTTTGCTTAGCCGTTTCTTCAATCCCTTTCAATATAAAAAACACCCAATTTTCCCAATCAGCATTGTTATTACCAGAATTATCCCTTATCTTTTGAATTAGTGAATAATATTCAATTTTATTATGTGTAATGTATCTACTTAAATATAAAATTGGCAAATCTAATAAATCATTTACTACAAGATATAAAACTGAAATAATTCTTCCTGTCCTTCCGTTTCCGTCATAAAATGGATGAATACTTTCAAATTGATGATGAATTATTGCAAGCTTAACAAGCGGATCAAGTTCCGATAAAGATGAATCATTTATAAACTTTTCCAAATTTCCCATGTATTTTTCAATTTCCTGTAGAGTTTGAGGTGGCGTATACACCGTTTCACCCACATTATTTTCAAGACGTGTGCCCGGTAAGGTTCTAAAACCAGCTTTATTTTGCTCCAGTTCTTGTTGTATTTCTTTTATGATACTATTTGTTAGAAGTTTAGATTTTCTTACTTTTGAAAAACCTAATTGCATGGCTTGTCTATATCTCAATACTTCTTTTGCAGCAATTCGTTTAGCAGTTTGCTCTATTTCTTTCATATTTAAATCTGTTTTAAACAAATCATCTTGAGTAGTAACTATATTTTCAATTTCAGAACTATCTTTTGCTTCTTGCAAAATAAGTGTATTTAATAAAATTTGTTCATTGGGAATTGTTTTTGCAACTCCTTTCAATTCTGCTAAAGCACGAGAAGCCAAACTTTGTTGTTTTAGAATCTTTTTAGTTTCTAAATCTATGTTTAGCGGAAGAACAGGAATTTCATACAGCCCTGTATTAATGTTTGTCATTACAATACCTTCCTCAATCTAAGATATTTTCATCTATTTTGTTTAGTGAGTGCATTTTTAGGTGGTTCATGGTTAGTTAGACTCCTTGTCAGTTTCTATTTTCATCATCATATTGTAATGTGCAATTTGATTAGTTCTTTCAAATATTTTTTTAAATACAGATAAAAATATCTCTGTATTTGTTTCAGTTCTTTCATTATAAAAAATTTCTTCCATCTGACTATGAGACCCTATATTTACCCAAGAAATTAAAGCTTTATATATTGGTCTTTCATAAACTTCAAATTCATCAATTCTATCTCTTACAGGCTTGTTTCCAAGCATTTTAAAATAATATTCTAAAATACGACGCATAGTATTTTGTAAGTAAATACAATCATACTTTGATTTATCATTTTCAGTCTGTCGAATAATATCCCAAAGCAATTCATAAGAGGTCTTTATTGGATTATTTTTTTCATATGCTTTTATATGTGAATTATTAGATACTTTATTTATTGTCCAAAATCTTAATTTATTTTTTTCACTTTTATTTAATCCACAATCAAAAGAAACTTCTTTAAAAAAATACAAATTATGAGTTAAAACTATCAATTGTTTTATTGAAATAGAATTATCAAATAATCCTTTGAACAACATTCTAATTAATGTACTAACAATGAAAAGAATATCATTGTCTAAACTTGAAACTGGATCATCAATAACGACAATTCTATTATTGACAACTCCGGAACTAGACTGACTACCATTAAGCAAGTTATAAAAATACAAGAAGGCAACAAAAGATTTTTCACCCTCACTTAAAGTTTTTTCAACAGGCATTCCATCTAGTCTTTCTATTTTGTAAGTATACTCAGAATCTCCCTGTGCTAGTCTAAAGCCTGTAAAATTAAAATCAGAAAGCAGTTTGTTGATACTATCAAGAGTTGGTTTTACACTTGTTTGTTTTTTTTCAAACTCGGTCAAAATATTTTCATGCTCTGATAGTTCTATATCTTTTTCAATTTTCTCTGATTCTAATTCTGTTTTTTCGGTTTTAAGAATTCCTATGTTATCAGAATACTCTTTTATATCATCTTTTAATTCATTACATATATATTTCCAAACAAGAGGTTCTAACTTTTGTTTTTCTGATTTTATATTCTGAATAAATTTATTATGCTCATCAATTTTATTATTTGCTTCTAGAATTATTGAATCAATTTCCTTGCAGTATTCCAAAATACTTTTTAATTCAATTTTTTGGCTTAAATTTTCCAATTTTTTATTAATATTATTAAGATTAGAATCTATGATTTTTTGTATAGAACTAAAAGCGCTTTTTAATTCATCTTTGTTTAATTGTTCGTATGAAGAAGATAATAATGAATTAACTTTTCCAAGATAAATGTTAATTGCGTTAGAATAATCTCGTTGCAGTTTTAAAACTGTATTTTTATCGTTTTCATATGTTTCATCAAAGTAATCATTCAATCTTTCTTCAAGATTTGCAGGTAAAGTTTGCTGACAGAATGGACATTTTTTATTTGCTAAAGAAACATATTTCATACCAGTTTTTACCCAATCTGAATTGTTAAGAGTTTTTATTAATGCTGCAATATCTAAATCTTCCTTACCAACAATAGGTTTATCAAGTATCTTATTGGACTCTATAATTTCAATTTCACTATAAGAAATATTTGAGATTGGTGTTATTGGTTCAACACAGGATTCATAACATTGTTTTGCATTTTTTTCAAGTTCTGCCTTTGTTTTTAATTCCGCTTTATTAGTTTCATTTTCTTTAAGAACTCTATCAAAGAATGTATCTACTTTTCCTCTTGCACCTGTTATGGCACTTATTAGAGGAGACTTTTCATTATCAAATTTTTGTTTAATTTTCCAAAATTTATTCTTCGATGTAGCTATTTGAGTTTCAGTTTTATCGTTATTTTCAGACAAAGCATTTGTTAATTCATCAATTTTCTTTTGAGTATCATCAATAAACTTTTTCTCTTCATTTATTCTTTTCTGTGTGTCAGATTCTTCTTTTCCTAGTGTAAAAATACCTTTAATTTCCTGTGATGGCTGAAAGTTTTCTTCAACAAAGTCTGAATTATATACAAGTGTTTCTAATCTTGTATTATCTTTCCACTTTATATTACAGGTTGGAAACTTACTTTCTTCTCTAATTATTCGACTAATAGTTGTTTTCCCACTACCATTGTTACCATAAACAAAATTAACTTTGGAAAGATTATCAAGAGTTTCATTAGTATATGTTGCAATATCTTTTATTTCAATCTTTTCAATCATTACTCTTTTCCTCAATGTTTTTGCAAACTTCACACCGTTTTTCTATTTCAACCCCAAATTGCTGCACACTATCCTTTGGTGTTTCATAATTTGCAAAAACTTTTGCCATTTCTACCTGTCCTTTTCTGAAAATATTTTCCGCTTCAATCTGTTCTAATAATCCGTTTGGAATATAAGGATTCTGAATAAGTTCCCAATTTATTTTATAATATCCCAGAGATTTAGCCATGGCTTCTAACATCTTAGTTTTATTATTTTCAATTTCTTTCTCTTTTAGGGAAACATCCTCTTTTCGTATCATGAGTGATTTTAAATAATTATTATAATTTTCTATAACCTTATTATCATCATGAAATACAATAGGAACTGAATTTAAGATATTTACTGAAAACTGACTCACATATCCAAACATTCTGTACGACATTAAATGTGTGAATACATTCATTTTGTCTTTTCTCTTTTCACTTCTATCTTGTAATTTCTGACCAATTATTACTGCAATAATTGGAATTATCACAATTGCAAATAGATTGATAATACTCAGTACTTCCATATTCACTCCTGCCCCCATTCTATCATATCCGTAGCTTTTCTTCTATCGTTCATAAACCATTCAACTCATCTTCCAAATTTCGTTTCTGACTGACAAGTTCAAACTTTTTCTTTGGCTGGATTTCTTTTCTTGCAAGTTTTTCAAGTTTATCTATCTCTTTTCGAAGCTTTTCTTTTTTTTCTTTTAATTCTATATTTTCAGAAAGTGAACGATTTGAATCCCATTCTCCACCTTCTATTTTTTTAATGATATTTTCCCACACTTCATCAAAAGTAAGCCCCAGTACTTCAAGTTGGACTTGTATTTCAGGTATCCAAGCCGTGGTAAAAATTCTTTCACAAAATACAGCCAGCTGGATTTCGTTTTCAAACTGTAATGCAAACACCAGATTTTGTGGTATTAGTTTTGCAATTCTTTCTATATTTTTAAAATCAATGACTTTTTTCTTTAGCTTTACATTGAGCACATAAATACTTTTTACCTTGGAGCCTTCCCTAATTGCAGGAATTGTTCTGCTACTAATTTCATTCACAATATCTATTCTGCTAATATCCAAGTCAAATTTCGTTTGTTGTGTATTGTTAAGCTGAAATTTTTTGTAAATCTGAGACTTCGGTAAGTTTTTTTGCAGTTGCGTGATTTCTGGAAGGTTAAGCATATTCTTCCTCTTTTATAACTAAAAAGCAAATAAGTTCAAAGTCATCTAGACCATTAATTTGTCCATGTTTAAAATCAACAGAATCACCGCTCAAGAATAAATCCATATCACTTTCATCTTTAACTTCTATAATGGAGGCAATTGAATCACCCAAAAGTTTGTTGAAGAATTTCATGTTACGGCCATCTTTTGTCTGTTCATTAAATCTCTTGTATACTTCTACAATAGGTTCATTTTGGCCCTTGCATAGTAACCTCATTTTATCTAGCATATTTTTAGGATTTAAGTGATTACATACTACAGTGCCATCTTCTGCAATGTACACCATGTAAAATGGGTGCAAGCAATTTTGATTATCAATGTTTACATTATTGTTTCTATTCTTAAGAATATAGATAACACCACAAGGACAATCTTTTGAGGCCTTTACAACTGCATGAAGTCCAAAGGGTGTAGCATCTAACTGACCATTTTCTTTAACATATTCTAACAAGTCTAAGCGGAATTCATTTAAACCTAAGTCCATAATACTGATTCCAGTATTCATTTCTTCAATATCTACCACTTCGTCTTTTAATTTTTGCAACTGGGCTTTTCTATATTCTAAATCCTTTTGGTTGTCATCTAAAAGATTGTCGTCTGCTGTAGCAGTCATGTCCACAATCTTCATACGAGTTTCTACACGAGTTTTAAGATTTATATATTCATCTAAGGTCAAATCTGGCCAAAAATTTACCAGTTGGATTACACTATTTTTACTACCAATTCGATCAATACGACCAAATCTTTGGATAATACGTACAGGATTCCAATGAATGTCGTAATTGATTAGATAGTCACAGTCCTGCAAATTTTGACCTTCAGAAATACAGTCTGTAGCAATAAGAATATCTATACTTCTTTCATCTCCAGGGTAAATTATATCCTTATCTTTTGACATTGGAGAAAAATAAGTCAAAACAGCATTCAAATCACATTTAAATTTTTCCAAGGTAGTTTTTCCTTCAGAAGTTCCACTTATTTTGGCTGAATTGAGAGAGTATTTTTCTTTTACATATACACTTACTTGATCATAAAGATAATCTGCTGTATCAGCAAATGCTGAAAAAACTATAATTTTCTTATTATCTGAATTGATGGGTTTTTCAATCTTACCACTGATTATTTCCAGCAATTTCTGTAATTTTGAATCCTTTGCTGGAGTTATATCTTCAATAAGACTTTCTAAGCCTGATAAAATATTTGCATCATTCTTTAAGTCCTCAAGCCATGAAATATAATCCATATCCTTCAGATCTATTTTAACTTTCTTACCAATGGCAAAAATATCACAGGTATTCTGATCATCAAAATCATAGTCACTGTCAAAAGACATATCTTGAATGGTAAGCTCTAAAGTTGAAGCATGAGAATGAAAATTATTTACGATTTTAATCGTGTGCTGTACATATTCTTTTACCCGTTGAATAGTTAAACGAAAAGAATAAACAGAGCTTTCCATACGCTTTAGTAGATTTATCGCCATCAACCGACGGATTCCTAATTCTCGTCCCATTTGGTCAAAACCACCAGCATCATCAATTTCATACTTTGCCCTTTTACTTGGATGAATAAATAATGAAGGGACGTACACAGTCAGTTTTAATTTTTCTAACTCTTCAAAAATCAAGTTAAATGTTGTTTCATTTTCTCGTTCTGTCAGTGGTGTATGAATAGAAATCGGCTTCAATCTTTTTGGGAATGTCCCAATGTCTTTTGTATCATAATATTTTTGAATATGCTTTCTAGAACGAGCTATAGTAACACTGTCAAGCACTTCAAAAAAATCAAAACTAAGCATTGCCAAAAGATTTTCTGTTGTTCTATCTTCTGCTGCTAACTGACTCCACTTGGTAAACGAAACTTGAGCTTGACGGAATATATCGTCAATAGACTTTTTTGTTTTTAATTGTGAGTCAATATTTTCTGCGATACCTTCATAGGCTAATGCAAGTTGATTTTTTAAATCGATAAAGCGGTTATTGACTGGAGTTGCAGAAAGCATAAGCACTTTTGTTTTCACACCCTGCTTAATAACCTTGTTCATCAACTGCATATATCTATTTTCTTTTGTATTTGAATGAGTTCCAATACCATTCCTGAAATTGTGAGATTCATCAATGACAACTAAATCATAATTTTCCCAATTTATAAAAGCTAAGTCATTTCCATTAGAGTATCCAGAAGTTCTATTTAAATCTGTGTGAAATAACACATCATATCGCAATCTGTCGTCTGAAATGGGATTGTTCTTGTAATTGTTTTTATAGATATTCCAGTTATTCGAAAGTTTTTTGGGGCAAAGAACAAGTACCCTATTATTACGGCTTTCGTAGTATTTTATGACAGCAAGTGCAGTGAATGTTTTTCCAAGTCCCACACTATCAGCAAGAATACAACCATTATATTTTTCTAGTTTGTTAATAATTGCCAAACAGGCATCTTGTTGAAAATTATACAATTTTGACCATACTTTGCTGTTTCTAAAACCTGTATCTTCTTTTGGTAATACATCTTCACTTATATCATCTAAAAATTCTTTGAAAATATTATAGAGCGTTACAAAATAAATAAATTCTGGTGCATTTTCATTATATGCAGATGCAATACTTTCTATTACCTGTTCAGTAACATCCTGCATGATAGTTTTATTCTCCCAGAACTGTCCAAACAACTGTAAAAAACTCAAACTCATAGGAGCTTTCATTTTTGTAATAGCAAAAGCAGCATTGTTACCTTTTTCTACTCCAAGTTCAACGGCAGTGAATTCTTTTACTGGATTATAGCTTACCTCATCAACATTAATAAAGCTTGGCATGGCTTGTTGTGTCACATTTGATTTGAAAATCGCTTTTTCTTTGATCCATTGTGCACATTCTTTTGCAATAGCTTTTTGACTTAACTCATTCCTTAATTTGACTTCAAATTCTGTTCCATACAAACTTCTTTCTCTATTTAGGCGTGGGATATAAAACTCTCGTTTTTCTTTTTTTACTTTTTCAGCAAGAAATGTGGGAGAAGTGAAGATGAAACGAAACTCATCAATATTCTTGAGTTCATTCTGTAATTCTTGATATGCATAAATAGAAAAACAAGCAGCTGCAATGGATACTTTACTACTAGGCCTTAGTTCTTCTTTCATACTTTGCCCAAGCGTTTTCTGTATGTTATCAATAAACTCAATAGCAGAAGTATCCATAGTTATTCATCCTTCTTCTTTTATAGAATTGTATTACTTATACTTTCACTATTTTATCACAAAATACTTATTCTGACACAATCCATACCCCAATAATCCTACAACCAGCAAAGTATAGTGGCATTTCCATCAAGGTGATTTCTCACTGAGAAAGGTCTAGAAACTCAGTGAGAAAATTTTTTTTCTCACTGGAAAACCACTGCTTTCTCACTGAGAAACCGCTACAATCTCACTGAGAAATTGGATGGCGGATATCCAAATCATTCTCATAGCCTGAAACCATTCTTCTGATAGCCTAAAAATATTCTCCTGATAGCCTATAAACATTCTGCGAATAGCCTAAAAACATTCTCCTGATAGCTTATAAACATTCTCCGAATAGCCTACCAAAAGAATTCTGACAGGTTAAAGACCATCCTTACCTGTCACCACGACCTGTCTAGCTAGACACATTCCCCTGTCCTTACCTGTCACCACGACCTGTCTAGCTAGACACATTCCCCTGTCCTTACACGTCACGATGACCTGTCTAGCTAGACACATTCCCCTGTCCTTACACGCCGCCACGACCTGTCTAGCCAGACACATTCCCCTGTCCTTACACGTCACTACGACCTGTCTAGCTAGACACATTCCCCTGTCCTTACACGTCACGATGACCTGTCTAGCAGGACAGTTTCCCCTGTATTTGAGCAATCTTACAAAATGTATTTGCTGAATCTTACAGTGGGTATTATTGCAATCTTACACTGTGTAAGATTAGGCTCTTACTATGTGTAAGATTGAGCTAGTACACTGTGTAAGAAGATAAAGTTAAACAATGTTGGTGGATGGTGCGATTTGTTTAAAAAGAATTATAAGGCAAGAAGATGAGATATAGACAGAGAAATACCTAATCAACAGATCTATCGTAGTGTTTCATCTCTAATATGACATAGTAAATCTGCATCTTGGATAATTGGAACATCCATAAAATTTTCCATTCTTTCCAGTCCTTACTTTTAACTGCCCATTACATCTTGGACATAGTAAGTTTTCCATTTTTGCTTTTCTTTCAATGACAGTTTGTCTTATATCTTGAATATGCTTTGACCGAATGTTTTCATCTACAATATTGTGATTTAAAAGCAAATTCGTAATCTCTTGAGTTTCTCTATCAGAAAGACATTTATTTGTTGCATTTGAATAGATTAATTTTAAAAGATCATTTCCATAACTTACAGGAGTTTGAGAAGTAATATCCTTCAATTCTGCATTACCAACAAAAACCACAATGGGAAAATATTCTATATCTTTATACTCTACAAGCAAGTCTTTCAGTGCAAAAATATGAGATTGATTTTGCTTTACAGGATTTCTGAATTTATGTTTTTCTTTGTAAATTACTTGCATCCAATACTCAGAATTTTCATGTCCAAAAATCCAACCACTATAGTTTTTAGTTTCAATCACAAAAATTCCATAGCATGAAACTACTATATGATCAATCTGGGTTGTTTTACCACTTTTTGTCCGCAACATTACATCATTTAGTATTTTATATTCATTTTCATTTAAAGAAGACAAAATTGTTGATACATTACGTTCCCCTTTATCTCCTTTACTAATATCATCCTTCTTACTAGAGATAATGAGTATGACAAATATAATTAAAACAAATAAAAATAATACACCCATAGTTACAACCGATTAGAACACTTCATCTTTCTCATCTTCCACAAATTTGCAAAATACATTCTAACATTTTTCGACCGAAAAAAGCAATCCCACCTGCATTTTTCAACCGAATAACCAGCAAGCCTCCCAGTACGAGCCCCCAAGCAGTGCTGGGGAAGGAGGGGGGTATTAGGTAGGGAGCGACCAGCCGTAAGGCTGGGAAAATCGCGATATATTGAGCGATTTTAGCGAGTCTCACTTTTGCCACCGCAAAAGTGCAGGAAACCCACCGCTTCTGAGTAGAGGGGTTTCCTCCCCCTAAATAAACTCATTCTTGTAAATTCCCCCTAAAAACGCTACAATGTGACTAAAGTTATCAGCCTGAAATCTCGGGCTTGGTACACAGGGCCCCTCGTTTTGGCCACAAACATAAAGGAGAACACAATGGCATTAACCTTGGCAGAAAAAATCCTGCAGGCCCACCTGGTTCCAGAAGCCTGCCCCAACACAACATTTACCCCCGGAACACCAATCCAGCGGGGAGCGGACATTGCCATCCGCATTGACCAGACCCTCACTCAGGACGCCACTGGCACCATGACCTACCTACAGTTCGAGACCATCGGCATTCCCCGTGTTCGCACGGAGCTTTCCGTCTCCTACATCGACCACAACACCCTCCAAACCGACTTCCGCAACATGGACGACCACCGCTATCTTCAAAGCATTGCAGCCAAGTACGGCCTGTGGTTCTCCCGCTGCGGTAACGGAATCTGTCACCAGGTGCACTTGGAGCGCTTCGGCAAGCCTGGTAAGACCCTTCTTGGCTCCGACTCCCACACTCCCACTGGAGGCGGAATCGGCATGATTGCCATCGGTGCAGGTGGCCTTGACGTAGCCGTTGCCATGGGTGGAGGAGCATTTCACTTGGCCATGCCCAAAATCTACGGTGTCAAACTCACCGGAAGCCTCAAAAAAGGCGTGGGAGCCAAGGACGTTATCCTTGAAGTATTGCGACGTGAAACCGTAAAGGGTGGCGTTGGTGCCATTTACGAATATTTTGGTAGCGGTGCAGAAAGCCTCACCGTTCCCCAGCGAGCCACCATCACTAACATGGGAGCAGAGCTTGGTGCCACCTGCAGCATCTTCCCCTCAGACGCCACCACCAAGGCCTTCTTGGAAGCCATGGGCCGTGGACAGGAATGGAGCCAGCAGCAGGCCGATGAAGGAGCCACCTACGACAAGATTATCGAAATCGACTTGGATACCCTCAAGCCCCTGGCAGCAAAGCCCCACTCTCCCGACGCTGTAGCAGAAATCGCTTCCGTGGCAGGAGAAACTGTTACCCAGGTTTGTATCGGTTCTTGCACCAACAGCTCCTTGGACGATCTGGCAGCCGTTGCAGCCATTGTGCGGGGCAAGCACATTGCTCCTGGCGTAGAGGCAGGTATTGCTCCCGGAAGCCGCACCACTTTGCTGATGGCAGAAAAGGCTGGTATTTTGGGTGATTTGATTCGTGCAGGATTCCGCATTTTGGAAAGTGCCTGCGGTCCCTGTATCGGTATGGGCTTTGCTCCCAACACCGAAGGCGTATCCCTTCGTACCTTCAACCGAAACTTTAAGGGACGCTCCGGTACTGCCGACGCAAAGGTATACCTAGTTTCCCCTGAAACTGCCGCAGCCGCAGCCATAACTGGTGTTATCACTGATGCTTCCACCTTGGACTACACCGATCCTTGCCTCACAGAAAAAGGCCGCCAGTCCCTGCTTTCTGGTGGACTTTCTGGCCTCACCAGTGCAGACATTACAGGAGCAGCCACCGACGACAGCATGCTCATTGCTCCCCTGCCTCAATCAGAAGCAGAGGCTGTGGAAGTTGTACGTGGCCCCAACATCAAGCCCTGTCCTGCATCCCCATCATTTGAAGCTAGCCTCAAGCTGCCAGTATTGCTGAAGGCTGCCGACAATGTTTCCACCGACGACATTATGCCTGCTGGAACAAAGGTGCTTCCTTTCCGCTCCAATATTCCAGAAATCTCCAAGTTCACCTTTGAGCGCATTGACGAAAACTTCTACGCCAAGGCCGAAAAGAACGGATTTGCTGGCTGCATCGTTGTAGGTGGTGAAAACTACGGTCAAGGTTCATCCCGTGAGCACGCCGCTCTGGGCCCCATGTATCTGGGAGTTCGTGTGGTATTGGTTAAGTCCTTTGCCCGCATCCACCAGGCCAACCTCATCAACTACGGCATTATCCCCATTACCTTTGCAAATCCTGCAGACTACGACGGCATCCAGGAAGGTGACACCATCGAAATCACCAATATTGCCGCCGCCATGGAAACTGGAGAGGACTTTGCCATTACCGTAACAGGCCAGTCTGGCTCCAAGACCATTGTGGGCAAGAACACCATGGCTCAGCGCAGCAGAACCATCATCAAAGCTGGTGGTTTGGCAGCCTATACCCGTGGAGGCGGTCAGTAAGATGGAGTATCGGGCAATTCGTGATCCCTTGTGGAAGCACATCTACTTACCAGAAGCCCTAGCACAAGCCCTTACCACGGCAGACTTTGTTCGCCTTAGTAGGATTCGTCAGCTGGGGCCCACGGAATTGGTGTATCCAGGAGCTGTCCACACTCGAGCTGGACACTCCCTGGGAGTTTACGAAATTGCCCGACGGATACTCCAGCGTCTGGAGCAACAGGGGGCGGACTGGATTACTCCCAGTGGCAGAATCTCATGGTATGCCGCCGCCCTCTTCCACGACATTGGCCACTTTCCCTACACCCACTCCCTGAAGGAGCTGCCACTGGAGGAGCACGAGGTGCTTTCTGGTCGTATTGTGCTGAAGGAGGATTTAGCTCTCTGTATCAGCAAGGCGGGCGGAAATCCTGATCAAGTGGCAGCCATTATCGACACCACTATTCCAACTCAGGATGAAGAAACACTTTTTTACCGAAAGCTTCTTTCTGGGGTGCTGGATCCCGACAAGCTAGACTACCTGAACCGTGATGCCTATTATTGCGGCGTCCCCTACGGTATTCAGGACACAGAGTTTACCCTGGACCAGATTCTCCCCCATCGCCAGCGGGGTATCCAGCTTGATTCCTCTGCCATCCTATCCGTGGAGAACCTGCTTTTTTCCAAGTACCTGATGTATCGCTCCGTGTACTGGCACAAGCAGGTGCGCATTGCCACCGCCATGATGAAAAAGGCCCTCTATGCAGCCCTTTCCAAAAAGCTTGTTCACCCAGAGGAGCTGTACCAGCAGGACGATCAAGGAATCCATCAGTTGTTGCAATCCATTGCCACTAGCCAGGGAGAAAAAGCATTTCCCGAGATTGTGCTAGCTACAGATGTGCAGGAACGCCACTTGTACAAGGTGGCTGCAGAAATCAAGTTTGATGGAACAAATCCCATCCACACCGCCTTGGAGCAGCTGGAAACTCGCCATGAAGCAGAAGAAAACCTTGCCCAAGAGCTAGGGATTCCACCTCAGCACATCCTCATTGACATTCCTGAGCGTATTTCCTTTGAAAGCGATCTGTGGATTTGTGACGAGGAAGTGCCCTTCTCCCAAAGCTCCACCGTATTTTCCAGCCAAACAGTGGCCTCCTTTACTGGAAGCCTGCGGAAAATCCGTGTGGCAATTCGTCAGCAGCAAAGAAGTGATTTCAGTCAAGAGAAAGAAGGTAAAATCATTGCCAGATTCCTCGATATGGAATATAATAATGATAATATACTTGGTTAGTTTTGGAGGATAAAATGAAAGTTCAGAACGTAATGGAATCATATATTACAAACCGCACCAATGCCCTCTACGACGAGTTTGCAGAGTCAAAGAATACCTTTATAACCTGTAGCTGTGATAATTGCCGTATGGATACCATATGCTACGTGCTTAACAGAATCCATCCCAAGTACGTTGTGTCAGGACGTGGCATGACCTACGCAAACCTTGCCCTTAACGGACAGATTATGGCAGACATCGATGCCATGATTATTGATGGAATGCGCATTGTCAACGCAGCAAAGCGACCCTACCACGAAAAAAGAAAGATTGAAAATCCTGCAGAAAATGTGCCTGCTTTTAATTTCCCTGTGTTTATGGGAGCTGTATATGATGGCCATACCTTTGAACCCATGTCGGGAGTTACCGTAGAGCTTACCGCCGACGGAAAGCTTGTTTCCATGGAAGATGCTTCTTGGGAAAATCCTACCCTGACCTACAAGCCTGGCAAGGGAAGCTTTACCTTCAAGCCAATAGCCATTCCTGCAGACAAGGAAGGAGAAACAAAGAATTTCCCCTTTACCATCACCATTCGTGCAGAAAACTATCAGCCCTTGATTTATTCCTTCAACATCCCTGTTACCAGTAGCTTAGGAGAGCTTCCCTTCATTTCCTTAAAGGTGCAGGATAGCTACAT
>JAFYWB010000004.1 GCA_017549025.1 Treponema sp.
AACGAAATGCCAAATCCTGATGATTTGAAGTTTGCATTTCTACATTGATGACTTTTGATTTATCTTTTAAATACACGTCCATGATAATTCCCTTAGCGGTAGGTTCAATTTGGATTGAGTGTTGGCTAGTGAGAAACTTTATTTTCCCGATTTTAACTTTAAGAATCATCTCAAGTAGCCTACGGCAAAGGTTTTTGTTCCGCATCACACGAGCAAAGATAAAATCATCAGTGAAAGTTAAACTTTCCCACTTTTTCTGTAATTCTTCTTCTGTTAGCAATTTTTTTCACCTCCTTTTTTCATACTTTGTTATTGCTTTGGAAATGGAATTTTTGACGGATTTTTTGGAGAAACTGTAAAATTTTTTTGAAAAAAATAAAGTGAAATTAGATAAAACGAAGAAAATTGGATTTTTTTAGGGAAAAAGAGTAAAAAAATCAAAAAATATTGATATTTTTTTACTTTGTTAGCTTGGATTAACTTGACAATTTTGAGTAGTTACAGTATGTTAACTATGGTTAGTTAATTCTAACGGGAGGTATATATGCCCTTGGCAATGGCTATGAAAGGTGAATCAAGAACAGTAACATCTCTTGTTGGTGCAGGTGAAATGAAGCAGCATTTGGCAGAGATGGGGTTTGTTCCTGGTCAGAAGGTGACTGTGGTGGGAGAAAATCCTGCTGGAATTATTCTTCAGGTTAAAGGTGTTCGGTTGGCTTTGAACCGTAGCCTTGCCCAAAAGATACTTGTTGCTTAAGTCGGTATATTTTTGGAGGATTTATGACTTTGCGTGACTTAAAGCCGGGAGAAACGGCTAAGGTTGTTGCAATTAATGCAGAAGGTGCTTTTAAGCGTCGTATTATGGACATGGGTATCACTACTGGTGTAAGCATTAAGTTAGTGAAGGTTGCTCCATTGGGAGACCCCGTGGAAGTGACAGTTCGTGGGTATCAGTTGAGCCTACGGAAGGATGAGGCTGCATCTATTCAGGTGGAATAGAATCTTTTTTTACAGGAAGTTATTTTTTTGATTGATAAGTTAGCATAAACTAACTGTTGGAGGAAATTTTTATGTCGTATGCAATTGCTCTTGCAGGAAATCCCAACTGCGGAAAAACTAGTCTTTTTAACGAATTAACTGGTTCAAAGCAGCACGTGGGAAACTGGCCAGGGGTTACTGTTGATAAAAAAGAGGGAACTTACAAAAAAGATTCCCAATACACCATTCTTGATTTGCCTGGAACCTATTCACTTTCACCTTATTCTGCGGAGGAAGTGATTGCCCGTGATTATATCGTAAACGAAAAGCCTGATTGCGTTATCAATATCATCGATTCCACCTGTATTGAACGAAATCTCTATCTTTCCTTGCAGATTATGGAAACGGGAGTTCCCACAGTTTTGGCCTTGAACATGATGGACGAGGTGGAAAAGCGGGGAATCAAGATTGATGCAGAGGGACTTTCCAAAACATTGGGAGTAACTGTTGTTCCCATTATTGCACGAAGTGGCAAGGGAATTGAAGAATTAATGGCTGCTGTGGCCAATACCATCGAGACAGGAAAAAAGCCTGCTGAATTGGAGCTGTACAAAAAAATTGCTGCAGCAGATTCTGTTACAAATGCTGATCCTGAGGAAATTAAGGCTGACCTTCGATATACTTTTATTGGAGAAATTTCTTCCAAGTATGTGGTAAAGCCTTTGGAGGAATCCATCGGTATGGAAACCACCTCTGACAAGCTGGATAAGGTGCTTACCAACCGTTGGCTGGCCTTGCCCATCTTTGCTTTGGTGGTGTATTTGATTTTTGCCTGTACCTTTAGCGAGAATTTCCTCTTTGTGCCAGGACTTCCCAGCCCTGGTGTGTGGCTGGCAGGTGTGGTGGAGTCAGCATGGGGTTGGCTTACCAACTTGGTAGCTGGTGGACTTGAGGCTGCAGGAGCTGCTGACTGGGCTATGGGCTTGGTGGTAGACGGAATCCTTGGGGGAATTGGTGCTGTTTTGGGCTTTTTGCCCTTGGTGCTGGTGCTGTATGTGCTTATGTCCTTTTTGGAGGATTCTGGTTACATGGCTCGTGTTGCCTTTGTTATGGATAGAATCTTCCGTCGATTTGGCTTGTCTGGTCGCTCCTTCATTCCCTTGCTGATGGGATTTGGCTGTGGCGTGCCTGCCATCATGGCAACTCGTACCTTGGAAAGCGAAAAGGACCGAAAGATTACCACCATTATCACAGCCTTTATGCCCTGTGGTGCAAAGCTTCCCATCTTTGCAATGTTTGTGGCAACCTTCTTTAGCCAGGTGAACCAGACCTTGGTGCTGTTTTCCATCTACATGGTGAGCATTGTAACAGCCATCATCGTGTCCTTGATTTTGAATACAGTGGTGTATAAGTCTGCGGTGTCCAACTTCTTGATGGAGCTGCCCCAGTATCGTTTGCCCACTTTGAAAAGTGTGGCCATCCACTGTGGTGAAAAATTGAAGGGCTTTGCAGAAAAGGCTGGTTCTGTAATTTTGGTGTCCACTATTGTGTTGTGGCTTTTGACCAACTTTAACTTTGGCTCACTTAATGGTGACAATCGGGCTGCTGCTGAGGCCGCTGGAGAGGAGCCCACCATTATGTGCCAGATGAACGACAGCTTCTTGGCTTCCATTGGTGGTATTATTGCTCCTGTGTTCAAGCCCTTGGGATTTGGTGAGTGGCGGCCTGCTGTTGGTGTTGTCAGTGGATGGATTGCCAAGGAAATGGTTGTTGTTACCTTCTCCCAGCTTTATGAAGATGACCTTTCTCCTGAATACTTGGAAAGCTACTTTGGCGGCTTTGCTCCAGAGGAGTTGGAGGAATTGGGTTTTGAAGGTGGTGTATATGACCATGATACGGCTGTTACCGTATATTCTGAAACCATTCTCTTTGAAGGAGCCGATGAAAACGCCCTTCCCACTGTAAAGAAGGACATTAAGACTCCTCAGGCAGCCTATGCCTACATGATTTTCAACCTGCTGTGTATGCCCTGCTTTGCTGCAGTTGGTGCCATGAAGCGGGAGCTTAAAACCTGGAAGTCCACTGGCGGTGCCATTGCCATTCAGATGGCCACAGCCTATGTGGTGTCCTTGCTGATTAACCTCATTGGAGGTTTGTTCTAGGATATTTTCTGTCGGTTCTGGGAGATTAAAAATCTAGGAGATTAAAAATCTCTGAGATTAAAAATCTCTAAGATTAAAAATCTCTAAGATTAAAAATCTCCGAGATTACTAGTTCTGGACAGTTGATATACGTTTTCCTATCCATTTTGCTAGGCACGTTGTGGTGATTTTTTGCTGCAAGGTGCCTAGTTTTTTTATTTTAAATCAGTTACACCTTAGAAAAAT
>JAFYWB010000058.1 GCA_017549025.1 Treponema sp.
CACGGATTCCGCAATGAATACGTTTCTTTCACTAGACAAAACTATTCAGAAGCGTGTAAAGAAATACATGGATGAGGTTCAAAAATTAGATAATCCAAGAGCCAGAGGTCATGCACTTACAGGACAGTTATCTGGTTTGTGGAGATATCGTGTGGGGGATTGGAGAGTTATTTGTCAAATAAAAGATACAGAATTAATAATTCTTGTTGTTGAGCTAGGACATAGACGTAGCATTTATCGTTAGATAGTAAGTATAAAAAAGGCCGTCCGCAATGCTGTTTTTTTTTTGTGGTGGTGTGGGTGAGAGCCAACTTTTGTACATTGACATAGCTACAAGGGCAGTGGTAGTATTTGTATAGGAGGTGTAGAATGCCAGAATTAAGTAGATTTTTGGGAATCATCATTTACATGTATTTTGATGATCATAATCCTCCTCATTTTCATGCAGAATATAGTGGATGTGAGAGTATATTTTATATTAATCCATTAGAGCATCGAGAAGGTAATCTGCCTCCAAGAGTTGTTGGTTTAGTCATGGAGTGGGCTGAATTACATAAAGATGAACTACTAAATAATTGGAATTCTTTGACTGAAACTGGTAATTATTCCAAGATTGCTCCACTTGTGTAGGACTGTATATGTTGCATGTTATTCAAGGTCAGTACATGTACGATTACATCATCAAAGTGTCATTTAATGATGGGTGTGTTGGTGAGGCCGATTTTGCTGAAAAAATTCTCTCAGATAAAAGGCAAATTGTACGAGAGCTTCAAGATAAAAAATTATTTAGAAACTTTCATGTACAAGGAAATACAATAATGTGGAAAAATGGTCTGGACTTTGCACCAGAGTTTATTAAATCGTTAATTCAAACCAATGATAAAATCAGCTGTCATACGCAAGACTTTTGTAAATAATTAAGATTTAACAGGGTGGTAGATAAAAAAAACCGTGGAGGTGAATCCACGGCTTTTTTGTTTGTTAGGCTGGACAACCAACAGGCCCAGCTCCTTAATTATGCATTTACAGCAACCTTGTCTTCAATGAGAACAAGTACCTTTGTGGGGCAGCCTTCGATACACTTCTTGCAAGAGGTACACAGGCTGTAGTCCACTACGGGAATGCCGTTGGTAACAACGATGCACTTGTCGGGACAGTTCTTCTCACACTTGCGGCACTTGATACAGGCTGTCTCGCAGTTCTGCTTCAGCTTGGGAGAAAGTTCGCCACGGTTGGAACACAGGGCGATGGTTCCCTTCTGGGAAGCAGCTGTCATGGAGAACAGGCTCTGAGGACAAACCTGAGCACACATGCTACAACCAGTACAGTTGGCGTAGTTTACGTGGGGCAGTCCGTCGTCGCCCATGGTCAAGGCGTTAAAGTTACAAACATTGCAGCAGTCTCCAAAGCCGATACAGCCAAACTGACAGAGCTTTGTTCCGTTAACACTGATCTTTGCAGCCTTACAGGACTTTACACCAGTGTAAAAGCCTCTGTCCTTGGCGTGCTCTTTGCAGCCCTGACAAGCAAGAATAGCAACCTTTGCTACTGCATCTGCTGCAACACCCAGCACCTTACCAACAGCCTCTGCTGTGGCAGGTCCACCAGCGGTACAACCAGTTACAGGAGCTTCTCCTGCAGCTACAGCGGCAGCAAATCCGTCACATCCGGGGTAACCACAGGCACCACAGTTGGCGCTGGGCAATACCTCGCGCACTTTTTCTACGGTGGGGTCTACTGGCACGTGGAATACCTTCTTGAAAAATCCAAGAAGTACTCCCAAAACGAAGGCGATACCAAAGGAAACGCCCAATGTAATCAATACAGTATTCATTTCCTCTCCTTATTTAATCAATCCGGCAAATCCGCCAAAGGCCATGGACAAAAGACCTGCGGCCACGAACAGAACTGGAGTTCCCTTCAAGAAGTTGGGAACAGGAGCAATCTTGATTCTCTGGCGAATACCAGACATCAAGGTCATGGCCAAAAGGAAGCCTCCTGCAGTACCCAGGGCATACACGATGGATTCCACAAAGTTGTATTCCTTGCTGATACAGTTCAGTGTAACGGCAAGAATGGCACAGTTTGTGGTAATCAATGCAAGGTACACACCCATGGAGCTGTACAAAGCGGGAGCTGACTTTTTGAGGTAGAACTCAACCAGCTGAACCAAGCTAGCAATCACCAGGATGAATACCAGAGTCTGGAGGAAGGTGAGTCCCAATGGAGCCAGTACGTAGTAGTACAGGGGCCAGGTGGCGATAGTTGCCAGAACCATAACGAAGGAGGTGGCAATACCCATACCAATGGCCTTGCCAGTGTCCGAGGTCATACCGATAAAGGGGCAGAGGGCCAAGAACTGAATCAAAACCACGTTGTCAATCAACATGGATGAAAGAAAGATTTTAAGATACTCGTTCATTCTGCTGCTCCTTCAGTTTTCTTTGCGGTAATTTTTTTTAGCACAAAGTTCAATGAGATGAACATGGCGAATACGAAGAATCCTCCGGGAGCACCGGTGAAGAATCCAATTCGATAGGCTTCTGGAATTACTTCCATGCCCAAGAAGGTTCCGCCACCAAGCAGTTCACGGACAATGGAGATACCGCAGAGAACCCACAGGTATCCCAAACCCATTCCCAGTGCGTCAAAGGCAGCTTCTAATACAGTGCGCTTTGATGCAAAGGATTCTACACGTCCCATGATGATACAGTTTACTACAATCAAGGGAATGAACACACCCATAGACTTTGACAATGCGGGAACATAAGCCTGCATCAACAGGTCTACGATGGTTACGAAGGTGGCGATTACGATGATAAACACCGGAATACGGATTGAATCGGGAATCAACTTGCGGAACAAGCTGATGATGATTTCACTCATCAAAAGAACGAAGGTCATGGCCAAGCCCATTCCCAAACCGTTGCTAAAGCTGGTGGTAACGGCCAGTGAGGAACAAAGACCAATCATCAGCACCAGCAGCGGGTTTTCCTTTACAAGACCGTTGGTGAAAATAGACCAATAATTTTTCATTTTGCTCCTACTCCTCCAAATAGTTTTCATTTAACTGGTAGCTGTTCTGGTCAATGGCAGTAACACCAAGTCCCTTTTCAGCCAGCATGTTTACAGCCTCTACAGCACCAACCTTTACCATGTCTGCAACACAGTCGGAGGTGATGGTGGCACCTGTGATGGCATCATACTTTCCTTCGCCGTTCAAGATAGATTCGGCTGCATTCAAACCAGTAAATTGATTGTAATAGCTTTCTTCCAAAGCCAACTGTCCCTGGTTCTGATCGTCGTTCAACTCTAAGATGCGAGCACCGATAATGTTTCCATCAGCACCAACAGCTGTGAGTACAACACCACCGTACTTGTAGGTCTGTCCACGAACAGCTACCATGGCGGCAATAATCTTATCTCCAGAAAGAGCAAAGGCTTTCTGCTCTACAATCATGCTGCGAGCAACATCTCCAATTCCTTCTTCCACCTCATGAATAGAAATCTCTCCATACTCTTCTGCAGGGAAGATGGATTCACAGGCTTCTTCAAAGGTAAAGGCTGTGGCTGCTTCTGCAATTACAGGAGCTTCACCAGTTCCAGCGGCTCCACCACAGTTGGCGGCCAAGTATTCACCTGCAACGTAGGTGGCATATTTAATCAGCTGGGAAACACCCTTTGTGGTGATGGTAGCACCACCAATCATGTCAACGTCGCTGCCAGCATTAAAGGCATCGTCAATGGACTTACCAGCAAACTGGTTGGAGAACTCAGGCTCGGCGGCCTTCTGTCCAAAGCCAGGGGTGTCGGTAAGGCTCAAGAACTGGATTCCTGTAATGGAGCGGTTCAAGGTTACACCAATGAGCATTTCTGCCTTGTCGTAGGTGGGACCATTAGCCTGTACTACGGCACCCATTACCTGACCAGCTTTCTTTGCCAAGTAGAGGTTTGTTACCTTAACAGAGGTCGCTGTGTCGGAAACAAAGCCAGGGGCTGCTTCAAAGGTATCTGCATCTGCAAACACTACGGCCAAACCTGCGTTCAGCTCCCGCTCCTTGGCGGCGGCAATGGCAGGGGCGGTAACCATGTTTACCAATGACAAACACACACAGGCCACACTGGCATAGATGGCCAAGGATAAGCCGAGTTTTAACATATTTTTCATTTTGCTCCTGCTCCTTTGCCCTTATAGCCATATTTTGTAGGAATAATCTTGTTCAAGAAGGGGGTAAGTACGTTCATGATCAAGATACTGAACATAACACCCTCTGGATAACCACCAAACTGACGAATCAAGAAGGTGATAAGACCTGCTCCTGCTCCGAAAATCAAGCGGCCTGTCTTTGTAACAGGAGCGGTGGCATAGTCTGTGGTCATGAAAACAGCACCAAAGAGCAAACCTCCAGACATGAGAGCCATCAAGGCATCTCCGCCAGCCAATACTGTTGCACCAACAGTTACTACAACCATGGCCACGGGGGCACGCCAGTCGATGATTTTTGTTACCAACAAGAAGATGAAGGCTACAAGAATCAACAGGGCGCTTGTTTCACCGATACAACCAGCACGATTTCCCAAGAAGAAGTCCAGGTACATCTCACTGTCTGCAAAGAATACGCCAGTCTTCATTTCGCTCAAAACGGTGGCACCAGTTACGCCGTCAAAGGGCAGCGTCCAAGTGGACAAGGCTACGGGGAAGCTGGTGAACAGGAAGGCTCGACCAGTAAGTGCTGGGTTGAATACGTTGGCACCAATTCCACCAAAGAAGCCCTTTGCCACAACGATAGCAAAAAGTCCACCGAGAATGGTCATCCACACAGGGGTGGCGGGAGGCAGTACCAGAGCCAGCATAATTCCAGTTACCACGGCAGACAAGTCCTTAATACGGACAGGCTGCTTGGTAAGCTTCTGGAACAGCATTTCAAAAATCACTGTGGAAGCCACAGACGCAATCAATGTCACCAGGGCTGGAATGCCGAATACTACCACACCGCAAATACAGAGGGGCAGCAATGCAATGATGACAAAGAGCATGATATTCTGTGTGTTTCTCCGGGAACTTACGTGGGGTCCTGGGGAGAGATAAATTTCATTTACATCGGATGGACTAGCCATTGCTCTTCTCCTTTTCGGCCTTAGCCTTTTCTTTTGCCATTTGCTCTCGTACGATAGCCTTACCAACCTTGAACCGCTGTACCAGGCGAATCTGTGAGGGGCAAACGTAGGAACAGGTTCCACATTCAACACAGTCCATAAGACCGTAGCGCTTTGCTTCGCTGTAATCATCTGCAGCCATGGAGCGAACCATCAATACGGGAGACAGACGATAAGGACAGTGGGAAATACAGCTTCCACAACCGATACAGGGATCTTCGTCTGTAAGGAAGGTTTCCTTTTTGGTGAGGAAGAGTACACCGGAGGTTGTCTTGGAAACAGGGAAATTGGCGTTTGTCATGGCCATACCCATCATAGGACCGCCGGAAATAATCTTTGCCACATTGTCCTTGAGGGTGATTTCTTCGGGAATCAAATCTCCCACTACAGTTCCAATGGGAACGATTACGTTGTGGGGATTTTCGCAAGCCATACCAGAAATGGTTACGGAGCGCTCAATAACAGGCTTTCCTTCACGGAAGGCGTCTGCAATGGCACAGAGAGTAGTAACATTGCTGATACAGCAGCCAATGTCTGCAGGAAGTCCGCCAGCGGGAATTTCCTTTTTGAGGGCTGCCATGGTAATGCTTTTTTCTCCACCCTGAGGATACTTTGTCTTACACAGGCAGATGGAAATGGGGCAACCGTGGATATTGTTTTCGATAGCCTTTTGGAGAATGTCGCACAGCTGCTTCTTGTTGTCCTCCAAAACGATGATTCCCTTCTGGGCGCCAGTAATCTTCATGGCGATGGCAAGTCCGTCGATGAATCTGTCGGGAGTTTCTGCCATGGCACGATAGTCTACGGTCAGATAGGGTTCACATTCGGCGGCATTGGCCAGAACGTATTCAATGGTTTTGCCAGCAGGTGGGTTGAACTTAATGTGGGTGGGGAATCCAGCTCCTCCCATTCCCACGATTCCTGCATCACGAATGCGAGCTAAGGCTTCTTCCTTGCTGCACTTGAAAGGATCCAGTGGAGGCATGAACTCGGTTCTGTCGCTGTCGTCAGACTGGATAAGGATACAGGGAACCTCTAAGTTACCTGAAACCATGCGGGTTTCAATCTTTTTAACTGTTCCAGCAATGGATGCGTGGACAGGAACAGACATGGGACTGGTGCCATTGGCAATCACTTGGCCTCGGGCTACGCTGTCTCCAACCTTTACGCAGGGAGTATTTGGTGCACCACCCTGGGTAACAGGAATTGAAACCGTTTTTGTAGAAGGACTGACAGCTTTCAACTTCATTTCTTCTGTCAGTTCTTTGAACTCTGGCGGATGGATACCGCCCTTGAATGTGTTGGTTTTCATGTTTAGCATTGTAAAATAGAATAAAATAGTGGTCAAGTTATAATGAAGATATTATTAATATTTTTATAGATACTTTTAGTTATGGAAATTGGTGGAGTTTTAGGAGTTATGAAGGATTCTGTTGCAGTGAAATGGTTTGTTTGCTTGCACAAATCTTTTCCCAGCAACTTGCATACACTTATTCAAGCAACTTGCACACACTTATTCAAGCAACTTGTACACACTTATTCAAGCAACTTGCACCGAGGCTTTTTTCCGTGGTATAGTTTTAAAAAGACTGTTGCGGTAGGAGGTTTTTTATGATGTACAATTACATGACCTTGAACGACGGCACGGGAATTGCCCATTCAGAAATACTTGAGAGTAATGGCAAGGAAACAGTTAAGGTCTATTTTGAACAGCCTGTTGAAAATGGCTTTAATTGGGCCGAGTGCTGGCTGCCAACATATTCATGGACAGGAAGCAATGGTTTCTCCGAAGTTCAAATGAACTACTTTCAGGAATTTTTGGAAAGTACCGCCCATATTATAATCCAGTTGGCACGAGCTGGAGGTTTTGACAATGCCGCAGGTTTTTAGAATTGGTGGATATGTGGTTTTCATCTGGTATGCAGAATCCAATCCATTGGAACCGATTCACGTTCATGTTTGTGAAGGTGTGCCATCTGAAAATGCAACCAAAATATGGATAACCAAGGAGCTGAAAACCTTGCTTGCCCACAATAAATCAAATATTCCATCTCACAAGCTCAATTACATCATGAAAACAATAGAAGCACGAGCCTTTGAAATTGTTTCTTTATGGAAGCAATACTTTGGAGAAATTCGTTTTTACTGCTAAGGGCTTTCAACTTGCAATCACTTTTCCCAGCAACTTGCAATCACTTTTCCCAGCAACTTGCAATCACTTTTCCCAGCAACTTGCACCGAGGCTTTTTTCCGTGGTATAGTAGGGCAAACATCAATTTTTCATTACGAGGCTGAATTATGGCTATTAACTGTGGTATTGTAGGACTGCCCAACGTGGGAAAGTCCACCATTTTTTCTGCATTGACTGCCGCCCCTGCTGAGGCGGCCAACTATCCCTTCTGTACAATCAATCCTAACGTGGGAATCGTAGATTTACCTGATGAACGCTTGGACTTTCTTTCTCAAAAGTTTCAGACAAAGCGGCGAGTTCCTGCTACTGTTGAGTTTGTGGACATTGCTGGCTTGGTAAAGGGCGCCTCCAAGGGTGAAGGCTTGGGAAACCAGTTCTTGGCTCATATTCGTGAGGTGGGAGTAATTGCCCACGTTGTCCGCTGCTTTGAAAACGACGACATTATCCACGTAAATAACAAGATTGACCCCGTGGATGACATTGAAACCATTAACATGGAGCTGGCCTTTGCTGACTTGGATACCGTGAACAAGCGGATTGAAAAGGCTGAACGAAATGCCCGTGTTATGGGCAAAGAGGACCAGAAAAAGGCTGCCGCTGTGCTTTCTGCCTTGAACAAGGTAAAGCCCTTGCTGGAAAACGGTGAGGCTGCTCGCACTGCGGACTTAACCGATGACGAAAAGCTTGCCCTCTACGACTGTCACCTGATTACCATGAAGCCCATGATGTACGTGTGCAACGTGGACGAGGACGGCATTCAAAACGGCAGTTCCTACGTGGAGGCGGTACGAAAGATTGCTCAGGAGCAGGGTAGCGACGTGGTGGTTATCTGCGGCAAGTTCGAGGCAGACTTGGCAGAAATGGACAGTGCTGAGGAGCGAGCAGAATTCTTGGCTGAAATCGGATTGAAGGAATCTGGCTTGGCAACCTTGGCTCGTGCAGCCTACCACTTGATGGGGCTTCGTACCTACTTTACTGCCGGACAGGACGAGTGCCGAGCCTGGACAATCAAGGTGGGAGACACAGCACCCAAGGCTGCAGGTGTTATCCACACTGACTTTGAGCGAGGCTTTATCAAGGCGGAAGTTTATAGCTACAACGACTTGGTGGAATACGGTAGCGAGGCAGAAATCAAAGCCGCCGGAAAATACCGCATGGAAGGCAAGGAATACATCGTTCAAGACGGCGATGTAATCTTCTTTAAGTTTAACGTGTAGGCCAGTTTTGCTTGCAAAACTGGTTAAGTTGGCCTTGTGCCAGCAACGGAAAGCAGCTTGCATGGAGCAGGCTGCTTTTTTTCTAAAAAAAATCCGAGATTTTGTCAAATTTTACCTCCTTCAACCCTACAATAAAGATGAAACGTTGAGATACGCTTTATAGCTTGTTGATTTCACACATAGTTATGTGTAAACTAGAATATAAGGAGGTGCTGTTATGGCAACAAACCTGGCAATCAATCCTCAGCTGTTGGAGCTTGCTTATGAAATTGGTGGCTGTGATACAAAGAAGGAAACGGTAAATACAGCTTTGAAGGAATTTATTCAACGGAGAAAATCTGAGGAGTTAATCCAGCTGTTTGGTTCCATTGAATATGACCCAGAATATGACTACAAGAAAATGAGACAACGATGAGATTTGTTCTTGTAGAAAATTTACTAAAAAAGTGCTTAGTATAAAATAATTTCACAGTTTTTCTAAAAAAAATCCGAGATTTTGTCAAATTTTACCTCCTTCAACCCTACAATAAAGATGGAGCTTGTTGGTAAGTTTCTTGTTTTGTTGTGGAGGTTGTAATGAAGGGATTGTGGTTCAGTTTGTGGACAGTGGTGCTATCACTGCTGCTTTTTTCTTGTGAATTGGACGGTGGTGAAGCTGGTAAAGCCCTTGCATCTGGTGAAAATCAGCTGTATGTGGTGAGCTGGAATGTGCAGACCTTTTTTGATGCTCAGACTTCCGGCTTGGAGTATGCGGAGTTTCGTGGCAGCAAGAGCATTTGGAGTCAGCAGCTGTACGAGCATCGGCTGGAGCGATTGTTAGAGGCCATCGAGCAGATTGATGCAGACATTTTGGTACTGCAGGAAATTGAAAACATGGCGGTGATGTACGATATTTCCAATGGGCTTGCAGGTCGCTTGCGGGGCTCCGATAGCTACGGGTGGATGTGCTTTGAGGTGGAGGAAGGCAGCTCTATTGGCTGTGGTGTGTTCTCTCGCTTTCCCTTGGGACAAAAGCGGGTACATCAGGTGGACTGCAGGACAAATGGGGAGCAGCCCCAGCTACGGCCTTTGCTAGAGGTGGAGGTGTTGCTGGGAGATGAGGAAAATCCTCAAGTTATGAATCTTTTTGCCTGCCACTGGAAATCTAAATCTGGGGGAGAAGATGAGGCGGCCTTTTGGCAAGCTCGGCAGGAAATGCTGCTGGAATGGCAGCTTCGTCGGGTGCTTTCTGGATCAACTGGCACTGGTATCAGTGGCACAAGTTCTGTTGGGGCCATTATCTGCGGGGACTTTAATCGGGAGTTGGGAGAATTTACTGTCTCAGGAAAAGATTCTGGCAGGGTGCTTCTAGGCACTGTAGAAGCTGACAGCGGGTGGCTTCATGAAAATACCACCAGTGCAGGAAGCTATTGGTACCAGCAGCAATGGGAGCGAATCGATCACGTGTTTACGGTAGGGAACTTGGAGATTCTCCACTTTGAAGCCCTGTCTAGTGGCCCTTGGGTGCAGCTGGATGAATCAGGAAACCTCATTCCCTTCCGTTATGCCCTGTGGAAGGATGAGGGCTACTCCGATCATCTGCCAGTGGCCTGTTTGATTTCATACTAAAAGATGGAATCTTGCAAGAAGTGGGGAAATATGTGATAATGAGGATGGAGGTTTTCCTATGGTAGCGATTATTGTGGGACTTGTTCTCATTGCATTTACAGTTTTTGCAGCTCTTCCTGGCGGATTGTCTTGGGGCGCTGAAATCATTTCGTTTTTGAAGGGAGCTTCTCCTGTTGTGGCCGCCTTTGTTGGATTGATTGCTGTTTTTATCGGTATTGCCGACTTGAAGGACAAGAATGAGGCCAAGAAGGAAGAAGAAGCAAGTTCAGCTAAAGAGTAAGGATAGTGATTCTTGATTTTTTGAGGTTTCCATGGTTTTGAAGAAGAATTCTATTTTTGTAGTGGCAGGTGATTCTGTTACTGATTGTGACCGTGACTTTTTGGCTCCTACTTGGAAGAGTGAGTCCCTTGGAAACGGTTATGCCTATTTTTTACAGGCTGCCCTCACTGGTTTCTGTCCTGAGCTGAACGTGCAGGTGATTAACCGTGGCGTTGGTGGCGACACTTCTGCCCAGCTGTTGGATCGCTGGCAGGAGGATGTGTTGGAATGCAAGCCCGACTTTATTTCCATCTTGATTGGTGTAAACGACGCTTGGCGCCACTTTGACGGTCATGCTGGATTGAACGAACTCATTGATGTGGCTGGTTTCAAGGAAAATTGTCGCAAGATGATTCGCTCTGGCTTGGACTGCGGGGCTGGCATGTGCATTCTCTCTCCTTTTATGTTGGAATTGAACAAGGAAGATCCTCTGGGAAAGATGGTTCGTGAATACGCTGCTGCCGCACGGGAAGTCGCACAAGAATTCAAGCTGCCCTATGTAGATTTGCAAGCTGCCTTTGATGAAGTTCTTGCACAGCGCTACACCTGTAACTTCTCTCCTGACAGAATCCATCCCAACGAGGCTGCCCACATGATTATTCTTCGGGAGCTGTGGAAAACCTTGACTGGTGGCCAGCTTTTGGGTTGATGTGCTGACAATAGTTGGTTAAAACTATCATTTTCTACTATATATTAACCTGAGGTTTTACTTGCAAGCTCCACCTTGTACTGTTGTAACAAGATGAAGTTTGCAAGCTGGAGCTTCAGGTTATTTTTTTTCACCGTAGTCTCTTTCATCTTCTGCGGCAAAGGATTCATTTTCTTCAATAAAATCGTATTCACTTTCATCAAAAAGCTGGGCAGCCAGCTGGGCGGTGGCAGAATTGGTTTCACCAGAAGCGGTGTCCTCCAAGCCCCTTGATGAAGCTGTTTGGTGGAGTCCCTTGTTCAACCGATTTTTTGCAGCATCCTGTTCTGCCACAAAATCCTTACAGGCTGCCAGAATGTCTTCTGCCTGACTTCGGGGAATGTGGAGGAGGGCTGCAATAGGAGCTGCTTCGTAAATCTCTTGTTCAGCAGGGCCAGCGGGTAGGGTGATTTTTCCTGCGGAGGTTTTAATGTCAGGATTTACCTTGGTTTGGGCTTCTTTTGTTGCTTCCACTTTAGGTAAAAGAATTTTTCCTGTGGCTACCTTGGTGGCTTGGGCTTCGAGAAGATATGACTGGCAATCTTCCACCAGCTGCTTGGGACTGGTAAAGGTGAGCATAAGGCTTCTGGCTCGCTTGTCTCCCACGTGGGGCATTCCTGCAAAAACGCTGACGGTATTTTCCTTTGTTCTCAGTCGTTGGTTTCTGCTGGTGGCGAAACGGTGGGTTTCATCTCGCACTCGTTGCAAAAGACGCAATGCCTCGCTTCGTTTTGGCAGACAGATGGGAGTGCTGTTACCAGGACGATAAATCTCCTCATCCCGCTTTGCCAAGCCTGCCACGGGAATGTCCAGCTCTAAGGCGGAAAGCACTGCCTGCACCGCATTTACCTGGCCAATACCACCGTCTATGAGAATCAAGTCTGGCAGGTCGGCTTGTTCGTTCAAAAGTCGGGTGTAACGGCGGGCCACTGCTTCTCGCATGGAAGCAAAGTCGTCGATAATGCCGTCGGTGGTTTTCAGGCGGAAGTAGCGGTAATTTTTCTTGTCGGGGTTTCCGTTGTAAAAGCTAATAAGACTGGCAACGGGAAGTCGCCCGCCAATATGGGCAATGTCAAAGCCTTCGATGCGGACTGGCAGATGAGGCAAGCCTAATAGCTTCTGCAATTCCTCCATGGCGGGCATGTCACCACGCTCCCGCACCCGACGGATAATGTCTTCTCGTGCATTTTGAAAGGCCATGTTCATGGCTGCCATATGGCGTTTGTAGTTTGGTAGCTCTGCCACATGCCGTTTGTAGTTTGGCAGCTCTGCCATGTGTCGCTTGTTGTCTGAATCGGAGGCTTCGCTGACTTCTTCCTTCACCACTTGGATGTCTGGCTGAACCTCCAGTGCGGTAGCAAACCATTGGCGGCTAATATCAAGGCCCGTTGTGGTGGGCACAAAGATTTTTGGGGGAATCATGGAGGCTTCAGTGTAGTAGGCTGCAAGGAATTCTCCCAGCAATTCCTCCGTTTCGTTTAAGCTGACGGTGCGGTAATTGTCTCGGCCTAAAAGCTTGCCTTGTCGCATTTTCAGTACCGTAAAGCTTACCAGCTCTCCTTCGGTAAAGTAGGCAATGTAATCCCGGTCTTCTGGGTCAAAGTCCTCCACCACGTTTTGGCTTCTGAGAACCCGCAGGGCGGCGATTCCGTCTCGCAGTCGAGCTGCCTTTTCAAACTTCAGCTCCTTGGCTGCCTGCTTCATTTCCGCTGTGAGCCGTGCTTCGGTGTCGGGGCCTTTACCCTCAAGAATCCTTTCAATCTCACCGATATACTCGTTATAGGTGTGTTCTGATTCCCGATCACAGCATGGAGCGCCGCATCTTCCGATATGGTAGTACATACAGGGAGATTCTCGCTTTCGCAGTATTTTGCAACGTCTGAGGGGATAGAGCCGCTGGAGGGTTTCAATAAAGGTGTCCAAGGCTCCCACGTCGGGAAAGGGCCCAAAATACTTGGAGCCGTCCTGCAGAATACGCCTTGTTTTAAACAGCCTTGGAAAGGGCTCGTTGGTAATCCGCAGTACTGGATAGGACTTGCCGTCCTTCAGGTTAATGTTGTAGCGAGGATTATGTTCCTTTATCATGTTGTTTTCCAAGATAAAGGCCTCGTACTCGTTGGCTGTGGTGATATATTCGATGGAACTTGCCCGGGACACGAGAATCTGTGTCTTAATGTCCTTGCGGCCAGAAAAATAAGAGGAAAGGCGGTTCTTCAAGTTCTTGGCCTTTCCCACGTAAATCACGGTGCCTGCCTCGTCTTTCCAGAAGTAGACGCCGCTTGTAGAAGGAGCTTTGTGAGCTGTGTCCTGGAGTTGTTGTCGTCGTTCTCTTGTGTCTGTTTTCATGTCTTTAAAATCTAATAGAAAACTCATACCCTGTTTTGCCCTTTTTTGTCTACTGGTTTTGTCCCTGCAATCTGCCTTCTCAATAGAAAAGACTATAACCTTGGGAGGAAACGAGGGCTGGAGCAAGATTTCTTCCATGAGCGGCATTACCACGGGCGCCGGCAAATATGGTCAAACCTCTTTGGAGCTGGCCACTGCCTCCCGCACTGTTTCTGCTGACACAGAAATGCTTTTTTCCTTTGAGGGAGACACGTTGGTGGATGCTGCGGGAAGATTCCAAGTGGTGAATGCCAATCTGCGGCTGGTGCAGGATGGAGCCATGGGAAAACAGGCTGGACTTTCTGTAGGCAACAACAGTGGCTTTGCCGTTCTGGGAACACCAGGCTCTATTTTCTCTACCTTGAACTGGACTGGTTCCTTTTCCATGGAGTTTTGGCTTTGTCCTGCAGTGGTTGACAACGGTGAAACCGTAATTTCTTGGCGTTCTAGTCGCACCGTGGAGGGGTATCCTCTGTACCAGATTTTAGAAGCATCCTTTGCCCGAAACCATTTACAATGGAATTGTACCAATCTTTTTGCTGGCTACACAGAAAATAACGGTGAAATAACCCTTTCTGGTACTAAAAGCATTATTCCTGGCAAGTGGTCTCATCACATTTTATCCTACGACTCAGAAACTGGTCTTTTGGAATATCGAGTAAACGGCTTGGTGGAGGATTTGAAGTATATCACCATTACAGGCCGTGAACGTGGTGGGGTGTATCCCTTGATGCTGGGAAATCCTGCCTTATTTGAAATTTCACCTTCATACGCTGGAAAGATTGACGATTTTAGAGTCTTGCGAAACTCCATCGCCAATACGGAAGAATTTTTTTATCAAAATCAAGAAAATTATCAGACAGGTTGGACTGCAGTGCGTTATACTGTAGAAGGTGGTAGCTTTATCAGTGAGCCTTTGGAAGTACCTGTTGGCAGCCAGCTGACTCACTTGGAAGCCAGTACCATTGTGCCAGAAGAAACTGACGTGGAATTCTTCGTGCGTGCAGGAGATAACTTTTACAGCTGGAATCAAACAAGTCCTGCTTGGGTTCCCGCTCCTGCCGGAAAGCCGCTTTCTGGGGTGGAGGGAAAATATTTTCAGGTGATGGTGAAGCTGTATCCCGATGGAGCTGGAACAAGCTCTCCTTCGGTAGCCTCCGTCACCCTCTGCTACGAGGAGCAAGAGCCACCCCTGCCACCCTTTTATGTAAAGGCTACAGCAGGGAACGGTTTCGTTGACTTGATTTGGTCTCACACCATAGACAAGGCTACAAATTATTGCGTGTACTATGGTGAGCGTCCAGGAGAATATCTTGGTCGGGTGGCTCTGGAAGGAGCTTCTCCAGTAAAGGTAGGACATGAAAATTCTGTTCGGTTGACGGGCTTAAAGAATGGCAGAATCTATTATTTTGCCATCGCTTCTGAATACAATGGTCAAATTGGGCCTTTGTCCCAAGAGGTGTACGCTCGACCTACCATTCAATCTTATGATTAAGGAAAAGTGATGACATTTGGAATTTCTGCAACTCACAAAAATACCCTTTTTAGGGCACGATCAGCAGTTTTAGCACGGGACTTTGAGTTGGCAATTCGCCTGTTCAAGCGATTGCTTCAAGAATTTCCAGATAATTTAGAATTGCTTCACGAGCTGGCAACAACCTATATCCGCAGCGAACAGGACGAGCAGGCGCTTTCCATTTATCAGCAGATTCTGCAAAAGGATCAGAATGACTATGCCGCCCACATTGGTTTGGGTGGAATTTATCGTCGAACGAGTCGCTTTGAGGAATCGGTGGAGGTTTTGAAGCGAGCCTTGTCCCTTGATGGAGACAGTGTTCAAACCTTCTATACCTTGGGTTTTACCTACAAGCAAATGGGACGCTTTGATGATGCGCTGGAATGCTTTGACCATGTAATTGAACAAAATCCTGGGGATATTCTGGCCTACAACCATTTGGGAAGCATTTATTCTCTGCGGGGCGACAGCAAGAATGCCGTTGCATCCTATCGTCGTGGCTTGCAGCTGGATGCCAACCACCCCATTCTCCACTTTAATCTTGCCCAAGAGTATGAAAAATTAGGCTACTACGATGAAGTGCTCAGTGAATATGAGGCTGCTCTCAGAGCCAAGCCAGGCTGGAGCGATGCCATCAATAGCTATGCCTTGTTTTTGATGTCTCACAATCAGCATAAGGAAGCCTACAACATTCTGAGCCAAGGTATTGAGGTTACGCCTGAAAACATCCACTTGCAGCGGTCCATGGGAATGGTTCAGCTGAAGCGTAGCGAATATCAGGATGCAGGCCAGCGGTTCGAGACGGTGCTTCGTCAGGAAGAGGATGATTCTCGCTCCTTGTTGGGTTTGGCAGATGTGTACAGCCACGAGGGACGGAATGAGGAGTCTCTCAGTCTGCTGAGGCGAGTGGAGCCAGTTCAAGAAAAAAGCAAGGGCGTGCAGCTACAATATGTTCGCAGTTTGTTGAATGCCAATAGATTTCAGGAGGCTGGAGAGCTACTGAACGAGCTGCTGAATGAATATCACTTTAACTTGGGAATCGGTCATCTTTTGTCAGAATATTTTGCCTGCTGTGACGATTTGGAGCGGCTTCAGCAGACCTTGGATAAAATCTGGGAAATTGACAGTAGCTATTTCCTCCATTTCCTTGATGTGGCTCTGCGGTTCCGTCAAATCGGTAACTTGGAAAAGGCTCAGGTGTATCTGATTGAATACTTGAAGTGTGTTCCTGAAGATCCTGTGGCTCTGTCTGCCCTCGCTTCCTGCTACGAAAAGGGTAAACAGTACGGGGATGCTATGCGGTTTTATCAGCAGGCATTGAATTGGGATTCAGATAATAGCTACTTGCAAAAGGCGGTGGAGCGAATTTCCTTGTGCTCCCAGTTGGGAAGTGAACAAACAGATGAGCAGAATAACTTTGTTGTGCCCAAGGTAGTTTCTTCTTTACAGGATATTTATTCAGATAGAGCAGGGTATCAGGAATTATCTCGGGAACAAAAACAACAGAGCGCTCGTTTGAATCCTCTCATTGATGAAGAATATTCCCGAGACGAGTCCGATAGCTCCTTTATGTTGCAGAAAGAATCTGCTACAAAAAAGAAGAAAAGTCTGGAACAGTTCGATCCATTGGTGTTAGATTTTGATGAAGCTGAAGAAGGTTTTGAAAATGGAGCACCTAATCTTATAGCTCTTACTAATGATGATGGGCCTGTAGATTATGAGCCTTTGTATGCCAATCCTAACTTGGAATTTCAAAGTGAGGAAGATGAGCTTTTTGATAATATAAATCAAAAGCCTGATGAGATTTTCTTGCAGGCAGGAAAGAGCGAACCAGAACCCATTGGGGAGCCTGTAGCTGCTCCACGGAGTGAACCTGTGAAGCGGTCTTTTAATGAGCCGCTGTTTGATTCTTGGCCAGAAGCTGCCCCACTTCCCATGAGACCTCAGTCAGATGATGTTGCTCCAGCACCACGGCAGCGTCCTTCCATGCCAGCATCTTCAAATGAGAGATTCCTTCCTCCTAAAAACTATCCTGTGAAAATGGAGGAGTCTGGGCCTGTATTTGAGATGGAACCTGTGGAACAAGCTTATAAGCCTGATTTTTCCAAGCCCTTTGATGATGATGGGGAACCAGAGCTGGTGGAGCCAGTGTATGAGACGGACTTTGATCAACCCGACTTTTCCCAGCCAGATTTTAATCAGCCTGATTTTTCCAAGCCCCTGGAAGAGGAATTGGAGGATGAGCTTTCAGAGCCAACCTTTGTTCCAGAGTCTGAAATAGAGGATAGAATGCCCTTCCAAAGCGAAGTGGACATGCCTTGGGATTTTAACGGTGATGCTGCCAGTATGGGTGGTGAACAGGAACTTCCTGTTGATGAGCTTGAAGAAGCAGAGGAAGGCTATGAGGCAACCTTACCCCATCATGAGACAGACTCTGTAACTAAGGAAATAGAGGGGCTGTTGGAAAAGCCTACAATGCCAAAGGAAAATACTGCTATTTTAGGCTTGTTCCAAGAGCTGAAGCGTCTTTGTGATTATCTACCCCAGGACGAAAAAAATGGATTTAATAGCAGCATGAAGGCTCTGCAGATGGAGTATGTCATCAGCAAGCTGTCTGGAAAGCCTGGTTTGATGGCGCTGGCAGAAAATATTCGTGAAATGGGATTGGTGGAAGTTCCTGCTGAACGATACGATATTGTGGAGCGATTTGATGAGCCAGCTGCATCTGCTCGAATCATGAATGTTATGCGACCCTTTGTGCAGGAGCTCCCCGACAAGGAAAAATCTTCCTACTTGGATGATTCCTTGCAGCATTTACTGAATCGATTGTCTGAGATTTAACGCTTGTATCATTTTTATCTACAAACAAAAAGAGCGAGGTTGTCCTCGCTCTTTTTTTATCGTTCTGTTACAATCGGATGATTCGGGCCTTGGTAAGCACTTCATTTCCCTCTGGGGTAATGAGGATGTCATTTTCCAGACGGCAGCCACCAAGCTGTGTGTCGTAGAGACCAGGCTCCAGTGTTACGACCATGCCAGGGCGGAAGAGTGCTTCTGGTGGCTGGGTGTTGCGGACAGTGGGCCACTCGTGGGCTTCAAGGCCGTAGCCGTGTCCCAGGGAATGGGGCATGTTTCGACCAGCTTGGGCAAAGATATCGTCTACCAGCTGAGCTGCATCTCGAATGGGCAGGCCGTTTTTGTATTTGTCCAAAGCTGCATCGTAGGCCCTTTGTACTAGCTCCAGCTGCTTTTCCTGCTCTGCAGAGAGAGGCCCCTTTGCAAAGGTGAGGGTAACGTCGCTGGTGTAGCCTTCCACCACCACTCCAAAGTCCAGAATAGAAAGCCCTGTGGCAGGAAAAGCTCCTGCAGTGTAGGGGGGGAAGCAGTGAATACCAAAGCTTCGCTCAGGGCCTGCAGCCAAGGTATCAAAGCCAGTACCTTCACAGCCAGCTTTTCGACATTCCCGCTCAATCAGCAGGGCTGCATCCATTTCTGTGGTAATGGTTCCAGATCGGACTCCTTCTTCCAGCAGCAGGATGAGGTTATCGGTAATGGCAGAGGCTCGTTTGATGCAGTCAATTTCGTACTGGTCCTTGATGGCCCGCATATTCACCGCATCCTGATGAACTCCATTTTCCCGGCACAAAAGCTGCACCTCCTTGGAATTGCCCAGAGCTTGGCTAATGGCCTGTTGGTATTTTTCGTAGACGGGGTAGGGCAGGCTGGGAGGCAGCTCGATGGTGACGGTGCTGGGAAGCTCCAGCTTGGCAAGAATCTGGGACAGGGCATTGGTGGCAGTGCGGCCAAAGTCGGTGTAGGGCAGGATGGAGTCAACGGTGGCCATTTCCTGAGCCATGTTCACATCCCAGGGAATGAGGATGGATTGTCCTGCTGCAGTGAGAATCAGCAATGCATCGGAGGGCTGGCCAGTAAAGTAACGGAGAGAAGGATCTCGTCTTCCTTCCGTGTCTTCAAAAAGGGCCACATCAATCTTTTTCTCTCGCAAAATCTTGAAAAAAGCCTTTTGCCGTTGTCGATTGTATTCAGCCAGATTCATGGTATTCATATTCTTCTCCTTAGTTTTTTCACAATCATTTGAATCAAGGAATCTCGTGTCAAAATTAAAAGTGCCACACCCACCACTGCAAAAATGATGGCGCAGAGTATCAGTGGAAGTCCCTCTTGCAAAATGCGGTTGTTAAAGCTAAAAAGGCCAAAAATCTTGTCCTTCAGCAGTAGCAAGGGCAGGGAGGCTATAACAGACAGCACCACCATTTTCAGGGCGTAGCCCACCATGCCTTTTACCACGGACCCCAAGGCAAATCGCTTTGTCCTGTGCAAAAAGATAAGGAGGAAGATGGTGTTGGCAAGGCTTGCCAAGGTAAGTGCCAGGGCAATGCCACCGCCTTTCATGGGAGTCACCAACAGCAGGGCTAAAAGGATATTCACTGCAAAGCCCATAATTCCTGCGGTAGCCGGAGACTTGGTGTTGCCCTGAGCATAGAAGGCTGGGGAAATAATGCGGTTTACGGCAATGAAGAAAAGCCCTGCAATGTGGAAGGTAAAGGCTTCCAGGGTCAGGGCAACGGAGTTAGCATCAAAGCTTTTGGACTTGTACACCAAGGCAATGATGTTTTCTCCAGTAATGAGGGAAAAGAAGGTAATGGGAATGGTGATAAGGGCGATGATTTTTACCGACTGAGTCAGCATGGCAGAGAACTCATCCCATTGCTGACGCTTTGCCAAGCCTGCCATGTCTGGCAGAATCACGGTGCCAATGGACACCGCAAAGATGCCCAGAATCAGTTCCTGAAGCCGCAATGAATACTGGAGGCTAGAAACCACTCCTGTGCCTGCCCGTCCTGCTAGAGAGGTGGACACCACATCGTTGAGCTGGTAGGCAGCCATTCCGATAACCGTGGGCCCCACCAAGGCCAGCACCTTTTTTGTACCAGGGTTTGAAAAGGCTTTTTTCAAGGAGGTGAGGGAAACCTTCCAGCCTCCCTTCAGCACAAAGGGCAGCTGGAACGCAGCCTGCACAATTCCGCCGGTAATGACACCCACGGCCATGGCTCTGGCGGGATTTTCCATCAGGGGAGAAAGGAGGTAGGTGGCAGCAATAACGATGATGTTGAACAGGATGGGGGTAAATCCTGATGGAGCAAAGATTTTCAGTCCATTGAGAATGCCCTGGAAAAAGGCCGCCACCGAAATCACCAGCAGATAGGGAAACATGATTCTTGTTAAAAGGGTTGTTTCCTGTAGAACGCTTAAGTTTCCCTCTTTATAAAACAGAGGAATAATAAAAGGCGTGAGGCAAATACCAAGCACCACCACCACTGTTGTCAGGAAGGTAACCAGGGTGCAGGTGGCGTTTACAAAATCCTGGGTTTCCTTGCGACCTTCTGGGGTGTCGGAGGTTTCTAGGTAGGCCTTGAAGGTGGGAATAAAGGCCACGGAAATGCTGTTTTCTGCAAAGAGGCGGCGGAACAGGTTGGGAATCGTAAAGGCAATGCCAAAGGCGTCTGCCAAATCCGAGGTGCCCAGAAAGGCCGCCTTGGTGGCTTCTCGAACCAGCCCCAAAATGCGGGAAATCAAGGTTAGAAAGGAAAGCTGGGCTCCCGCCGCCAGCAAGGATTTCTTTTTCATGACAAGCAGTATACCACAGGAAAAGTAATTGTGAAAGAGAGCCTTGTGAAGCGGTTTAGGCCGTAATTTTTTTACTTGTAATGAAAAAAAAATCTAGTCAGTAAAAAAAAATTATGCTACAGTGTTGCTACAATATAAGAAAGCTGGGGAGGATTATATTTCTCTTTCCCAATGAAAAGTGAGTTTATTTAAAAGTGAAAGTAAACATGAAACTTGAAAATCAGTTAGCATCCTCTTGCATTAAAAAAATTGTTCCCCTTATGGCTCTTTTGGGAATTTTTTTCTGTCTTACTTCTTGTAACATGTGGTATCAGGACTGGAAGGGCTATCTGGAATACTGGTCAGGAACAGTGCAGATTGGCCGAGTAGAAGTAAGCGATGTTACCATAACAAAAAATAACGCTGGTGTAGATACTATTTCACTACAATCAACTCCCCTCTTTACAGGTTATATTATCAATCCCCAAGGATATGACATTGATGAGAGCATTGGAGAGCTTTCAAGTAACTCCTCAATACAGGTTACTGCTGCTGTAAAAGATAGTGTTACGGTAGTTGCAGAGGAAGCTACCATGCTGCAAGTACGGGTGGCTGCAACAGACAGTGCCTTGGAGCATACTGATTTTACCGTAAATTTTTGTCCTGTTCGCCAAGATACCGGTACCAATGTTGGAAAAATCATGGGAATAACCTTGCGGTATAATACTCCCCCGCAAGCTCCCGTAGCGGTAGTTTGGGATGCCGATAACAATCAGTTTACCATGATGCAAGGAAAGAAGGGATGGGAGGTTACCAGTGACACAAAATCTGACAAGGATGGCTGGATTTACTGGGGATGGCCTGAGGGTAAGCGTGTTGGGCTTACTAACGAAGCTGATTCTGATTGTGTTTCCTCCTTTTCTATAAACGGAGCCCAGCATAAAGCCTCTTCACTGCTGACAGGAGATAAGCTTTCAGGCTACGAGATTTATGGGTATAAAGTAGGTGTTGGTACAAAGGTGGAAATCCGTGCTCTGGATAGCGAGGGAATTTTAGGAGCAGCTTTGTATTCTGGTTCCATTCCCTATGCTGTTACTCTGGACGGAAATAGTGGTAATTTTAATGGAGCTTCTTCTACTGAAGTGTATTTCCCAAAGGGTAGTGTCATTGCCGAAGCTGAGCTACCTGAGCCGAATCGTACAGGCTGGATTTTTGTTGGCTGGTTGGATAACGACACGAGAAAACTCTACGATTTCTCCAAGCCTATAACGGGAGACAAAAAACTTACGGCACAATGGTCACAGGCGATATATGTAAACGGCCCTGCTGGCAGTGATTCTAATTACGGCTCAGCAACAAAACCCGTAAAATCCATGGAGAAGGCTCTGGAAAAAATTTATGCTGCCAATGACGGAAGCCAGTACACCATTTACGTTCAGGCAGATTATGAGAGTAGCCATGCATCTAGTTCTGGAAGCAGTCTTATCAACATTACTCCATCAAAAACTCTAAATCTGACCATAAAATCCGTTGATGGTAAAATCCACACTATCAATGCAAATGGTAAAAAAGGTGTCATCCAAATAGCCCCTACAAATGGTACCTTGCGACTCACCGTAGAGAACTTAATCATAACAGGTGGAAAAGCCGTTCATGGTGGGGGTTTATATGTAAAAGATGGTATTGTTACGATTCAAGGTTCTACTACCATTTCGAACAATACCGCTACATCTGAGGGTGGTGGAATTTGTTTGGAAAAAGGTGAAATCACTGTAAAATCAGGTGTAACAATTAAAGGTAATTCTGCTAAAAATGGTGGTGGTGTTGCCCTTCCACTTATTGATGCATCAAATCAGCAAAAGCTTACATTAGAATCAGGTGTAAAGCTTGAAAATAATAGTGCAACTATAGCAGGTGGAGCAGCTTTCATATTTAATGGCACTTTTGTTGATAGTGGTGCTCGTTATAGTGGGAATACTGCACCACAATATAATGATATATATCATTATTAATGCAAGGACTCTCCGCTCCTGCAGATGGTTTCACGGGGACAAAAGTCATGTTCAGATGAAAAGAAAAACGACTATTGTTCTTGCATCAAGCTCTGTATCACATCCAGCGGGAGACTGGTACAAATGGCGACCTTTTCTGGTGAATCACCATAAGTAAGCAGGAGTTTTGCTGTTTCCAGTGCCTTTTCGTGGGCTCCACGTTCAAGTCCTTGTTCCAACCCTTGCTCAATTCCTTGCTGGAGGCCAACTTGGAGTCCAGCTTCATGGCCTTTTATCATTCCAATAGCATAAGCTTCTTCTTGTTTTACTGCAATGTCGGTGGCGTAGTCGTATTCTGCTGTTAAAATACTCAAAACCTCTCCTCCTGTTTTGTTAGGAGGGAACACCCCCTCTACTCAGAAGCGGTGGGTTTTCCCTCCTAAAACCTCCCATTCCCCCAGCACTGCTTAGGGGCTTCCTGCCCCTAAGAACCCCAGATGAAATTATATAAGTTTTCCAAAGGAAAACTCGATAAGTTCGCCAACGGCGAACGGCATGTTCCGAGTCAGGACAATTATGTACCACTGGACTTGGATTTGTACTTTTAATTTTACACACTTTTACCACTAATTCAAGGGTGAGTTCCGAGTTTGGGACGTGGTTCAGCTTAAATGCATCTGATAGGGAAAGATAGCATTCTGGTGGGATATTTTCCTTGCCGGTGTAAAACACAATGAATTCTGGCTTAGCTAGAGG
>JAFYWB010000059.1 GCA_017549025.1 Treponema sp.
GTGGAGCCGCTGGTGGTACAGGTCCTAACAAGGGTACTGCCGAGGACGTAAGCTACGAAGTTGTAGACGACGACAAATAAGTTCGTTAAATAAAAGCGAGGCGGGGAGTGATATACAAGACAAGCCCCGCCTCAACTTGTATAAGCCGTCGTTTTTTATAGCGGCGGTATTTTTGTTAATGGAAGGCATATAATGGCAAAGCGGGATTATTACGAAGTTCTGGGTGTCCAAAAAAACGCTACAAAAGATGAAATAAAGAAAGGATACCGAAAATTAGCAGTCCAATACCACCCGGACAAAAATCCAGGAGACAAGGAGGCGGAGGAAAAATTCAAGGAGGCCACAGAGGCTTATGAGATTCTTTCCGACGAGCAAAAACGTCAGATTTACGATCAGTACGGTTTTGCTGGCCTTGAAGGAATGGGGGGTGGTGGTGGCGGTTATTCCCATGCCTATGCTGACTTTAGCGACCTGTTCGAGGGCTTTGACCTTGGCGGTATTTTTGGCAACATCTTTGGTGGTGGCAACGGTGGCCGCCGTCGTTCTCCCGATGCTCCCAATCAAGGGGCCAGCCTTCGTTATGATTTGGAAATCAGCTTTAAGGAAGCCGTGTACGGTACTGAAAAGCAGATTCAGTTCCAGCACACGGAGCCCTGTGAAAGCTGCCAGGGAACAGGTGGTGCCAATGGTGCCCAGCGAAAGACCTGTGGAACCTGTGGTGGTTCTGGTCAGGTACGCAGAAACACTGGTTTCTTTGCCTTTGCCCAAACCTGTCCCACCTGTGGTGGCGATGGTTCTGTCATAGACAATCCTTGTAAGGTTTGTGGTGGCTCTGGTCTCCAGCCAAAACGAAAGAAGATTAACATTCAGATTCCTGCTGGAGCTGACAACGGCAAGCGGATTACCATTCCCCGTCAGGGTGATGCTGGCCGCAATGGTGGGCCTGCAGGTGACTTGATTATTGTGGTGCATGTAACTCGCCACCAGTATTTTGAGCGCAGTGGTAACGACTTGTATTGTGCTGTGCCCATTTCTGCCACTCAGGCCATCCTTGGGGCTGACATCAACGTAACCTCCTTGGATGACAAGAAGTTAAAGCTTAAAATTCCTGCTGGTACTCCCCACGGAAAACTCCTTCGCTTGCGAAACGAGGGAGTTCCCTTCAGTGGCACCAATAAAAAGGGTGACCTGTACATCAAGGTTTTGGTGGAAGTGCCCACAAAGCTTTCTTCAAAGCAGAAGGATTTGCTGAAGGAGTTTATGGAAATAGAAAATCCCTCCGACGCACCCCTTCCAAAAGCTCTATCCGAATTGCAGAATTAATTTTTTGTTTACAGCCTCTTGAAATGTCTTTACGCTTCAAGAGGCTCTGTATTTTCAATGACTAACCTCTTAGTAAGTCCCATACCTTTTGTAAGCAACCTCCATACGTACGTTTTTGTTTCATTTTTTTAAATAGTATGTTATAATCAATGATAGTTTTGTCTTGAAGGCCAAGTCCTTTGTAAAAATCTTTGAACCACCCAGTTGGGTGCAAAGAATAAGGAGTTTATATGCTTAAAGCTAGACAGCGATTTTGTCTGTTTTGCATAGACACTGTAATTGCTGCTATTTTCATACTGCTGAGTATTTATTTGATTCCCAAAGCCGGCTGGGGATTCACCCTTCTGTGTTCTGTGATTCTGTTCTTTTCTCTTGAGCTCATTGGCGACGCCTTGGTAAAGTACTTTTTCTCTAAAATCGACGATTCAGTTTTGCAAAAGGGTACCACCTCCCTTATTTCGGATTTTATCCAACGATTGCGGTTCTGCTATTCTTTGGAAGATTTCTTTGAGGCAGTGGGAGAGGTGCTGGAGGTGCAGGGAGACTGCTCCGTTTTGTTTATCAATCGAAACAACAATTACGTCTTGTACAACAGCCCCGACAAGCTTACCTGTAAGACGGAAACCATGGATACCTTGGACATAAACTTTTCCGATGTGAAAACTGACGGTGTGTACTTTATCGACAAGGATTTTGGTCTTACCACTGTTTACAAGTCCACACGAGGCTTCTTTTTGGTAAAGGGTGACTACCATCTGTATATTTTCTGCAAATATACCCATCTGTTTGATAAGGTAATCTACAAGACGCTTTTTGAAGAATACATCCGATTTTTGAACCGACAAGAAATCATTACTAATTTGAGTGAAATCACAGAGCTTTCTCGGGAATGGACAATGCTGGCTGATGTTCAAAAGTCCTTTTTACCTGTGGTAATGCCAGAAGTACGCCGACTGGAGCTTGCGTCTTATTTTAAGCCCTTGGTAAACGTTTCAGGAGATTATTACACGGTGTTGCCTCTCGATGAGCATAAGACCCTAGTAATGCTGGGAGACGTGTCTGGTAAGGGATTGGCGGCAGCCTTGGTTATGGGCTTGGTGCTGAATACGGTAAAAATTATGGATGATAAGGAAGATTTGGCAAATGTCATCTATTCCATTGACCGTGCTATCAAGGACATGAAGTTTCAGGATAAATACACCGTTCTTTTTATTGGTATCATTGACACGGAAAAAATGACTATCCGCTACGTAAATGCTTCTATGTCAGATCCAATTATTGTAACCCGTTCTCCTGAAGGCTATCGAATTAAGCCCCTTTCTTCAAACTGTTCCTTGATTGGTATTATCGATTTGGATACTGTGGTGGTGGCTGAGCAAAAATTGTTCCGTGGAGACTTGATTCTCATGGCCTCCGACGGTATTTCTGAAGCCATGGATAAGGATGGCGTGGAGCTGGGGACAACGGATATGTATTTAACAACCATCAAAAATAGTGCCAACAAGTCTGCCAGTAGCTTTGTGTCAGATTTAGCGAATCTTGTTGTGTCTCATTCTGATGGTCATCTTCGTGACGACGTTACCATGCTGGTGGCAAAGGTTGAAGGCTAATGGTATATATAATTCTTAACGGTGTATTGTGTGTGTTCCTAATTGCATATTCCTATGCGGTGGATCGGAAGAAAATGATTGAATACGGAATGACTGTTAACAGCATTCTCTTTCTCTTTTCCTATACTCTTGCTGTTTTTTTGAATCTCCTGCTCATTAATTTCTTTCCCAACTATACCATGATGTTCATGTTGGTGCGTGTTTCAGAAATATTGGAAAAATTCTTCCTGTTGAATTTCTGTCTCAGCATTATGGCATATCCTTCCTTCAAAAAAACTAAGATTGGGCTTTTATTGGAAATCCTTATTACAGGGGCTTTCATATACATTGTGTTCAAAAGTACCCTCAGTATTGTAACCTCAAAAAACACAGGCTTGCAATTTTATACTCAATATTTGACACCTACCTCCTTGTTTAGATGGCAGACAGTATGGAATATCCTGTTCCACTATATTTTCCCAGGAGTTGCTGCCCTGTACATCTTCGTCCGACCAGCAAATACAAAAAATAAGCTGGAGCAGGAGCGATTGGTTGTTCATTTGGTGGCCTTGTTAGCTGTTGTTTTGTCCTATGTAGCCTTTACTGCTGCCACTAAAATTGCACCATTCTTCTATTCTTTGAAAGGCTTCGGTTATTTGGTGGGAATTTATCTTGCGTACAATGCATCAAAAATTCACATTGTAAACGACTTCAAGACACTGCTGATGAAATTTCTGCAGATTTTCTGGATTTACGTTGTTCCTGCTATTTTGCTGGGTGTGGTAATGATCTTTATCTCCAAGTATAAGGATGAAAACCTTCTGCTGTTCTTGGCCATTGTTTCCCCTGTGTTAGTGGCAATTTTCTTGAGAACCAATGTCCTTCCCCAGATTTTTTCTCGCCGAGGGAATACTATTACAGTGGGATACGAGAAGGCGCTGGAAAAAAAGCTTGCGGATTTGGAGTACAACCTTTCCGTGGAGAACTTTGGTAATCAGGTGAGCACTATTCTTGCTTCGGAAGTAAAGTGTACTGGAATAAATATTCTTATCAGCAACGGAAATGAGTTTGCCAGTGTCTATAGCTCCTATCCATCCATCAAAAGTCTGCCCTTGGAATATCCAGCCTTTGACGTGATGATGGGTGTTGGGCGTCAAGTTGCCTTCAAGAATCAGCTGGAATCCCACCATGCTCTTGCTGGTGCTCGAGCTGGTCTTACTGAAATCTTTGAAAAGGATAGCTCTGAAGCCTGTATCCTGTTGGCAGAAGGATATCGTATTTTTGGTATTATCCTTTTGAATGAGAAGGAATTAGGAAACGACTACAATAAATACGACTACAACACCTTTACCAAATTGTATCCCCATTTCTTTATGATTGGTTATTACATGAACAGTGTGGCCAACGAGGGTGTTATTGGTACCATTAACCGTGAAATCAAGATGTCGGACCAGGTTATCCACTCCATTCAGGAAAATATGGACTTTATTCGCAATCCCAAGATTGATGTTGGCTACATGATGAAGCCTGCACGAAACATTGGTGGAGAATTCATCGACTTCATTCGCCTTACGGATACTCGCCATATTGTAATCCTTGGTTCTATGAGTGGTAAGGGAATTACTGCTAGTATGTCCATGGTGATTATGAAGTCCATTATCCGAACCTTTTTGTCGGACATTCATGATTTTAAGGAATTGATTCAGCGGATAAATCACTTTATTCGCTTTAACCTGCCACGGGGAACCTTCTTTGCAGGAGTTTTTGCTTTGTTGGACTTCTCCGACAATATGATGTATTACATTAACTGCGGTGTTCCAACCTTGATGCTGTACACACAGTCCTACAACAATGTTATCGAGATTCAAGGTGACGGCCGTGTGTTGGGATTTGTGCCAGACATCAGTAAGTACGCAAAGGTAAAGAAAATTAAGCTGAATCCCGGTGACGTGATTTTTGCCTGTACCGACGGTTTGATTGAGTCCCAGTCCCTGCGTGGAGAGTCCTTTGGTAAGGCTCGTCTCCAGAAATCAATTATGGACAATTTGAGCTATTCTTCCAACAAAATCACTCAGTTTACCTACGAGAATTTGAGGGATTTTACTTCCAAGGAACAGGAGGCCGACATTACCTGTTTGGCCATGAAGATTTTTGCCGATAAGGGTGGAGCAAATGGAACAACTTAAAATTCAAGAAAAAAAAGGTGCCAACTACAGCTTGTTGGAATTATTTGGTGTTCTTGACTCCTATAATTTTATGGAGCTTCAGCAAAAAGCCTTTACCCTCATAAAGGAAAAGAATCTGATTCTTGATTTATCCAACTTGACTGCTATGGATTCTTCTGGATTAAGTGCAATTCTTGGCTCCAGTACCTTGGGAATGGAGTTTGGAAGGATGCTGTATATCATGAATCCCTCCAGTGAAGCTCGCAAGGCTTTAGAATCAACTGGTTTTATGGACATGTTTAATATAATTTTCAGCGTGACGGAGGTAGTTTAGTTGAACAAGTGGGTAAGCATTGTCTTGGTGGCCCTTCTGTGTATCAGTTCAGCTGCCTGTCAGCGAGGAAAACCTATTACCGAAAAAAATGGAGCAAGCGGTACTGTGAGTAAGGTCCAAATCCAATCCCTAGAGCAGGAAAAAGTATCTGCTGAAATGGATAAACTAGTTCGGGTGTTTGCTTCCCTGTCTCAGCGGACTCGTGACGGCATTGTAAACGGAGATTCCCAGGAGTTTTTAGCCGATCTGCAGCAGGTTTTGGAAGCAGATACCGACAACCTTTTGACCTTGGTGGACAAGCAGCACTATCTTGCCGCCGATTTTGTTCCTTCCGATATTGTTGCCTTAAAGGCTAATGATTTTTATCTTTTGAATCGCAATGATCTTTCCCTGCGTTTACCTGTGGAACAGGCGGTGCGAAAAATGGCTTCGGCGGCAAAGAAGGAGGGAATCAACCTGGTGGTAAGCTCCACCTATCGCTCCTACGATTACCAAAAAAATTTGTATGAACGTAATGTTCGCCAGCTGGGTAAGGAGGTTGCAGACCGAGAATCAGCTCCTCCTGGGGCAAGTCAGCACCAGCTGGGAGTGGCGGTGGACTTTGGCTCCATTACCGATGACTTTGCCCAAACAAAGCAGGGAAGATGGCTTGCAGAAAATGCTGGAGACTACGGTTGGTCTTTGTCCTTCCCCGACGGCTATGAGGATGTGACAGGCTACCGTTGGGAGTGCTGGCATTATCGCTATATTGGTGTGACGGCAGTGGAGTTCCAGAAAAAGTGGTTCTCCGACGTGCAGCAATTTATGCTAGAATTTATTCACGCTTGGAAAACCGTTCAATAATAACCTACCAGCTACTGGAATAAATTTCTGGTAGCTGGATTTTTTTTAGGTTCTTTGTTTTATAGAACAGTCTTGTTATAAGTCTGATTCAGAAAGTCCAAATTGTTCTTGGGAATGGTGTTCGCCATGACCTGCTGGCTCCATGTGAACTACAATGTCATACACTTCGGGAATTGCCTTTCGTACCACTGATTCTACTTGCTCTGCTAGCTCGTGGGCATCGTGGAGGGTAATGTCTGGATCTACTTCGATATCCATGTCAATGTCCCACAGGGATGCAATTTTTCTGATTCGCACTCGATGAGGATTGGATACTCCTTCCACTCTTTTTACGGCGTTAAAAAGCCGATGATACAGTTCTTTATCTAGATTTCCATCCATCAGCTCCAAATTCATCTGCAAGAAGATGGAAATGGCATTCTTTAAAACCCACAGTCCCACCAAAAAGGCCACCACTGGGTCCAAAATAGGCAACGAGAAGATTTTTGCTCCTGCCAAACCCACCAGCACGGAAATGGAGATGATGCTGTCTGTGACCATGTTCTTCGCATTGGCAAGAATCATGATACTACCAGCTTTTTTTCCCAGTCGATATTGTGACCAGGCTAAAAGTAGCTTTCCTGCTATGGAAATAAGGGAAACAATCAGAAGAATGGTGCTGGTTGCCGTAATTTGGGTAGTTTCCGTACCTTGAACCAGCTGGATAATGTATTGTAGGAGCTTGCCACCAGCAGAAAGACTAAGCTGCATTCCCGCATAAAAGATGATGAAGGCTACCACCATGGTGGCGGTAGTTTCTGCGCGGCCGTGTCCCCAAGGATGCTGTTGGTCAGAGGGCTGCTGGATTATCCTGCTGATAATTAAGGTCATGCAGGCAATACTTACGTCGGTGGCAGAATCAAGGCCGTCACCAAGGACTGCAAGGCTTCCAGCCATACTGCCCGCCACAATCTTGATGACAGCCAAGGAAAGATTACCCCAAAGGGCAATCCAGCCAGCCAGAGAAATGAGTTTCATTCGGGATGTTTCCGATATCTTCTGTGGCTGGCTCATGGATTATTTTACTACGATATTTACAAGCTTGTTGGGAACAACGATAACCTTTACAGGAGCCTTACCTTCCATAAATCGGATAACAGACTCGCAGGAAAGGGCCTGCTTTTCCAGCTCAGCCTTGTCAGTATCAATTGCTGCCTGGAAGTCAGCACGCTTTTTACCGTTAATCTGTACAACGATGGTACAGCTATCATCCTGGCAAAGCTCTTCCTTGTAGGTGGGCCAGCTTTCGTAGGCGATGGTGTTGGTGTTGCCCAGCTTTTCCCACAATTCTTCTCCTAAGTGGGGAGCGTAGGGGGAAAGCATCTTTACAAAACCACTCCACAGAGCCTTAGGAACAGACTCCATTTTTGAAGCATCATTGATGAAGATCATCATCTGGCTAATAGCAGTGTTGAAATTCAAGGTGTCTGTGTCCTGGCTTACCTTCTTTACAGTCTTGTGGTAGAGCTTACGCAGTTCAGCAACCTTTCCTTCCAGCTTACCTTCCATATCCTCGTCGGTCATGGGCTTTTCTGATACTGCCCAAATCTTTTCCAAGAAGCGGTGAATTCCGATAAGACCGTTGGTGTTCCAGGGCTTGGAAATTTCCAGTGGTCCCATGAACATTTCGTACATACGAACGGAGTCGGCACCGTAGTCACGAATTACATCGTCGGGATTGATAACGTTCTTCAGTGACTTGGACATTTTGGCAATAACCCGCTCCAGCTTTTCTCCCGTTTCCTTTTCGATGAATACATCGGGGGCTGTTTCTTCCACTGCGTCGGTGGGAACAAGGGTCTTGTTCTTTCGCTGGAAGGCAAAGGAGGTAATCATTCCCTGGTTAACCAGCCGCTGGAAGGGCTCCTTGGTGTTTACCAATCCCAAATCAAACAAAACCTTGTGCCAGAATCGGGCATACAGCAGGTGGAGTACGGCGTGCTCGGCACCACCAACGTACAGGTCTACGGGCATCCAGTAATCCACCACTTCCTTTGAGGCAAATTCCTTGTCGTTGTGGGGATCAAGGTAGCGAAGATAATACCAGCAGGAACCTGCCCACTGAGGCATGGTGTTTGTTTCCCGTCGGGCTTGTCCGCCACATTCAGGACAGGTGCAGTTTACCCAATCGGTAATGCCTGCCAAGGGGCTTTCTCCCGTTCCTGTGGGCTGATAGGTCTTTACCTCTGGCAGCTTGAGGGGGAGCTGGTCTTCTTTGAGGGGAACGCAACCGCATTTTTCGCAGTGTACCAGAGGAATGGGCTCTCCCCAGTAGCGCTGACGGCTAAATACCCAGTCACGGAGCTTGTAGTTTACGGCCTTCTTTCCAATTCCCTGCTGATTGAGCCATTCAATCATGGAAGGAATGGTTTTAGAGGTGGCCATACCGGTGAAGTTGCCACTGTTGATGGTGTAACCGTCGGCAGCAGTACATTGGGCTGCCACGTTGAAAACCTCTGGGTGGGCCTGTACCAGTGCCTGATAGGCAGTGCTATCCTTGGCGGCTTCCAAAAGCTTTGCCACACCAGCTTCCAGATTTCCGTCGGCCAAGGAAGCAATTTCTTCCTTGGAGGCAACTACCTTCAAAATAGGCAGGTTGAATTCCTTGGCAAAATCCCAGTCACGTTCGTCGTGGGCAGGAACTGCCATGATGGCACCTGTTCCGTAGGATACCAGGATATAATCTGAAATCCAGATGGGGATTTTTGCTCCGTTTACTGGATTGATGGCGTAGGAACCAGTGAACACACCAGTTTTTTCCTTTGCCAAGTCGGTGCGCTCCAAATCGCTTTTCTTTGCAGCTGCTTCTACGTAGGCTTCTACTGCGGACTTTTGCTCCGCTGTGGTGAGGCTGGGAACAAGCTTGTGCTCAGGAGCTACAACCATGTAGGTGGCACCGTAGAGGGTGTCGGCTCTGGTGGTGTAAATTAAAAGCTCCTGGTCAGTGGGATTTCCTTCTGCATCTGCAATCTTAAAGGAAACCTCGCCACCCTCGCTCTTTCCAATCCAGTTCCGCTGCATAAGCTTTACAGATTCAGGCCAGTCCAAGCCCTCCAAATCCTCCAGCAACCGCTCAGCATAGGCGGTAATTTTGAGAATCCACTGGCGGATGGTTTTTCGGGTAACGGCAGTTCCACAGCGGTCACAGCGACCTTCTTTTACTTCCTCGTTGGCAAGACCAGTAAGACAGCTGGGACACCAGTTGATGGGAGTTTCTGCCTCGTAGGCCAAGCCCTTTTTGTACAGCTGCAGGAAGATCCACTGGGTCCAGTGATAGTAGTCGGGAGTACAGGTGGAAACGCAGCGATCCCAGTCGTAGGAAAAGCCCAGGGCTTTGATTTGCTGGGTAAAGTGCTCAATATTTGCGTTAGTAGTGGTGGCAGGATGGGTTCCTGTCTTGATGGCATAGTTCTCGGCAGGAAGGCCAAAGGCATCATATCCCATGGGATGGAGCACATTGTAGCCATTCATTCGCAGGTAGCGACAATAAATGTCTGTGGCGGTGTAGCCTTCAGGATGTCCTACATGGAGTCCCTGAGCGGAAGGATAGGGGAACATGTCCAGCACATAGCGTCGCTTAGCTGGCTCAAATTTTGTGTCCTCAGTTACCTTAAAGGTCTTGTTCTTTTCCCAATAGGCCTGCCACTTGGGCTCTATGGATTCAAAGGGATATTTTGCCATGATTTTCCTCTATAAAAACTAAAATTGTCTCAACTGAGACAGTATAAGAGTATACCACGAAGAAGCGTCTTTCTCAAGGGTGAAATATCTCCTTCGGTATCCGTTGCGCAGGGACGTGAAGTCCCGCAATTCATTTTAAAACAAAAAACCGTACCTCCAAAAGGAAGTACGGTCTTGTTTATGGAACTGAAACTAGCGCTTGTTGCTGTTTCTCCAAATTCCCATCTTTTCGGCATCCTTAATCAGCTGATCACGGAAGTCGGGGTGGGCAACGGAGATAAGGGCTTCAGTGCGCTGCCAAGAGGACAGACCCTTCAGGTTTACCTTTCCATACTCGGTTACGAACCAGTGAATGTTGGGGCGGGCAGCGGTGATAACGGATCCAGAGTCCAAAGTGGGGCGGATACGTGAACCCAGTGTGCCGTCCTTCTGCTTGAAGGTGGAAGAACAACAGATGAAGCTCTTTCCGCCCTTGGACAAATAAGCACCAAGAACGAAGTCAAGCTGTCCACCAGCACCAGAAATCTGCTTTGTTCCGGAGCTTTCGGAGTTTACCTGACCAAAGAGATCGATTTCTACAGTGTTGTTGATGGAGATGAAGTTGTCAATCTGGGCAATAACACGAGCATCGTTGGTGTAGTCTACAGGACGTGGGCAGATGTCGGGGTTATTGTTGATGTAGTCGTACAGCTTCTTTGTACCGGCAGCAAAGGCATAAACCTGCTTTCCGTCATCAAGAGACTTGCACTTTCCAGTAATCTTTCCAGCGTTAGCAATGTCAACGAAGGCGTCAACATACATTTCTGTGTGAACGGACAAATCCTTCAGGTCGGAATCTACAATCATGGAACCAACAGCGTTGGGCATTCCACCGATACCCAGCTGGAGACAGGCTCCGTTGGGGATTTCTTCCAGAATCAACTTGGCAACAGCCTTGTCTACATCGGTAAGCTCTCCGCCACCACCAATCTGTGATACAGGAGGATTGTCACCTTCAACGATGATGTCTACCTCGGAAATGTGAATCTTGTCATCAACACCGCAGGTCTGGGGCATGTTCTTGTTTACTTCAACGATAACAACGTCTGCAATCTTTGCTGCATCCAACAGGTGGGAAACGCTCAAACCAAAGTTAAAGTATCCCTTTTCGTCCATTGGGGCAACCTGGAACATACATACATTGATGTGCTTAATATTTTCACGGTACCAGCGGGGAAGCTCGGAATAGCGGAGGGCGTTGTAGTAGGCAAAGCCAGCCTGTCCAGCCTTTCGCTCGATTCCAGAATAATGCCAAGAGTTCCAGCACATGTGGGCACCGGGATTTTCAATCTGGAAGATGGCAGGATTGAAGGGGAGAACACCACCACGGAACTTTACGTCTTCCAAGGTAACCAGGCGAGAAGCCAGTGCCTTGTCCAGAGCAATAGGTGTGTTTACACAGAAACCATAATCAACCCAGTCACCTGACTTGATAACCTTAACAGCTTCCTCAGCTGTCTTAAGCTTTGCCTTGTAATCTGCTTCAAAGCTCATTTTTTTCCTCCTTTATGTCCTTTTTTACCTCATAGCAAAAAGGAATGTGGGGACCATAGCATGAGTCCCCACGTACAGTAATTATTTGTTCTTAAACTGAACGCCCTTTTCCTTGTTCAAGAAGGCGGTCATACCGATTTTTTGATCTTCTGTTGCAAAGCAGTTTCCGAACTCACGAACTTCAACGGCAATACCACCGTCAATGTCCAGCTGGAGTCCTTCGTTGATGGCCTTCTTGGCATAGCTTACTGCCAAGGGAGCCTTCTTGCAGATGGTCTGAGCCATGGAAACTGCTGTCTCCATCAACTGCTCAGGCTCTACAACGGAGTTTACCAAACCAATCTTAAGAGCTTCGTCAGCCTTAACGTTGCGGCAGCTGTAAATCAGCTCCTTTGCAATTCCAGGGCTTACCAAGCGGGCCAGGCGCTGTGTTCCACCAAAGCCAGGAGTGATTCCCAGTCCTACTTCAGGCTGTCCAAAGAGAGCCTTTGTAGAAGCAATGCGGATGTCACAAGCCATGGAAAGCTCACAACCACCACCCAAAGCAAAGCCGTTTACAGCGGCAATAACGGGGCAGCGGAATTTTTCGATGCGGGAGAATACAGCGTTTCCTACACGAGCGAACTCAGCAGCAGCGGCTACATCCTTGTCCTTCATCTCGGCAATGTCGGCACCAGCAACAAAGCTCTTGTCGCCAGCTCCAGTAACGATTACTGCATATACATCAGCGTTACCGTCCAACTGGATAAATGCATCATCCAGCTCCTTGAGGGTAGCGGTGTTCAATGCATTCAAGGCTTCGGGGCGGCTGATAGTAACGGTTGCTACGTGATCTTTTACGTCAACTAATACACTCATTTCTATCACCTATCTTACTTTGAGTAGTCAAAGAATCCCTTGCCACTCTTGCGGCCCAGAAGACCACCACGAACCATCTTACGTAGCAATGTACAGCAGCGGTACTTGTTGTCTCCAGTTTCCTTGAACAAAACGTCCATGATGAGTACAACAATGTCGTTTCCGATAAGGTCGGACAGAGCCAAAGGTCCCATGGGGTGGTTTGCACCCAATTTCATGGCGGTGTCGATGTCTTCTGCAGAAGCGATTCCTTCCTGCAGGATGAAGGCTGCCTCGTTGATCATGGGAACCAAGATGCGGTTTACAACGAATCCAGGTCCTTCGTTTACTTCAACGGGAGTCTTGCCCAGGTTCTTGGAAACCTCAACAATCTTGTCCTTAACGGCAGCAGGTGTGTTTACACCACAGATTACCTCAACCAGCTTCATGATGCTGGCGGGATTGAAGAAGTGCATACCGATTACGTCGTGCTTAATTCCCTTTGCAATTTCAGTTACAGACAGAGAAGAGGTGTTTGTAGCAAAAATTGTTTCAGCCTTACAAATATCGTCCAACTGAGAGAACAAGCCCTTCTTGGCTTCCATTGTCTCAAGGATAGCTTCTACAACCAAGTCAGCATCTGCCAGGTCCTTGTACTCACCAGTCTTCAGGTTTCCCTTGATTTTGGCAGCAGCGTCAGCTTCCATCTTTCCCTTGCCAACAAGTTTATCAAGGCCAGCACCAATCTTGTCGATTCCGCCCTGAGCCCATTCAATCTTCACGTCACATACAGTTACAGAATATCCAGCGGTAGCAAATGCCTGAGCAATGCCCTGTCCCATGGTTCCTGCACCAACAATACCAACCTTAGTCATAAAATACCTCGCTTTGAAACTAAGAAATCAATAACAGGATTATTCCTGTAAAACTAACTGATTAAAGGACTTGATCATGGTTCGCTAGCGAACGTCACGGTGAATTTTCACCGTGAAACTTCACCGTGAAGCTTCACGCATGAACCATGATACCAGCAGCCCTGTTATACCATCTTGATAACGATGGCAGTTCCCTGTCCACCACCGATACACAGAGAAGCAAGACCTACTTTCTTTCCTGTGCGCTTCATTTCGTGGATGAGGGCTACGATGATTCTGTTTCCAGAAATACCTACTGGGTGACCGATGGCAATGGCGCTACCATTTACGTTGGTCTTAGCCAGCAATTCAGCCTTGTCTACACCATGCTCTTCTACCAGCTCGTGGATTACACCCAAGGACTGAGCGGCAAAGGCTTCGTTCAATTCTACCAGCTCCATGTCGGACAGCTTCAGTCCGGCATTCTTCAGTGCCTTGCGGATGGCAGGAGTGGGGCCCAGACCCATAACACGGGGGTCAACACCGCCCTGTCCGTATCCGATGATTTCGCAGAGGGGCTTCAGGTTGTACTTCTTTACAGCATCCTCGCTGGCAAGAATTACGAAGGAAGCACCATCGTTAATACCAGATGCGTTACCAGCAGTTACGGTTCCGTCCTTGATGAAGGCAGGCTTCAGCTTGGAAAGCTTTTCCAAGGTGGTGCCACGGTTAGGATACTCGTCGGTGTCAAATACGATGTCACCCTTCTTAGAAGGAATAACAACGGGAATAATCTCGTCCTTGAACTTGCCTGCATCCTGAGCGGCAATAGCCTTTGTCTGGGAACCTAATGCAAACTCATCCTGCTCCTGGCGGGAAATGTTGTACTTCTGGGCAATATTTTCGGCAGTTACACCCATGTGGATGTTGTAGAGACTGTCGGTAAGAGCATCGTGGAGCATGTGGTCTTCGGCCTTCCATGCACCCATCTTGTTTCCAGTACGGGTGTTAGCAGGAATCATGTAGGGAGCCTGAGACATGGACTCAACACCACCAGCCACAACAACCTCGTTGTGACCAGTCTTGATGGACATAGCTCCTTCCATAACAACCTTCATTCCAGAACCACAGAGCATGTTGGTGGTGTGGGCACAAACGGTGTCGGGGATACCTGCTTCCAAAGCAATGGTACGTCCAATGTTCTGACCCAAGCCTGCACCAAGAACATTACCGCAGATTACCTCGTCAATGTTCTCACCCTTGAGACCAGTTTCCTCCAACAGAGCCTTTACAACGGTGGCTCCCATATCCTTTGGCTTTACACCAGAAAGTGTTCCCAAGAAACTTCCTACAGGTGTTCGCTTTGCTGCAACAATATATACCTTTTTGGCTTCCATAAAAAATCGCTCCTTCATTTCTGTGGGGCTTGTTTTGTAATCGATCCATTGTTGAATCAATTACATTTTATAACGAAAAAACAAGCCTGTCCACTATTATTTTTTCTTGCTATTAAACCTTCTTGAGGATAACAGCAGTTCCCTGTCCACCACCGATACACAGTGAGGCCAGACCCAGCTTCTTGTCGGACTTCATCATCTCGTGAATCAATGAAACGATGATTCTGTTTCCAGAAGCTCCAACGGGGTGACCAAGGGCAATAGCTCCACCGTTTACGTTTGTCTTTGCAAGGAATTCTTCACGGTTGATGCCGTGCTCTTCTACCAGCTCGTGGATTACACCCAGGGACTGAGCAGCAAAGGCCTCGTTCAATTCTACCAAGTCAATGTCTGCCAGCTTAACACCAGCATTCTTCAGTGCATTGCGGATAGCGGGAGTGGGGCCCAGACCCATGATGCTGGGGTCAACACCGCCCTGTCCAATTCCTACAACCTCGCAAAGGGGCTTGAGGCCGTACTTCTTTACAGCATCCTCGCTCACTACCAATACGAAGGAAGCTCCGTCGTTGATTCCAGAGGCGTTACCAGCAGTTACAGTTCCATCCTTGATGAAGGCGGGCTTCAGTGTTCCCAGCTTTTCCAAGCTGGTGCTGCGGTTGGGATGCTCGTCGGTATCAAATACAATGTCGCCCTTCTTGGAAGGAATGGTGATGGGAACGATTTCGTCCTTGAAGCGACCAGAATCAACAGCCTTAATGGCCTTTTCCTGGGAAGCAATGGCGAATTCATCCTGCATCTGGCGGGTGATGTTGTACTTTTTAGCAATATTTTCAGCAGTAACACCCATGTGGATGTCCAAGCGGGCATCAGTAAGGGCGTCATAAATCATGTGGTCTACAACCTTCCAAGCCCCCATCTTGTTTCCAGAACGAGTGTTTGCAGGAACCAAATAGGGAGCCTGAGACATGGACTCCACACCACCAGCTACAACGATGTCGTTTTCGCCAGCCTGAATTGTCATAACGGCTTCCATTACAGTGCGCATACCAGAACCACAAACCATGTTGGTGGTGTGGGCACAAACGGTGTCGGGGATACCTGCTTCCAAGGAAACGGTGCGTCCAATGCTCTGTCCAACGCCAGCTCCCAGAACGTTACCACAAATAACTTCGTCTACATTTTCAGGCTTTACTCCTGCATCTGCCAACAGAGCCTTGATAACTTCTGCACCAAATGTCCTGGGACTCACTGTGGACAGGCTTCCCAAAAAGCCTCCGATGGCTGTACGTTTTGCACTTACGATGTAAGCCTTTCGTAATTCCATAATATCTTCCTCCTAAAAATTACAATGTAAGATCCAGCGCTGACTGTATGATTTTTTATACAGTTCTCGTGGACTTTTACAGAAAATACATACTTAATTATGCTAGTATTGACTTTCAAATCTGTCAAGGAAAAAAAATCACAAATACACAAAAAAATCGAGATTTTTGTAAAAATTTTTATTTTTTGCGTAAAAAAAATAAAAAAAATATTTTCTAATATCAAGTATTTTTTTATCTATATATAAAGTAATTAATTATTTTGCTGAAATAGAGCTTATTTGACTGGTGATTTTTCCTCAGCAATTTTTTGAGAAATTTATCTTGACGGAGCAGCTCTTGTATGGCAGTTTTTCGATTGGTGGATTTTGTAGGTTTGAAAGAAATTGGAAGCTTGTTTTTATGTTATAAAAAAGTATACAGTTACTGGTAGCAGTCAACAAAGTTGAAAGAATAGTTGTATTTTTTTATACAGTTAGTGTTGTCAAAAAAATTATAATAAAATTATACTATTACTTATTTATAATGAATACAAAAAGTTAGCTATGTATTCTATAATTTTTTTATTTAAAATAAAAAGGTTGGCACAGTTCTTGCTTTAAAGATTTATTAAAGCCGGAGGTGGAAAATTGTTACAGAAAGGTGCCTTTGAACAGTATGTCTCTGAAATTAGCCGCTACAAGCTGCTGAGTCAGGAGCAGGAAATTCTTCTTGCCCAGAAGATTCAAAAGGGGGATAGGGTAGCCCGACAAAGCTTGACCAACGCCAATCTGCGGTTGGTGGTGAATATTGCAGAAAAATATGCCCATGAGGAGCAGCTTTTACTGGACTTGATTCAGGAGGGGAATGTGGGCCTTATGATGGCTGTAGATAAATTTTCCCCACGCTTTAACACCCGTTTTTCCACCTACGCCTATCCTTGGATTACCCAGTACATCCTTCGATACATGCAATGCAAGCTTCCTGCAATCTATCTGCCGTTACGGAAGGAGGAGGAGATGCGGCGAATAAAAACTGCCCAGCGGGAGCTTGAGTCTCTGCGGGGGCGTCAGCCATCTTTGGCAGAGGTTGCCCTGTATCTTGATATAAGCGAGGCAGCCGTACGAGAAACCCTGTCCTACAATTTTGCCTGCTCCAGCCTCCACTGGGAGCTTACCAAAGATGGTAGCCTTACCTGTGAGGATATGCTGGTGGACGAGCGTTCCTCCATGGAACAAACAGGCTTCCGCAATCTGGTGGCTGCCGACGTGCGACGAATGGTGGATAGCCTTCCCAAGGCAGAGCGACAGGTAATCTACTATCGGTTTAATCTTGATCAAGAAGCCGCAACGCCACGGAGCCTGCGTCAGATTGGTGGTAGAATTGGCTGCTCCCCAGAAACAGTACGAAAGCTGGAGCTCCGGGCATTGCAGTACCTGCGGAAGGTGGCCTTGGAAACCATGTCTGTGTAATTTAAATCCGCTATAAATTCAACCGTTGTCTTCATAATAATTTTTTTGATTCAGCTGCTTCCTCTATACTTTTTTGTGGCAGGAGTACTGCAGGTATATAACATCCTGGGTATAGCTTGCCCAAACTATGAGACAGAGGTGTGTGCTATGGACAAGAATAAAGTTTTTCTTTTGCTGGGAATCCTAGTCCTGTTGGTAGTGGGCCTAGGTTTTGTTGGTTGCAGATCCATTCCTAAAAATATGGAGCCAGTGGGTAATTTTGACCTGCAGCGGTATCTGGGAACATGGTACGAGATAGCCCGCTTTGACTTTACCTTTGAGCGGAACCTAAGTCAGGTTACGGCAGAATATTCCATGAACAAGGATGGGTCGGTGAAGGTGGTGAACCGAGGCTTTAACTATGCCAAGAACGACTGGCAAGAGGCAGTGGGGCGAGGTCGCTTTAGAGGAAGTCCTACGGTGGGTGCTTTGGAGGTGTCCTTCTTTGGGCCCTTTTACGGTGGCTACAACATCATCGCCCTAGATGAGAATTATCAGTATGCCTTGGTAGTCGGCAAGGACTTAAACTACCTGTGGATTTTAAGTCGAACCACCACCATGCCCTCGGACATTCTCACCGAATATCTGATTCTGGCGGAATCTTTGGGCTTTGACATCGATAACCTGGTGTGGACTCTCCATTCCAAGGAGGCTTCCTGATTGAGCCTTGGAGCAGAAATTGGGGTGGGGGACTTCCTTTTTGTTTCTGAATAAGATGTTAGGCTGAATCAGGACTACTGTGGGACTGGTTCAGCTTTTTAGTGTTACTTCAAAAATTAAAAATTATTTATTTTTCCATATCATCCCTGCTTGTATCAAAAGTATCAGAATGATATACTGAAGCAGTTTTTTTCATGGATAAAGAGGTCTTGATATGAGCAAAGGAAAGGTTATTCTTGCATACTCTGGTGGACTTGACACTACGGTAATTATTCCGTGGCTTAAGGAAAATTATGACTACGAAGTTATCGCTGTTTGTATTGACGTAGGTCAGGGTGATGACTGGAAGACAATTAAGCAGCGTGCCTTGGACACTGGTGCTGCCGCCTGTTATGTTGTGGATGCCCGCGAGGAGTACATTACTGAGTACATTTGGCCTGCAGTAAAGGCAAATGCGGTTTATGAGGATAGATACCTTTTGGGAACCTCCACCGCCCGTCCCCTGATCGGAAAGATTTTGGTAGAATATGCCCGTCAGGAAAATGCTGTAGCTATCTGTCACGGTGCTACAGGAAAGGGAAACGACCAGGTTCGTTTTGAGTTGGCAATCAAGGCCTTTGCCCCAGACCTGCAGGTAATTGCTGCATGGCGTGATCCCAAGTGGAACATGGATAGCCGCGAGGCTGAAATCAAGTTCTTGGAGGACAGAGGAATCCCTGTTCCCATGAAGAAGGATCAGTCCTACAGCCGTGACGAGAACATCTGGCACCTGTCCCACGAAGGATTGGAGCTGGAGCAGACCCAGAACGAGCCTAACTACAAACACATGTTGCAGCTGACCACCGTGCCAGAGGAAGCACCTGAGGCTGGTGAGTATGTCACCATCGATTTTGAGGCTGGAATTCCTGTGGCAGTAAATGGCCAGAAAATGGGAGCCTTGGAGCTGATGCTTGAATTGAACAAGATTGGTGGACGCAATGGTGTTGGTTTGGTAGACATTTGCGAAAACCGCTTCGTTGGAATGAAGAGCCGTGGTGTTTACGAGACTCCTGGTGGAGCAATCCTGTATTTTGCCCACCAGATGCTGGATCATCTGTGTCTGGATCGTGATACCTACCACTACAAGCAGCTGGTTTCCCACCGCATGAGCGAGCTGATTTACGATGGAAAGTGGTTCACTACATTGATGGATTCTCTCATGGCCTTTGTAGACAAGACTCAGGAAACGGTAACTGGTTGGGTAAAGCTCAAGCTGTACAAGGGCTCCATCCGTGGTGCTGGTTCCTATTCACCCTACAGCTTGTATAATGAAAGCATTGCTTCCTTTACCACTGGTGAGCTGTACAACCATCAGGATGCCCAGGGCTTTATCACCTTGGTGGGCTTGCCCTTGAAGGTACGAGCTATGATGGAGCAGCAGATAGGAAAGGGACAGGCTGTTCTTGACAGTGCCTCTTTCAAGAAGCGTCCTACTGAGTAATTTTTTTAAGGGCTTCTGCCACCTACAGGTTGGCAGTGTTCTCGAGGAGCGATCCTCTGGGGATTCTAGGAGCCTAGAATCCCCTTAATTTTTATATTTTGACGGGATTAGAAGAAAGTCTTTATCCCCTCAGCATTGAGAGGTTTTTATGTTGACCCTAAAATTTGGCGGCACCTCCATGGGAAGTGCTCGAAGAATCCTTGATTCAACGGACATTATGATTTCCCGCTCGGAGACAGACCGCATTAGTGTTGTTGTTTCTGCAGTGGCAGGTGTTTCCAACAAGTTGCAGGATAGTATTGACGGTTGTATGGCAGGTTCTCCAGCAGAGGGCTTTGTGGATGAGGTGCGTCGGATTCATAACGATATTTGTGTGGAAATTTCCGCACGGTTGCCCGCCTTCAATCCCCAGAATGTAATGCAGCGTCTTGAACCCCTCCTTGCTGAGTACAAGCGTTTGCTGGAGGCTGTATCTGCCTTTGGTGAGTGCCCTGATTCCGTTCACTGTAGAATTATGGGAAGTGGTGAGCTTTTGTGTGTTCCCATTGTGGAGTCTGTTCTGTTGGCCAAGGGGCAGAAGGTGGAGCTACTGGATTCCAGAAACTTTATCTTTACTACTGGCAACCAGAAGGAGGGTGATTTGGATTATGGCCGAACCACCCAGTCCTTTGCTCCCTATCGTGACGGTGAATCTCATCGTTCCACAAGAATTCTGCTGTTTCCTGGCTTTATCTGTTCTTGGCGTGCTAAGTTCCAGGATACAAAGTCTGTGCCTGGCTTGCTGGGACGCAACGGTTCCGATTTTTCTGCCGCCATTGTGGGAGCTTCTCTGGGAGCAAAGAAGGTGGAGTTCTGGACTGATGTGGACGGCATCTACACCGCTGATCCCCGCATTGTTCCCGATGCAATTCTGGTAAAGGATATGACCTACGAGGAGGCCATGGAGCTTTCCTTCTTTGGTTCCAAGGTATTGCATCCCAAGACATTGGCTCCCTTGGCTTCCAAGGGAATCGAAGCATGGAGTTTGAACAGCCATAATCCTTCTGCTCGTGGTACACGGATTGCTCAAGGACCCTTCCCATCTGCAGCTGCTGTGGGGCCAGTGCGGGGCATTTCCTGCCTCAAGAACACCGCCATGGTAAGCGTGTCTGGTTCCAGCATGAAGGGGAGAAGCGGTATGGCTGCCCGAATCTTTGCGGCAGTAAGCCGTGGTGGCGTTTCCATTCTCTTAATTACCCAGTCCAGCTCTGAGTACACCATTTCATTCTGTGTGCGCCAATCTCAGGCCCACTTGGTAATGGACATTCTTTCCGCTGAATTCGAGCTGGAGCTGCGGGAACGACTTTTGAACGTTATCGAGGTGAAGGAAGAGTGTGCCATCGTTTCTATCGTTGGAGATGGCATGAAGGAAAAGCGTGGCGTTGCCGGCACCTTCTTTAATTCCTTGGCTTCTCAGGACATCAATATTCTGGCTATTGCTCAGGGCTCTTCCGAGCGTTCTATCAGCGTAGTAATTTCTGGCAAGGACGGAGACACTGCAGTACGCATTGCTCACCGCTTCTTCTTTAACACTGCCCAGACTATCGAGGTGTTTGCCTTTGGTGCCGGAACTATCGGTGGCTGCCTGTTGGACCAGATTTACGAGCAGCAGAAGGAATTGCTTTCTCAAAGAATCGATATTCGTGTTATGGCCATTGCTACCATGGACAAGATGCTGGTGGCTTCCACCGACATTGATTCTCCCGGCCTTGATTTAAGTGACTGGAGAAACCAGGTGGCAGCCAATGGTCAGCCCACTTCTTTGGATACTATTTTGGAATATGTGCGGCAGACAAAGCCCTTGAATCCTGTGTTTGTAGACTGTACTGCCAGCTACGATTTGCCTGAGCGGTACATCGACATTCTGGAAGCTGGAATGCACATTGCCACACCAAACAAGCGGGCTAACTCCATGACCATGGACTATTACAACAAGCTGCGTCGCACCGCCAACAGAATGCGTCGCCTCTTCTTGTACGAGACAAACGTAGGTGCTGGCTTGCCCATTATCGATACCTTGCAGAACCTGTTTGCCAGTGGCGATAAACTGAAGGGCTTTAATGGAATCATGTCTGGTTCCCTGTCCTACATCTTTGGTCGCTTGGACGAGGGGGCAAGCTTTAGTCAGGCTGTGCTGGAGGCACGGGAAAAGCGATTTACTGAACCTGACCCACGAGATGACTTAGGCGGGCTTGATGTGGCTCGCAAGGCTCTTATTATTGCCCGTGAAGCTGGCATTGCAGTTGAAATGGAAGATATTACCATCCACAAGGTGTTCCCTGCTGACTTTGACGATTCTGGCTCTGTTGACCAGTTCTTGGCAAACCTGCCCAAGGTGGACCAGTATTTTAGTCAGCTGATGGCTCGCCTTAAGACTGAAGGAAAGGTGCTTCGTATGGCCGCTTCTATCAAGGACGGCAAGTGTAGCGTAGGCATGATGGAGGTAGATTCTGAGCATCCTCTATACACCGTAAAGGGTGGAGAGAATGCCTTTGTGTTCCATACTCAGCGATATAATCCCATTCCCTTGTCAATCATGGGCTATGGAGCAGGTGCTGGGGTAACGGCTGCTGGTGTTTTTGCGGACATTCTACGTACCGTATCCTGGAACCCAGAAATGTAAAATACAGAAAGACATCATCTTTCATGAAGCGTGATGTCTTTATGCCATGAAGGCCTCCCCGTGAAGGGGGGCTTTTTATGATAGTGCTACTAAAGGAGGAAGATAAATGGTTATCGTTTTACAAAAGGGAATTCCTGAAAAGGAAAAGCAGGACTTAAAAAGTTTTTTGATTCGGAATAACTTCAAGGTAAATGAAATTACTGGAGAGGAAGATACAATTTTTGGTGCCGTGGGAAAGCTTTCCATTGACCCACGGGAGGTGGAGATTCTCCCTGGTGTTGAGCGGGTAATTCCCATTTCCAAGCCCTATAAGATGGCCAGCCGTGAATACAAGAAGGAAAACACGGTGGTGGAGGTTAAGAACAACCGTGGTCAGATTGTTCGCATTGGTGGAAACAAGGTGCTTTCCATTGCCGGCCCCTGTGCTGTAGAAAGCCTAGAGCAGATGATGGGTGTTGCAGCCCGTGTTTCTGCCGCTGGAGCTGCAATGCTCCGTGGTGGAGCCTTTAAACCACGAACCAGCCCCTATGCCTTCCAGGGCTTGGGAGAGGAAGGTGTGAAGATTCTCCGCCAGGCTGGTGATGCCTACGGCTTACCCATTGTTACCGAAATTGTTTCTGCAGACCATATTCCTCTGATGAAGGATTATGTTGACGTGTACCAGATTGGTGCCCGCAATATGCAGAATTTTGAGCTTTTGAAGAAGGTTGGTGCCTTAGGTAAGCCTGTTATTCTGAAGCGTGGTCTTTCTGCCACTATTGAGGAATGGCTTATGGCTGCTGAATACCTGTTGTCTTCTGGAACCGACGATGTAATTTTGTGTGAGCGGGGAATCCGTACCTACGAAAAGGCCACCAGAAATACCTTGGATATTTCCGCTGTGCCAGTGCTCCGCTCCTTGACCCACCTGCCCATCATCATTGACCCCAGCCATGCCGTAGGATTGCGTGACAAGGTGCCCCCTATGGGGCTTGCTGCCATTGCAGCTGGTGCTGACGGAATCATCGTAGAGGTTCATTGTCAGCCAGAAAAGGCTGTTTCTGATGCAGCCCAGACCATGTATCCTGAGCAGTTTGAAAAGCTCATGCGTGACATTGATGTGCTGGCTCCTGTAGTAGGCAAGGAAGTAACTCGTATTCATCCTGTGGTAACAAAGAATGTAACCGCTGTTGGTGAGGGAAAGACAGATAATGGCAAGGTAAGCTGTGCTTATTCTGGAGACCACGGAGCCTACGCTGAGCAGGCAATCAACTTGTATTTTGATGAGGTTGAATCTGTAGGCATGGATTCCTTCCGGGATGTATTCCAGGCAGTGGCAGAAGGACGAGTGGACTACGGAATGATTCCCTTGGAGAATAGCTTGGCCGGTTCTGTCTACGATAACTACGACAACCTGTTCCGCTTTGACGACGTAAGTATTTGCGGGGCTTATACCTTGCGTATTGAACATGCTCTGCTGGGAGTAAAGGGTGCTACCTTGGATTCTATCAAGAAGGTACATTCTCATCCCCATGGATTCCCTCAGTGCAAGGATTTCTTAGACAAATATCCTCAGTGGACCCATGTGGATGCTGCATCTACCGCCACTGCCGCTGAATTGGTGGCCAAGGAAGGCTCTGTGGAAAATGGTGCCATTGCCTCTACCGTTGCTGCTGACTACTACAACCTTCAGGTACTGGCTACTGGAATCGAGCTGAATCCCCGAAACTACACCCGCTTTGTGGTGATTACCGCCAAGGACAGTGCTGGACAGCTGGCTGCTGTTGAAGAAGCCTACACAAGAGCTTGTTGCGGTTCAACTTGTTGTGCCGCTGCCACCAACGATATTGCCAAGGCTTCCTTAGTGTTCATTGCAAAGAATAAAAGTGGTGCCTTGTATGAGTGCCTCGGTGTATTCCACGAAAAGAACTTGAACATGACCCGCTTGGAGTCCCGTCCCATTATGGGTGAGCCTTGGCGATACATGTTCTATGCAGACCTACAACTGCCAGAAGAAGGTCAGACTGTGCTAGAGGAAGCCATTGCTGCCTTAAAAGCAAAGGCTGATGAGGTTCGTTTACTGGGTGTATACAAGGAAAGGAGTGTTTGATGGAGCGATATGTTCTTTCTGTATTAGTAGAAAATCATGCTGGTGTATTGAGCCGTGTTTCTGGCCTTTTCAGTCGGCGTGGCTACAATATCGACAGTCTTACGGTAGGTGAAACCTATAATCCTGGTCAGTCTCGTATGACCATTGTGGTAAGCGGCGACGAATACATTCTTGACCAGATTACCAAGCAGTTGGCAAAGCTGGTGGAGGTAATTTCCATTCAGCACTGTGTTGCTTCTGAGACGGTAGTTCGGGAAATGGCCTTGATTAAGGTTGGTGCTGATGAGGCCCATCGTGCTGGCGTTATCCAGACTGCCAACATCTTCCGTGCCCGCATTGTAGACGTGGGCGTGGAATCTGTTGTCATTGAGGTAACTGGTAGCGAGGACAAGGTGGCAAGTCTTATTCGGCTGCTGGAGCCCTACGGAATCAAGGAGCTGGTTCGTACTGGTCTTACCGCCATGGGCCGAGGTTCCCAGGTTCTGGAATAAACCATGGTTCTTGCCCTTCCTATATTCTTTCTCTTTGCCATTTATGGTGTTGTTGCTGTGTATCTCCCCATCGTTTTGACGGGAATGGGATACACAGCCACCCAAGTGGGCTTTCTCTTGGGTATTTTTGAAGGGGCAGGAGTACTTCTGCCCTTAATTGTTAGCCCCTTCATTGAAAAAAAAGGCCGCTATGGTTTGTTTTTAATTTTAATGGGGCTTTTGATGGTGGTACTTCCCCTGCCCATGGTGAAATTCCTTGGCTTTGGAGCCACTGCTCTCTTTCTTTCCCTCTATTCCTTTGGATATAAGGGCTCCGTTCCCCTGTCAGATTCCTTGGCTCAAAGCTTTTTAGGAGAGCGGGGAAATGACTACGGCAAGGTGCGGGTGGCAGGTTCTATTGGCTATGTAGTCATGACCTTGCTGCTACAGTATTTTGTTCCCGCTGGTACTGCTAGCCAGTATATGGTGTGGATGGTGGCTTCGGCAGGGCTTTTTGTGGTGTCCTTGTTTTTCGTTCCAGGAATCCTGTCTTCTCATGAAAAAAAATCCCAGCAACAGGAGCCTGCGGAAATTGCATCTGTTCCCAAAAAAAAAGAAAGTATTCCACAGCTTTTGTCTCAGTTCCCACCTGTTTTTTGGATAGGAATTTTACTGTTGTTTTTGGGCTTTTTTGGACTGACTCCTGCCACAAAGATGTTTGCTCTGTACACTACGGAATTTCTTCATTCAAATGCAACAGGGGCTTTAAGTGCCGTTGCAGCTGGTTCTGAAATTCCTTTTATGTTCTTTTCAGGAAGGTTTCTCCGTCGCTATGGCTCCTTCAAGCTTTTGGTGTTCTGTACAGCCATGGTAACGGTGCGTTTGCTCTTGTACATCATCTTTCCCAGCATGGCTGGTGCTGTGGTGGCTCAAATGTTGAATACAGTCACCTATGGACTGTATCATCCTGCGGCGGTGGTTTTTGTGGCTCAGTATGCTCCCAAGGGAAAGCTCATGATTAGCATGAGCTTGTATTCCATCTTTGCCCTTGGTTTGGCCAGTGTTCTGGGAAATAGCTTGGGAGGCTGGATGATTGACTCCTTTGGCTATCCTGCGGTATTTACAACCTTTGCAATTTTCCCCCTGCTGGGAGTGCTGGTTTATTTTTTTGTAAGGAAGAAAATATGATTGCGGTTTTTGTGAATTGTATTGCAATAATCATTGGTTCATTGATTGGCGTTATTTTTTCAAGCAGAATTAGCGACAATCTTTCCCGTGTGGTGCAGACGGGAGCTGGTGTGGTTACCATGGTGATTGGCATTGAAATGGCCTTAGCCTATGAGAACATCATTTTCTTGGCCATGGCTGTAATTGCTGGTGGAATCCTTGGTTCTTGGATGGACATTGACGGAAAGATTCTTCTTTTGGGCGATGCTCTGGGAAAGCTGGTGCTGCGGAAGAAAAATTCTCAAAGTCAACAGGAGCAGGGAGCCAGTAACTTTGCCTACGGCTTTTTGAATGCCTCCGTGCTGTTTTGTGTGGGTGCCATGGCAATTCTTGGCTCCATTAAAGCTGGTATTGACGGGGATTATACCATTATCTTTACCAAATCGGTGCTGGACGGCTTTATGGCCATTGTTTTTGCTGCTGCCTTGGGAATTGGAACTGCCTTTTCTGCCCTGACGGTGCTGGTGTATCAAGGTGCCTTAACCCTGCTGTCTGGCTTGGTGGCTGCCTATGCTAACGATGTGCTGCTGGCAGAGCTGGGAGCCACTGGGGGAATCCTCATTATCATGATTGGTGTGAATCTTATGGGACTGGCAAAGATAAAGACTGCAAACTATCTGCCAGCCCTGGTGCTTTCCGTGGTTTTTGTGGTGGTAAAGGACTTATTCTTTGGAGCTTAACTAAAGGCTTCCAAGCCAAGGATAGCGCTGCAGGAGTTGGTTTTTTCCATTCTCCTGCAGAACTTGCTCTTCTTCACTTTTCTGCTGAACTTCTTTAAGAAGCTTGGTAAAAGCCTCTTGAATCTGGCTTCGCTCCACCATTTCGTTGTAAAATTGTTGTTCCACTGCCACCACCTGCCAGCTTCCTTTAATAAACTCCAAGGTAAGGCTGTCACGGTGGTGCTCTACTTGAAGCAGCTCCAAGCCGTCGCTGTAAATCAGGTTATAGGTTGCAACAGCCTGAAGCTTTTCTCCAAGGGAAGCGTCCACTGGCTGTAGCTTGTCCTTGCGTAAAGGAGGATACACTGGAAGCCGATTGGAGGCTTGCACTGAAAGCTGGCCTGAAGATTCTTCTGGGAGCTGACTTGTAGCTTGTTGTAGTTGAGGGATTTCAAGGTGGAAATTCGTTATCCCATAAATCCACAGTTCTCGCTGCTGAAAATAAGCTCCAGTATTCTGTGTTCCTTCCTGTGCCAGCTGTTCTTGCTGGTACAGATACTGAATCCATTGGCTGGGAGTGAGGGCAAGGGCGGTGGGGTTCATGCCGATGCGCATTCTGTTGGCGATAAAAAAGTTTGAAAGCCGCTCCTGAAAGTCTTCCGTTCCTTCTCCAGCACACATTGCCTTTGCCATTACTAGATTTTGTTCCTCAAGGGCAGTGTACAGCACACTGCAAACCTGATCTGGAGTTAAACCTGTGGACACAAACTCATTGCGCCAGTTATTGATTCCTGAAATACAGGCTACAATTCCCACTGCCACCACCGCCAAGGCTATCTTTATCCAGGTACTGTATTTTCGGATAAAACGCTTTCGGTGGAGCTCCTTGTCTCGCTGCTGCTGATAGCTTTCCCGCTGCTGGATAAACTCTTGAGTTTCAGCTTTTTGTGAAAGCTCCAAAAGATGAGGCTCTTCTGTAACCACCACTGAATGGAGTAGTACTGGCTCACGGGTGGCAGTTGCCTCACTAGTTTTGTCCTTGATGAGTTGCTTCAGCTTGAATGTATTTTTCGCAGTTACTGAGCTTCCGAGCTGCAGATTATTGTTGACTGCATCTGCCACTTGGGAAGAAAGACCTGGAACAAGGAATTCCAGTGGTAGAAAGTTTTTGTCTCGGTAATCCTCCATCCGTTGACCTTCTTCCAGCTGGGGGAAGGGGAGCTGACCACTTAAACCTTGGTACAGATACACCGCCTGACTAAAAGCTACTGCTTCTGTTCCCTGAAGCTGGGGATTACAATAGCAGCCTGCTAGTTGGCTTCGTTCCTGGGATGGGCGACTTTCCACGGCACGCTTAAACAGGGTAGGGGGAAGGAAAAGCAGTGTTACTTCTGCTGAGCCTTTTTCCACAAGAATCTGGGCAGGACCAAAAAACTGGAAGCTGGGCTGGTGCTGCAAAATCAGCTCCATGCCACAAAACACTTCTTTTAAAATAGATATAATTGAGTTATCAACGTTTTTGTCGTGTAATGTAGAGTCATTACTCAAAAGCTCAAGAAGGGAGGTGCCAGGAAAATTACTTCCTGTGACACAGATGGAATCTCCCCGCTGAACCACCTCGGTAAACTTCCAGCTGGAAAGTCTTGTGCCACAAACAAGCCATCCATCTTCCTCCAAAAAAGGCAGCAGGCGGCTTTGGGCAAAATCCCTAGGGCCCATGGCCATATCAAGTTCCAGCGTTCCGTTGTTCCTGTTCAGCAGGGAAATCATAGTCACTCCTTGGCTACTGTATCAAATCGAATTTATCTCTTGCCCTTTGAAAATTATCTCTTGCCCTTTGAATCGTACAAGTACTTGAAGTAGTCCATATTGGTGCTGTAGGTAGCATCAAAGCCAGGCAAGGTGGACTTGTAGGATTCAAGGCTCTTCCAGAAGGTGTAGAACTCAGGATCCTTGGAATAAGCTTCGGCGTAAATGCGAGTGGCTTCTGCGTCGGCCCGTCCCTTTTCATCCTCTGCCTTCTTGTAGGCTTCAGACTGAATGGTAAGCTTTTCCTTTTCCAGCTTTCCAAGCCAGTCCGCCTTCTTTCCTTCTCCCAGTGAGCGATAGGCCTGAGCCACCTGATTTCGCTCCTTAATCATGCGGTTGTACACGCTTTCAGTGAGCTCGTCAGAATACTTGATTTGGCGAGGCACAATATCAATGAGCTCAATACCGTACTCGCTAATCATTTTGCGGGCCTCCTCTGCCATCTCGTTGCTCAAAAGACGGCGCCCCTTTGCCACAGCCTCTGACTGGGTGCTTACATTTACCAGTGCCTCGATTTGGGCTGTTTCCTCGTCCTCCATGTTTACCAAGGAGCTAGAGGTGGCCAGCTCGTTAATGAGATTGGAGCTACGAACCACTTCTGCCAGCCTGTTCTGGGTAATGATGGTTCTGGTGGCAGAGTCGATGATGTCGCTGAGGCGGTTGTTGGCTGCCTCCAGTGTCTTGAAGGACTGGTAAAACAAGCCGGGGTCAGAAATCCGCCAGCGACTGGTGGTGTCCACAATGATGAACTGGTTTTCCTTGGTGGGAATTCGCTGGGAATCTCCGTCCAAGGAAAGAATCAGCTTGGGATAGGTGGTAACGGTGTCAATCACTGGCAGGCGGATATACAAGCCAGCTTGAGTCCGTGTATTTACAATCTGTCCGAATCGAGTGACTACAGCCTGATAGCCTTCATTTACAATGTAGAAGGGACCTAACAGCAAAAAGGCCACCAGCAACACCACTACAATAATTACACTTGTCCATACCTTCTTCATTATTGGGCTCCTCCATTAAGAGTTTTTACTGGAAGCACATTGTCAAGCTCCCCGTCTATGAGGGTAGATTTTTCCCCTGCAGTAAAGATTTCTTCCATGGCTTCGATATACAATCGCTCCCGAGTAACGGATGGTGCCTTGCGGTATTCCTCGTACACGGCGTTGAATCGAGCCACATCACCCTGGGCCTTGTTTACACGCTCCACAGCGTAACCCTGGGCCACCTGCACCTGACGGTCGGCCTCTCCCTGGGCCTTGGGAATTTCTGTGTTGTAGGCTTCCTTTCCCTCGTTGATAAAGCGATTCATGTCCTGAATGGCCTTGTTTACATCCTCAAAGGCATCCTGAACCCCAGCTGGTGGCACAATGTTCTGGAGCTTTACGGTAAGTACGTTTATGCCCAAGCCCAGCTGATCAAAATTATCGTTCATCAGCTGCTGTGCCTGAGTTTCAATGGCAGAACGCTCGCTTCCCATTACATCAAGAATGGCTCGGTCTCCCACCAGCATATTCAGCACGGACTGGGAAATGTCACGGATGGTCTTGGTTCTGTCCTTTACGTTGAAAAGCCAAGCTGCTGGGTCTACAATCTTGTACTGGATAATCCATTCCACATCTACAATGTTCAAGTCTCCAGTCAGCATGCGAGATTCTGAAGTGATGTTGTTTTCGTAGACACCCTTTGTTCCTGCGGAGGAAATGGTCTTGAAGCCAAACTGCTCTGTTTGTACCACATTTGCAGGCACATTGTAGTTCCTGTCAAGACCAAAGGGTAGCTTAAACTGCAAGCCGGCTCCCACCGTTCGGGAATATTTTCCCAAGCGAGTTACTACCGCCTGCTCCGTGGCGTCTACCACAAAAAAGCTGGTAAATCCGGCAACAATTGCCAACAGCACCACTAAAGCTGTTACCACTGTGGTGGGCTTTAGTGTAAGGTTCTTTCCTGACTTAAAAGGATTTTCCTTCATCCCTTTCCTCCGATTATTATATTCATTGTATTGAAGATACTAAGACTAGCCTATAAATACAAGGGGTACGAAAAATAAATTAGTGTGAAATTTTTCCATTGTGTGATACTATAGAACTGACAGGAGGAACTATGGCACAGGAAAAGGAAATGCATCATGCCACGTCGGCACCAGTGTGGTTTCCCACAGGAGGAACTATGGCACAGGAAAAGGAAATGCATCATGGAAAGGAAGCTTTTCCAGAAAAAAAACGAGAAAGACGAGACGATCCAACGGAGCTGCCAGGACCTATTGAAAAGCTGCTGCAGGAGCTTCATTCTGAAGGGCAAGAGCAGAGTGAAGAAAAAACTTCAAGAAAAAGAGGAACGTCTGTTTCCAAGGGCCCTAAACCGAAAGGCTCCAAAAAAAAGTCCTTGTTCCGCAGATTTTTTACAAAGCTTTTCCTTTGGCTTTTGCTTCTTGCCATCATTTTGGTGGCAGCTTTATTCCTGTGGCAAAAATTTTCAACGGTAGAAGTAGAAAAAAAATATGCACTGGTAAGTCAGGAGCTCCAACGTTGTTCGGAGCTTACCACCGTCAAGATTACCTACAGCGACATTGTTACCCTGAAAAAATCTGCAGTCATGGGCATGGCAAAAAGCTACAGCATCGTAAAATTTTCTGGTGTTATTCGCTGCGGTATCGAAAATCTGGGAGACAGCCGCATGTACATTGACCAAGATGGAAAGGGAATTACTCTGCGGATTCCTGCCGCCAAGGTGCTGGGCAACGACATTCAGGAAATCTCCGTGTTTGACGAGCAGCAAAGCATTTTCGTTCCCATTACCACCCAGGAGGTGCTGGATCAGGTGGATTTTGCTCGGGAGGATACCCTGCAAAAGATGCTAGATTCAGGAATTCTGGCAGAATCTGAACAGCAAGCACGAGCACTGCTCACCACGATTCTTTCCAACATGGGGTTCCAGCAGATAGACATACAGAACTAGGGGGGAGAAGTGTTATGTTAAAGACCATTTTTCATGGATCAAATAAAATTATTGAAAAGCCTCTTTTTGGATATGGAAAAGCCTACAACGATTATGGCCTTGGTTTTTATTGCACAGAGAATATTGACATGTCAAAAGAGTGGGGTGCCTCAAAATATTCTGATGGATTTGCAAATATTTACCAAATAAATACAGATGATTTAACAATATTTAACTTGAACAATGGTGACTATTCAATTTTACATTGGCTTACAGTCCTGCTTGAAAATCGAACTTTTACTACTGACACTACTTTAGCTCAGGAAGCAAAAGATTATCTTTTAGAGAGCTTCGAGATAAAAGTGCACGACGTCAATATTTTGATGTGGAAAGAAATAGACGACAACGTGGTGATGTGTATATTGTTCAAATTTTAGATGAGGAAATAAAGGCTGATGATCCACGCTTACGATAAAAACTATCTTTCAAAAGCACAAACAAATCTTGCTACAATGTTTGATTTTGCTGTTTATGATTTAAAAGAAGACATAACTGATTTTTTTCAAAAGTTTTTACAAAGCAAGATTTCTTCTCAGTTTGAAAGAGGCGAAGCTTCGGTACTTGTTGGAAAATCTGGAGTAGAGCTTGCCATAGAAATATTTGATGATGAAAAACTTGCCGCAAAATATCGACCTGTGTTAAATAAAAGTCCCGAATACTGGTGTGGTTGGGCGTTGGCATATTTTCAATGGTTTACAAATCTATCCTTTCAAAAAATAAATGATTTAATTCCCATAAATGAAGTTCTTGATCTTTACTCACCGTATCATGAAATGGATATTTGTCAATTTTGCAATAAAATGCTTGAGTTATATACATCTCGAAAAAGATTCACCAACTTAAAAATATATCGCCTGAATGCTGACCTTTCCCAAAGTGAATTAGCTGAAATCACAGGTATTCCAGTTCGTACAATTCAACAATATGAGCAAAATCAAAAAAATATTTGTGCTGCAAAAGCAGAAACCGTCATTAAACTTGCAAAAGCCCTCAGCTGTTCTGTTGAAGATTTGATGGAAATCAATTAGTTTGGACAACCACTCCCTGATGTTGTACCAGCTGCAACAACCTCCCAGTTCTCCTTGATCAATGGTGAAGGTTAGAACCTACACAAAAGGTACTATTTTATCTTAATTTTCTCTATAATATAAATTTATTCTAGTTGCTTCATCTGCCAAAACTTGACAGTTGCCATGGTTCCCATTACAATTATAGGGCGGTTTCTTTTTGTGGTGGCCAAGAATAAAGATTATGGCTACCCATAAAATGCAAGAAGAAGCCACATTGTGATTTTTTGTGGAAACATCGTATACAATAGTTGTGCCGGATCAGGATTTATTAGCCAGATTGTGCGGCACCAATGACAGTAACTTACATCTCATAGAAAAATATCTTGGTGTACCTGTATTTACCCAAGGAAACGAGGTTTCCCTAGGCAAGACAGACGACCAAGTTATTCGTCAGTTCCAGCACATTGTAGATAGAATTACCGACGAGGCTGCAGCAGGCTTTGACGTGGGGCCAGATCTCATGGCCTCCATCCTCCAGCTGAATCAAGATGGCCAAAGTCCTGAGGATTTTCGTGACTGTGGCATTATCATTAGTGGTGCGGTAAAAAAGGTGTATCCCAAGACCACCAACCAGCTGCGTCTGGTAAAGGCCCTCCGTTCCAGTGACATGGTATTTTGTACCGGCCCTGCTGGTTCTGGAAAAACCTTCCTGATGATGGCAGAGGCACTGCGACTGGTGCTTTCTGGACAGGTGCGTTCTTTGGTGCTGACTCGTCCCGTGGTGGAGGCGGGAGAAAGCCTTGGCTACCTACCGGGAGACCTGGAGCAAAAAATCAATCCCTATCTTCGTCCCCTCTTTGACGTTATTAACACCCTCCTTCCTTCTGGCTATGGCAAAAAGCTCATGGAAAGCGGTGTAATCGAGGTGGCTCCCTTGGCCTATATGCGGGGACGTACCTTGAACAATTGCGTTATCCTTTTGGACGAGGCTCAAAATACAACACGGGAACAGATGAAAATGTTCCTTACCCGTATGGGAGAAGGGTCAAAGGTTTTTGTAACCGGCGACATCACTCAGATTGACCTGCCACGGCGTACCCCCTCTGGATTGGTGCATTGTCTGGAAATCCTACAGAATATTCCTGAAATCAGCATGATAACCATGGAGTCCAGCGACGTGGTGAGAAACGAACTTGTAAGGAAAATAATACAAGCCTATGAAGACGACAAAAACCAAGAAACGTGGAGCTAGTCTCCTGTATATAAAGGATTCCATCAAAAGAGTCTTTTCAAAAAATTACGGCATTCTCATTGCCTTCGCCTTGGCCTTTATTTCCTGCGTGGTGATTTCCTTTTTTGTGGTTTCCTCCTCAGAGACGGTGCTTTCCTTTACAGTCTCTGAATACGAGGTAGGACAAATCGCCGACAGAACCATCATTGCAGATGTAACCCTGTCTCCCGATGCCCGCCATCCTGTTTCTGTGGAGGCGGGAGAAAAGATTGTCCGCAAGGGCTTTCCCGTTACAGAGATTGGACTTGCCAAGCTGGAAAAGCTGGCTGACGCCCCAGAGTACATCGACTATGAAGCCCTTTCTGATACGGTCTTGTACTTGATGCTCCTTTCTGCTTTGGCATTCTTCCTGTTTAATCCTATTTTTTGTGGAACTCCCGTTTCCCTGAAGGAAGCTATCCTTTTGGCAGTGTTTTTCGTGGCAACCTATGCCTTGGCTGGCTTCGGTAGTCTGGTGCCTCCCTTTTCCTTATCCCATAACCTGCCCATTATCATTCCCAGCACCTTCTTTGTGCTGATTGTGGTGGTGCTTTTTGGTCAAAACCACGGTGTTATCTTTTCCTTTGTGTTGGCTTTTGGTGTGCTGAATGCCAATCAGGATAATATCATTCCCTGTCTGTTTGTGCTGGCCTCTAGCCTGTCTGCTGCTCGGGTTGTTCGTAACATTACCAACCGCATTGATATGGTGGTGGTTTCACTGCTGCTGGCCATCTTGAATATGGTGTTTATGCTCACCCTGAAAATTGTTTTTCTGGCCACCTTTAACAACATGATTTTTACCCTGCTGATGGTTTCCTTGAATGGCTTTATTTCAGGGATTTTAGCCTTGGGCTTTTTGACTCCCTTGGAGCATTTGCTGAACACCGCCTCTACCTTCCGCCTTATGGAATTGGGTGACACACGAAACAATATGCTTCAGGCCTTGAATACAAAGGCTCGTGGAACCTATAGTCACACCTTGATGGTGGCAGAATTGGCAGAAAAGGCTTGTCGTGCCATTGGTGCCAATGACCGTCTGGCCCGTGTTGGAGCCTTGTATCACGACATCGGCAAAATGGACCAAAGCGAGTATTTTGTAGAAAACCAAATGGGCGGTGGTAATCCCCACGATAGCCTTAAGCCTAGCATGTCTGCCTCCATCCTAAAGGGGCACTTGAAGAAGGGAATTGAAAAAGCTGAGCAAATGCGTCTTCCCCAGGAAGTGGTAGACATTATCGGTGAGCATCACGGTAATGGCACCATCTATGGCTTTTACATGAAGGCAAAGGAATTTGATCCCAATGTCACCATGGAAGAATACAGCTATCCGGGAAATCCTCCTTCTTCAAAGGAATCTGCAGTGGTAATGCTGGCCGATACAGTAGAAGCAGCCTGCCACACGCTGGAAGATCCCTCCGTTCCCCGCCTAACAAAATTCATCCACGAATTGGTTCTGGGTAAGGTAAACCACGGTCAGCTGGACAATGCCAACATTACCTTTCGGGATTTGTCCACCATCGAGGAAGCCTTTGTAGACGTGTTGGCTGGGTATTATCATTCCCGTATCAAATATCCCAATCAAAAGGATCCTGACGAAAAGGAGCCTGCAAAAGAAAATAAATCTGAAGAAAAGGTGACAACATGAGTACATCAGTAACATACGAATCCTTTGGATTCAACCGAGAAACCTGTAGCATTCCCGCCAATAGCCAGAATCTCATTGAAATTTCCTGTCACGAGGATATGGCAGAGGAGCCCCAGTGGCTTCCAAAAATTGAGGGCTTTTTAGAGGCTGTGCTAAACAAGCTACAGCTTTCTGGCTGGGAGCTTTCCGTCTTGTTCTGCAAGGATGACTTTATTCAGGAGTTGAACAAGAATTATCGTCAGCTGGATATGCCCACCGACGTGCTTTCCTTCAATTCTGGCAGCATTTATCAGGATGAGGATGAGCTAGAATGGTTTTCTGCTGGCGACATCGTAATCAGTGTGGACACGCTGGCTAAAAATGCAGTGGAATTTGATGTTTCTCAGGATCAGGAGCTGAAGCGACTTTTGATTCACGGAGTTTTGCATCTTTCTGGAATGGATCACAGCGACAATTCTCCAGAACAACCTATGCTGCAGCTTCAGGAAATCCTTTTACAGGATTTTATGGCAGAAAGTGATATAATTGTGGAAAAATAAGCCGAAGGATTAAATAATGGGGTTATTCAATATATTCAAAGGAAAACATAAAGACAGACATCATGATTCAAATTCTCGGGAGCATTCTAGAGACGGAGAATCGGTGTCGGAACAGCAGCAGCTGAATGAAGAAAAGCGCGACATGATTCGGGGAATAGAGGAATTGGCAGAAACCTCTGTTAAGGAAGTTATGATTCCTCGTATCGACGTGGATTTTTTAAGCTGCGGTACGCCACAGGACGAGCTTTTAGAAAAGATTGCAGAAAGCGGTCACTCCCGTTTTCCTGTCTACAGTGAGTCCATCGACAATGTGATTGGTGTGCTCTATGTAAAGGACTTGATTGCAGCCTTTGCTCGCCATGAAACCATCGATTTGGAAAAGCACAGTCGCAAGGCCTTCTTTGTGCCAGAATCCAAGCGTATCGATAGCCTGCTGCGGGAATTCAAGCGACGCCACGTGCATATTGCCATTGCCATTGATGAGTACGGTGGAGTTTCTGGCATTGTATGTATGGAAGACATCATCGAGGAAATCGTTGGTGATATTCAGGACGAGTTTGACAACGAGCGTGAGGATGTGATTCCTCTGGGAGACAATATCTGGCTCTGTGATGCTCGTGCCAATTTGGATAATTTGAATGAAACAATGGGATCAAATTTCCCCAACGAGGAGTTTGATACCTTAGGTGGTTTTGTTTTCGACTTGTTCGGAAAGATTCCAGTAAAATATGAGAAAGTATCCTGGCAGAATTATGATTTCATCGTTCAGGATATGGAAGGTCATCGGGTCAACGTCATTAAGTTGATTCGTCATGTTGGAGATACAGAAGAATGAAAATGTTTTTTTCCAGTGGCACCAATGGTATCTATGGAGAAGGCACGTCACGGATTTCTCTTACAATAGGATTTTGTATCCTTTGTTTTCTCTTTGTCCAGCCTAATCTTGCAGCAAAAACCTTAACGGCTCCCCAGTGGTTCCAAGAGGGACAGGATGCCCAGCGTGCTGCAGACTGGTATGGTGCAGTGGAGTGCTATCAAGAGGCTCTTCGGGTAAACAATGCCTACGGAGACGCATGGTATGCCTTGGCTGAATGTAGCTATGCCCTGAACGAATATTCTCTGGCTTTGAATTACTTGGAGTCAGCCGCAAAGTATGCCAAGGACAAGGTAGAAATCTTGAACTTGACTGGCTTTTGCTACCTGGGATTAAACAGGATTCAAGAGGCTCAAAACTTGTTTAATCAGGTTTTAGCCAGCTATCCCAACAATATTGAAGCTCGATTCGGCCTTGCCCAGCTTGATATTTTGGCTGGTCGTCTCACTGGTGCTGAAACCCGCTACATCGATGCACTGAAGCGTCAGCAGTCCAACAGAAATGCCCTGTTGGCGGTGGCTCTGGTGTCTCAAGAAATGGGTAAAACAGAAGAGGCACAAAACTACATCCAGCAGGCCCTTCGGTACCACAGCAAGGACGAGGAGGTGCAGTACATCGCTGGATGGATTTCCTTCTTGAACCAAGATTATAGCGACACCGAGTATCGAGTTCGCACCTCCATCAACTTAAATCCCGACTTTGACAAGTCCTACGAGCTTTTGGCCACGGTGCTCTATCAGCAGGGCCGTTTCCAAGAGGCCGTTGACATTTGTGATTATCGTATTAACCGCAACCGTGAAGCCTCCACCGCTTGGTATCTTAAGGGCTGTTCCCTAAAAATGATGGGAAGAATGCAGGAAGCCTATGCTGTTTTGGAAAATGGACTGGAAATTGTTCCCCAAGACGAAATGATGCGATCAGCCTTGGAGCAGATTGTGCTTGATACCTTTGACGTGGAGGATACTCGCAGAAGCAAGTGGGCTCAGTACCACATTGCCAAGGCCCGGAATCACGAAAAGCAGTATGAGGCTCCCCAGGCGGAGTTTGAGTACAAGCAGGCTCTTCGGCTTAATCCCCTTGATGTGCAGGCTCGTACCTCTTATGCCAATATGCTGGACAGAAAGGGTCAGCAGGAGCTGTATCTTGAGCAGCTGAATTTCATCAGCACCATCCAGCCAGTATCCGTTAAGGTGGCAGATACCATCGAAGCATATAAATCCTTGCTTTCTGACAATTTGGCTAGTCGCTGGGATGTGGATCCCTTCTATCTGGATAAAAAACGCTGGAATATCGGCCTGTATCCTTATGGAACACCACCTCAGCTGCTCCATGCAGACGCTAGTATCGTAACCGTTCGTGCTGTGGAAAATTATTTCTTGGGTACCGCCAACGTGGAGGCTCATGCCTACACCGAGACTGTTACCTATTCCCAGGCCTTCCGCCACGCCCGTAATGCCAATCAGGATTACTTTGTGCTGCTGGAATATCAGGAAACAGAGCGTGAATTGTTGCTGAAGGGAACTGTATTTTCTGGTCGCAATGGCCTTGAGGTGGATTCCTTCAACATCTATCGAACAGGAAATGATCGTTTTGCTGGTGCCCTGCGCTATTTGTGCAATGCTGTTGCTCAGATGCTGCCTACCCGTGGACTTGTTATCGACAGGAATGCAGACACTGTGCTGGTGGATTTAGGCTCCACCGACGGAATCACCAAGGATATGGTGCTGACAGTGGTAAAGTCTGGCCAGCTTCGTACCCCAGACAATACTTTGGGCTTGGAATATTCCCAGAACGATATTCTTGGAACCATTACCCTGACAGAGGTGAGCGAGTCTGTTTCTCAAGGACGCTATTCTCGTGCAGGCTTCTTTGATCGGATGAATATTAAGGATGAGGTAATTATCATGCCTGCACCTGCTACTCCAGAAGTCACCGATGAAGCTCAGGAAGAAAAGGCTCAGAGTGAAGCACCACAGGTGGTAGCCTCTGTTACCTCTGGAGAGGAAACCCAATTATTCCAAAAACGACTTACCCCTACAGCTGAGGAAATCACTGGAAGTGAGTATCCTGTACTTTCCCGTATGCTGCAGGATATTTACGTTATTGAATAGTTTAAAAAGAAA
>JAFYWB010000060.1 GCA_017549025.1 Treponema sp.
AGCTGCATGTAGGTTGTAGCTCCTTGTAGATGGGCAATTCCCTCTATTCGGTTGCCATACAGGTGTGTTCCCTCGTGGGATAATACGGTGGCAAGCTTTGCACTTTCTTCAAGGCCACCTCCAAGAAGATCGCTGTTCAGTGTTATGCTCTTCTCTCCTACCTTGTATAACCCATAGCCAGCAATATCTGCGTAATCAACTCCTATTTGTTCATTCCAGATATCGTTTGCAAGGTCATGATTCACCTGAATATTTGTATAACCCAACTGATTTATTCCATTGAGGGTACTTCGGCTCTCATCTGTACCATACTTCCAGTCCATAACCTTTCCTGCCTCTTGGCGACCACTTGCAGCCAACATAAGGGTTTCGGAGCTAAGACTCATGCCTCCGCTTCCAAGGCGACTAGAAATGCCATCCTTACCGATAGTTACTTCTAATAAACCAACTCCTTTTATACTTGCTAGGTTAAAGGTGGCATTACCTGTCATTGCAAAGTTCACAGCAGTACTAGCTAATCCTCCTACCAAACCATTCATGGCAGAGATACCTTCTACATTAAAAACCGTACTATTGAGCTTGATGCCATTGCCATCACGAAGGTTTACACCGCCAAGACCACCACTAACAAAGCCACTAGCAAGGCCTGCCAAGTTGCCTACATCTCCCCAGCCACCTTTGCCAGTGGCAATGTAACTTGTTGCAACACCACCTAGATAGGCACCACTACCACTAATACTTCCCTGTACGAGGAAATTCACCGCTTTGCCACTGTTAGCTAAGGCCTTTCCAGCTACATTCCCAGCCCAGCTCGTTCCAGCACCAATAGCTGCACTGGTAGCCTTTATAGCCAGCTCCTTGCCAATTTCCTCAGCAGTTTTGTAGCCACCAGTGAGATCCATTCCAGCAAATATAACATCGTCAAAATATCCAAGCCAGACTTGACCTGTTACATTACCTACAATGTTCATGGCAATTTCTGTAACCTGCCGCAGGGTGGGGGCAGTAAAGGGTAATCCACGGTCGTCAAACAATCGCTTGTCATAACCAGCCTTCCCTAACTCATACATTCCCTTACTAGCCTGTATACTGTTCCAGCAATAGTCTACTAAAATGTCTCTAAACTGGCCGCTTCCTTCATCCTCAAAGGCTTCATTCTTGGATCCTGAAGGATCAGGAGACTCCACCATTGTAGGAGCCACTCCAATATGCTTCGACAACAAGCCTTCCTCTCCAAAAATGCTCTGTCCCCACAGCTCCAATTCCTTTTGGGCAAGTCCCAGCTGCAGCATGGCAGTTTCGCTAGATGTTGCATCCACCTTCCGTAGATTGGGACTATTTGGAGTATACTGCTGGTATATGGGCAAATACTGGGTTTCTTTGATGGGATTCATCAGGGTGGCATCTACCACAATGGTACGTCGAATGCTTCCATCTACGGTGTAGCCAGCGTCACGAGCCAAACTTTCCTGCCAGTCCACCATGGCTTGATTCTGAGAATCGATTCCAGAAAGATAGCTTGCAAGAATCTGCTCCAACAAATTCTGTCCGTAGTCAACGGCCTGTCGTCCAACTGCATCCTTCATGAGCTGACTGGTTTTGGCAGCCTGTTGTTGGGCCACCAGCTGGCTTTCCAAAGCAGTAGTACTCCGATAATTTTTCCTAATGCCAGAGCCAGCATTCTTTCCAAAGCTTGCTATGACGGAGCTGTGGGAAATAAGCTGGTCAAGATATGAGGTGGCAAGCAGGGATTCTACCACAGCCTCTGTTGTTTTGGAGCTGATTCCACTTTCCATGCTTCGACTCAGCTGAGTCAACTGAGCTTCTAGTTCATCCTGATTGATGAAGTTTACCATTCCAAGGCCCGATGCAGCTTCAGCGTCCACAGCAAACTCCTGTCCTAGGCCCTGAACCAAGCCCTGACGGTGGCTTTCCTGTACCCAAGTCTCTTTTTTCTGGAGAAAATCAAGATAATTGTGTTCCCATTCTCCCTGTCGTTCCTCTAGCTCCTTTTGGAAGCTTCGTCGCCACAGGGTATATTCCTTGTTCAGCTTTTCCTCCACACGCTGCCAGCTCTTCGCTCCTGCTGACAGGGTTTCCATCACCTCCGCTTCCCATAAGCCTTGGCGACGGTTCAATAAATCATACTCCAGCTGCCACTGATGCTGAGATTGTCCAATTACCTGCAAGGCACTGTCTTCCCAGCCAGAACGTGCCTGCTGAACCATAAGCGCCTGTAACCAAGCAGTGTACTCTTCGGTACCAGAAGCAAGGTCCACCTTTGTATTGTACAACGACTTGTAGCTGTTGTAAACATTTTCTTTATGCTGGAAATTATCCCAGCCCTCACTGCCATAGGCAAGGCTTGCAAGATTTGCCAGCTGCTGTTGGGTGGCGCTTTCCATAGCAAAAAGAGATTGATACAGTGCCTGGTATTCATTCATAGCAAGCTGCCGCTGTGCTGTAGAAAGACTTTCGTCGGTAGCTTGAGCCTCCAGCAGGATAAGCTTTTCCCTATCCTCTTGACTGATTTCCAAGCTTTGATTAAGAACTTGATAAAATCCTGTCAGGGCAGCCTGAGAGCTTTCCTGTATATTACCAGCTTCTTTGGAAAGAATTTCTTCTGCCTGTACATACTCACGTTTTAATTGGAGTGCTGCTTTCTGCAATACATCAGATATCTTTTGTCCTTGTTTCCCATCGAGATTATTGGTTTCTGGCTCCAACAAGGAGGCCAGAAGTTCAGTAGTCAGGAGATTTTTGTATTCTTGTGGTGATACAAGCTGATTCTGGTTCAGCATCTTTTGTACTGAAGCCAAGATTGATTCCACTGTAAGAGCCTGTTTTGGTACAGCATCTTCAGCAACAGCTGGTTCTTCCTTAGTACCATAATAGAACAGATTCAACAGCTCCCTTTCCTTTTGAAGATTATTTTTTCCCTCCTGTAAATTATTCAACAAACTAGTTAATGATTCACTCGCTTTGAGAGCATTTTCCTTATTGCCCTTCAGCAAATCAGAAAGACCATCCTTTACAGCTCCAAGACTAAAGGCTACATCTGTAGCAGCAATACCTGCAACAAGTAGTGGACCGATTACAAGTAATAACCAAGGCTGAAAGTAAGCTGCTACTGATAAAGCTGCAGCAGAGGCAAAGACTACAGCAGCTTCTATGGTCTTTTGCTTTTGCTGTCCCTGAACTTCTTCTCGAAGCTCATCCAAGGCAAGCCATTCCACCAAATTC
>JAFYWB010000061.1 GCA_017549025.1 Treponema sp.
AATCAATGAAAGGATTGACCAAGCTTGTTCTGATTGTTGGAGCTTCTATTCTTGTGAGTTGCATTTCTGTTGCAGTTGTTTCCTTGTTCATGTTTGACAAGGAAATTATGGAAGATACCATGTCTCAGTTGGATTACACTGCCTACGGTGTTGAATATATAATGAAGGATTGGCAGGAATCCTTGGAAGGCAATGTTAAGATGCTTTCCGAGCAAGAGGAAATGCATGGTCTTGTGCAAGAGAAAAATCAAGCTAACATGCAAGCATATAGTGAGCGTATTGCTGAGGAATTGGAACTCGACCTCTTGGTGATTATGGACAACTTTGGTGTGGTAATTGGTGGTGATGGCCAGGTGGTTCCTGGCACCAGTCTTACCTCCCTGCTGGCTGTTCGTGAGGCTCTTCAGAAAAAAGCTAACTATACCGTAGAAAATATTGAGTCCGTTGGTTTTTGCATCCTGTCTGCAGCTCCTATTTACGATGACAATGGCAAGATTTTGGCAACGGTTCTTGGTGGCTTTAGCTTGGCGGACTTCCCCTTTTTGGTGCGAGATAGCTACAACGTAGAAAGTGCTATTTTTTCCCAGACAATTTGTACCGATACCTCCATCGTTGATGAGCAGGGGCGGAGTATGAAGGGTGCTAACTTTAACAATCCTGAGATTGTAGATAAGGTTCTTGTTCAGGGGCAAATGTATCGAGGTGAAGATCATATTAACAACCAAGAGTATTACTCCATCATTATTCCCATCTTCTGTAAAGACAAAACTATTACTGGTATGATTTTTATTGCAAAGAGCATTGAAAAAATCAAATCCATTAGAAACAACACCTTGAAAGTCGTTATTCCCTTGGTAATCTTAATTTCTGCAACCTTCTTGATTCTGTGCTTTTCCTTTATGAAATGGATTGTACGGCGAATAAACAATGTTGTGTTTGCTCTCAAGGATATGGCAACTGGTGAAGCTGACCTTACCAAGCGAGTGAAGCTGCTGCGTCGGGATGAAATTGGTAATTTGGCTATTAACTTTAATGAATTTTGTACCAAGCTCCAGCAAATTGTGGCGGAAATAAAGCAGTCTAAGCAAGAACTGGAAACTACAGGTGGAGCGCTGACGGTGAGCACAGAAAATACCTCCAACTCCATTGCCGAAATCATCGGGAACTTGGATTCCATCCACCATCAGATTTCAAGTCAGAATACCACTGTTGCCTCTACTGCTTCTGCAGTTGATCACATCATGAAGGATATTTCTACCCTCAATGGCATGATTACTGACCAGTCTGCAGGAATAGCAGAGGCTTCCTCCGCTGTAGAGCAGATGATTGGAAGTATTTCCTCTGTAACCCAGTCGGTGGACATTATGGCTGACTCCTTTAGCTCACTTTCCCAAAATGCTTCGGTGGGATTTGCCAAGCAGCAGGATGTAAACGAGCGAATTTTGCTGATTGAAAAGCAGTCCCAGATGCTGCGAGAAGCAAATATGGCTATTTCCAGTATTGCTTCTCAAACAAACCTGTTGGCTATGAATGCAGCTATTGAAGCAGCCCACGCTGGCGAGGCGGGACGAGGATTTTCCGTTGTTGCAGATGAAATCCGAAAGCTGTCAGAAACCTCTTCTATTCAGTCCAAGACCATCAGTAGCCAGCTGAAAAAGATTCAGGGCTCCATTGAAGAAGTGGTTCAGGCTTCCACCGATGCAAGCTCTGCCCTAACGGTTATGTCGGACAAAATTAAAGAAACCGATGGTCTGATGTCTCAAATTAAGCTTGCCATGGAGGAACAGGACACTGGTTCTCGTCAAATCCTTGAGTCATTGCGCAGTATGAACGAAAGTACCCAGGCGGTTCAAGGTGCCTCCCAGGATATTGCCTACCAGAACAAGGCTATTCTACAGGAGGTGGAAACCTTGAAGACAGCTTCCAATAAAATGAGCCAGGGTATGAATGACATGGCTTCTGGAGCCCACAAGATTCGTGAAACGGGAAAGGATTTGGGGAATATTTCCCAGAACATGAAGGAGTCCATTCAGAAAATTGGTGGACAGATTGACCTGTTTACTGTGTAAAGGGATTTGAATAGAATTCAGCCAGAACGATGATGTGTCGCTCTGGCTTTTTTTGTAATGTTAACAGTAGTAGGAGA
>JAFYWB010000062.1 GCA_017549025.1 Treponema sp.
TCCTGATAATCAGACACATCGATGAGGCCCCCCGTGGGACAGTCGGGATACAGGTGGAATTCCTCTCCCTTGAGACAGGCGATTTCTGCCTGAATCACCTCCTTCAGGTTGTGACTCAGAATATTGGTGGACATTCCCACCGCAATTCCCTCCGCTCCAATCACCAGCACCACAGGCAACTTGGCAGGAAATACCACAGGCTCCTTGTTGCGCCCGTCGTAGGAGGGCACAAACTGGGTAATGGCAGGATTATGCAGCACCCGCTTGGCCAGGGATTTCAGGCGGCACTCGATGTATCGGGGAGCGGAGGCTCCATCTCCCGTGTACAGGTTGCCGAAATTTCCCTGCTTGTCTATGAACAATTCCTTGTTAGCCAGCACCACCAGGGCCGAACCAATGGAAGCGTCTCCGTGGGGATGGTACTTCATGCACTCCCCTACCACGTTGGCCACCTTGTTGTAGCGTCCGTCGTCCATGGCAAACATGGTATGCAAAATTCGCCGCTGCACAGGCTTGAGGCCGTCCTCAATGTCGGGAATGGCACGGTCTCGGATGACGTAGCTGGCGTATTCAATGAAGTTTTTGTCGAAAATGTTTTGTATATAAGCCATGATCTTCCTATGCGTCAATTTCTTCCAGCAGATTGTTCACGATGAACTCTCGTCGGCTGGGGGTGTTTTTTCCCATGTAGAATTCCAGCAAAGGCTGCACTTCCTTCAGTGCCTTTACCTCTACTGGCACCAGATGCATGTCTGGCCCAATAAACTGGCCGAATTCCTTGGAGCCGATTTCACCCAATCCCTTAAATCGAGTGACCTCCACTCCCTTTCCCAGCTCCTTCATGGCCGCATCACGTTCAGCTTCCGTGTAGCAGTAGCGAGTATCCTTTTTGTTCCGCACTCGAAATAGCGGCGTTTCCAAAATGAAAATGCGGCCATTCATCACCAGCTCCTCGAAAAAGCCCAAGAAAAAGGTGAGCATCAAGTTGCGGATGTGAAAGCCGTCGTTGTCCGCATCAGTGGCAATGATAATCTTGCTGTATCGCAGCCCGGAAATATCGTTTTCAATACCCAGAGCCGTCATCAGGTTGAACAGCTCCTCGTTGCGATAAATCTCCGCCCGCCGCTTGCCAAACATGTTCAAGGGCTTTCCCCGCAAACTGAAAATTGCCTGGGTCATGGGATTGCGGCAGCCCACCATGGAGCCAGAAGCAGAGTCTCCCTCGGTAATAAAAATCATGGTGTCGTCACCCTTGGCATCTCCCAGGTGGTACTTGCAGTCCTTGAGCTTGGGAATATTCAAGGCGATTTTCTTGGCCGCTTCCTTGGCTTCTTTTTTCACCGCATTCAATTCTGTGCGAAGTCGCTCATTGGCAGTAATCTTTTGCTCCAAAGCCTTGGCAGAATCGGGATTACGGTGAAGCCAGTCGTCCACGGCGGCCTTTGTTTCCGCCACAATCCAGGAGCGCACATCGGTATTTCCCAGCTTGTTCTTGGTCTGGCTTTCAAAAACAGGATCCTTTACCCTGACTAAGAGTGCCGCCGCAATACCTTCCCGCACGTCCTCGCTTTTATATTGCTTTTTGAAGAATTCGTTTATTCCCTTCAGAAAGCCTTCCTTAAAGGCCGAAAGATGGGTTCCTCCGTCGGAGGTTTCCTGACCGTTTACAAATGAAAAATAGGTTTCTCCATAA
>JAFYWB010000063.1 GCA_017549025.1 Treponema sp.
ACGGACAGGTTGCACGGGATTTTATTGCAGAAAAACAAGCTGCCACCCAACGGAAGATTGTGGTGGAGGTGGAGCCAGTTCAGAATTTCTTTCCTGCAGAAGAGTATCATCAGGATTATCTGGAGAAAAATCCCTTTGGATATTGTCACATCAGCCGTGATAAATTCCGAAAGGCTGCAACCTCGGTGGATACCAGCTTGCTTCCCCAGCTTGGAGAACCTGCCGAATCTATCGATTCTATAGAATCTTTTGATTCTGCCGAATCTATCGATTCCTCCGAATCTTTCGATTCTGCCGAATCTGCGGACAAAACTTCTTCGTTGCCCTCCTTGGAGCAGGGCCGATATTCCCGCCCCAGTGATGAGGTGCTGCAGGAAAAGCTTTCTCCCCTGCAGTACGAGGTTGCAATACATGCTGCCACAGAGCGGCCCTTTTTTAACGAGTTTTGGGATAGTCATCAGGAAGGGCTGTACGTAGACATTGCCACTGGGGAGCCATTGTTTCTTTCCACAGATAAATTTGATTCAGGCTGCGGCTGGCCCAGCTTTACCCAACCCATTGCCCCACAGCTGGTGCGGGAGCTGGTGGATCGGAGCCACGGTATGGTGCGGACAGAGGTTCGTAGCCGAAGCGGAGACATTCACCTAGGACACGTGTTTGACGACGGACCCTTGGCAACAGGTGGACTACGCTACTGCATTAACAGTGCATCCTTGAGATTTATACCGAAAAACCAGATGGAAAGTGCCGGCTACGGAGATTTACTCCCCTTGCTGGTGAATTCTAGTAAATGAAGTTCTGTGAATTATTTCTTTCTAGCTGAGTTTACTGCCAGCACATGCTCTGCCCACAAGGAGTCAATGTGGGCAATGTGATGAAGTAGCCACTCCAGAAGAAAATCGTATAATTCCTGACCTTCAGCCTGGTTTCCTTTGGCAATACGGGGAATCTTTGAATTCAGCTGATCGATAAAAATCTTATGCTGGGCCTTGTGTTTTTCTACATCGGGATACTTGTATTTTTCCATCAAGGCTTCTTCATAGGTAAAATGGTCGTAGGTGTAATCCGTCAGCTTTTTTAGGCTTTTGCCCACATTCAAAGGATATTCCTTGGGGTCCCCAACGGCGGTATCGTAGAAATTATTCATGATTGATATCAGTTTGTGATGCTGCAAGTCAATTTCGTCTACACCCAACTGATATACATTTTTCCATTCAACCTTGTCCATTGTATCCCTCCGTTGTCATTTCTCGTAAACGATGTATGTATTATACCCCAAAACGAGAAAATGACAACAGGTACAGATGCTTCACGAGGGATTGCGTGGCTCCTACTTATTCAGCGAGCAGCTTGTGAGCAAAATCTCGTGCGTGTTGAATTTTTTCTTGGTCCATAAATTCCACGTGGTAGCCCAGGTGACGTTCTGCCAGCATACCCTTGTAGTTAAGGCGGGAGTGCTTGCAGTAGCGAATCATAGCCTCTTCAAAAAGATCGGCCCCCTTTTCTGGCTTGTATCCACAGCTGATAACCATGGCTAAGGATTTTCCCTCCCACAGGCGGGGCCCGGGATTGGGGCTATAAATCTTGTTCATGCCATATACCAGACGATCAAGAGCAATTTTCATGGATGGGGTGCAGAACCAGCTGTAGATGGGTGTAGCTAGAACGATTAAGTCACTTTTCATGATGGCGTCAAAAACCTGCTGCAGGTCGTCTTTGCGGGAGCAGTTGAATTGCTCATGGTTTTTCTGGCAGCAGCAGCAGGCTACACAGCCTTCCAGCTTCATGGTGTTCAGGTCAAAGTCAAAGCAGGTGGCTCCAGCTTCCTTTAGTGTTTCCACAAAGGGCTCCATCAAGGCATTGGTATTGCCATTTTTTCGGGGACTTCCCCGTAAGATACATACATTCATGTCTTCCTCCGCCACGTATTGTACAGAAGATGGCGGTAGTTCACAAGGGAGCAATGCTTTTTTATCTGCCGCTCTCCAAGGCTTTCTGCAAGCCTGCCACCAGTGGGGAAATCTGTTCTTTTTTTAAGGCAGAATAGTTTATAACCAAGGTATTGGTCAGCTCCTGGTGGATTTTGTCTGAAAGATGAAAATACTGGCTCAAAAAGGCTACCTGAATCCCCGCTGCCTCCAGTGCGAGCTTCAGCTGCTCTTCGGTTAGGTCAGTTTTTATTTTTAGCAAGAAGTGAAGGCCAGAATCCTTTCCGCTGATGGAAATGCGTGCAGCAAAAGGGCTACGACTAAGCTGAAGCAGCAGGTTGTCACGTATGTTTCGGTAGTGATTTTTTCTGCGGGAAAGGTGTTTTTCGTAGTGGCCCTCTTGAATAAAGCGGGCAAGAGTAAGCTGCTCAATACTGGAAACGGTACAAGAATAAAATCCCAGCTGCTGATGGAATTGCTTTGCCAGGTTCCAAGGCAAGACCATATAGCTAAGGCGGAGAGAAGGCGTGAGGGTTTTTGTAAAGGTGTTTAAGTAAATCACCTGTCCTTGGCTGTCGCTAGTGGCATCCAAAGAAAACAGAGTTTCTAAGGGGCGGCCCGTAAATCGAAATTCACTGTCGTAATCGTCCTCCAAAATGAAACGTGAGCCCTGTCGTGCCCAGGCTAAAAGCTCCTGTCGCCGCTTTATGGGCATGATGATGCCAGTAGGAAAGTGATGGGCGGGAGAAACCAGCACTGCATCCAAGGCTTTTTCTTCCAGCTGGTGAATTACAATTCCAGCACTATCCATGGTAACTGGATTCCAGCTTACATCCATGGCTGAAAGTATGTGGGCTGGCTTTTGGTAACCAGGATTTTCCACACCGTATCGCAGGTTCCGGCCTAAAAGCTGCAGAGCCAGTGAGTACAGGTATTCTGTTCCAGCTCCAATTACCACCTGCTCTGGCTGCACCTGCATGTTCCGAAAGGTTCCCAGGTAGGAAGCGATTGCCTGACGTAATTCCAGCAAGCCCTGGGGAGGAAGGGGAGAAAGAATCCGCTCCTTTGATTCATGCAAAACCTTTCGCATAAGGCTTGCCCACAGGGAAAAGGGAAAAAGCTCCTGATGAATGTGAGCTGCCTGTAGGTTGATTGTATGTTTTTCCGATACAGCAGAAATAATTTCTGAGGTGGAATTGTGATTTGGAAAAATCTCTGTGATAGAATGTGATTTTTGAAAAATCTCTTTGTCAAAGTGTGAGTTTTTCTGATTTTCAGTTGGGATGCTGCCAAAGTGGTGATTTTTTGTGGATTCTTCTGTAGAAAAGGCTTCTAGCTCTGTTACAAAATAGCCTCGTTTTTCCTCGGAATACACATAGCCCTCGTCAATGAGCTGTTGGTAGGCGTTCTGCACGGTAATGACACTGATGCCAAGATGGGAGGCAAGGCTCCGTTTTGAAGGAAGCTTTTGGTTTGAAGGTAAACTGCCCTCCAAAATCTTATTTTTCAACTGAAGATACAAAAAATCTGTGAGGCTTTCATGTCCACGTTGGGAAAAATCTATGGTAATCACAATCTGATTATATTAAAATTAGATAAAAATGAATATATACAGCATACCAGATTTTGTATATTCTAGGTTCGCTGGTAAGTTCAGATGGCGGTTTTTTCTTTCGCCGAGATTTTTTTAAGAGCTTGCTTTTGAGGAGTACTCTAATGGACAAAAGACTTTTGACAATCCAAGACATTTCTTGCGTGGGACAGTGTTCTCTGACTGTGGCATTGCCTATTATTTCAGCCTGTGGAATTGAGACTGCAGTGCTTCCCAGTTCCGTGCTTTCCACCCACACTGCTGGTTTTTCTGGCTTTACCTTCCGTGACTTAACCGATGACATGGAAGGCATTCTTGCCCACTGGAATAAGGAAGGGCTGAAATTCGATGCCTTCTACACTGGCTATGTTAGCAAGGCTCAGATTCCACTGATTCTTAAGATTATGGAAGAAACAGCCAATCCCGGAGCTTTGCGGATTGTAGACCCTGTTATGGCAGATCACGGCAAGCTGTATCCCGGCTTTGATGCTGATTTCCCTGCTGAAATGGCCAAGCTCTGCAAGGGTGCCGACGTGATTATGCCTAATCTTACCGAAGCAGCCTTCCTGCTGAACGAAAAATACGTTGGGGATAATTTCGAGAATGAGGATTACGATGAGGCTTACATCGTGGGACTTTTGGAGCGGCTCATGGGCTTGGGTGCAAAGAAGGTGCTGCTGACTGGTGTGTGCTACGATCCCAGAGAATTGGGCTGCGTTTGCTATGACGGAAACAAGCTTGAATACTATTTCCGCAAGCGACTGGATGCCCAAATGCACGGAACTGGTGACGTGTTTGCCTCCTCCGTTGCAGGAGCCCTGTGCCGTGGCAAGTCCTTGATTGATGCTGCAGCCCTTGGTGCCGACTTTGTAATCGAATCCATGAAGGCCACCTTAGATGACAAGTCCCACTGGTACGGCGTGAAATTTGAAAAAGCCCTTCCTTGGCTGGTTCAACACATTTAATCTTTACGTTCAAGTAAAAAATACCCACCAAACGAAGGAACCCAAAAGTTGGACATATCAAAGTTTAATTTTAGGAGATGCATTTCAAATCGGTGGGTATTTTTTCGGGAGTTTTGCAAAGCAAAACTCCGTAAGTTCGAGCGAAGCTCGAACGTCATTCCAAAACGTCATCACCGGGAGTTTTGCAAAGCAAAACTCCGTAAGTTCGAGCGAAGCTCGAACGTCATTCCCAAACATCATCACCGGGAGTTTTGCACAGCAAAACTCCGTAAGTTTGGGCGAAGCCCAAACGTCATTCCCAGCCAAATTTTGCTGGTGGCTTGTTGGTAATGTCGTAATAGACTGCATCCACAAAGAGCAGCTGCACCACGCGCTCCATGATGGCGTCTAAAACCTCATGGTGCATGTGGGAGAAATTACCGGTGATTACGTCCTCGGAATCCACGGGACGCAGAACAATGCTACAATGGTCAGGACGTGAAGCATAGGGGAGATTTATAGTCAGGTGCTGGAAAATTTCTTCGTACCAGCCAAAACGTTTCAGCTCCTCTAAAACGATGGAATCTACTTCTCTTGTTTGATCAAGCCGTGCTTTGTCACAATATCCCTCTTGGAGCCGCAAATCAGAGCCAGGTCGTTGATAAAGCTTTACTACTACTCGATTTACCTCATCTAAGGAGTCAGTGATAAAGCTAGAAACTCGCTCCAAAACACGCCATCGTGGAATATGGTACCAGGGAACATCCTTCTTATTGTCTTTTGATTCAGGAGAACCAGCTTGATTGTCTGTGGCTTGCAGAATGGAAAGCCAATTTTTAGGACCAGTGGAGTCAAAGGAAAGCACCACGGGGAAATTAAAGACATTCTTTCCATTTTTTATGCCAGCAGCCTTTACAGGCAGCAGGGTAGCTGTGGTGGACTGCATTCCTTCCTTGTTAATCAAGTTCAGCACCTTTACTTGGGTTTGGGACAGCTGACTTTGCTCTTGGTAGGAAAGCTCTCCAGTGCTACACAACACGTTAATTGCCAGACCTGGCTCTGGGAAGGGATGACGATGGGCCATTTCGTCCTGTAAGCCCATTTTTCGTCCCAGCTCCCGCACCTCGTCTCGGTACAGCTCCTTCAGCGGCTCTATGATGGCACCCTTGTCAATGAGGGCCTGCACTCCAAAGGATTTTTTTGTGGAAGCAGAAATGGTATTTGCTCCATTGGTATCCAGATAGGATCTGTTATCGGAATAGAGGGTGTTAACGGCTACTAGCCATTCCTCCTCATTGAGTCCCAGTTTCCCCATCATCTTGTCACGAACATGGCGGAAATAGGCAGCTTCCAACAGTCGCTTTCGTTTGGGATCCGTTTCCTTTCCCATAACCTTCAAAAAGCTTTCTGCTGCGTTGGCAACTACAAAGTTCGTAAAGCCAAAGTTTCGGTATCGAGTAGCAATGGCCATGCTTTCGTTCTTTCGCAAAAAACCATTGTCAATGTGGATTCCCAAAACTCGTTTTTGTCCTAAGGACTTGTTCAGCAGGGTAAAGGCTACCGTGGAGTCTACTCCACCAGAAAGGAAAATCAGAACCTTCTTGTCCTTGGCAGTAAAACGGATTTTTGCCAGCATCAGCTCCAGAACAATATCCTGATCCCAATTCTTTTCCATACCGCAAAATCGGGCAAAATTTTCCAGAATTGCGGTGCCACATTCCGTTTCCTTGGCTTCGATATTACACTGAAAGCCAAATCGGCCTTGGTTCAAATCCTGTACAGCCGCATACTTACACACCTTGGTGGAGGCCACCACTTCAAAGCCCTGTGGCAGCTCCAGTACCTCGTCTTGGTGAGCCATGGCTACCGAGGCGGTTTCTTCCACATCAAGGAGAAGAGGACTGTAGGTGGTAAGATTTTGATTTAGCAAGGCATGGCCAAATTCGCCGATAAGGGCCTTACCTACAAGCCCTCCGTACAAATGCACTAAGAACTGATGGCCATAGCCAATGCCCAAAATAGGAATTTCCAAAGAAAGAATTTCTTCGTTAAAATTGATTTTTGTTTTTTCAAAGCCTAAGCCGGGGCCATCAGAAAAAATGATTCCTGCAGCCCCTTTCAAGGATTCAATGGAGACAGTAGGCTGCTGTATCTCTGCATGATACCCCAGCAACCGCAAGGCCTTGGTTATCTTGTGAGCATGCTGACTATCAAAATCAAGAACTACAATCTTCTGCCATGCCATAGAACATCCTTTTTATAAGATTATGGAGCTTCGTTTGAATGAGCTACTGCAGCTGCAATAAACTCTCGGAACAAGGGATGAGCTCTGTTGGGCCGTGACTTGAATTCAGGGTGGAACTGGGCACCCACCATCCAAGGATGACCCTCCTGCTCCACGATTTCCACCAAGTTTCGCTCCGGGTTGATACCAGTGAGACGAAGTGAGCTTTTTTCAAAGTCTGCACGATACTTGTTGTTAAACTCGTAGCGGTGACGGTGGCGCTCCCAAATAGTGGTATTGCCATAGGCTGCTTCTGCCAAGCTTCCTTCTGCAAGGGTACACTGATATTTACCCAAACGCAGGGTGCCGCCCAAAATGGCTCCGTTCTGGTCGCTCATAAGGTCGATAACTGGATATGGGGTGTCCTTGTCCATTTCGCTGGAATTGGCATCAGTCATACCCAACACGTTGCGGGCAAACTCAATAACCTGAATCTGCATTCCAAGGCAGATTCCAAAGTATGGCACCTTGTTTGTTCGTGCGTACTGGGCGGCCTGAATCATTCCTTCAATGCCACGAACTCCAAATCCACCAGGCACAATGATTCCCTGGGCATCCTTCAGGCGCTGGGCTGTAGTTGCTGGATTGGTACATTCCTCTGCATCAACCCAATCAATGTCCACCGCCACGTTGGCTGCAATTCCACCGTGAATCAAGGATTCCACCACAGAAAGGTAGGCGTCGTGAAGCTCGATGTATTTTCCCACCAAGGCAATGCGGATGGTTTTTGCAGGATTGTAGAATCGGTCCACCATGGCAGTCCAATCCTGAAGCTGGCTGGGCTTATCTTCAATACCAAGAACACGGCACACAACAGTTCCCAGTCCTTCCTGCTCCATCATCAACGGCACTTCGTAAATAGATTTTGCGTTCAAGTTCTGGATAATGCAGTCAGTGGAAACATTGCAAAACAGGGCCAGCTTTTCCTTGGTGCCTTCATCAACAGGAATCTCACTGCGAAGCATGATGATGTCTGGCTGGATTCCCAAGCCCTGCAAATCCTGTACGGAATGCTGAGTGGGCTTTGATTTGAGCTCCTGGGCCTTTTTCATGTAGGGAAGGAGGGTAAGGTGGATGTAGGCACAGTTTTCCACACCCACCTCGTATTTAATCTGACGGATAGCTTCGATAAAAGGCAGGGATTCAATGTCGCCTACGGTACCACCAATTTCGGTGATGATAACATCAGCTCCAGTTTCCTCGGCAGCCAGCATCATCCGTCGTCTAATTTCGTCTGTTACATTGGGAATAACTTGAACCGTTCCACCGTTAAAGCCACCTTCTCGCTCCTTGTTCAGGATGGACAGGTACACACGTCCAGCGGTGGTGTTGCTGCTTTGAGACAGGTTCACGTCAGTAAATCGCTCGTAGTGGCCCAAGTCCAGGTCGGTTTCAGCACCGTCATCTGTGACAAAAACCTCTCCGTGCTGGTAGGGATTCATGGTACCTGGATCAATGTTGAGATAGGGGTCGAATTTCTGGTTAACTACACTCAATCCACGGCTTTTCAAAATGAGCCCCAGGGAGGCGGCTGCAATTCCCTTTCCTAAGGATGAAACAACTCCGCCTGTAATAAAGATATATTTTGTCATGAGACACTCCGCATATAGGTATGAGTTAGTATATCAGAAAAACCCCTGTAATCGCAAGATTTTTTTAGGTAGTGAATTGAGCCATGGTGTTTGCCAAATTCTTTAAAACACTATGATTGCGATCCAGCTCAAAATTAGTGACGTCCAATGCGCTGTTTACGTCGCTGGCACCATTTGCCATTCGGTTTACAGAGCTGGTGATTTGGTTTGTAATTTCCACGAGCTTACGCATTTCAAGATCAATTTCCTTACTTCCTTGGAGAACAGAGCTGGAGCTGTCGCTTACCTGCTGGGTTATGCTGTGAATTGCTCGCATGGCCTCCAGAACCTGGTCGCTTCCAGAGGTTTGCTCCTCCATGGCTCGCATAATCACTTCCTCTTGGTTCTGTACCGATTGGGCAAAATCAAAGATGGTGGTAAAATGCTGTTCTACCTGCTGAGTATTTTCAGAAACGATGTTGATGGTGTCGCCCAAAGCCTTTAGTCGGTTAGTAATGGTCAAGCTCTGGGAACTGGAATCCTCTGCCAGCTTTCTGATTTCGTCTGCAACAACGGCAAAGCCCTTTCCCGCATCGCCTGCGTGGGCAGCTTCAATAGCGGCATTCATGGCTAGCATGTTGGTTTGTTCGGCAATGTGCTTGATAATTTCGCTGGCTTCCATGAGGCCCTCTGATTCTTGATAAATCTGGCGAGAAGAAGCCACCGCTGTTTCTACGGTTTTTTGCCCTTCGTTGGCGGCATTTCCCAGCTGCAAAACAGTTTTGGTATTCTTTTTCAAAATATCAGATACGGAAAGAATATTTGCCACCATCTGCTCAATGGCAGCAGAGGCTTGGGTTACACTGTAGGCTAGGGACTGGATGTTTCCGTTCTGGTTGTTGATAAGAGATGAGATTTTATCTACGGAATTTTGCGTTTGCTGAATTCCCTGGGTTTGATTTTTCATCTCACCTTCTACCTGTGAAATGGCATTCAGTACTGTTTCTACTGCACCGTTGGAGATTTGTACCTTGTCTGCTAGCAGGTTCATGGACTCGCTACAGGAATCCACGCCAGTACAAACCATCTTGATAACCTCGCTGTCTTTTGTGATGAAGGTGTTGATGTCGTTTGCCAAAAGACCAAATTCATCTCGAGATAAAACCTGTACATGGCCCTTGTCAAAATTACCCAATGAAACTTGGTTTATAGCATAGGAAATCTCTTGAATACGAGTAACGGTTGCGTTGGTAAACAGGTGCTGGTCAAATATACCAAAGGCAATGCTACATAGAATAAGGGGAATAAGCTTAGAAAACTGAAAGGCAATTCCTTCTGGAGTAATGAAATTCACCAAAGGAGAAATAATTATCAGGGTAGAGCCAATGGCAACAAAGCTTCCTACCAGGGTGTGTCTCATGGAAAGAGACATGAGTACGTCTTCCTTGGAAAAGGGCAGCTCACTCAATGACATTTCAAAGGTGCGGATAAAATAAGTACACAGACCTAATGCTATGAGAAAGCAGGCTCCTAAGGATTGCATAAGCAAAACAAGGGGGCTCGCTCCCTCCAGTGTCATGGCAATGAAGGCGGGGAAAATACTAATTAAAATAAGCAGGTAGATGGTGGTATTAGGAAAGGTGGAAACCATCTTGTTCGCTTTTTTTAAGCTTTCTGGTGAACCATCATATTGATTGATCACTTTTATGGCATACTTGGAAAATACTGCAGGAATGGCTACTGCAAGAATTATCTGAAGAAAAAAGATGGGTGACAGCACATAGGCCTTAAATTGCTCTTGAGGAAGTGTGCCAGTAAGTAGCACCTGAAAGAGGAAAAACACGATTGGTAACACATAGGCAAGGTGCTCGCTTAGGACTGTACGAAGCGGAAGCTTATAATTTTTTTTCATGATGAACGAAAACTCCTTTTTGAAAGGGCTTGAATCACTACAAATGAAAAATCAATGGCAGTATAATGGGGTGACAAAAGCACTTTTTAGGAGACTATCATAACAAAATCTTTTTGTTTGTTAAAGAGCACTGTGGCTTTGAATGAAAAAAAACTGCCAGTCTCTCCATAGGATGGAAAGCTCTGGCAGTTGGTTTGTAAAAAAAGTCCAGAAAAAAGCTCCGGGACTTGGTTAGTGATTAATCTTCGGTGAAATGAGACAGGGCATCGGTAAGCCTGTTCAAAATTGCTTTGTTTCGATCCATCTCTACAGTAGTAGTTTCCAAGGTGTTGGTAACGTCTCCAGTATTGTCAGCAATCTTTGCCACTGCATCAGTAATCTGGCTGGTGATTTCTGCCAGCTTGTGCATTTCCTGATCAATGCTCTTACTATCCTGCAATACAGCACTGGAGCTTTCGTTGATATTTTCAGTTATTTCCTGAACAGTTCGCATTGCTTCCAATACCTGGGTACTACCAGAGGTTTGCTCCTCCATAGCACGCATAATCATTTCTTCTTGGTTCTGCACAGACTTGGAGAACTCAAAGATTGCGGCAAAGTGGTGCTCCACCTGCTGGGTATTTTCAGAAACCACGTTGATAATTTCTCCCAATCCCTTCAGTCGATTGGTAATGGCAAGGCTCTGAGAGCTGGAATCCTCTGCCAGCTTTCTGATTTCGTCAGCAACAACGGCAAATCCCTTTCCCGCATCACCTGCGTGGGCAGCCTCAATGGCGGCATTCATAGCCAGCATGTTGGTCTGCTCTGCAATGTGCTTGATAATTTCACTGGCTTCCATCAAGCCCTCTGATTCTTGGTAAATCTGTCGTGCTGAACCTACAGCTGTTTCTACGGTTTTTTGTCCCTCGCTAGCGGCATTGGTTAGCTGGGCTACAGCCTTGGTATTCTTTTTGAGGCTGTCGGAAACAGAATGGATATTGGTTACCATCTGCTCTACAGCGGCAGAAGCTTCTGTAATATTTGCTGCGAGGCTTTGAATGTTTCCATTTTGGTTATTGATACGAGCAGTAATCTCGTTAACAGAATCCTGTGTATGCTCAATACCTGTGGTTTGGTTTGTCATCTCCTCTTCTACCCGTGAAATGGCCTGAAGTACTGTTCCTACAGCGGCATTTGAATCTGAGGATTTCTTTTGCAAAAGATCCATGGATTCGTTACAAGAACTAACACAGTCTGTTACCAAGATAACAAGCTCTTTATCGCCATTCACAAAGTTGTTTACGTCATTGGCCAAAAGTCCAAGCTCATCTCGAGACTGAACAACAGCATATGCTTTTTCGTGATTTCCTTTAGCAAGCTGTTCCATAGCGTAGCCAATAGCCTGAATTCTTCGTGCAACAGCCTGCATCTGGAAGAAAAAGTCCATAAGTCCCAAAAAGATACCACCTATAGCCAAGGGAACGAGCTTTCCGATACGGAATTGCACACCGTTGGGGGTATTAAAGTTTATGAGCGGTGCACAGATAATCACCACGATACCAACACAAATAAAGAATCCCACCAAAGAGCTTCGGAGTACCAGTGACATGGACGTATCTTTCTTTGTAAGAGGAAGATGTTTTAAGGAATATTCAAAAGTCTGGAGAAACTTAATGTAGGAGGCCAATGACATAAAGCAGCAGGCACCAAAAGCTTGCATAGCAATAACGATGGTGTGTATGCCTTCTATAGAATAAGCTGCAAGGAGGGGGGTAAAAGCCATAATAACAGGGAGTATGATGGAAATCTTCGTAAACAGCAGTGTAGCCTTATTTGTAACTGTAGCTGATTCTGGAGAACCATCGTATGCTGCTACTTTCTTAGTGATCATGGAACAAAAAACTGCAGGTAAAGTAAGAGAGAGAACTTCATAAATCAGCATAGATGGGCTCAGCAGAAAGCCTAGAAGTGCTTGTGCTGGAATTGTTTCTGTGAGAAGTATTTCTAATATAAAGAAGAATATTGGTGTAATGTAAATTGAGTAATTGAAAATGACGACCGATGTTGGAATCTTATAACCTTTTTCCACGGTAGAATCTCCTTTAATTTTCCTTTGTATACCAGCATCACCCCTAAAAGATGATTGTTTTATATTCTAGTAACAAAATGTAGAAATAGTATGCAAGTTATTGCTTGTATTATAAATGTGAATTTTTGATTTGTCAAAGAAAAAACGATATAAAATTATCGGTTTTAATATGTTTTTTAGGGGGGGGGGTAAGATTTTGGAGTTTTTTGTTTTATTTGATTAGAGATTGCATTGGAGGAAAACTTGAAAATTCACTGGGATTTCTGTATATTGATAACGATAGCATTTTGATTGGATTCCCCGGTGCTATGGTGGGGACTGCCCGAATGAGGCAGAGAATGAGGAGCAGTAATGATTTATTTTGATGCAGAAGAAGAAAAGGAACCAAAGGCTCAGGAGTCTACCTCCGAGGTGATGAATACAAAATTTCTCAAGACACGACAGATTCTCCTGTCTGGGGAGGTAAACAAGGCTCTGGCAGAAAAGATTGTACGCCAGCTTTTAGTGATGGAGGCTGATTCCGATGAACCCATCCGTATTTATATTGATTCTCCCGGTGGTGATGTAGATGCAGGATATGCCATCTTTGATATGATTCGTTTTGTAAAGGCTCCCGTATACTGCATCGGTATGGGCTTGGTAGCCAGTGCTGGTACCTTGATTCTACTGGCAGCAGACAAGTCCCGACGAATCGGCTTGCCCAACAGCCACTACCTGATTCACCAGCCCTTAAGTGGCATTAAGGGTGTGGCCACCGACATTGAGATTCATGCTCAGGAGCTGGAAAAGACCAAGGCCAAAATTAACGACCTCATTGCCCAGGAAACAGGCAAGCCTTTGGAGCAGGTTGCCAAAGACACCGACCGTGACTATTGGCTTTCTGCCACAGAAGCCATGGAATACGGCCTTATCAGTAAGGTTGTTTCCAAGCGGGAAGAACTGGAATAAACGAGATTTTTTTGCAAGCCAGGTGCTGAATCAAGCCCTGGCTTTTTTTTGTGGTACTTTAAGGTGTGGTGGGGCTGAGACTTTGTACCACATCCAACGGAAGCTTGGTGCAAATGGCGACCTTTTCTGGTGAATCACCGTAAGAGAGAAACATCTTTGCTGTTTCCAGTGCCTTTTGGTAGGCTCCTTGTTCAAGGCCTTGTTCAATTCCTTGTTGGAGTCCAGCTTCATGACCTCTATCAAAACCTTCCTCGTAGCCATCATATCGAGCATCAGCCATTTTAACTGTCCATGTCATGTAAAACCTCCTCTC
>JAFYWB010000064.1 GCA_017549025.1 Treponema sp.
AAGAAGGTCCAATCCCCAGTGAGGGTTCCATCTATAGCAATCTTTCGTAAAAACCCATTATCCATTCCCCAGGTACGAGAACCATCGACACTACTGGAGGAACCGCTACCAGAGGAAGCGGAAAGTACATCACTTTGACTACTTCCTGCAGAAGGAGAACTCCCCTCTGTAACAAGTGCCACTCGCTCCTCTCCAATAGAAGGCAGGAACCGTCCAGCACCAGCGTAGGTACTATTCCAGTAGGATTCTTTTAGTGAAGAAATAATAACACCAGTATTTGGACCATCACTGGCGGCATGAATAAACTGATTGTTGCCCATGTATAAACCAACGTGGGAAATCTTGTTTCCAACTGTTTTGAAGAACACCAAATCTCCTGGTTCTTTTTCCGAATCCTTGATAATACGGACTGTACTGTACAAACCAGAAGTAGAACGAGGAAGCTTTACTCCGATGGCATCATTTGCAACAGTAAAAATCAAACCAGAACAGTCCATGCCACTTTTACTGGCTCCACCATAGACATAAGGCACACCAACAAATTGCTTGCTATAAGCAATCATCTTTTGGCGTGCTTCCAGAGATTCATTTGGCGTCATGGATGCTATTGCCTGACAAAAAGAAGGAACACAAACGACCCAACACAACACCAGACAACAGGTGATTTTAAGGATGGTTTTATACATACTTGCAATTATAACCCATCTACAGGGAAAAATAAAATAAAATCCCACTTTTTTTGCAACATTTTTTTTTAAAGTGTGTCATACTTAATGTAAGAAGAATCTCTATTTAGGAAGGAATATGAAAAAGAATCAATTACCATGGTCTTTTTTAGATGATTGGAGAGGAAAAACCTTTACTGGGGAATGGCCTACTTTACCTGAAATGTTCAGTATCACAGCGGAACGGTTCCCAGACCGCCCCTGTTTTACCGACTTTGTACCAGAGCGTGTAACTCGTAGCTACACCGAAGTGCTGCAGAACATGAAGAAGCTGGCAAACTGGCTGGCTGTTTCTGGGGTTACAAAGGGAAGCCACGTGGCTGTTTCTGGAAAGAACTCCTCTGAGTGGGCCACCGTGTACATGGCCACCCTGTTTGCTGGGGCAACTATCATCCCCATTGACTATGGACTTCATGAGCCAGAGATTGAGAATTTGCTGAATACTGCAAAGCCTCTGTTCTTCTTTGTTGATGAAGAAAAATATGAATATTTCAAGAACCATCCCAGTGGCTCAAAGATTTATTCACTTTCTCCCAAGCATAGTGAAACCTATGTGTATAACTTGGAATCAACAGCTACTGCCACCATCACTCCCGCCACGGAAATGGATACAGCAGCAATCCTCTTTACCTCAGGAACCACTGGTATTCCAAAGGGTGTAATGCTTTCTCACCGCAACCTAGTTGCCGACTGCTATATTGCCCAGACCCACTTGGAGCTGGTTCACACCGACGTATTCTATGCCTTGCTGCCCATTCACCATGCTTATACCATGCAGGCTGCCTTTATAGAGCCTATGTCTGTTGGTGCAGAGGTTGTGTTCGGAAAGACAATGGCCGTTACCCGAATGCTGAAGGAGCTGAGAGAGGGAAAGATTACCATTCTTTTGGGTGTTCCATTGCTGTTCAACAAGCTTTTGGCAGGTATCCTGAAGGGAATCAAGGACAAGGGACCTGTAGTAAATGGAATCATGCATTTCTTGATGGGAGTTTCCTACTTTATCAAGAAGGTGTTCAAGGTAAATCCCGGAAAGAAGCTGTTCAAGGCAGTTCTGGAGAAGGCCAGCATTTCTACCCTACGAATTGCAATTTGTGGTGGTGGCCCCTTGGCAGCCAGCGTATTCAAGGTATACAACGAGCTGGGAATCAACTTTATCCAGGGATATGGACTGACAGAAACTGCACCTATTATCGCATTGAATCCAGTAGATAAATTTAAGGTTGAAAGTGTTGGTCGCTATTTTGTTTCCCACATGGAAATGAAGATTCTGGAGCCAGATGCAGAAGGTATTGGTGAGGTTGTGGTAAAGGGTCCCATGGTTATGAAGGGCTACTACAATATGCCAGCAGAAACTGCTGAGGTCTTTACCGAGGACGGCTGGTTCAAGACTGGCGACTTGGGAAAGCTGGATAGCGAGGGCTATTTGTACCTGGCTGGTCGTGCTAAGAACCTGATTGTTACCGAGGGTGGTAAGAACGTATATCCAGAAGAAATCGAGAACCAGTTCCAGCTGGTTACCGAAATCGAGCAGATTACCGTTCAGGGCTACATCATGGATGAAGCTACTAAGTCTGAGGGAATCGAGGCTTTGGTATATCCTGCCGACGAGCTTTTCAACAAGCTGAAGCTAGTACGAGGAGACATGGAAAGTGCTTCTGTAGTTAAGGAAGCTATTGAAGACATTGTGGCCGAGGTGAACAAGAAATTGCAGCCCTACGCCCGCATTTCTCGCATAACTATTCTTGAGGAAGCTCTAGAAATGACTACTACCAAGAAGGTAAAGCGAACCTACAACAAGAAGTAAGGGTTTAAGTAGGATAAAAAAATGGGAAGGATATATCTTCCCATTTTTTTTTAAGATAAGTTAAAAGACACGAATTGGACGTGCGAAATTTTTAAGACCATGACGATAAAGGTCTTTTTCTCCATTTTCAAATGAAATACACCATGTCAGCGTATTTTCATAGTCTTGCTGAGTAGAAGACCAATAAGACTTATTAGAAAGAGACGTTGCTTGCTTTCCAAGCTGTGCTAATGCTGTATTTACCTTGGTCTTAGCATTATATAGCAATTGCAACTCATTTATTGCAGGTAGATACCATTCTTTATTTTGAGAAGCATCCACATAGTCATCACAATATTCACTTGCAGGAAATTTATCATATTCTGACCATTGCCTTTGAGTTTCTTCGACCTTCGCTCTATTTGCTTTCCCATCAGAAGAACTTGTTGCATGGGGATTTCTAGTTCCTTTATTCATTTGTAACTCACCACTTTCTTCCAAGGCAACAATTTTTGTAGCCACCCCATCAGCAATTTCTATAACAATACCTACAGGTCCCATAGTACCAGTCTTCATACTATCCAAAGTCTCAGACACGGACCCATCGCCATAAGCAATATAACCAACTTTAGCATTATCAAATTTTGCAACCAAAGTAATTGAATCCGTTACAAGAGTATTAAAATCATAAGGTTTATCAGCACTTCCATTAACATACCATCCAGCAAAACTTTGTCCTTTTTTTATTGGATTTTCCTGTGGTTTGCTAATTATAGCGCCACGTTCTATTTTTTGACTAGATTCACCAGACCAGTTTCCACCATTAGAATCAAAGGTAATAGTATAACTAACAGGTTCCTCTACAGAGGGTGACATAGGATTATCTACAGAAGGTATTTCGGGATTCTCTTGAGAAGGAGTTACAGGCTCGTCCTCCTGAGTATGAGTCATTCCTCCCTCTATATTCACCTCTGTACCCTTATGACCAGTTTGTTCAGTCGTAATTTTTCCCGAACTTGACGGTCCAGAGGTACCATTTGCGCATCCAATTACTAAAAAAATACCAATGCTAACCAGCATCAATATTCCAAGCAAATCTAATTGTCTCTTTATTTTCATCTCAAAATCCTCACTCAGCTAATTTTATATTTTCCTTAGCTCACTACCACAGTACACATTTTATTCTAATCTGCCTAGACTTAAATCCCTAAAATGGGTACAAAATTCCACCACAATGTGCTATACTTTTTCTGGAGGCAGAGGATGGGGATTTATTTTAATCCGAGCAATACGCTACTACAACAAGATTTACGTTCCCGAATATATATAGATAAATCCCTTTTGATTCAAGAAACAAATGAACTCCTGGGAACAAATCAAAAATTTTTGTGCGTTTCCCGTCCTCGTCGTTTTGGAAAATCCATGGCAAGCAATATGCTGACAGCATATTATTCAAAAGGCTGTGATTCAAAAGAATTGTTTTCAAAGCTCAACATAGCACAGGTGGAAAACTGGCAACAAAACCTGAATGCCTTTAACGTCATACAAATGGATTTAAACGGATTTTTCCACAGCCTCAAAAATCCTGATCACCTTATTTCTGAAATGGAAAAAGCCATCATTACAGAAATTCAGGAAGCCTTTCCTCAAATAGAACTGGACGAAAAAGATAGTCTTGCAAATACAATACTGAGGGTCTACAACAAAACTGGGCAAACCTTTATTCTCATTTTCGATGAATATGATGTTTTGGTGCGAGAAAAAGTTAAATCATCCCTTTTTGAAAGCTATCTTGATTTTTTAAGCAGCCTTTTTAAAAATAACAATCTAAAAGTTGCCATTTCCCTCGCCTACCTTACAGGAATCTTGCCCATAGTACGAGATAAAATTCAGTCTAAGCTCAACGAATTTGATGAATATTCCATGACAAATCCCCGGAGACTTGCTCAATTTGCTGGCTTTACCGAAAAGGAGGTTTCCTCCTTGTGTCAGCACCACAAGCTTGATTTTGAAGAATGCAAGCGATGGTATGACGGATATAAGCTAGGAAAAGAGGACCATATTTACAGTCCAAAATCCGTAGTAACAGCTATCAAAGACGGGGGATTTGATGACTACTGGACTCAAACAGGCTCTTATGAAGCACTAAAAGATTACATCTTGATGAATTTTGAAGGCATCAAGGATGATGTTATCACTATGATTGGTGGTGGTAAAATCGATGTGAACATCTATTCCTATCTGAATACAATGACAGATTTTCATTCAAAGGATGATGTTTTTACCTATCTGATTCATTTGGGATATCTTGCCTACGACCGAGCCATAAAACAATGCTACATTCCAAATGTGGAAGTGCGTTCACAGTGGATTTTATCAATCAAAAACGCTCCCGATTACACCAAAATAATGGAACTGGTAAATGACAGCAAAAATCTTTTGCAGCGAACACTAGAAGGAGACGCAGAATATGTGGCACAAAGTCTTACCCTCGCACACCAAAGAGCCACAAATCCCCTTACCTACAACAATGAGGCTTCATTCCAAAGTGCCATTGGCCTAGCCTATTTTTATGCAACAGCACAATACACCATCATCAAAGAGCTTCCCACTGGTAAAGGATATGCAGATGTGGCATTCATTCCCTTTGTACCAAATCTCCCTGCGATTATCATTGAATTGAAAAATAACAAAACTGCACAGGGAGCCCTTAACCAGATAAAAACACGTTCATACGATGATGCTCTTTTCCACTACCGAGGCAACCTTCTTTTTGTGGGCATTAATTATCATGAAGGAACAAAGCAGCATCAATGTGTAATTGAAAAGCTAGAAATATAAGCTGTTTTTGACAAGGAAACTTCCCCTGTTCATTTCAAGTCAGGGGAAGCTACAGACTACCCCTCTACAAAACGTATTTTTCCACAAAGCGGGCGAGGCCGTCTTCGTTGTTGGAGAATTCAGTTACGTATCGAGCCTGCTCTTTTATAGCATCCAATCCGTTTATCATGGAGACGCTTAATCCTGCCAGCCGAATCATGGACTCGTCGTTCATGCTGTCTCCAAAGGACATGGCTTGTTCATTAGGAATGGCCAAACGCTGACAAAGCCATTGCAGTGCCTCGCCCTTGCCACAGTTGTAGGGCATGATTTCCAAGAAATAAGGCTTGCTGATAAAGATAACACAACGAGAACCAATTTTTTCCCGCAGCTCGTCTTGGAGCCGTAATAAAACATCTGGTTCACCAGGAATAACCATTTTGGGATGACCTCTTCGGAGCAAGGCGGGGAAGTCTGGCACCACCTCCATCTGGAGGCCCGTAAGCCCCACGTCTACCTGAGTCCACTTATTGTCCTGAGTTGTAAAGATGGTGGTAGGATTGTACACCTCTGGGAACAAACCATAACTAGCAGCTATTTCGTTGGCCTCCAACAAAACTTCTACATCTACAGTGCGATACAGAATTTCTCGACGCAGATGCAGGTCGTAAATTACCGCACCATTTTGGGCAATAATAAAACGCCCCTGCTCCAAGCCTGCAATTTCTAACTGCCGAACAAAGGGCAGAATTGCATTGTCTGTGCGGCCTGAACAAAGGGTTACATAAATACCAGCAGCGGTGGCCTTTTGCAGCGTCTTGATGGTGTAATCAGAAATAGTCAAATCCTCCCGCAAAAGGGTATCGTCCAGGTCAATGGCCATGATTTTTGCAGGAAGTTTTCCTGCTGGAAGTTTTCCAGTAGGAAGCTTATTATTGGCAGGAAATGGAGTTGTATTCACTTGGTCAGTATACCATAGCTCCAGTAAAAGTAAAAGAGGTCGGATAGGAAACCCACACCCGACCTGTTTTTCATTCATACTACTGCTGTAGTAAAAGTGAATTATGTTTTAGTTGGTGGGGTCTGAAAGACCTGCTTCCACGTATTTTTTCAGCTGAACACTGGCAACCTTGGGGTTAGTGATTACAGAAGGACCTGCAATACAACCGCCTTCACAAGCCATAACCTCAACTAGATTGGGGCTTTGGTCGGTGTATGGAAGGGTTCCAGCGTTCATCTTACCAAAGTTAGCAAGCTGCTTCATACCGTTGCCGGTAAGTCCATTGATAACTGCTGCACGGAGCTTTTCTGGGTGCTTGAGGCGGATACGTACAGCCTCTGCAACACCGCCACTTACGGCAAAGTTTCGGCCAGAGGCGCTTGGCATTGTTGCATCGGGAACAGCAGCAGCCTTGGCCACATCTACACCCTTAGCAATCAAGAAGGCACCAATGTCTTCGACAGAAAGAACATAGTCCACGAACTCATCGTCCATTCCTTCTCTCCGCTTGGCAAGACAAGGCCCGATAAATACAGTAACTGCATCTGGGTCAGCCTGGCGAGCCAACTCAGCAGTATAATGCATGGGAGTATGGGTTTCGGAAATGCAGGATTCCAGCTCTGGAACGTGACGGCGAACGGCCCGCACATAAGCAGGACAGCAGGAAGTGGTCATCATCTTGTGACCTGCTTCCATGCGCTCTTCAAATTCCTTGGCCTCATTGTCGGAGGTAATGTCTGCACCAATGGCAACCTCCCAAATACGAGCAAAGCCCAATTCCTTCAAAGCGCCTTCCAGCTGACCGGGAGCCACTCTAAACTGAGCGGCAACAGCAGGAGCGTACATGGCAACAACCTTTTTGCCGTTCATGATGTGCTTGATTACATCTACCAGCTGGCTCTTGTCCATCATGGCACCAAAGGGACATTCTCTCATGCAGTTTCCGCAGAAAATACACTTGTGGTAATCAATCTGTTCCTTTCCAGTTTCATCCTTGGTGATTGCACCCACTGGGCAGGATTCTTCGCATGGAACTGGAATCTTGATGATGGCGTGATAGGGACAGTTCTGCATACAAAGACCGCAGTTTACACAGGAGTCTGCATCAATATGGGCACGTCCGTTCTTGATTTCGATACAGTGCTTGCCACAGTTTGTCATACAAGGACGGGCAAGACAGGCCTGACAGGCATTTGTTACCATATAGTGAGCCTTAACACAGGCATTACAGGCTTCGTGCAAAACCGTCAGCATGGGCCATGTAGGCTTTTCTCGCTCCAGAGCTTCTTTTGCAAATTCTGCCAGCTTCTTTTCGTCATCGTATTCTTCAACACTGTGACCAAGACGAGCCATAACACGCATTCGCAAGATTTCTCTGTCGTGATAGATACAGCAATGTATGGGCTCCTTTCCTACAGGAGCCATTTCACGAGGAATGTAGTGAACACCTTCCTCTAGCTTTCCTTCCAACTGTAGCTTTGCAATACGAACAAGAATCTCCCTTTTCAAATGGGCAGCCTGGTTATTAATATTAAGCATATAGAATCTCCTTCCTAAAACTAAAAGCCAAGATCACGAAAATTACTGCTCAGCCAACTGGCGGATTTTTTCCAGAACCAGAGGCAATGTTGCCTGGCTAACCACTTCGTCATTAATCTTAACAAAGGGAGCCTTGCCATATTCAGAATTCTTGCACAATTCAAGACAGGTTACACCTTCAATCTCAACAATTTCCTTGAGCTCTGGAGTAAGTTCATCTTCCAACAACATGATTTCAGAAGCGCCCATTACAAAGCAAGCTGTTCCGGTACAGATTGAAACCTTAATCTTTTTCATTGTATTCCTCCATAAATTATTCGGATCAGTATTATTATACCCAGATTCACCACTAGAAGTATTGAATATGGGTTTCCTTCAAATATTTTTCCTGCAGCAACGATGCAATCTTTTTTACCACGTTACGCCGAATTTCCAATTCCACTGGCATGTTGGGATCTTGGTGAGCTTCATTGATTTTTGTTCCCACCACAAACCAAATTCTGTCGCAGTTCAAGAAATGCTCCACCATGCGGGTAGCAGCATTGGGCTTGAGACTGTCTATATCTCCACCCTTTTCCAGAATCTCCGACACAGCACCCATGGTAATGATTCCCTCCGTTACCATGGAAGCACCTTCCATCTGTGAGCAGGGAGGAACCTTGGGATCAAAGTCCTTTAAGTTCACGGTAATGGGCCGATTCAGCTCCCTGGAAAGGATGTTGGCAGTAGTTCCCCCGCAAATGATTTTGTGGCCGTCAAAGAGGCTAAAGAGAGTGGCCAATTCCACGTCCCGCTCCTTGTGCAACGGTGGCCCCGTAATAATCAGTAGGTCACGAGGATTTCGGAAGTAGACAACGCCACAGGTGATGTCGTCCTTGGGCTTGTATCCATCGTGGAGACTTGCCTCCTGCACAACCCTGCGAGCCAGCTCTCTGGCACTGATTAGGGGATTGCCTTTGATTTCTTCCAGAATAAAATCCTGCACATTATTGCTGCCCCAACCAAAGGGATGACAGGGACTTCCCATTCCAGATTGTGTTACACCATCGGAGAAGAAAATCAGTCGGTCACCGGGGCGGGCCTCGTAGCGAGAATAATGCAACAGAGCCTCACGTTTGGGTGCGGTGGTTTTATCCTTTCGCTGGATGGGAGTAATGTCCTTGATGGGATCGATTACTGTTTCCTGACGCACTAGCACGTAGGGCGGATTGTCATATTCCATAATACGAACCGTGGCATCTGGCTCAATATCCACCAAGGTGAAGGTGGCATAGCTGATACCTCGGTCCTTACAAACGGGCAAGGTATTCATAATGATTTCCGCAGCCCGCCGAATGGATATGTCGTTGGCAATGAACTTAGTGGCCATGGTGGCGGTCAAAGTGGCCAACACACCAGCCTTGATTCCAGAGCCTAAACCATCGGACAGGGTAGTAATAACACGCCCGTCGCTGGGATTTTTTTGAGACAGGAAAACGTCACCTTCTGCCCGCTGATTGTGCTTGCAAAGCTGGTAATACCCAACCTCAACGAAGGTTTCCTTTTCCAGAGAAGGCTTTTCTTGGGGAACCTGATGGTTATCTATGGGTGTCACCGAGAATCCTCCTCCCCATCACTGTAGGATTCGATGATGGAATTCAGCATGGATTCAGTTTCCGCAGCGTTTTCTCCCAACAAGAAGGCGATTTTCTGAACTACGGAAAGGTTCTTTTCGATAACCTTTTGTGCCTGAGAAATGGTTCGTTCTCGCTGGTTTTTAGGAACGGTAATATCTTCAAGAACACCAGCGGCAATTTCTTCCCGCTCAATCTCAAAAACGGTTACGTGGAAGATTTTCTTTCCTTCTCGCACGTCCCGTTCAATAACATCAGGTCCATTGCGACTCAGCACGTCAGCAAAGAGCTTGGCGGCAAAGGTAAGGCGAGTTAAATCTGCACCTTCCAAACCAGGTTTAAGCTGGTACATATCTACAACATCGCTTCCCATAAGGCGAGCAAAGTTCAGGTTGCATTCCACAATCTGCAGGTTCTTGTCTACAATTACAACACCACTGGGAATAGCCTGAATCAAACCGTTGGCCTTTTTCTGAGCCAGCTTTCTCATGTAGGAAACGCACATGGTTTTTTCTGCTCGATCCTCCAAAACGGCTTTGGCAAAGGAACGACAGGTATCATAGCCGCAGCTGGCACAGTTTACCTCGTCCTCCAAGGAATATTTACCTACAGCACGGAGAGCAGCTCGAATGTCTTCTTCACTATAGCCCTTGTGTACACTGCCAGAAACTGGCAGTGTACCCTCCATAACAGGAGCGGCGGCTATTGTAGCTTCATCCAGCACTAAGTCCACATCTTGAGCGTATTCTTCCACCAAAACCCGCTTCAGGGCACCGGGAGAATGAACGGAGGTTCCAGGCCCGTTGATACAGCCTCCATGGCAGGCCAAAAGCTCCATAAACACGGGAGCTGAGAGATTTTCTGGGTCAAAGCCCTCCAAAGCACGCTGCACTTCATCAAGTCCAGAAATTGCCATGGAGCGAACCTTGCTAAGGCGGTCATATTTTTTGTAGGTGGAAATCATTCCACCGTCAATGGGATACAAAACGCCCTTTGCAGCCCGCCGTGGTACAAATTCCTGCTGATTTTCTTGTCCCACAGGAATGGCTGTATCTGGGCGTAAGCCTTCTTCTTCAATCCATGCCCGCAGCTCCTGAAAGGTAAGTGCCACATCGATTTCGTCCCAAGTGTCGGCTTCACGTTTCTTTGCAATACAAGGCCCCACAAAAACCACGCCAATGTCATCACCGTATACCTTACGCAGATAGCGAGCATGGGCCAACAAAGGAGAAGCTCGGTCTGTAATGCAGGGTGCAAGCTCAGGCTGATACAGCTTGATGTATTCCACCACTGCGGGACAGGCGGAGGAAAGGAAGAGCTTTTGTCCCTGGGGATTTTCCACAGCCAGAGCCAAATCCTTGGCCAGCTGAGCAGAAACAAAGTCTGCACCAAGGGCAGTTTCTGACACACCAGCAAAGCCAAGGCGTTTTAAAGCTGCAATCAGCTGCTGGGGAGTGTAATCGGAGAATTCAGATACAAAGGAAGGAGCCAGTGAAACATACACCTGCTTCTTGGTGGTCAACAGATGGCGAGCCCACTGTCCGTCTTCTCGTGTTTGCTTGGCATGAGGAGGACAGTCAATAACACATTGTCCACAATACACACAAAACTCTGGAATAATCTTTGCGTGGTTGTTTTCTACACGAATGGCCTTTACTGGACAATGACGGATACATTTGTAGCAGTCCTGGCACTGGGTAGGTTCTGTATGAATAGGGGGCTGCAAGGTCATGATTGAGCCTCCAACTGACGACAGATAATGTCTACTGCCATTTCTGGTGATACATTCTCATACAAGGTGTCGTCAACACGGATGTTAGGGCCATTCTTGCATTCACCCTCGCAAAGACAACCACGAACGGCAACCTTCTCATGGAGGCCATTTTCGGAAACATACCGCTGAATAGCCTCTGCAGTTGCTGCATTACCACGACTGAAGCAAGAGCTTCCCATACAAATTGTAACCGTAATCATACTAAAATCCTCCCAAATATTCTATAAATTATTATCGAATAAGTCAAGAAAAACTTCAATGGAAGTGAGTAAGAAATGTATTCAAAGTTACAAACTGAGGATTAGAGTGGAGGAACTTGACATATTTACAGCAACCTTATATTCTCCTTGCTGCGCAGTTTATGATTCCTCAAAAACTCCTGCGCATAAGAAATTAAAATCCTTAAGGAGGAGCTGTGGAAAAATTTCTTTCAAAATCCTTTGTGTGGATGAGACGGGAATATAATGACTTCAAGCTTTTGATGCGGAGCATTCCTTCCCTCACCATCACCCTCTTTGTGCTTTCCGTTGTTTGTGCCAACTTGATGGCAAACAAGGAATTAATCAACTACAAGTATGTGGCTCTTGATTGCGGTACCGTCTTTAGCTGGATTATGTTCCTGTGCATGGATGTAATCTGCAAACGATGGGGTGGCAAGGCCTCGCTGAAGGTTTCAGTTTTAGCTTTGGTCATTAATCTGGGAGTGTGTCTTTCCTTTGCCTTGCTAGCTTTGGCACCGGGCATGTGGGGGTCCTTTTACGATAGTGGCCTAGAAGAAGTGAATGTTGCCTTGAATGCTACCTTTGGTGGCTCCTGGTACGTGGTGCTTGGTTCATCACTAGCCTTTCTCATTTCTTCTTTGGTGAACGCTGGCCTCAACAGCTGGATTGGCGCCACCACAAAGCTCGCTGGCTTTAAAGCCTTTGCACTGCGCTCCTACGTTTCTACGGCCTTGGCCCAGCTGGTGGACAACCTTATCTTTACCACCACTGTGTCAAAAATCTTTTTTGGCTGGACCTGGACCCAAGTTATTGTCTGCGCCTTGATTCAAGCAGTGTGGGAATTGCTGTGCGAGGTGCTTTTTTCTGGACTGGGCTACAAAATTGTCTGTAGCTGGGAGCAGGAGCAGGTGGGTCAGGAGTATTTGAACACAAAAAAGTCCCTGTAGCAGCTGCAGGATAAAACTGGTATACTTGAATATATGGCGCTCAAAGATGATGAACTAGGAAGTAAGCCCATTGGCAAGCTCATGGTAAAGATGGCAATTCCCTCGGTAATTGCCCAGCTTATCAACATCCTGTACAACGTGGTGGATCGAATTTATATTGGACACATTCCCAATGCTTCTGCCCACGCCCTCACAGGTGTTGGCGTCACCTTTCCCATCATCGTCTTTGTGGCAGCTTTTTCTGCCTTTGTGGGAGCAGGCGGAGCACCACTTTCGGCCATTTGGTTAGGCAAGGGAGACAAAAATCGAGCAGAGCAGATTCTTGGCAATGGTGTTTCCATGCTGGTGTGCTTTAGCCTGCTGCTGATGGTGATTCTATACCTGCTGATGGAGCCTTTGCTCTTTCTTTTGGGAGCCAGCCATACCACCATTTCCTACGGAAAAACCTATATTTCCATCTATTTGATAGGAACTCTGTTTGTCCAGTTTTCCTTGGGACTGAATCCCTACATCATCAATCAAGGGGCGGCAAAAACAGCCATGATTTCTGTTATCATTGGTGCCCTGCTGAACATTATCTTAGATCCCATCTTTATCTTTGTGCTGGATATGGGTGTGGCTGGAGCCGCCTGGGCAACGGTGCTGTCCCAGCTGGCAAGTGCCTTGTGGATACTGAAGTTTCTGACAGGAAAAAAGGCCCTGCTTAAAATTCGATTACGCCATTTACGGCCAGATTGGATGGTTGTTAAAAGCATTGCCGCCCTGGGTGTTTCTCCGTTTATGATGCGTTCCACGGAAAGCATGGTGGGAATCGCATTAAACAGTGGAATGCAGCGCTACGGTGGAGACCTGTACGTAGGCTCCATTACCATTATGATTAGTTTATTGCAGTTTTTTGCAGCTCCACTGGGAGGCTTTACCCAAGGAGTGCAACCCATTATTAGCTACAACTACGGAGCAGGAAATTTTCAGCGGGTAAGAAAAACCTATCGAACCATGATTACCCTTTGTGTTGCCTTTTCCGTAGTTGTTGCAGCCTCCTTTATGCTATTTCCACGATTTTTTGCAGGCCTTTTTACCAATTCAGTAGAGTTGATTGAATTATGCGGCGAAAATCTGCCCCTATTTATGACGGGAATGCTGGTATTTGGCCTGCAAATGGGAATTCAACCCACCTTCATGGCCTTAGGACAGGCACGAGTTTCACTTTTTATAGCAGTCTTACGAAAAATTATCCTGCTGATTCCTCTGGCTATTATCCTGCCCAAATTCCTTGGCCCCTGGGGAATCTATCTTGCAGAGCCTATTTCTGACATTACCTCTGCCACCGTGGCAACTCTACTGTTTTTGGTAAATATCAGAAAGATTCTTACTACAGATAGTCTTGAAAAAATCCGCTAAATCCACAGCAATCCTTCTTTAAAGATCATCCTCTCCAAAAAGAATAGTGGCTTCTTGCTCATAAATATCAAAGTCATCATCCTTGGAAGCTTTTTTAGGAGCTTTTTTGGAAAGAGCTTTTGTAGCACCAGATTTTTTTACAGCGGCAGATTCTGGAGCAGCTTTTGCTGTAGGAGTCTTTGCAGGTGAAGCTTTTTCCGACGGAGCTTTTTCTTGGGAAGCTTGTTCCTTGGAAGCGGCAGCTTTTCTGCTGTTTTTTGGGGAATGGGCGGTGAGAAAACCAAACAGACTTCCGCACAAACCACCAGCAATATGGGCTACATAGGACACATTTTCATCAAGAAAGCTAGAGACCAATTCCCGCCCCACATATAGCACAAAGACCAACAAAAAGGTTAATGGAATCTGGTGCTTGCTAATAGCAGTAAAAGAAGAAAGCAAAATCATCATAAAGGCAATGCCACTGGCCCCCACCATGGGACGATCAAAGAAGCACACGTTCACCACACCAGTTACCAGAGCGGTAATACTCATCATGAGTACCAGCATGGGAGAGCCGTATCGTTCCTCCAGCAGGGGGCCCAGCAAAAGAATAAAGGATAGGTTTCCCAGCAGATGGTTCCAATCGCCATGCCCCAGAACGTGGGTAAAAAGTCGAACATAATCCAGAGGATTGCTCCAGTTAAAGGCCATTTCTGAGCCGATTTTTCCAGGCACCGTAAAGAAGGTGTCAATCAATCCACGAAGAGCAAACTGATTCAGCACCAGCAACAGCACTGCAGCCAGAGAAAAGGTGAGGGTAACGGGAGCATTGTAGACAATCTTGAGCTTTGCCTTCTTCTTTTTTGCCATATACTAATCCTGAATTTCCACCACCACAGGGCAGTGATCGGAGCCTAATACATCAGCAAGGATTTTTGAGGACAGAACTTTATCGGCAAAGGAATTATTCACGCACTGGTAGTCAATACGCCACCCAATGTTCTTTTCCCGAGCCTTAAAGCGATAGCTCCACCAGGTATACATTCCTGGCTCCTGACAAAACTTGCGGAAGGTGTCGCAATAGCCGTTGGTGGTAAAAAACTCCATCCAGTCCCGTTCCTCAGGCAAATATCCTGCATTCTTTTCGTTAGATTTGGGATTTGCCAAATCGATGGGCTTGTGGGCAATGTTATAATCCCCACACAGCACCAGATCAAAGCCCTCTGCCACCAGCTTGTCGCAGAATTCCTTCATGGCCCCGCAAAACCCCAACTTGTAGTCCAGTCGTGCTCCTGCATCCTGGCTGTTGGGGAAATAGGCACTGATAACCGCCAGCTTCCCGAACTTTGCCACCAGCACACGGCCTTCGTCGTCGTATTCTGGCACATTCATAATCTCTACGGAATCAGGCTCGGTGCGGCTATAAATTGCAGTACCAGAATAGCCTGCCTTCTGAGCACTGGCCCAGTATGAAAAATAAGTGCCACCTTCCCAAGCAGGAGACAGAAGCTCTGGAGAAAGCTGCTCCTTACGAGCCTTTGTTTCTTGAATACACACTACATCAGCACCAGAAGCAGCAATCCAATCTAAAAATCCTTTTTTTTCAGCTGCCCGAATGCCGTTTACATTCCAGGAAATAATTCTTTTCATGGGAGGCAGTGTAGCATAAATACCATGTTGATTAAAGACGTTTCATATTATATGCTTGCACTATGAAACTTTGGATCAAGTACCTTATTGGCATTACCTTGGGAGTTCTGGCGGCAATCATCATTCCGATGGATAGCCGAACTGCCTCTGATGTGTTGAATTTCCTAACGGAATTGGCGATTCGATTTGGACGATATACCCTGCTTCCCACCCTGTTTTTTGGCATAGCAATTGCTGTATACAAGCTGCGATTGAATAAGCGTATATTGTCTGTTTCCTTTTGGATTTTAGCTGTTCTGGTGACAACAGCTGTTATGCTCACTCTATTGGGCTTGTTGTCTATTCTGATTGTACAGCTTCCTCGTATTCCAATTCCCACTGGCAAGGTAACAGAGATTCCTTCCATCAGCATAAAAGAACTTGTTCTAAAGCTCCTTCCCTTCTCCAGCTTTCAGTCCTTGCTGGATGGTGTGTACTTGCTGCCTGTATTTATTTTTGCCGGCTTGGCAGGAGCTGGTTGTTCCGTAGACTTGGGTGACTCAAAGGCTACCGTGTCTCTGTTTGACTCCCTTGCACGAGTGTGTTACAGCATTATGGGCTTTTTTGTTGACATGCTGGCAGTGGGAATGATTGCCATTTCCTGCTACTGGATGGTAGATGCCATGGCAGTATTCAAGACAGGCATGTACCTTCCTCTCATCATCATGCTGTTTGTACTGTTCCTACTGGTAGTTTGTGTCATCTATCCCTTTGCACTCCGCTTTTTCTGCCGAGGAACACGCTCCATTCGTGTTTTGTATGCAAGCATCACTCCTATTTTGGTGGCATTCTTTTCAGGAGATGCAAACTTGACTTTGCCTGTGGCCATGCGTCACGGCTCAGAAAGCCTTGGTATTAAGCGACGAGTAAATTCGGTCTCCTATCCTGTTTTTGCAATTTTTGCCCGAAGTGGTTCTGCCTTGGTAACAGCAATCTGTTTTATAGTGATTCTTCGTTCCTACTCAAGCCTCTCCATTTCCTTTGGAGACATTATTTGGATTGGAACTACCTCCCTGTGCCTGTCCTTTCTTTTGGGAGGAATGCCTGTGGGAGGAACCTTCGTGGCCCTCACCATCATGTGCACCACCTATGGTCGAGGCTTTGAAGCTGGATACCTACTGTTGAAGCCAGTTGCAGCAATTATCGGAGCCTTTGCCACCGCCATTGACGCCGCCACAGCTATGTTCGGCTCCTACTTTGTAGCCTTCAAAACAAAGTCAATCAATCACTACGACATGAAGCACTTTATCTAAGCAACAAAGCAATAAAAAAGGCCACCGCCCAGAAATCTTCCAATGAAGTACACTTCAAATTGGAGCTTCTGGTTGGTGGCTTTTTTGAAGCTACCGAAATTTCTTAGGGCATGTGAATGATTTCACGAGGCTTGGAACCATTAGCTGGCCCCACCAAGCCCTTTTCTTCCATTTCTTCCACCAAGCGAGCTGCACGGTTATACCCGATTTTAAGCCGCCGCTGGATGTAGGAAGCAGAAGCCTTGCCCGCTTGCATAACGATTTCTACCGCTTGGTCATAGAGAGGATCATCTCCCTCTCCAAACAAACTGGGCCCCACCTCTGGCTCCTCATCATCCACGAAAATCTCGTCATCAATGTAATCTGGCTCTCCGTATTGCTTTACGAATTCCACCACATTTTCCACCTCGTTATCGGAAACGAAGGTGCCTTGAATACGCACTGGGAAGGGATCCGTGGCAGAGGCATAGAGCATATCGCCCTTACCTAAAAGCTTTTCTGCACCAACCTGGTCGATGATGATGCGGCTATCCATTTTTGAAGCCACCATAAAGGCAATGCGGGAAGGAATATTGGCCTTGATAAGACCAGTGATTACGTCGATGGAGGGTCGCTGGGTTGCCAGCACCAAATGGATTCCCACGGCACGGCTCATGGCAGCAAGACGAGCCACGGTGGACTCCAATTCCTTACCTGTAGTGGCCATTAAGTCGGCAAACTCATCGATAATTACCACAATGTAGGGCAGCTTTTCCGTGGCGATGTTCCGTTCCACAATTCGCTTGTTATAGCTGGTGATTTCCCGCACACCCATGCCGTCCAGCAAGGCATAGCGCCGCTCCATTTCGCACAAGCAATACTGCAGGGCTTGGAAAGCCTTCTTAGGCTCGGTAATAACTGGGGTCAGCAGATGGGGAATGTCGTTGTACAGCTTGAGCTCCACGATTTTGGGGTCAATCAAAATCATGCGGACTTCCTGAGGAGAGCGCTTAAACAAGATTGAAAGAATCAAGGAGTTGACACAGACAGATTTTCCAGAACCAGTGGAACCAGCAATCAGCAGGTGGGGCGTTTTGGCCAAGTCAATGACCTGAGCCTCACCAGTGATATCCTTTCCCAGAACCACTGGTACCGCCTGCTTGCGGAATGCGGGATGCTCGGTATCAATCAATTCCTTAAAGCTTACGATGGCCCGCTCTTTGTTGGGCACTTCGATTCCCACAGCATGCTTGCCGGGAATAGGAGCTACGATACGGACACTGGATGCAGCCAAACGCAGGGCAATGTTATCCTGCAAAGCCACAATCTTGCTGAGCTTTACGCCGGGAGCAGGTAGAATCTCGAACATGGTGATGACAGGCCCCTTGCGGATACCAGTTACCTCCGCCTCAATCTTGAACTCGCTGAGGGTAGCCTTTAGCTGGTGGGAGGCAGCCACCGTTTCTTCGTCAATAATCCAATATTCACCATCAGGATAAGAGGTTAAAAGCTCGTTGGCAGGCACATTGTAGGGGCCCCGCACTCGATGGGGCACGGCACGCTCCACCACGGGCTGCTGCACTTGAACAGCTTCTACAAAGGGCTCTGACTCTTCAGCTTCATCTTGGATAATGACGTCATCATCGAAAATTTCGTCATCCTCAAGAATCTCATCGTCCTCGGCAACTTCTTCATCTTGGAGGATGACATCATCCTCTAGGATTGCTTCATCATCGGCCTCATCCTCTGACTCATCAAAGGAAATCTGGAACGCATCAGCTTCTTCTCGGGACTGGCGAACAATGGAATCATCTAAAAGATGATGCTCATCATTGACGATATAAGCTGCATCTGCAACAGGCTCGGACATTTGCAATGGTTCATCAGCTAAATCTGTGGCTTGGGTAATAACGGAATTATCCATAACACCAGAATTGTCGCCAAAGGGATCTTCAAAAAAAGCTGCTTCCCCAGGATCTTCTAGTTCAGGTGAATCAAGATTCAGTTTGGGTGTAGAAGGAAGCGGTGTGGGATCCAAGGAATACTTGGGAATTGGCTGGAATTGTACCACCCCTTCATTCTTTGGTGCAGTTGACTCACTGGCAGCTTCTTCTTGAAGTTGATTTTCCTGAACCTGACGTGTTTCCTGTTCTGCGAGGGGAACCAGCTCTTCAGCAGTAGCCTCATCTACGGATTCCTTTTGACAAGCCTTTCTTTGAAGCTGAAATTCTTCGATGTATTCCTTGGAAAATACATCTTCCTCTGGAACAGGAGCTGTGGCAAAAAAATCCTCGCCAAACACGTCTTCCACCACTTCTTGCTGGCACTCCTCAACAGGTGTTGTATCAGTAGCGGCTTCAACAGGAGTTATTTGCTCAGCTTCCACTGATTCAGATTGAAGTGGAATTTCTTGCTGAGAGCCTAGCTCACGAAGGCCCAACTCAGCAGGCTCAGCGAGCGCCACTTTTTCCTGCATTTCACGAGATACAGGCTGTGACAGTTCATCCTGAACATAAATGCTTTCGATAATCTGAGTTTCTTCAAGGTCATCATTCAAAGCACTTGGGGCTTCCTGCTGAGCAATTTCCTCTTCTGCGGTAATTTCATCTTTTCCGGGAATTTTTATTTCCAGTGGAGGTGAAGCTTCCAACGATAACTGCTCATCTAAGAGGAGATTTGCGGCTGTGTGAAATTGCTCTTCAGCAAATAACTCTCGTTCTTCAAAAGGCACATCTTCTATTTCTTCCAGAGAAGCTTCCCGTGAAAAAGTAGCTTCAGCAGCTTCATCTTCAATAACAACTTCATCATCTTCTTCTAGGAGATGTTCTTGAATGATTCCCTGAGGAAAAATTGGTGGATAGTCAGTTACCTTTGACTCAAGGGGCTTTGTAGCTTCAGCTCGCAATCTTTTTTGAACATATACGCCAAGGCAAGAGGCTCCAAAATATTCAATAGCCAACAGCAGAATACAAACAATAATTGCAATAGCTACCTGAATCCCCACCAAGGGACTATTTCCCAAGGACAACATTCCTGTACAAACCTTTTCGCAGGCGACAATAGTAAAAAAAGGAAAACAGGAGGAAGCATACAGCACTCCGATTTTCTCACTCCACGGAAAAAGAAAACAGCCCAAGCCTGCTGCAAAGAAAAAGACGGGAATCAAAAGGCTGGAATACCCGTATGCTCCATACAAAAGCCCACCAAGCCCATTCAGCAGGGGAGCGGCACCTCTATTTGCAAAGGGAATTAACTGAAGCAACAGGGCAACAAGAAACAAAGCTGCAACTACCAGCAGACTAATCCCAGAAATGGCACTTATCTTTTCAGATTTTTTCATAGAATATAATTCTCCTGACTATACATTATTATCGGATTTTCTGAGGGGGAGTTAAGATTTTGAGGAAGCAGGATTTTCTACTCGTTGCCGACGCTGACGTTTTTTTCTGTTTACATCTCGCTCTGCATCGTAGGAATGACGACCAGGAATTCCCATGGCAATACGATTTTGCTCCGCCTCCAGCTGAAAGTCCACCATACGACGAAATACAGCCATCAGCGGTTCTGGATCAATCTGGGCTGGAACGATGTCGGCAGATTGCATTTCCCGAATCAGATGATAGCAGGACTCAATGGTAGAAACACAGCCTTCTGCCGGCTGCCTTTTGAAGGTAAACTCCGAGGTATATAGCTGCTGAAAGGAAAGCTTTGACAAATTCCGCACATTAGGAGAAAGCCGCAGCATTTTCTTAGCAAAAAACCAAGTGGCATCCACCACAATCACCAGCAATTTCCGCTTCTCTCCCCCAGATGCAGACTCCAAGGCCTCCTTCAACAAGGAGGACTGGGCAGTAAAGGCATCATCTGCAGGATACAACACCAAGGGAAAATACGCTGAATCAGACAGCAACTGGTTCAGTCGCTTGTTTTGGGTAAAATCGATTCCCACAATGATTTCAGAACCCACCAAGGACAAGCTTGCCAACCGCCCCGTACCCGTGTGCTGGTGATAGGCTTCTTTAGGATGCATGAGAAAAACAAACTTAATACCAGTATCTATAGCCGTAATGTGAGGGCAATAACAGGTGGAAAGGGGTCTAAAACAACGAAGACATTTTTCTGCCACGGGATGGAGTATAGCATAGGTTCAATGAAATTAAAAGCGGTGGAGGATGCCAGCAGCCCACCGCTGCCTTACGCTTCGCTACGCTCAGAGTTCGGCATCGGTAGGCGCCCGCTGGCATCCTCCACCCACTCTTTCGTTCAGTGGGCTATACTCTGGGTAGATGGGGCTGGACTAGGAAAAAATCCAGTTTTTTCTGGAAAAACGCATTTTTTTGCACGTTCAAACCTATAATCTATATGTAAAGAAAAAATTTGGAGGTGGAAATGTTAGCAGAAGCAGAATTGCAGAAAAAGTGGGAAAGCCTCACTTTTACTGATAACTTTATTTTTTCTCGTGTCATGCACGATGAACACATTTGTCGTC
>JAFYWB010000065.1 GCA_017549025.1 Treponema sp.
AACGGAACCTGTTCAACGGCATGGAAACAGCCCAGATGATTGTACAGGAAGTGGAACGGTCAAAATAGTTCATGGAACTGTAGCTAAGCTCCATCACATGAGCCAGCGAAGGTTACGATGCAACAAGTTGTACGTTTAAAATAAAATAACCACCTAGTTAAAGTGTCCAATTTCTTGGGGACACTCCATAGGTGGTTATTTTTTGGAGGTGGGGGGAATTGAACCCCCGTCCGAATGTGCGAGCCAGGAGCCTCTACAGGTTTAGCGATGCGAGGTAGTTGTCGGGATCCGGTAGCAGCATCGCAAGCGTCGGTTCCGTATTCCGATAAAAGTCCCGTGAACGTATCGGACACCATCCACAGCAAGCCCTGATTAGCGACAGAAGCTTGGCCCGTTCAGAGCGGCACAGTCCAGCTTCCGTGTTCTCGTGCTTACGCAGCGAGAGCAAACTGACGATTATTGTCGGCAGTTATAGTTTTTGTCTGTTCAGAGGACAGGCGACCTCACCTGCAGCTCAAGTCCACGTTCACACCCGTCGAAACCGGTGCACCCCCGATATATATCAGGGAAAAACGTATACCTTTACTTTTAATATATGCAAAGCAGACAGAAAAGTCAAGAAAAATGGTTCTGGAGCTGAAAATTTTCTCCAGAACCAATCAATTACACTCTAAACTTTTCCAACTCGTTGCTTATGTCCATAATGGATCGGCGTGTTTCATTGGACAGAGAGGACAAGGCCGTGGTAATGGCCCGTACTCGAATAGTATTTTCCTTCATCATGTCCATGTTTCCCTTCATGGAAATGGCAGATTCCTCCAGAGCCTTGATTTCTCTCTGGATAGAAGCATTTTCTATGGCCATGGCATCGGAGGTAATCTTTGTCTTTGTGGTGGCTTCCATCACCGCCTCCACCACAGCCCGCATTTGGTTGGAACCAGCAGACTGTTCCTCCATGGCAGAGGAAATTTCCTGCACCATGATATTGGTATTTTTGATTCCGTCAGACACAATGCCAAATGCAGCCTTCAAATCCTCGGAAAGCTCTGTAATTCCTGCCATGGAGTCCAGAATGGTCTTCAGCTGAATACCAATAGTACGGGACTGCTTGGAAGCATTTTCACTGAGCTTTCGGATTTCATCAGCAACAACGCTAAAGCCCTGACCAGCCTCTCCAGCATGAGCCGCTTCAATAGCTGCATTCATGGCCAGCAAATTCGTTTGGCTTGCAATGGAAGAAATCACTCGGTTTGCTTCCTGAAGCATTTGTGATTCAGTATAAATCTCACTGATACGCAGGGTTACATTCTTCTGAACACTTACACCACGCTCCGCACTTTCTTCCAGCTGGCCAAAGGAGGCCACCAACTGGCTTACCGCACTGTATACATCCTGAATGTTTCTCAGCAATTCCTCAACTACAATGGCAGCCTGCTGTCCACCCTCACTCTGGATGGAAACCATCTTGTTCAACTCCGAAATTCCACCAATGATATTGTTTACAGAACGAACCGTTCCATTAACGTTGGTCATCTGCTCAGCAATGCTGTTGTCCACAATTTCCATGTAGTCATAGCTATCATCCACAGAGGAAACTACGTCCATGATACAGTCAGCAGTACGACCACCAGACTCTACCAAACTCATGTTGGACTTCTTTACATTGGTAATGGCAAGTTGCAAATTTCCAATAAACTGGTTAAAGCCAGAAATCGAGTTACCGAACAAGTCAAGAACTGCACCCCTACCAGCCCGTAGCCGCTTCTTTAGGTTTGCTTCCTCTGCATTCAGCTCCTTTACAGCACTTTCCAGCTCCCGCAAAGGAAGTATCAGTGCCTTAATACAAGCATAGAGCCAAATTGCTAGGTTCACCAGAAAGAATACAATGATACCTTTCAGAGATCCTCGGGCAAATTCACCCCAAGTAAAGGGAGTATGGAAGACTGCAACCCAGCCAACCTCTGGGAAAGGAAGCAACATGTAGGCACCGTGGAAGGTATTTATAAAGGTTCTTTCTTTAACAAAAAGATTAGTAGTTTCTAGCTTACCAAAACTGGGAAAAAACAGGCCTGAAGCTGCTTCTTTAACAAAAATATTAGCAGTTTCTAGTTCTGGCAAAACAGAGGTAATGGAAATTTTATCTGCAAGATTCTCGTATCCATTGCTACCAGTCAATTCCAACAGGTTATTGAAAAAATACAACTCTGTATCCTTATCCAAGGTGCTATACATGACGTTGATAAAGTCACTGAAGGGAATTCCTGTTCCCACCATACCAACAACTTGCTTTCGTTCATTGCGGACAGGCACATTGAGCCACAGCATGGTTTTACCCAGTATGGCATTATAGTTTACGTTGAAATTGTAAGTCTCTGTTTCATAGATGGTAAGATTGTACCAATAGTCATCAGGATTATTTGGATCCACATGATAGGAAAACTGCATATCGGAGTAAAAATCCTTCTCCGCTACAGACAGCCAGAAGATATTCTTTCCCAAGAAGGAATCCTTAAAGGTGGCAAATTCATCCCAAGCCAACTCCTTAAGCTCCTGATTTGTAGGATCTTCAAAATGCTTTATTACCACAGGAGACTTGGCAAGGAGCAAGGCCATGGCTACCTCGGAATCAAAGCCTGCCTCAAATTCCAACTTTTTCAAGTCACCGATATTTTTCAACTGTTCATTTGTTGCTTTATGAAATTCATTGCTGGCATGAATGGCGATAAATGTAAAGGAGGCCACCATAAATACCACAAAGGCAATCTTAATTTTTGTCGCTTTTTTCATACTTTTCCTCTCCACCGTGGAATCTCTTTACAGATGCAGCTCATAATAGCAGCTGACACAAGTTTAAATAGATAATCCACTTATATCATTATAACCAATAACTACCGTTTGGCATAGTATTATTAAAGAAAAAATGTCAAAAATTGATAAATTTTCCTCAAAGCCATCTTTATAAATGACAAAACAAAAAAAGCATGGTACTATATATCTTCATGAATATTTTACATAATGTAAGGAGGATATATCAGTGGCTACAATTACCATGGAACAAATAGATGAGATTACCATTATTCCAACCAGCAAGGTTGCTAAAATCAGCGGCCATGACAGTGAGGGAGCTTTTATCGAAGGAAGAACCGTTAGCCTCACTGCATTTCAGATGTGTCGCAATCCGGTAACTCAGGAGCTCTTTGAAGCAGTTATGGGATACAATCCTGGTAGCTCCAATTGGTCAACAGCATCTCAGGAAAACCAACGATTATTTCCTGTGAACAACGTGAGCTGGTACGAAGCTATTGTTTTTTGCAACAAATTAAGTGCCATCATGGGATTTCGTCCTTGCTACAAAATCAGTGACACTACAAATACCGACACTTGGGGAGAAATCCCCACCACCAACAACCTGCTGTGGAATTCTGTGGTGTGGGATACCGATGCCGACGGTTTTCGGCTTCCCACAGAGGCTGAATGGGAATTTACTGCCCGAGGAGGAGATGCCAACGCCACTGCATGGAAATATCCCTATGCAGGAAGTGTGTCCATTGATGAGGTGGCTTGGTACAAGGACAATGGTGGTAGCAACATCCATCAGGTGGGATTAAAGAAATCCACCTCCTCTGGCGTCAATGACATGAGCGGTAACGTTTACGAATGGTGCTGGGACTGGTTTGCCCGCATCACTCCCGGAGACCACGTTAATCCTACAGGACCAGCACAGGGAACAAACCGTGTGCGCCGTGGTGGGAGCTGGTTGAACTACGCCAGAAGCTGTACTGTAACCTATCGTAACTGCGATTCCCCAGAAACAGTTTACGGAAACATTGGATTCCGTCTGGCTCGTTCTTCTGTTTAATTTTTGGAGAAAATGATGGATAAGAGTATTTTTGAAACAGATAATTACAAGGTTTTGTTCCGTCCCTGCGGGGATTTGCAAACAAATTGCTATATTATCATCAGCAAGAAAACAGGTTCTTCTTTAGTGGTGGATGCGGGCATGGAGGCTGCTGATTGGGTCAAGTCCCAGGTACAACAGCCACTGGCTATTCTCAATACCCACGGCCACTTTGACCACGTGTGGAGCAATGCTGAGCTCAAAGAAGCTTGGCCCCAAACACCCATTGTCTGCCCCTACGAGGATGTGTTTTTAGCAACTCAAGACAGATTCATGCAGGGACAGCCCACCTGCACTGTGGACATTATGGTGGGAGCACCAGAAGGAGCCCAAGCGCAGGTCTTTCAGTCCACCACCAGCAATCTTGGCAGAAGAAATCTTTTCCAGTGGAATGACTTGGTAACAGAATTCATCTGTTATCCCGGCCACACCCCAGGAAACAGCGTCATCATCCTGTGGCATCAGGATGAACCAGAGAAAAAGGTTATGTTCAGTGGAGACTTTATCTTTTACCGCTCCATTGGCCGAAGCGATTTCAAGTTTTCGTCCCACAGTGTTATGAAGGCCAGTTTACAGCAGGTGATGAAGCTGGAGGGTGACATGCCAGTATTCCCCGGCCACGATGCCTTTACCCGACTAAGCGATGAACGACTTTTCATTCCACGTTGGATAGAAAGTATGTAAAAACCCTTGCGGAGAACCTATTCCTCCCCGTATTCTTCTAGTTTACGGTGGAGGGTTTTCCGCCCAATTCCCAAAATATCAGCTGTCTTTGTTTTATTTCCCTGATTAGATGCCAAGTTCTGTTGAATGATGATTTTTTCAGCCTCTGCCATGGTAATTCCCACGGGAACTTGAATCACATTTGATTCTGCCGCCCCACGCACTGTGGGAGGTAAATCTTCTAGGGTGATTTCATTTCCAGAGCACATCACCACGGCGCTTTCCACACAATTCCGCAGCTGACGAATATTTCCCGGCCAGTCGTACTTGTACAAGGCTGAACGAGAGCGGGAATCAAAGCCAGTGATAGACTTGTTATTTTCCCGATTAAACTCATCTAAAAAAGCGTTGAGCATGAGAGGAATATCGTCCTTACGATCTCTTAGGGGCGGCACCTGAATATGCACCACGTTCAGGCGGTAGAACAAGTCTTCTCGGAATCGGCCTTGGGCAATTTCTTCCTCTAGGTTCCTGTTGGTGGCGGCTATAACTCGCACGTCAACCTCTAGGGTTTCCTCGCCTCCCACCCGCTCAAAACGCTTGTCCTGCAGCACCCGAAGAATCTTTATCTGCACGTTTTGATTTATCTCTCCGATTTCATCCAAAAAGATGGTGCCTGTGTTGGCAAGCTCGAATCGACCACGCTTACGAGCTGCAGCTCCAGTAAAAGCCCCCTTTTCGTGGCCAAACAACTCGCTTTCTAGCAGGGTTTCAGATAAGGCGGCACAATGCACCTTTATAAAAGGATTGCTTTTTCTGGGAGAAAGATTGTGAAGGGCGTTGGCAATGAGCTCCTTTCCTGTGCCGCTTTCACCAGTAATCAACACAGAAGCCTTTGAATCAGCTGCCTTACGTACCATCTGGAAAATACGCTGCATTTCGGCACTTTTTCCAATGATTGACTCAAAGGAGGCTTTTGCATCTAGCTCCTGCTGCAGGGAAGAATGGCGGATTTCTAGCTCACGACCAGCCAAGGCTCGCTTTACAATCAAAGAAAGCCTATCGAGACTCAGAGGCTTGGTCAAAAAGTCGTAGGCGCCGTTTCGCATGGCATCTACAGCAGTATCAATGCTTCCGTGGCCTGTCAGTACGATGACAGGAATGCCAGGGCTTTCGCCACGAACCTTGGCCAGCACCTCTTCTCCTGAAATGCCAGGCATCCGTAAATCGGTAATCACTAGGTCAATGTCGCCCTTTTCGATGAGGGCAAGCCCTTCAGCACCATTGGCAGCAAGCTTTACCGAATAGCCGTCCAGCTCCAAGGCAGCAGACAAGCCTTCCCGAATATTTTTTTCATCATCGATAATCAAAATGGTAAAATTCATGACTTATACTCCAAAAGTCGCTGCTCCAGCTGAGGAATTGGCAAGCTGATGGTAAACACCGTTCCCTCCCCCACCAGGGACTTTACCTGAATGTCCCCAGAAAATTCCTTGATGATTTTGTACACCATGGTAAGGCCAAGTCCAGTTCCTGTGGTTTTTGTGGTAAAATAAGGCTCAAAGATTCGGGCAGCAGTTTCTTCACTCATGCCACAGCCGTTGTCTGCCAAGGTCAAGATGAAAAAGTCTGACTTAACCTGGGTATTTACCCACAAAAGCTTGGAATCCTTTTTTCCCGCCCCAGCTTCAGCTCCATCAAAGCTAGCTACTTCAGCAGGACACAGGGCCGCAATGGCATTTTGAACAAGGTTCAGCACCACCTGACGGAACAATTTATCGTCTAGCATGAGCTTTGGTGGGCCTTCCATCAAATCCATCTGAAGCTGAATGCCCTTGCTTTCCATTTCTGGGCGGCAAAAATCCATGTATTGCTCTAAAAGCTCGTTGGGATTCAACAGCTGATATTCTGCCTTAATAGGTCGAACTGCAAAGAGAAAGTCATTCACAATGCCGTTGAGCCGATCAATTTCCTCGTTCACCACGGAAATGTAATTTTCTACAAATTTTTCCGCCGGCAGAACACCTTCCTGACTACGAGCCTTTGCAATAGATTTTTGCAAAAGCTGAATGTAAATGCTTAATCCCGCTAGTGGATTTTTGATTTCGTGGGCAACGTTGGCAGCCAAGGTGGTAAGGTCTTCCAGCTTTTCCATGCGGCGAATCAACACCTCTTGGCGGCGGCTCTCCGTTACATCATCCACGGAGATAATGTTTCCTTCCACCTTTTTCTTTCGCACCAAGGGCATGACGGTTACCACAAAAAACTTTATGCTACCGCCAACTGTGGCCACGGTAAATTCTCGGCACACATTGGTCTGGCCCTTTTGATGGGTTGTCTTGATAAAATCAGCAATCTCCTTTTCTCCAATCAAGTCCCACACCGGTACCTCTTGACTTCGCATTTCTGAAATCCGTTGGACAAAGGACAGCATTCGTTCTGCAGCCTTATTCACCTTAAAGACTAAAAAATTCTCATCACACACTATAAAGGCCATCTTCAAGGAATTCAGCACTGCGTCAAAGACTTCATTTTCTTCGATAAGAGCCTCGAATAACTGCTCCACCTGCTCGCTGCTGAGTTTGGAAATCTTTCCAGAAACCCGCTTGAACCAGTCAATCATATTATGGCTCCACCACGATATTTTTTTACCAAAAGGGAAATGTCAGAAGCCAGCAATTCCAAAGCGGCAGCAATTCCTTGATTATAAATCGTGATATGGGAGTTGCATTCATGGACTGCAGCCAAACACTGGGTACTCAGCTCCGCCAGCCGAAACTGCTTCAGCACATCCTGGGACTGAAGACTTGAGGTTGCTCCCTGCTGGAAAAGCACCTCCTGGCCCCCAAGAGCCACATCTCGCAAGGTACGGGACACAGCTTTAAAAAACTGGTTCAGCAAAAGTCGTGGCTCAAATCCACCGCAGGCTTTTATTAAGGGCTCTATTTCAGGCTGCCGTCCTTCAAAAATATCCTGAATAAACTGGCTTCCGGCACAGGCCACCACTTCTGGGGACACAGGCAAAAAGGACAAAAGATAGTCTTCGATGGAGGCACTGTCCAGCTGGTCTGGGGCCACTTCTCCGTGAAATACTCGACTAATAACTTGAGCTTGAGACTGACCATCTCGTGGCAAAAAATTATAGGGACGCACACGGGACAGAATCGTTGGCATTACCGAGTTTCTTCGTGTGGCTGTTAACACAAAAACCACATCCTCTGGTGGCTCCTCAAGAATCTTCAGCATGGCATTGCGACTTCCTTCCTGCATCTTGTCTGCATTCTCAATGATAATCACCTTTTTCCCGAACTCACTTTTGTAGCGAGCCCAGGAGCTTGCACGACGCATTTGAGCCACTGGAATGGTATCGTACATAAAGCCTGCTTCTAGCTTATTAGCCAAAGTCACCAATTCCTGTACCAGCTTTTCTACCTTTGAAAAATCAAGCTCACTTCCCGTCTCATTTCCAGAAGGAAGCTGCATTCGCTCCAATTCCTCCAAAGACTCATCCATTGATGCAAGGATGGGAGCAATCTTTGAGACCTTATCCTCGCCCTCCCACAAAATAGGAGAAAAACGGCAGGAAAGCTTTCTGATACTGCGGACAAAAAGATACCTGCTGGCCTTCAGATGAGAGGCACCGCAAGACAGGGCTGTTAAAAAGGTTTTTGCCGACGCAGCAATTTCCAAGGAACAGCTTCTATTTCCTGCCAGCAGCACCGAGGTGCTCACCAAGGATTTATGTTTGAGACAGGAATCACAATTACACTGCCATGCTCCCGCTGGACGAGCAGTACAAGACAGTACACGGGCCAATTCTAAAGCACAGGTTAATTTTCCAGAGGCAGGAGGACCAGCAAACAACAGGGCATTAGGAAGCTGGCCCTGACGAATGTCTTCAGAAAGCTGAAGGCTTGCTGGCTGAAAAAGCAGGTTCTCAAACATTTGTTTCAATTCCTTGTGAAACGATTTCCACCGATTCCACTGACTGGCTTACCAAGCCAATAAATATTTTGTTGAAGATACTATCCTGCAAAAGGCCTCCCACATCAACCCAAGGCTGAAGATTCAGCAAAAACAGAATCAGTACCACCACCAGTACGCCTTCTACCAATCCAAAGAGGAAACCCAAGGACCGATCTAGGCTCTTAAGAATGTCTCCCTTAAAAATCCATCCCAAAATCTTTTCTACCAGCTTGATAAACACGTAGGTAGCAATGAACAACAACACAAAGGCCACAATCTTAGCAAGGATAATTACAGGAATCCACTGCAGCAGTATTTGGGCTACAGGCGTATTGAAGACAATACCTGCCGCAAAACCCACCACAAAGGCGGCCTTACCAAAGAACAGGGCAATAAATCCCTTGCCAGTACCATTACCCACCAATGCAAGGATTAGTACAATGAACACCACATCTATGGGGGCTATGTTCATCGAGATACATCCTGGGAAAAAATTTCTTTGTAAACAGCCACTGCAATGGTTTTAGCCGGTCTGTTCCGTAAGCCTAACTCCAAAGCCCTTGCACTGCAGGTGCTTCTAAAATCTGCATCCAGCATCTTGTTCAATGCCTCCTGCAGGTGCTGGCTGTCGGCTTCATCTGCCACCAGGGAAAGAGCAACGCCAGAATCCACAAAGAAACGGGCATTTTCCACCTGGTCACCTCGTGTTCCTGAGCCACACAAGGGTACTAGCACCATGGCCTTTCCCAAAACTGCACATTCCCACAAGGAATTTGCTCCAGAGCGGGAAAGCACCACATCGGCACAGGCAAGAACGTCAGGCATTTCACTGTAAATAAAGCCATAATGCTTGTAAACACCAGAAATAGTCTGGGGAATGGCAGCCTCATCAAAATGAGCCTTTTCTCCGCCTGTCTGATGTACCACCTGAAAATGCTCCGTCAAATAGTCTAGGTTTTCCAGCACCAAATTGTTGATTTGGCGGGCACCAGAGCTTCCTCCTAAAACAAGAAGCACAGGCTTTCCTTCCTGCAGATTTAAGAATTTTCTTCCCCGCTTCTTGTCCGTATCGTAAAAAATCGGTCGAACAGGATTTCCCGTTACCTCCAGCCGTCCCTTGAACTTCTGTCCAAAATATGCAGCTGTTTCAGGATAAGACAGCAACACCTTCTTTGCTACACGACTATTTAGCTTTGTAGCCAAGCCAGGAGAAAAGTCACATTCATGGGTATACACAGGAATCCGTAAAAATCCTGCTGCAAGACAGGGAGGCACGCTTACAAAGCCACCCTTAGAAAAAACCACTGCAGGCCGCAGCTTTAAAAGCAGAAAAAAGGAGGCGATGCAGCCTCCAATTATCTTAAACACGTCTACCAGATTTTCCAAGGAAAAATACCGTCGCAGCTTTCCTGTGGGAATACCGTAAAAGGTATCTACACTGCCACTTTTTTCTATGATTGAACGATCCATTCCCTTGGAAGAACCAATCCAAACAATACGACATTCTTTCCCAGTCTCCTTACACAGCTGACGCAGCTCGTCGGCTACAGCAAGACCAGGAAAGATATGGCCACCGGTACCACCACCAGTGAAAACAATGTTGGTTGTCATTTTCTCCGTGCCTCAAAAATGGGAACAAGGCTTTCCTTCTTAAAGAGCTTTGCATAAGACAGGGCAGACATACCCATGGCGTCGCACATAAAAGGATCAGCTCCATATTCCGTTAGAATTCGGCAAACCTTTTCGTTGCCCGTACCAACGGCAAGCACCAATACTGGTTGGCCGTCACGGCTAATATAACTGAGATTTGCTCCTCGTTCAACTAGGAATTCCACAATTTCTGTATTGGATTTCCACACGGCATCCATAACTGCAGAATAGCCTCTGTCCTTGGATACTGCGTTAATATCAGCCCCCAGAGCCAAAAGCTTTTCTATCATTTCACGTCGATTATGGCGGGCTGCCACACAAATCATAGGCGTTCCAGCTGCATCACGGCTATTTACATCGATTCCAGCATCAATGAACAGCTGGCATTCCTTTTCGTCATCGGAGGCAATATGAAAGGCAAAGCTATCTGGATTAAAGGGAATACCCGCATCCAAAAGAGCGTGACGAGCATGCTTTTGTTTTTCACGCTGCAGAAATTCAGGAAAACGACTTTCCAAAATCTCCAATAAAGCTGAACAAGAGGTATATTCATGGTATTCGCTGGTAGTAAGGGGCAATTTTCCCCATTCACGGGCTCCTTCCTTTCTCACGCAAAATACAGGTATATCCTTTCCCAAGATATACCCAAAGGCAACAGGCAACTCTTTTACCTCAGCCCCTTCGGTATCACCGAGCCAAATGCAATATTCACAGTCTGCCACTGCAGAAAGAAAAGATTCATCAAAACAAGCGTCAGATTCAAACACGGTAATAGAAGTATCGTAGGATACAAGAAAATGCTTCATGCTTTCTACATCTTCTTTTTTACCACCATAAGCAACGATTAACCATTTCATACATTCTATTATAAGCCATGAAAAGCTTCAACACAAGAGAAAAAACAAAAATAACGTATTTTTCTCCATAATTCCTAGGTGTAGGAAAAAGAGAAACAGTGAAAATCCACGGAAATAAAAAAAAAGCCCAAACCATTTCTAGTCTGGGCTTTGCCGCCGGTAGGAATCGAACCAACGACACAAGGATTTTCAGTCCTTTGCTCTACCAACTGAGCTACAGCGGCAAGATGGTTATATATTATACTCAAACAAAAAAAATGTCAACAGCATTTTAAAGATTTTTTGAAAAAAAATAATTTTTTTCAAAAATAATGTTTAAAGTCCGTACATGTCCACAATCAGCTGAACTTCGATTAAAGAAACATCAAGACGAGAAGCAATCACTTCCTGAGAGAAACCTTCTCCATGAAGCTCCAATACCCTATCCCGTAGGCTCCGTTCGGCAATAACCTGCTTTTGGGCCTTTGTTATCTCAGGCAGCTTTATCTCTGAAATATTGATTTCTGGCACAGTCAACTCTGGCAATGGAGCTACTTCTGGAAGGGACTCTTCTGTATGAGCTTCCTGCCCTCCATGAACACCAGTGGAATCGATGATAATCTCAGTTTCGTACAACTGCTCTTGGGCTTCCATGGCCTCGTCCACAGGTGCCTTATCAAATAAATCCTGCTGAATGGGCGAACGAGAAAAACCAACTCCAGGAGCCAGGTCTGAATAGGAGGTTCTCCGTCGTTTGGGTGGTGGTGCCTCCTTGTTAAGGGCATCCATCACCATGATGCTTTTTGCCTTTTTATCGAGGCTTTCATGGCCCAAATCAGTGTATTTCTTTGATTCTTCAACAAGCTTCAGCAGGCTTTTACGACAATCCTGAACAATGGTGACACAACGATTGGTCTCGTTATTGATTTCACGAATCAATTTATTCAATTCGTCGGCTATATCTGCAAGGATTCTTTCTGAGGAGTATCTGCTCTTAAAATGGAGAAAAAGTACGGCCCAAAGCAATAAATTAATGAGACCAATAATGACACATACAGCTACAGCAGTCATGGACTATCCTGAAATGTCGATATATTTTCCGAGATTAGGATCTTGAAAGGCTACATGCTCAGGAGCCTGTTCTTGGGGTTCTTCTTCCTGCTGTTTTTTCCGAGAACCACCTTGAGAAGAACCTCCAGAGGCCCTATCCTTTACCTTTTGAATTCCATCCTCTCCAGATTGAAGCTGCTGAACGGTGGAATTTTTTTCCGCCATTTCCTGAGCATGTGCTTCCTGTTGGATGGCATTGGCCAGCTGGGTTCCCTGCTGCTCGTGAGCCACCCGCTTGGAAACAGTTTCAAGCTGTGAGTACAAAACCTGTAAATCAAGTGGAGCTATAGCCATCTAATACCTGCTTTGTAATATTGGTATCCGGAGCCTCGTATTTTCCACGGCGAACAAAGCCATTTTCGTAGAAGAATGTTACGCTCTTAATGTCAGTACGAATCTCATCCTTTACATCTCGTACAAAAATCTTTGCACCAGCATGTACAGTTCCAGCCACAGAAACCTTACCAATAATCTTCAGCTCACGCAATCTGTTCTGGATGTCTACAAATTCTTCTTCTAACTGAGCCGTCTCAGTTTCTATCTCCTGACGACGCATTTGCAGCATTCTATACTGTTCGTCCTTTTCTGGAGGCAGCACACGGCGGACCTTTCTCATGTTCTCCAAGGTCTGCATATCCAAGGCATTTTCTTCCAGTTCCTTTGCTAAGGCAGCCTTTGTATCTGCAATGTAGGTCATGCGCTGCTTCAGCTGGGGATCAAGTCCTACTTCAAGAATAGTTTCACTACCACCACCGCTACTACCAACGGTTTTAGCACTGATTTCTTCCGTTGCAAACAGATGCCCACCGATAATGGCTGCACGCTTACCCTGCAGCAAAATACGTTTACGAGCTGTTACATTGGAATTGATAATACCGTCAGCGACGATAACAAATTCCTCTGCCGTAACCGTTGTATTTTGGATAAACTTTGCCCACAAGGACTTACCTGCTTGAATAACACCCTCGTCACGACCCATAATACCGAGAGAAACGATAATATTTCCGTCTGCAATCAAGCTGGAACGGCCAACAGTTCCGTATACCTCAATATTTCCAGAAGCCTTGATATCGAATCCGTCGTCAACGTTACCCTTAACAATAACGGTACCCAAGAAGGTAATATTACCAGTCTTGATAGATACGTCGCCTTCAATTTCCATAACAGGCTCAACGTTGATTTTATCGCCAATGAGCAGAACCTGACCGTTTGTTGCAGCAAGAATGGTATGACCATCGGAATCCACCACAACATTTTTTCCCAAGGGAAGATTGATATCCTTTCCGTTCTTTGCTTCCAGATAGCGACCAAAGATGGTTTTTCCACCCTTTCCTCGTTCGGCAGGAATCTTTTTTGCCAAGGGTTGCCCCTCCACAACATTCTGAATCAGGTTCAACTCCTTGAAGTTTACCTGACCAGTTTCTGATTCCTGCATCTTTAGCTTGGAACGATCTGTCTCAAAGTTGTATTCAATATATGCATCACGACCATCCACCGGCTTGATTGCCTCTGCAACAACATAGGGCAAGCCATATACAGGATGGTCAACAAATTCATCGATTTTATTCAAATCAATACCAGCCACAATTCCCTGGGAAGACAGTGCATTGGCAATGGTGTCTGCCATAATTTCGGCACCACCAACTCCCGGTGCAGTGGCAGTAATGGTAGCCTGGGTTTCATCCATAGCCACATCCACCACAAAGCTAGCATCAGCAGAAGGCTCATGGCGATACAGTCCCACGGATTCGTACACACCGCCAGTTCCACTCTTTACATATTTTTTGATATCGTCGTTTTCCAAAGAGATGGTATCTGAACGCTGGAGCCTTCCCATAACCTCTTGGAAGGACACTGGCTTTCCGTCTCCCTCTGGCTCTGTAACCTTCAAATAGATGTCGGAACCAAAATAGCGAACAAAGAATTCGCCATCCTTGCGAGCCATTTCTTCCTGACCTTCAGCCACCGTGGTACCACCAACAACCTTTGTAGCTGACTTTGATTTTTTAGAAACAGCTGCTTCGTTTTCATATACACGAATAAGCCATGGTTGGTGGGCAATTCCTGCAAAACCAGCAAAGCCCTTTTCCAGCACCTCGTACTCAAGATATGCCACTCGAGTTCCAAGCTGTACGGCAGCATCTGCCAAGGCTTCATCAAGCGTATCAGCCCGAACCTCTACACATTGCAGGGCCTGCTCTTTTTCCAAAAGTTTTTGTAAATCGCTGCGAACCTTATCCAACCTAACCACTGGTGTCTCCTACATAATACCTTTTCTAATATTAGTCAGCCTTGATCTAAGACGAAGATTTGCCTTTGAATGCAGCTGGGAAATTCGAGACTCACTGACATTGAGTACCTGCCCTATTTCTTTAAAGGTCAAATCCTCATGATAATACAGAACGAGAACCATCTTTTCTTTTTCTGGAAGCTCTTTTATTGACTCACTGATGACACGACGAATTTCCTCTCGCTCAACAATCACATCAGGATTGTAGCTGGCAGGAGACTCAATGCTATCTCCAATGGGAATCCTGTCAGAATCATCTCCAGGATACCACACATCATCCAAGGACAACATACTGATACCAGAAACCCGCATTACCACCTGCTGAAATTCCTCCTCGCTCATTCCCATGGAATCAGCGATTTCTGCATCAGTAGCTGGACGACCCAAACGAGACTCCACCTCAACAATGGCATCTTCAATCTCACGAGCCTTTTGTCGCACTGACCGAGGAACCCAGTCTAAAACACGCAACTCGTCGATCATAGAACCACGAATACGAGTTACGGCATAGGTTTTGAATTTTACGTTTTTTGCTGGATCGTACTTGTTGATAGCGTCTAAAAGACCAAATTGACCAAAGCCCACCAAATCATCAAATTCCACGTTACCAGGCATACCAGTAGCAACCTTTCCGGCAACGTATTTGACAAGAGGCATATATTTACGGATAAAAGCGTCCCGCAACTCAGGAGAGCGGGTTTTCTTGAACTCTTTCCAAAGTTCGTCTTCTGATTTGTCATCTATAGTTATAACAGCCATTCCTCCACACCCTTATATTAGCTGTCTCGTGCTAAAACCGTTCTTATAGCCTGTGCAATGGTATGGGAATCAGATGATGTCCCTGCATTACTCCTACCCTGACTTGTTTCCATTCCGTTGGCGATGGGCAAATCCATTCCAGCAGAAGGAACCATATCATCCTCTGAAGATGAAATCATAGATAAATCACCAATTTCTGGCAAAATATCGTCATTACCTGTGGGATTTTCTTGGGAAACCCCACCTGCCGAAGCACCGAACGTCATCGGCCTGAATTGTTCCTGAGTAGCCGCCGAAGAACCATTTCCCCCCTCCACCTTGTGGACAGCATCTTCACCATGCATAGATGAATGCTCATGCTGCCGCTTGTGGTCAGAATTGGAAATATCTTTTCTCACATAGAAATCTGGACCATTTTCATCTTCTTCCAAAGGCTCATCGCCGATGGATAAATCTACAACGGAACCTTGGCGAACATTTACAGAAGCCTCACTCCCACCCTCTAAATCCGATGCATCCAAGAGAAAACGCTGGAACACAATTCCAATTCCAAATCCCAAGACACCGAATAAGGCGGCAAAAATTAAAGCACGAAGAAGTATAACGCCAAAAGTTACACTGGAAATAAGACCTACAATGAAGGATAGAAAAAACCCAACACACACGGGAATAATTATGAAATTGGGTTTAGTCATAGAATCCTCCATTACACATTTTAAGACAAAAAACCTATAAGGTCAAGCTAAATGAGAAGTGATAAAATTATGGTACCGTACTAGGGCAAGCTATTTTTTTGAAAGGAATTTCTTCAAGAAGCCTGATACACCTTCAGAACCGTGAAATTCCATTTTTTCTATCCTACCAACAATATGCTTGATACACACAGAAGGCTTAGATGCAGGCAACACCTCCATAAATGGCTTTTGCCGAATTACAGACATGGATACCGCAGGATCATCATAGATAAAGCCCAAATATTCTATTTTATAGTTCAAGAATTGGCTTGCAATATTGATGATTCTATCTGCAATGCGCTTTCCTTCATCACCAGAATGAACACGATTTACCAACAGCTGCAGCTTCATTTCACGATGGAGTGAAATTTCGGTGGTGATAATCTTGATAATACCATAAGCATCAGTAATTGCGGTGGGCTCAGGGGTGGTGACAATGAAAACCTCATCAGCGGCACCAACCAGCTGCAACACGTTGTTGGCAATTCCCGCAGCAGTATCAATGATGATAATGTCGAAAGCGTTGAGGGTGTTCAGTTCCTGAATAAAATATTCGAGTTCACTTTCAGATAGATTGGCTATCTGAGAGAAACCATTGGCTCCAGCAATAAATTTAATGCCGAATTCGGTGTCAGTGATAATTTCATCCATCCGTTTCTGCTGGTTTACCACATGGAGCAAATTATACTGGGGCACAATATTCAACAAGACGTTAACATTGGCCATACCAAAATCGCCATCGATGAGCAGAACCTTTTTGCCAATCTGGGCATAGGCAATAGCCATGTTGATGGAAATATTAGTTTTACCAACTCCACCCTTTCCACTGGTTATTGCAATGATACGAGGACGATGCTGCTTGCCACCACCGTGTTCCTTCATTAGCATTTTTAACTCTGAGGCTTGATTTTCCATTTACAAGGTTCCTCCATCTGTTTTCTTGTTCTCCACTTCATCGGTACCCGTGGACAGCGAGGGAAATTTTTTCTCCAAAGAATCAATATCTAGTTTAAATTCGGTGAGTTTTGTCAAAAACCTAAGCACACTTGCTTCTTCAAAGTCTCGTGGTACCACCTGACCAGAAGAAATATAGGCCACCGGCTTTCGTTTTTCATGGAGAATGCTGAGAATATTTCCCACATGGTTTGTTTCGTCAAATTTTGTTACGATAACACCTTCGTATTCAAAAGTTTCGTAATTGCGGAAAATATCCCGCAGGTCGCTGGATTTGGTGGAGGCAGAAATAGCCAAAAACACGTTGGGCTTGCAACCAGGAATCTCAAGCAAGGCACGCATCTTGCCAATGGTTTCGTAGTCGTGGGGACTGAGACCAATGGTATCAATAAGCATTACGTCCAGCTTATTACCGTCAAGCTTAATCAAATCAGCAATATCCTTGGCAGAAGAAGCAGCATTGGTGGGAATATCCATGTGGCCACCATAAATTTTGAGCTGCTCCTGGGCTGCAATTCGGAAATGGTCTATGGAAACCATTCTCAGATTTAAGTCCATGCTTCCCAGTCGATATTTGGCAGCCATTTTTGCTATGGTAGTTGTTTTTCCCACTCCAGTAGGGCCCACCAAAATCAAAATCGTTGGCTTACGAACCAGCTCCAAATGGGGATACAATTCTACTGATTCCCCAATCCATTCTACTACCTGCTTTTGAACCTTTTCCTCGTCATTAAGCTCATCAAGGGAAAATTCAGAACGAATGCGATCTGAAATCATTCTGATATAAGCGGGAGTAAATTCATTTTCTTCCAGCATTTCCTCAATCTTTGTGATGACAGGAATGGTTTGCTGGGTTGTAGGAAGATTGGAGATGGCTGAACTTAGCTCTTCGATTTTCTTGGTGAGGGCACTGAGATCATTTTGAGAAAAAAGCCCTGCCCCAGGATTGCCATTTGTCTTACCAAGGGTATCGATAAGCTGGCGCAATGTCTCCTCTTTTTCCCGCTGAGTAGTGCTAGTACTAGGAGAACGAGCTGGGCGAGCATTTACCTCCTGCATTCTATCACGAATGGGAGCGGTATCTACCACCTTATACGTCACTTCCACAGCAGGCCTTGAACCTATTCCCAAAAATTTGGGCATAGTTGTCTGCCGTTTTTCTATGATATTGTAATCGTCACCCCACTGCTCACGGATTCTTGCAATACACTCATTGTAGGTTGGAGCAATCTCAGTACGAGGTCGTTCTTTTGTAGTTCTACTCAACGTCTATTCCTCCCAATGATTCCAGTCTAATATCGTTGGTTATTTCTGCAGATGAAAGCACCACAATGCCTGGCAGTTCCCGCTCAATGCTATTTTTTACCAAGCTACGCACCGTTTCTGGACAAAGGATAACTGGGAAGCTGTAGCCTTGGTTACGAGCTGTGGCAATGGCAGTACTTACTGCAGAAATCCACTTGCGGTGAGTAACGGGATCCAGCATGGCAACAGGGCCATCCACTGTGTCGGCCTTGCTTTCCAGCAAGGTTTCCAAGAAGGACTGGGAAACGGTAAGCACGTGAAGCACGCCGTTAGGGTCTGCATATTGGAGACAAATCTGACGACCAAGTGCCTGACGAACACGCTCCACCAAAACGTCTGTTTTTTTGGTAATTCCACCGTAGTCTGCCAAGGTTTCCAGAATTACCACTAGGTTGCGGATAGAAACCTGCTCGCGTAAAAGCCCCTGCAAAACCTTAACGATTTCACCCAGCTTGAAGTTCTGCATAACCTCTTCCACAACGGCTGGATAATCCTTTCGTGTGGAGTCGATGAGAATCTGTACTTCCTGACGACCAAGAATCTCGTCGGCCCGCCGCTTGAGAATCTCTGTCAAATGGGTGGCAATCATGGTGGGAGGATCAACTACCGCATAGCCAGCTCGCTCTGCACGGTCTCGGTTTTCCTGTGATACCCATACGGCGGGCAAACCAAAGGCAGGCTCCACAGTTCGCTCTCCAGGAACTTCCTCTGTAACACCACCAGAGTTAATACACAAGTACCATCCCATCTTTATGCGTGCACTACCAGCGGTAACACCCTTAATCTTAAAGCTGTATTCACTGGAATCCAGCCGAATATTGTCGGTAATACGGATACGGGGAAGATTTACACCCATATCAAAGGCCATTTCACGACGAATAAGCTGAACACGCTCCAGCAATTCTGCACCCTTTTCCTTGTCTACTAGTGGAATCAGTGCGTAGCCCAACTCCAAAGATAAGGGATCTGGAGGCGTAACAGTATTTGCATCTCCAGAAGGACTGGTAGATTGAGTTGCACCAGCTTTTTCTGCCAGCTTCTTTTCCACGGCAGCTATCTTCTGCATACTCTGAAGCTTATAGCCTAAAAATCCCAGCGCACCACCCATGGGAATCAATACATACCAAGGGAAGCCAGGGAAAACACCGATAAGAGCCATGGTTCCACCAGCAACGTAGTAAATCCAGGCACTTTGAGAAAATTGCTTGCGCACGTCAAGACCCAAGGTTTGGTCAGAGGCAGAACGAGTTACGATAATACCGGTTGCAAAGGATACCAGCAAGGATGGCAACTGGGACAAAAGACCGTCACCAATGGTAAAGGAGGCGTAGGTCTTGATGGCTGTACCGAAGTTCTCATTTCGCAGCACCATTCCAAAGATAAGACCCACTACAAGGTTTACCACCGTGATAAAGATACCAACCTTTACGTTTCCAGAAACGAATTTTGAAGCACCGTCCATGGCTCCATAGAAGTCAGCCTCACGCTGAACGTCCATTTTTCGCTTGCGAGCTTCTTCCTCGGTAATGGCACCAGAGTTGTACTCAGCCTCTACGGCGGCCTGCTTCATGGGCATGGCATCCAAGGTGAATCGAGCGGCAACCTCTGCAACACGGGAGGCACCCTTGGTGATAACGATGGCCTGTACGGCAATCAAGATAATAAAGATTACAAAACCGATGAGTAGACCTTCGTCTCCTGTACTTCCCACAACGAAGCTGGCAAAGGCCTTAACCATCTTTCCATCAAAATTCTGACCCTCTCCCAAAATGAGACGGGTTGAAGATACGTTGATTCCCAAACCAAAAACGGTAGAAACAAGCAACATAGTTGGAAAGGACGCAAAATCTGTGGCCTTTGGTGTAGAGAGAACAATGAGCAGCATGAGAACAGCGAACAAAAGGTTCAGTGCCATTAATACATCCAACAAAAGCGTTGGCAGAGGCACAATCAACATCATTACCACAACGATGGCACAGATGGCTATCGTAAGATCCGCTGTATTATTGAATAACTTTGACTTACCGACTGACGGCATACTTTTTCCCCACCTTTAACAAAACTGTAAGCTACAGTCTTATTTCCCTTTGGTATTATACACGTTCGCAAGAATTACTGCTAGTGCTTGATAGTAGTTTTCTGGCACCATTTCACCAATTTCAACCTCTGCGTAGAGAGCTCTGGCCAAGGGACGGTTTTCTACCAGAGGAACCCTATTTTCCGTGGCAATCTCACGAATACGGCGAGCTAAGGCATCCACACCTTTGGCCATAACCATGGGGCCTGCCATGGTGGTGCTGTCGTACTGAATGGCTACAGCGTAATGGGTTGGGTTGGTGATTACCACATCGGACTTGGCAACAGCAGCAGGAATGTTACGACGAAGCATTTCGTGCATATACTGACGTAATCGTCCCTTAACCAAGGGATCTCCTTCCAATTCCTTGTATTCCTGCTTTACTTCCTGCTTTGTCATTTTCATGGATTCCATAAACCGCTTTTTTTGCACAATGTAGTCAGGAATGGCAATAATGATAAATATAATGGAAGTAATTATCAGCAGCTTGGCGGTAGTTTCTGCAATAAACACCACGCCGTCCCAGAAGTTAGTGTTCATGAGAGAAATAAGCTGCGGTGTTTCGCTTCGAATCAACAAATAGGCTGCAATGAAAATCACCGCCACCTTTACGATTGACTTTACCACGTTAAAGGCACCCTCAAAGGAAAAAAGGGTTTTCTTAAAATATTCGCCAAACTTAGGCAATATTTTGGACATTTTTGGTTCAATGGTTTTTGTGGTAAAGATAAAGCCCTTGTTCTGGATAACATTGGCGGTGATCCCTGCTACCACGGCGGTGGCAGTTATGGGAAGTACCATCCGCACCATGGCATACAGGAACTCCATCAACAACTCTCCGTCGGTAATGCTGGCAGTGGTACAACGATCCATATAAAACCTGATAATCTGGACACAGCCACGGAGCAACCAGGGAGCAAGCAAGATAAGGGTAAGTACTGGCAGCAGCAGCACCAAGCCACCAGTCAATTCCTGGCTTTTGGGAATGCGGCCTTCTTCACGAGCCTTACGTAGCTTATGTTCGGATGGGTCTTCCGTTCGACCTTCATCTTCTGCAGAAGCAAACCACTGGAGATGGATTTTTGGAAGCAAATCCTGGGCAGGAAGCAGTTCGTTTTCAGCCATCATAAGGGAACCCCTACTGTGGCAAGCAATTCCTGAAAACGCACAAAGGCTCCATCAAACAGCCTGATAAAAAGGTCACACATGGGGCCCAGCACCAAAAATAACAGCAAAAAACCCAACAGCATGGTAAGAGGAATACCTTCTGACAACAGGTTCATCTGGGGAGCAGCCTTGGAAAGAAGCCCCATGGATACGGACACCAAAAAAAAGGTTCCAGTAAGTGGAAGGGCTATCATCATGGCATTGAAGAAAAGACCAGTAAGTCCTTCCAGCAATAATTGCAAAAAAGCAGTGCGGGATTCAGCAACCACCAAGGACATGGCATTCATGGATTGGAGACTTTCCACCATACCGTGAAGAAAAATCTGCTGAAAGCCCTCGGTGGTCAAAAACAGCAGCATGGCAATAAGGTTTAAAAGCTGACCCATCAAGGGATTTTCTACCTGTGACAGGGCATCGTAGGCTTCTGCAGCAGAAAGTCCCATCTGAAAGGAAAAGAACTGTCCTGCTGAACTAAAGGCTGCAAAAAGCATGGTGATGAAAAAGCCAGAAGTAATACCGAGAATACCTTCACCCACCAGCAACAAAACATATTGCAAAGTAGAAACGGCATAAATACTATCCAGCCCCTGATACCCGCCACCAAAGGCTGTGGGCAACACCAAAAATGCCACATATCCTGCTAAGGCCACCTTTGCTACAGTGGAAACTGAACGAGTGGAAAAAAGAGGAAGGGTCATGAACATGGCCAAGCACCGTGCTGCCACCAGCAGGTACAGAGGTGCTTTATCAAGAAGCTGTGCTAGCACTTAGCGCCCCAGCACCGAAATCATCTGGAAAATCTGAATGGTATATTCTCGCATGGAGGTAAACATCCAGCCTCCCAGCAAGGCAATTACCGCTAGAATCACGAAAAATTTCGGTGCGAAGGTAAGGGTCTGCTCCTGAATGGAGGTGGTAGCCTGAAAGATAGCCACCACAAGACCAATGATAAGGGCAGCACCGAGAACGGGAGCCACCAAGATAAGAATCTGAAACACTCCATCCCGCAACAACGCAACAACATTACCAACTGACATTTAGACCTCCAACCTAGAGAGCCAATCCCTGCTTGATGGCACCAAAAACCTTTTGAATCATGGAAGAAGCGTAGGCCATGGGATTATCACGAATGAAAGCTTCTTCCTCTGCAATCTTGGAGAACAAACCATTCAAAGCCTTTTCTGTGGCAAAGGTAGCAAGATCCACCTCGATCTCTGGCATGGGGGCAGCCTTTCCAAGAATGGCAGCAGTAGCGTTTAATGGAGCACCAACCTGATTATACTTAGTGACAAGAGTTGTCCAGGCAGAATCAGCTGAAATACCTGCTACCAAGGGATTAGCCAAGGCAGAAGAAATCTTAGGACGATACAAATCCACCAGCTGACTATAGGTCTTTTCCTTTAGGTACTGGGTAGCGGCATCCTCCTCACCTGTTACAATGGCAATACCATCACTAACAGTCATTTCGGTAATTACATTGGCAAAGATAGGAACCACTTCCTTAGCAGCTTCCTCTGCACTACGATTCAAGCGAAGCACCACATCGTCTACCAGCATTTGTCCACCAGGAATTTTTCCAATATTTTCTATCATTACATTAGCTTCGTCTGGCAATAAAATCTTGAGGGCATCATCCCCAAAATAACCATCGGTGGAAGACAAGCTGATGGAAGAAGCAGTAATTCCCTCCACCAAGGCATCCTTCATGGCAGAAATAGCCTCAATGTTGGTAAAAGCTGGACCAGAGTCGCCTTCTTCCCCTGCCAACAAAGCTGAAGCAATGGCAGTTAAATCTGTGCTAAGGCAGGAAGTAAAAAAAATAGATATAATACAACAAATAACAACAAGTAACTTAGAGTTTTTCATAAATATAAATATACCGTGAACAGTGAAAATTAACAAGACAAAGGATAGAAAGAAAATATGCAAAATATACTTGTATTGATGAATATTTTGCCGATATACTAGTGTAGACCTGTCCATTTTACAAATTGAAGATTCTGGGCAGGTAATTGAATTGAATGTACGAGGATGGAAATGGCCAGACGCAGAAGACGGAATAACATAGGAAAAACTATAATACTGCTTTTTTTAATTATCATTCTTTTACTTGCTGGTTTGGTATGGTTTGACTATCTCAGTGTCATTCAAGTAAAAAGTGTGTTTGCTCCCATTTATCGGCTCTTTGGCTTGCAGACTCAAACTTCTACCTCTGCCACAGGAACTGCTCCTTTGGAGGCAGATTTGGACAACGACCGCTTCCAAAAACGGCTGGAATCTTTGACCCTCAAGGAAGAGGAGTTGAACCAGCGGGAAATTCAGCTGTCCCAAGCAGAAGCCTTAAACCAGCAGACTGCCCAGGAGCTGGAAAATCGGCGGGTAGCCCAAGAGGAACGGGAGGTGGCATTCAACAGTACCGTAACCCAGTACGACGGTCGCCAGCTGAACATTGTTACCAACGTTCAAAACTTGAACAATATGCCTCCCCAGAATGCAGTTGATATTTTGGTGGCCATGGATGATCAGGATATTATTGATATTTTACGTATGGCAGATCAGATTGCAGCAGAGGCAGGAAGCGTTTCCTTGGCATCTACCTGGCTCATGATGATGCCCGCCGACCGTGCTGCCCAAGTCCAGCGAAAAATGCTTAGTAAGCCCATGGCTTCTACTGCAAACTAAAACTCCACAATACACAGTTTAAATACAAGAAAGGCTATCGGTAAAACCGATAGCCTTTTTTTGTAGCGATATTCCAAAAAACAGTAGATGTTTTCTACTGCTTTTTGGCTTAACGTAATCTACTTACAGCTGCAACCTTAGTTTTCAGCACTGGAGGACAGAGCACCAATGGCAGTACCAAGGGTGATGTCATTGTCCATGGCCACAATGTCAAAGTACAGGTGGCGCTGGTCAGACAGGTACTTGTCCAAATATCCGTGAATGCGAGAACGAAGATTGTGGGTCTTGTAGAAGGTGGTACCGTTACACAAAACACACACAGGCTTTGTAGGACAGACACCCTTGCCACTCTTGATAACGCAAGAAGAAATTACTGCGGCAGTAAGGCGAGCTGAACGCTCAATCATAGCGTCAAGAATCAAGTACATGGTGTCGTAGTCGTCCTGGGTTCCAGGAGCAACTACATCTCCCAGCACGGTGTCGTGGCGGTAGGGGCCGTACAGGAACTGGTCTATGTCGTAAAGGTCAGCCTTAGGAAGGGCTGCCAAACGAGAAGCTACCTGCTCTGAGAACAAGCCTTCCATAGCAGCAGCTTTCAGGGCAAAGGTAGCCAAGGGACCAAGGTAGGCCCCGGAGCACATCTTTTCCATAACGTAGCGGCCAGGAGTATTGGTGCTGGAATCAAAGGCAATGTCAAAGGAGGAACGAGGAAGCTTGTCGAACATACCAGATTCACAAACCACAATCTGGGCTGGAGGTGGAGTGGCCACCTGACCTTCAATCTTTTTGATGGGGTTGTATTCGATGTAGGCTGAGTTCATGCCGGTTCCCAGAATAAGACCCACGTAGGAGCTGTACTTCATTCCAGGTACATTACGAGAAGCTCCTGCCAACAGGGCGGCAGTGGTGTCGTTCAACAGAACGATGCGTTCAGGCTTGTTCCAGCCTCTCTTTACCAGAGCCTCGGAAAGACAGGCCCCTACCTTTGAACCGATTACTGCCTTAGCATTGATTTCCTTGGAGAAGGAAAGCACCTCACCGTCACCGTCGGGAAGGATTTTCATGGCGTAAGAGAAGCAAAATCCGATTCGAGTACTCTTGTTCTTCAGGTGGTCAAGATTGGTAGCAATCTGATCAAAGAATTCATCCTTGGACAATTCTCGTTCAATACCAGGCATGGAGCATTTTTCCAAGTCAGAAATGCTGGGATTGCCGTCTGCATCGAAGGTAACCAAGCAGGAACGGAAATTAGTTCCACCAGCGTCAATTACCACAACGCTAGTATTCTTTGGTGTTTTTTCTGGAGGCATTCCCCAGGTGGGAATCATGGGCTGGCGGGCGTCCATGGGCCCTTCTCCACTACCAGCATCAAGTCCCTGCTGCATATCGTACAGAAGACCTGCAATAACAGAATTTATGTCTGGGCCTCCAATGGGGAAACCGTTACGACCTAAAAATGCTGAAACATTCTGAAACACACTCATAAAAACCTCCCGTGTATCGTTTCTAGTATACAACATCAATGAAACCCTTGCAACAAAAAAGTATTTTCCATAAAATCGTTTTCATGCTGGAAAAACTACGTCAGGAACTTAATCAAGAACAATTTGAAGCTGTCACCACCACCGAAGGCCCCCTGCTGATTATTGCAGGAGCAGGAAGTGGCAAAACTCGAGTTATTACCTATCGCATTGCCCACATGCTAGAAAAGGGAATTCCTCAAAGTCAGATTCTGGCCCTTACCTTTACCAATAAGGCGGCACGGGAGATGGAGGAGCGAATCAAGGAAAAGACGGGAAAAAAGCTCCAAAATCTTACGGTCTCCACCTTTCATGCCTTTGGAGTAAAGGTGCTACGACAAGATATTGAACGATTAGGCTGGAGAACTAACTTTTCCATCTACGATGACACAGACAGAAACCAGCTTATTAAAGAAACAGGACGAGAGCTGGGTTTTACCTCAGATGCACTAGATGTGTATGCGGTGGGAAACCTTTTTTCTAACATTAAAACAGGACGGTGGACCTGGGATAATCCCAATCCCAAGCTGCGGGGAAATGTGCAGTACCAGCAGCTCTATGAGGAATACCAGAAGGGCTTGCAGCTGTACAATGCGGTGGACTTTGACGACCTGATTACCCTTCCTATTCGCCTCTTTCGGGAGCATCCTGATGTGCTAGAGCAGTATCGAAATCGCTACAAGTACATTATGGTGGACGAATTTCAGGACACCTCTATTCAGCAATATCAGATGATGCACCTTTTGGCGGATCAAAATGTGGCGGTGGTTGGAGATGACGACCAATCCATTTATTCTTGGCGGGGAGCCAACTACGAAAATATCCGCATGTTTGAACGGGACTTTCCTCAGGTAAAGGAAATCCGCTTGGAGCAAAACTACCGCTCCACAGAAACTATTTTGGCGGCTGCCAACGGCGTTATCTCCCATAACACCAACCGCAAGGACAAGGCTCTGTGGTCCGGCAACGGTTCTGGCCGCCCCATTGAGGTCTTTTTGCCAGAAAACGAGGCAGCAGAGGCAGACTTTATTGCAGAGGCCATTCAGGGAATCTGCATGTCGGAAAAACGAAGCTACGACGATTTTGGGGTGCTGATGCGAGCCAACACTCAAAGCCGTGCCATTGAAGAAGCCTTTTTGGCGGCCAACATTCCCTACACCATCAGCGGTGGCTCAAGCTTTTTCCAGCGGAAAGAAATTAAGGACGTTATCAGCTACCTTCGAGTTTGTGCCAACCATGACGACGACATCAATCTGCTGCGTATCCTGAACACCCCCCGACGTGGCATTGGACGAAAAACCTTGGAAACCTTGAATGAGCTGGCTCGAGAGCATAATTGCTCTCTCTGGCAGGCTATTTCCAAAGCCTTGCACATGGAAGGCATTGAGTGCCGAAAAAAAGAGGCTGAGGAAGAAGATACACTGGAGGAACAAGAAGAGGAATTCCAGCTGATGACCTTAGAGCCTCTTTGTGACGATGAAGATGCAGGCTTGGGCATAAACAAGAAGACACTGGTGGAACTGGCTTCCTTTGTGGAGCTGATTTCCCGCTGGAGGAGCACCTTGCTTTCTGGTCATGGCTTGGCAAAGAAGGTGCGAGACATGATTCAGGAAATCAACTATTGGGATTACCTTATTAGTGAGTACCAGAAAAACGAAAAGGCTGCCCGCTTCAAGTTCTTGAACATCGAAAGCCTCTTGCAATCTCTGGAAAGCTGGGAGCATGGAGAAATTGCCAGTGGCGGAGACCCCAGTTTGTTCACCTATTTGAACCGTATTACCCTTTTGTCTCGGGACGACATGGAGGATGATTCATTTAAGGGAAAGGTAAACCTGATGACTATCCACGCTTCCAAGGGCTTGGAATTTCCTGTGGTGTTTATTGCGGGGGCGGAGGATGGAATTATTCCCCATGCACGAAGTATAGAAGAAAGTGAAGAAAATATTGAAGAAGAACGGCGGCTTTTCTACGTGGCAATTACACGAGCCCAGCACAAGCTGTTTATTTCTGCCTGTCGTCGTCGCAAAAAGATGCAGGCTGTGGTAGAGGCTGACCCCTCCCGCTTTTTAGACGAGATTCCCCCAGAGCTGGTGGAATACCACGAGCCAGCTGCAGTGGTAGATACAGAAACCGCCAAGAACATGATGGCGTCCTTGGCGGCAATGTTTCCACGAAAAAGGTGCTAACTACTCTTCCTCAGACTCAAAGGTGGGGAAGCGAGTAAGGTAATCCTTGGTGTGGCGGGCTACAAGTCCGCTGAGCACAATCAGGGAGATACAGTTGGGAATGGCCATAAGACCGTTGGTGATGTCGGCAATAGTCCATACGGCACTAACGGTCATGTAAGGACCAATGGCGATTGCTACAATGTACAGCAGACGGAATGCGCCAACAGCCTTCATGTGGCCATTGGTCAAGTATTCCAAGCAGCGTTCGCTGTAGTAGTCCCAACCCAAAATTGTAGTAAAGGCAAAGAATACAAGACAGAGCATCAGCAGGAACTGAACGCTTTGGCCGTCACCACCCAGCACCTTGGAGAAGGCGGCGGTAGTCAGCACAACACCCTTCAGCTCAGGGTTGCCCCAAATGCCTTCACCTGCAATAACAATGGAAAGACCAGTCATGGTACAGATAATCAGTGTGTCGATAACGGTACCAGTCATGCTTACCAAGCCCTGCTCCACAGGATCCTTCATCTGGGCGGAACAGGCAGCGATGGGAGCAGAACCAAGTCCAGCTTCGTTGGAGAAAATACCACGAGCAACACCCTTCTGCATGGCATCAGTCATCTGCTTCATCACAAATCCCATGGCACCACCAGCAACGGCGCTCATACCAAAGGCACTCTGGAAGATGGTAGCAAAGGCGGCAGGAATCTTGGTGGCGTTCATTACCACTACACTCATTCCCAAGAACACGTAGAGAGCAGCCATAAAGGGAACTACAACCTCGGAAACCTTGGCAATACGCTTAAGACCACCAAGAATTACCAGGGCAGCACAAATGGTTACAATGGCACCACCAATAACTGTTGCCCAAGAATAATCAATTCCCATAAGATTGAAGGCAATATTGCTATTGCTTGGGTCAAAGGCGTTGTTGATGGCACTGGTAATACCGTTAATCTGGGTCATGGTACCAATACCCAAGATTCCGGCACAAACGCCAAAGATGGCAAAGAGCTTGGCAAGCCACTTCCACTTGGCACCCATTCCCTTTTCTATAGTATAGAAAGGACCACCCAAAATATGACCATCTTCCTTTACTTCACGGTACTTACAGGCAAGCATACACTCAGCGAATTTAGTGGCAGTACCAAGAATGGCTGCAATCCACATCCAGAACAAGGCTCCCGGACCTCCTGCAGAAATGGCGGTGGCAACACCAACGATATTACCAGTACCAATGGTGGCAGAAAGGGCAGTACACAGGGCTGCAAAGGCTGAAACTTCACCTTCTTCCCCTTCCCGCTTGCGGAAAATGGAGCGGAATCCACGCTTCAGCTGAGTAAACTGAAGACAGCGGAGACGAATGGTCAAGATGAGACCAGTAACCAGAATCAAGACGATGGTGGGAATTCCCCAAACAACATCGTTGATAGAAGAGAGAATTGAATCAAAAGTCATGTCAATTCCTACGGGAGCAATGTCCCTTTAAAAAAAGATAAGAGCCGTACCTTCCATATGGACTGTAACTGGCTCTCCAAAGAGTGGTTTGAACAGGTTTTTATTAGCTCCGTCCACTTTGCCTGAGATATCGGCTCGAATAGCCTTAACCCTTCGGCGCCCCAGCCAACTGAAACTCAGCCTTTTGGGAACTCTCCAGAGAATCATAACCACAAAACACGTTGCAATTAAGATAATCAATTATAGCACAGTTAGATAAAAAAAGCAAGAAAAAAATAGAAAAACAATTTTTTCCATTTTTTTAGCAATATTAAAATAATAAATTCTCTTATTTTTCTCTAAAATTTCTAAAATAATATTTACTTTTATAGAGATATGTGAGATAATGAGAATGAAAAGAGATGAATCGTATCGGTTTTCTTGATTTATTGGAGGTTTTAGTATGAAACAATCTGTTCGTTTTGCCCTTCTTATTCGGTTTGGAATCCTTGTGGTGCTGACTCTTATTGCAACAGTAATCGGCTTTTTAGGATTACGAAGACTGAACAACGCCAACGACCATTTGGCTCAGGTTACTGTTCCTGCTCTGCGAGGGGCTGGAGACATCAACATTACTGCATCAGACTTCCGAATTGCAGAACTCCGCTATTTGAATGCTCTTACTCCAGATATTCGAGTGAAGTATAAGAATAGATCTGATGAACTTGTGGTACAAATGAAGTCCTATCAGGAAAGCTATACCGCTCTTATAGAAACTTCAGAAGAAAAGCTTCTGTTCCAGAAGATGCAATCAAAATGGGATGAATATCAAACGGTTCACAAGGAAATTATGGCTATCAGTGCTGACGGTAGCGACGAAGGCATCTATCAGGCACGTGTTCTTTTGAATGAATCCACCGACCTGTACGATGAACTTACCGCAGCTTGTGTTGCTCTGGAAGACTACAACGACCAGCTGATGACCTTGGCTCAGGATGAAAGTACAAAGATGTACAATGAATCCTCCATTACTATTTCAATTATCTGCTTTGCCAGCGTTATTCTGGCAATAATTATCGCCATCGCATACAGCAATTCACTCCTTTTCGTTATCAACACTGTTAAGAAGGGACTTACCGACTTGTCAGAAGGTGACTTGACCCTTTCTAGCACCACTGAGGAAGAGCGCACCAAGTGCTTGAGTCGCAAGGACGAAATGGGAGAAATCGGACACGCTCTGGACAACATGCTACAGCAGCTTACCGAGATTACCGTTGCCATGTTCACCGCTTCCAACCAGGTTAAGGACGGAGCAACACAAATCAGCGCCACCAGTCAGCAGGTTGCAACTGGAGCTTCTACTCAGGCTGCTTCCACCGAGGAAATGTCTTCCACAATGGAAGAGATGGCTGCTAATATCCGCCAGAACGCAGACAATGCTACCAAGACCGACAGCATTTCTCAGCGTACCACTGATGACGGAAAGCGTGGTGGTGTGGCAGTACAGGAAGCCTTGGTTAACATTCACGACATTGCCCAGAAGATTGGTATTATTGAAGACATTGCAAGCCAGACAAACCTGTTGGCCTTGAACGCAGCTATTGAAGCAGCCCGTGCTGGTGAAGCAGGAAAGGGATTTGCCGTTGTAGCTAGTGAGGTTCGCAAGCTGGCAGAACGCAGCTCCGTTGCAGCAGGTGAAATCAGCGAGCTTTCTTCTATCACTGTAAGCTCCGTAGAACAGGCAAACGAGATTGTTTCTGGTGTAGTAAAGAGCATCGAAGAAACAAACATGCTGGTGGAAGAAATTGCCACAGCAAGCCGTGAGCAGGATTCTGGAGCTCAGCAGGTAAACAAAGCCATCGTGCAGCTGGATACCATCGTACAGCAGAATGCAGCAGCTTCCGAGGAATTGGCAGCTATGGCAGAAGAGCTTACCACCCATTCACAGGTACTTTTGGATACCATCAGCTTCTTCAAGCTGGATGCAAAAACTATGAAGGCCGCTGGTTTTCAAGCACCATCAGTAGCCGCCAAGAAAAGAAATACTGCAACTTCCCCCGCTCCCGTTCGGCAGGTGAAGGCTACAGTAAACACGGTGAAACCAAGCTATGGACAGGGAGCTACTGCTTTCACTCCCAGCGATGATTTCAGCGACATGGACTTTGAAGAATTTTAGTAGAAACTAAAATTACATACACACACCCTAAGGCTGGCTAGAAGTTTTCTAGTCAGCCTCTTTTTTTTACTTGCAGGCAATGCCTTACCTTATGTACTAGATGGCAAGGTGGCAAAGTTGAACCGTTCTACAAATCGAACCAGCGCTTGCTGCCGCTCCTCCGTCCAGTCACACTGAAAAACCTCCACGTGGCGACCATTTTTTTGTCCGTATACGATGAGGTTGTATTCAATTATGTTCCAGATATTGGTGCTTTGTTGATGGCGGGCTTTTAAGGAAACCTCCTCCCGACTGCGAGCCCCGGGACGAAGAGCATAGATGTTGCATCGATATTTTTTCAGTACAAGATGGTGATAGCCCTTTTGACGCAGCACATTTTCTGCCAGCTCGTCTTCTACTATATCAACAAAATGACTTCGCTTTCTTATATACATGAGGCTCGGAAAGACAAAGCAAATCAGAGTAAACACCACCAGCATGGGAGCGGTAGGAGTAAGCATAACAACCTCCTGTTTATTTCAGTTTCTTCTTTATAAGATTGTATACAGGGTACCATCAGAATGCAAGTCTCAATCAAATACAATACATTTGACAAGATTATAAATATATACTATACTAATGTCAAGATGAATACAAACCGAACGTATGCAGCCATAGACCTCAAAAGCTTTTACGCCAGCGTGGAATGTGTGGAGCGGGGACTTGATCCCATTACCACCTGCCTTGTGGTGGCAGATCCAAGTCGGGGAAAGAACACCATCTGCCTTGCGGTAACTCCAGAATTAAAGAAATACGGATTATCTGGTCGCTGCAGAATGTTCCAGGTGCTACAAAAGGTAGAAGAAATCAGGAGACAAACAGGAAAAAACCTTGAATATATTGTGGCGCCCCCACGTATGGCCCTGTACATGAAGTATTCTGCCAACATTTTTGGAATATATCTCAAATATTTTTGCCACGAGGATATCCACGTGTACTCCATTGACGAGGTGTTCATCGATTTAACCACCTACCTTCCATTGTACAAGCTGGATGGTGAAACTTTATGTCGCACTGTGATTCAGGATGTGTTCAAGACCACAGGCATTACAGCCACGGCGGGCATTGGACCCAATCTCTTTCTGTGCAAGGTGGCCATGGATATTATGGCAAAACGGACGCCACCAGATGAATGGGGAGTGAGAATCGCCCAGCTAGATGAAATCAGCTTTCGCCAGAAATTGTGGAACCATCGTCCTTTGACAGATTTTTGGCGAATTGGCCCAGGCACAGCCCGCCGTTTGGAGAAAAATTGCCTGTTTACCCTAGGAGATATAGCCCGCCGTTCACTGAATCCAGCGGGAGAACGAAAGCTGTACAAGGTTTTTGGCATTGATGCAGAAATTCTCATTGACCACGCCTGGGGATATGAGCCTTGTACCATGGCCCATATTAAAAACTATCGGGCTCAAAACAGAAGTATCGTGTCGGGCCAGGTATTACCCCATCCCTACCCCTTTCAACAGGCACGACTGGTGGTTCAAGAAATGACAGAGCTTTTGGCACTGGAAATGATGGAGCAGGAACTGGTGGCCCCGCAATTCAGCTTAGGCATAGGCTACAATGCCTGCAAAGAAGGTGATGGCTACTGTGGCCCAGTGCGAATTGACCATTACGGCAGGATAGTGCCAAAGTCGGCCCATGGTAATGCCTTTGTAGGAAAACCCTCCTGCCTTGCTTCCATTATGGTGGCAGCCGTTCTAAATGTTTTTGATAAGATAGTGAATCCCAACCTGCTGGTTCACCGCATTCATATTTGTGCGGTAAACGTAATTCCCAAGGCTTCGGTACAACCAGAGCTTTTTGACCAAGAAGAAGTCCTCAAAAAGGAGGATAATCTTCAGTCCACACTGCTGCGGATACAACATAAATTCGGTAAAAATGCCGTCATCAAGGGCCACGACTTGCAGGAAGGAGGAACCAAGAGAGAACGGAACCAACAGATTGGAGGCCACCGAGCATGAGATATGAAAAAGAAGGTTTTTATTTTAGCAACAAACTTCTAAAAGTTATAAATAATGGTAAGTTTTAGCAATTTATTTCTAAAAGTTATAAATTATAGCAAGTTTTAGTAGTATATTGCTAAAACTTTACAAGTATATGGAGGTGGAGCATGAATGAAGCAAAAAATCATGCAGAAAATCATGCAAAAAATCATGATGCAATTATCTACACCCACTGGCCCCAAGTGTCTCAGCGGAAAAGGATGCCCTTGGAAATCCGAGCCAAGATATTCATGCCCTTTTCCGCCTTGAAGGGACTTACCCAAGCGATTCAGCGTCAGGTGCAGACTCAGGAGCAGCTGCAGACTCATCAGTCTGACAGTCACCCCACAAGGCACCCCCCAAATAGGCAGTGAGACGCTGGCTGAGTTCTGCAAAATCAAGCTGACATTGAAGAAAATGATCTGCCTCCACCCTGCCAAAGACCACATCCTTGGTGACGCAGGAAAGGGTCAGGGGCGAAGTCATGTTCTTGAGCATGTGCCAAAAGAGCTGGGCATCGGTTTCCCGCAGCTGCTGCACATGCTCGTCGCTAAAGTGCTCCCGCACCTCCACCACGTCCCCATCTTCATCTAGCACATCCTCCTCCAAAAACTGATGGAAGATGTCCAAAAAGAGCTTGCCCAAGAAAAAGTCGGCATAGTCTGCCAGCAAGGGAATATGCACCACCAGCTTCCCTTCCTCATGACTAATGGTTATGCCACGGATGGACTGGTTCTCTATGTAAAACTGCCCGCCATCCCCCTGCTCCTGCAGCTTGAGGCAAAGCTTGGTATCCTCCCCCAAGTGCCGCTGCACCAGAGACTGAAAAGCCTCCAAGTCCAAGTAATCCTCACAGGCAACAAAATACCGTCTACTCATATCTATACCCCCACTAAAATTGAAATCTTAAGCAGAAGTATACTACATTGCAGCGGAAAAAGACAGGTTAGAGGCGGAGGGGGAGAAACACTTGAAAACGTTGACAAAATCAAGTTCTATAAGCTATATTAAAAGAATGAGGTTCAAGGTAGAAAAACTACCTGTCGTACAGACAGAAATACAGGCTTTAGAACAAAGCCAACAAGAAATGCTCAGACAAGATTACGAATTGGTTGAAACAATGGGCATTGAATTTGTAAAAATTAAACCAATTCAAAATAAAATCTTTGAAATCAAAACGAATGAAATACGGTCACTATTTAAGTATGCAGAAGGACAAATTATTATCATAGGGGTTGTCTTTGTAAAAAAAACACAGAAAACCCCTAAGAATATAATAAAAATTGCACAAAAACGATTACGGGAGGTTTGAAGATGGATTATGTATTTGTAAGGGATGAAGAAGGATATGTGTATAAAAAAATTGCCTCACAAGTAACTGGAAACGAAACAATTATTTCAGAAAAACAGTATATGAAAGAGTCCGGCCTGTTGGCTTATGAAAAACAATTCAGCCATGGGGGAGCAAGAGACAATGCAGGACGAAAACAGAAATTCGGTTCCCCGCTACAATTCCAAATCAGAGTAACAAAAGAGGAACGGGACTTTATATCCTATGCCAGAGAACATCAACTAGATTATGCGAAATTGATGGAACCTAATACATAAGACGTGTTAGAGGCGGAGAAGCTTGGGGCTATGGGGAGAGATAGCAGAATTACCAATATGAAGAGGAGTAGCAGTACTTGGTAAGGGTTGGATTCGTATGTTGGTGAGGCTTACTAAATAATAATAATCTGCAGTAGGTGACTTTATAGGATTAATCATATTAGGAAACTCTCTTTCAAAAATAGCTTTTAAATCACTTGAACTTACCAACTGAGAATCTACAATATCTGCCATCCATCCTATTGAATGGAAATCCGAAGATGAATCTATCTGTAACTTACAAGAAAAAACAGTAGCTTTGGACAAATCCTTGTGAAGTGGATGAACATGCCCTTTTCTAATAGCATGATAAAAAAAATAGATTTTTGCAGGGTTATTAAAATTACCTACAGGCACATTATTTTCATCAACTGGAACAAGATCATTATCCACCAACCAACGATAATATTCATTCCTCATATATCCAACCATGCAATAAGTTACACTTTCATTAAAGGCATGACAGGAATTTCCATTGGTAAATACATTCCCTCCAGCATGAAGATTAAGAGCAACATCAGAGGGAGACTTCAGCACCATATTTTCAAAATATTCCCTACGATATTGACGGCTGGAAGGTCGGGATTTGAATGAAATAATCTCACGGAAAAAATTTCCAATATCAGTTAATCCGTCTTTTACATTTCCCGGTCGAATGGCAAATGCTCCCACACCGGGTAAAAGCTCATCATAAGAATGGTACGATTTACCAGAAGAAGAGCCGGGATACAAAACATAACTACCAATTGTCTTTCGTATTGCATCGTTATAGGTATGCATCTTTAGTAAATCCCCACGCTTGTAGGTATCTAAAACTGAGTCAGACTTTTCAGCTTGAAAAATCTCCTCGTCATTCTCTGTATCGATTTTCTCTACAGTGTCACCAAACAGTGACTTTAAATCCTCAACACGATACTTTGCGTCAAAATGAACAAATGAAACTTCTCCCTCTGCTACGGCTTGGCTTTCTGTCATACAATCAGGATACAATGCCAATGTATAGTCAGGACGAAAACTACGGGAATACGACCCCTCATAAGCTGTAGCCTTAAACTCCTTGTACCCAAAACTGCGGTTGTAATAAAAGTCAACATTCAATCTATGATGAGGAAATGTAAGGGACACACGGCTTTCCCTCCCCTGCTGTAGGGAAATCAAAAGTCCATTCTCGCAAGATAGTCTCAGCATTGATTGTTCATCTTCATGAGAAAGCCGGATAACTCCGCCAATTTCAGGACTTCTCAGCATATCCACCAATTGAAAGGCCAGCCAGTACTCATATAACAAAGCAATGTTTCTTGCCTGTCCACTAAACACTGTATCTTGTCCCGGCCAATTCAGTTGTACAGCCAAATCCAACATATTGAAAGCTGTATAAATCTGCTGGTATCCCCACCGTTTCTGAAGTACCTGATTGTTCACTGGCATTTGCCCCAGATCCTGCACATCATCAAAGAACGAGTCATCAAGACAAAGTTCTAGTTCATTCCGCAGTTGTTCTGCTTCCTGATAATATGACAAAAACTTATTTGATTCAGACTCAGCAAGATATTCAATAATATTCTCACAAATGGAGATAAAAGTTTCCAATGCAAACTTTATAAAACGATTAGCAACAGTATCCAAGGAATCATATTTCCTTGTAGAGGTAATCAATTCAGGATAACTCTTTCCACTGGACAATCGTAGCCAATTACGGCTATGACCAAAAGGATTTGAAAAAAACTTGGAAGAAACTGGTGCCGAAGCAAAAGGAACCAATTCCTCTTCTTGCAAAAAGATTGTATCGGGATTGTTCTTAATAGTGGAGAAAATGGTTTGGATATTGTCACCGGTACAAAATTGACGAATGAAGATAAATTGCTCCAACGGACTACGACGTAGAACTGAATCGTCCGGAGTAAAGTTTAAGCTGGTGGGACTGGCATAATCCAAAAGAAGGGAAGCACATTTACAAGCAATATCCTCAGTTAGTTGGACATAATCCTCTTCATAATCAATTTTTGTGGGAACAATTTCAAAAGGGAGGTTATACCAATCACTCTCTCCAACCAGCCTTACGCTCAAGCTACTCTTGCCCAAGTAATTCACCACCTTAAATCCATACACTCCAGCAGCAACCTTGGTCAAGGTAAGTTCTGGACTTGATTCTACAAGAAGTTGATCTGAATCAAAGGAAATGTAATATTGACGAGTCTCTAAAAAGCGCAAAGAATGAAAACCATTCCTAGGCTCGGGCACAAAGAAAATGGATTTCTTATTGGGTTGAATACCACCATAGACAGAAAATTCGTTGACTGCACCAAGCTCTTCCCACTCAGCAGTCTTCCCTAAAGAGCCTTCATAAACATCGAGAAAAACACCATTCACACCAAGCCGAATATGCTGACAAGAAAATTCCTCCATAATAAGATTATCACCACACTACATGAAACTTGCAAACTGACTATTGCGTAATCTTTTCTGCATAAAATCTATCTTTGCCTCACTTTCCTTTAGGCTAAAAGTTTGGCAGACTTGAGACAGTTTTTCCAACAAGTCTTTGAGCTGGCTTCTGTTTCCATGAATCTTTGGAAGGATTTTCTGTAGAACCTGTTCATCCATGATGGAAGTAATATTTGCTTCAGGATTAATCTTATAAGCGGCATTTACATAATGACGAATCTCCTTGGTAGTACGATAGGCAAAGGCAAACTCCGTATCTTGCACCACATTCTGCACAGCCTCCAGTATGGGAACCACGGTATCCATCATACCATCGCCTCCCTGTAACCGAGTTGAAGTGCGAATCTCCAAAGCAAGCTCCAAAAAGCTTTCCGCCATTCCATCTGGGGCAATACCACTTTCCTCTTCAACAGCCTCCTGCACAAAGTTGTCCAAAACATCCTTGGCATTGGGTTTGAACTCAATGACATTGGCTCTGTCCAGCACCTTAGGACTGAACATATAGGTTGTTTCGTCCACGTTTACGGTACCAGTAATGAACAGATTCTTGGGGAACAGGAGCTTCCCGCCGGGATAACCGTCCAAGGTAAAGTAAACGTCCTCGGCAGCTGCACCGTACCGAACCGTCTCCATCTTACTCAAGAAGTCGGAAAAGTACCGCTCCACCCGGCTCAAATTCATCTCGTCCAGAATCAGGAAAAAAGGAAGCTGGGGATTTTGCCCCGCACGCTCCAAGAATTCCAGAATCTGGGTCTTTACATATTCTCCCTCTCCATCATTTGCCAAGGGATTGTAGTATCCGAGAATCTTTGTGTTGTCTGTCCAGTCCGCCCCAACAGGAACGAGGAGATGGTTTGTCTGACCTGTTCCATCTTTCCTTTCCAACCATTTAGCCACATCCTGTGCAATTCGTGTCTTTCCGGTACCAGAATTTCCTGCTAGAATGACAAAAGGCTTGGCAAGAAGAGAGGTGAGGTAGCGATGGGAAAAAGGATTAGTTATAAAATCAAAAAGTTCAACTGTTTGATAAGTTGTCGCAACTGTGTTTTGTTTTATTTCTTTATTTTCTGTTTGTCCTAAAACAAGTTGAATATCATATTTTCCAGATGAGATACATTTATATATATTTATACCTTTATTTACCTCCGTATAATAAGAATCTTTCAAAGTACTATGATTAATAATTTGTTTAGGGGTATATCCATTATTTATAATATAGGGTGCATACATTATTCCAAATAAATGAATAGACGTTGACTGTCTATTTAAGTCAGCATTTTCATACATATCAAATAGAATTTTACCTAATTCTTGAACCGTATAATTTTTCTCCATCATAAGTTACCC
>JAFYWB010000066.1 GCA_017549025.1 Treponema sp.
GCGATAATGTACAAGCCCCAGTTGGTTCCTGTGATAAATTCCGTAACACCAAGAATGATAAAAATAATCAGCGGCATTAGCTGAGGAATTTTTTCCATGGTAGGCAACACACCGTTGATGATGGTTTCTGTAAACTGAATGGAGCTGCTGGCATCGCTAAAAAGAAAGGCCAACACCATCAAAATCAGGGGAAGCAGCATATTTTTTAGGCCTTCCACACAGCAATCAGCAAATTCCTGGGCAGAAATCAAGCCTCGGCCCACATAAAACACAAACATAAAGCCCAGGGTAATAATCACGCCCTTCTGCATGTTCACGTCAGCCACAATGGTAGAAATTACAAGACACGCAACTGGCAAAAGGAAATCAATCATTTTACCTTGAGTTCCAGCAGCAGATTCTTCCACCGTATGACCACCACGAATATCCATCCGCTCAGAGCCTGGCGGAGCCAAGGGACCGCCATTTTTCACTCGTTCATCAGCTTTTTTCATGCGACCAAGAGGCGGAATCACCCTAAAAATCAGCAGTAAAACTACAATTAAGGCAGCCCAAGCATAAAAGTTATAGGGAATGGTCTTTACAAAATAGGCTATAGCTTTGTCTTGGGTTACAAGGCCGTTATCCACCAAAAGGCGAGAGGCAAAGACGGCCCAGGTGGAAATGGGAAGCAGAACGCACACTGGGGCTGCCGTAGAATCTACAATGTAGGTTAATTCTTCTCGAGAAACTCGGTGCTTGTCGGTAATGGGTGCCATACAGGAGCCCACCGTCAGGCTATTCAGGTAATCATCAATAAAAATGATAATGCCCAAAAGATAGGTCCACAAAAGGGTTCCTACTCGGCTTTTTGCATGATTTGCCACAAAGCGACCAAAGGCAAGACTACCTCCAGTTCGCTCAATGAGCTTGATGATGCTGCCCATCAGTCCACAAACGATAATGAGCCAGCCAGTATCCTCATCCATCATGACAGTGGTAAGGCCCTGGCTAAAGGCAGAAAGGAATTCCCACTTGTAGGAAAAAATAAAACACATGAGAGAAGCTAAAATCAGTGCTTCAAGAATTCGTTTTGTGATGAAAATATAGATTATCAAAAAAATGGCTGGAATCAGGGCAAAAAAACCGATGGAAATACTTTCAGCTCCTGCTTCCATATCTGGCAAAAAAGACGCTATCAGCAAGGTACAAGCTACCAACACAAAAGCACAGAGAAAAAATCTTACGATGGCCTTTCCTTTTCCAGCAACAATCTTGTCCAATGCACTCCTCCCCTCAGATTGATGGATGAACCTTACTATTTAAAGGTATCATCTTTTTTTCAATCCCGCAAGAAAAACCGACGTATTCACCACGATTACTGATAAAAAAAGCCTTCAAGACATCTTGAAGGCAAAAATCAGCTGCTAGTTTGAATGAATTTTACAAAAGACTACCACTTGCCAGAGGCTCCACCGCCACCAAAGCTTCCGCCACCGCCAGAAAATCCTCCTCCTCCAAAGCCCCCACCAAAGCTACTACCACTGGTAAAGCTTGAACCGAAGCTACCAGTTCCAAAGGTAGAAGTGGGGATTCTCACAGAACCACCAGTAGCGGAACCGTTCCGTCTTGATTTAACAGACTTGGTGATGGCAAAGGTAAGAATTGCAAAGTACAATCCAAAAAAGAGGGCAGCCACAAGGAGGGATTGACCGTCAAATTCATCTTCATCTGCTGTCATATCGGCAGAAATAAGCTGGGCATCCTCGGTGGCAATTCCCACCATGTTTTTGATTCCTTCCACAATACCGGTACCATAATCTCCGTTGCGGAAATGGGGCGTGATGATGTTTCTGATAATGAGGCCAGACTTTACATCAGTAAGCAAACCCTCCAAGCCGTAGCCTACTTCTATTCGTAGCTCCCGATCTCCTTCAGAAACCACCAATAAGGCTCCGTTGTCTTCTTTTTCTTGACCAAGCTTCCATGCACTAGCAGTTCTAAAGGAAAAATCCTCGATGGAATCTCCTTCCAAGCTAGGCACCGTAAGAACAGCCATCTGGATTCCCGTCTGGTTGTTTAAGTTGGTAAGATAGTCGCTTAATTCCTGCCGTTGTTGGGCAGTCATTACCTGAGCTAGGTCATTCACAGGGCCTGTCCAAGCTGGCACCTCCAAGGAAAAGAGTGGAAGTGAAAAAACAGCCAGCACAAAGGCCACAAAAATAGATTTTTTGAAAATCACTGTTCTCTTCATTCTTCTCCCTCCTCATCGTCAAGAATTACCAAACCGTCAGGCAGCTCGTTGGGATTGTCCTCCGCATTAGCAGGTGCAGGAAAATGCTCTTCCAAAAGCTGACCGCATCGCTCCACCGCCCGCACAAAGGCTCCCGTGGCATCGGTTGTGCCCAAGCCTTCAGCCAAATCCACGGCAATCAGGTTCCACAAAGCAGGATCAATCTTAGCACTGATTCCCGTATCAGCCAAAATCCGCACCTCTCGCTCCATGTAGGACACAAAAATCAGGATACCAGAGCGATTTTCCGTGGCATACACGCCACTTTCCACAAAATGCCGCAAGGCTCGATTGTAAACGGTACGACGGCGCACAGTCTGGGGAATAATCAGTCTATCCACCGCAGGCACATTGGCCACCCAAAACAGGATGGCGGTAATGCCAAAGCAAGAAATACCGAAGAAGGCGGGCAAATGCCACACCGCTGCTCCCCACATGAGCTTGTCCAGAAATTGCTGAATCATGCCAGAAAAAGGCAAGAGCACCGCAAAGGCAAAAACGCCCACACAAAGAGCCGCCATCAGCTCATACACGGAATAACGAGCACTTTCTGCTGTCAAAGCCAGAGCAATTTCCCCGGTAGTTTTTGTTTCTGCCGTGGCCACCGCAGTTTTGATGGTGTCAAAGCTCGTGGCTTCCAGTTTGAGCCTCCGTAACATGCTTGCTTTTGTCATACAATCAAACCTCCCAAAAGAAAACCTTTTTGTGATTAAAAGGATACTTTTGGTGCTGTTTGAGCGGCGGCATCAGCGGTAAACTTTTCCTTCTGGCGGAATCCGCTCATGTTGGCAATGATGTTCTGGGGGAACTTACGGATAAAGGTGTTGTAGGCAGTAACGGCTTCGTTAAAACGACCTCGCTCCACGGTGATTCTATTTTCTGTTCCCTCCAGCTGATCCTGCAGGGCCAAGAAATTTTGGTCGGCCTTAAGCTGGGGATAATTTTCTGTTACAGAAAGCAACCGCTGCAATGCACCAGCAAGGTTATTCTGGGCCTCTTGGAACTGCTGAAGCTTGGCGGGATCTTCCAAATCAGCAGCAGAAATCTGAACGACACCACCAACCTTGGAGCGAGCTTCTGCAATGTCGGAATATACCTGAGATTCGTGGGCTGCATAGCCTTTTACTGTTTCTACCAAGTTAGGAATTAAATCCATGCGTCGCTGGTACACGTTCTGCACCTGAGCCCAAGCACCAGACACCTGCTCGTCTAGCTCCACCATCTTGTTGTAATTGCCACTATAAAACTGACAGCCACCCACACCAATTAAAACAATAATTCCCACCACAATCAGCAGGACCTTTACTCCAGTCTTCATATTTACCTCCCAGGGAATTCATCTCATGCAAGCTACAAGGTTTGTGCTTATATCTAATATACAAAGATTAAAGCTGAAACGACAAGATGGCTCCACGAATATCAGCCCGGGAGGTTGAATCCCAGCCACATCCCAACAGTCTCATCTACAATGACGGGGCTGCTGAGTGGGGCTTCAATTTCACGGTCTACTGCTCGTGGGGTGGGTAGATGGGACTGGTTCTAGGGACTGGAAAAAAAATCTAGTTTTTTTGGCAAAAACGCATTTTTTTGTGAGTTCAACCCTATAATCTATATGTAAAGAAAAAAACTTGGAGGAAAAGATGGAAATTGATTTACCAGAATCTGTTCTGGAAGAATTACAAAAAGTGTGGAAGCGGGAGTGGGAAAAGCTTACTTTAGCTGACGATTTTATTTTTAGTCGCATTATGCAGAACACAGACATCTGTAAAGAAGTGTTGGAAC
>JAFYWB010000067.1 GCA_017549025.1 Treponema sp.
GTTGGTAAAACTGCCATTGTGGAGGGCCTTGCTCGCCGTATTGTGTCTGGTGACGTGCCAGAAAGCCTAGCTCACAAGCGGCTTTTGTCCTTGGACCTGGGGGCCTTGGTGGCTGGAGCAAAATTCCGTGGGGAATTTGAGGAGCGACTGAAGGCTGTTATCAACGAGGTGCAAAAATCAGAAGGCCGCATTATCTTGTTTATCGACGAGCTTCATACCTTGGTGGGAGCAGGTGCTTCAGAAGGCTCCATGGATGCCTCAAATCTCTTGAAGCCAGCCTTGGCTCGAGGGGAGCTTCGGGCCATTGGTGCCACCACCTTGGACGAGTACCGCAAGTATATCGAAAAGGATGCAGCTTTGGAGCGGCGATTTCAGCAGGTGTATTGTGCTGAGCCTACGGTGGAAGATTCCATTGCCATTCTCCGTGGACTTCAGGAAAAGTACGAGGTGCATCACGGCGTGCGTATTCGTGACGATGCCTTGGTGGCAGCTGCAGTGCTTTCCAATCGCTATATTACCAATCGCTTTCTGCCAGACAAGGCCATTGACTTGGTGGACGAGGCTGCCAGCCGCCTGAAGATGGAAATTGAAAGCCAGCCTACGGAGCTTGATCAGGTGGAACGAAAGGTTTTGCAGCTTTCCATCGAAAAACAGGCTCTGTCCAAGGAAAGTGATACTGCTTCCATGGAGCGACTGGCCAAGCTGGAAAAGGATTTGGCAGAGCTTTCTTCCAAGCGGGATGCCATGAAGCTGCAGTGGGAAAACGAAAAGAAAGAAATCGATGAAACTCGCCGCCTAAAAGAAGAGCTGGAGCAGCTTCGCATTGAAGAGACCCGCTACACTCGTGAAGGAAAATACGACAAGGCTGCGGAAATCAAGTATGGCCGCATTCCTCAGATCGAAAAAGAATTGGAGGCTGCGGTGGCTCGACGGGAGGAATTACAGAAGGGAGATGCTGGCGGCAGCAGCCTTTTGCGTCAGGAGGTTTCCGAGGAGGATATTGCTCGGGTAGTTTCCACTTGGACTGGCATTCCTGTGAGCAAGATGTTGGCAGGAGAGCGGCAAAAATACCTTGAGTTGGAGGAGGTGCTGCACCAGCGAGTGGTGGGACAGGATGATGCAGTGTCCGTGGTGGCAGATGCAATCCGTCGCAATCGGGCTGGACTTTCCGACGAAAATCGCCCCTTGGGAAGCTTCCTTTTCATTGGGCCTACTGGTGTGGGAAAGACAGAGCTGGCTAAAACCTTGGCGGACTTCTTGTTCAACGATGAGCGCTCCTTGACCCGCATCGACATGAGCGAGTACATGGAAAAATTCAGTGTAACTCGCCTTATTGGTGCTCCTCCTGGCTACGTGGGCTATGACGAAGGTGGCCAGCTAACAGAAGCAGTGCGACGGCGGCCCTATAGCGTGGTGCTTTTTGACGAGGTGGAAAAGGCTCATCCTGATGTGTTCAATGTGCTGTTGCAGGTTCTGGACGATGGCCGCCTTACTGACGGGCAGGGAAGAGTGGTGGACTTTAAGAACACCATTATCATCATGACCAGCAATTTGGGCTCAGACTTGATTCTTGAAGCTGATTCTGAGGAAAAGCTTGATGAAATCCGTGGTACAATTGATGTATTGCTAAAATCCACCTTCCGCCCAGAGTTTTTGAACCGCATTGATGAAATGGTTATGTTCCGCCGCCTAGACAAGGACTGCATTCAGGGCATTGTTCGTGGACAGCTGCAACGTGTGGCCCGCCGCCTTGAAGATCGCCACCTGCATCTTGAGGTTTCTGATACAACCATCGATTTCTTGGCAGAGGTGGGCTACGATCCTCTCTTTGGTGCACGACCAGTGAAGCGGGCCATTCAAACCTACTTGGAAAATCCCTTGGCAAAGGAGCTTTTGGCAGGGAAGTTTTCGGAAGGCAGCTACATTTATGTTGCTGCGGCGGATGGAGACCAAGGAGGTTTGTTATTTTCATAGTAGACAAAAACCCTGTAAACATCTATTATAGCTGAATATAGGAATTGATTCGGTTTGATTTTATGTTTAAAAAATTGGGGTGAATATGCCAACGTATGAATATGAATGTGATGCCTGTAGCCATCGTTTTGAAGCGGTGCAAAAAATGATGGATGAACCATTGAAAATCTGTCCTGAATGCGGACAGCAAATCCGCCGTGTGTTAAGCGGTGGAATTGGAATCTCTTTTCAAGGGTCTGGATTCTACGTAAATGATGCTTCCTCATCTTCCCATAAATGCGGAGGTTCTTGTTCCTCCTGCAAGGGATAGGGGGTGCTATGAAAAAGCAAACGGCACGGTTCTTTTGTGAGAATTGTAATTCAGAGGTTGGGCGGGACGATAAGGTTTGTTCCCGCTGTGGCCATTTCTTTGCTTCTGTCCGTTGTCCCCATTGCGGTATGCTAGGGGATCCTTCCCAGTTTAAGTCAGGCTGTCCTCAATGTGGATATGCCATGGATTTATCTGGGTTTGGTATTACTGGTGGTGGCCACAAGAAGCACCAGCAAAAAAACAAGACAAAGGTCGGAGGACAGCGAGAAGAGCCATTACCCATTTGGCTCTATGCCCTTACCTTTGTGGTGCTGGTGGTTGCTGTGGTAGGAGTATTCTTCTACATTGGTAAACAATAAGCGGTAACCTTTGTGCAAAAAATAAGGCTATCAACTGGATGGTGTAAAATACACGGCAATCCGTTGATAGCCTTTTTATTTGGTGTAAGCGAAATAGCTTAGTTCAGGCTCAAAAGGAGCTTTGGTTCCGTTTCCAGAACCTTGGCATGAATATTTCTGATGCCCTGCTCTGACTTAATGGAGCCATCGTTGATAATGTCTCCAGCTTTAAGGTCCACAGGTCTGTCGGGAATCATGCTGTACTGATCATGATGCTGCTGAATGAGATGACCACTGTACAAGGTTCCATCTTCGGGATGGATAAAAAGGATTTTTGCCTCGTTGGTGGAGGTGGTAGGCTGGCAGTCCTTTCTTTCCTCCAACAGCTGCTGCAATGTATCCATGTGTTTTTGTCCGATTCCGGTAATGCATCCGCACACACCCAAAAGCTTCGCCTTTTCTGCCTCTTCATCTTCAAAGTCGGGAGGAGTAAGGAGCACCACCTTGGGCTGGTTTTTTAAGCTGCATTTACTATGCTGAACCAGTACCTTCCAGTGGCGGGGATAGTCAATTGCATTGATGATGATAACGTGGGGCTGAATTTCCTCCACATTATCCAGTGCCTTCAGCAGCCAGCGGTAGCAAATGGTGTCATAGCCAATCTGTTCCAAAGCTGTTTGGAGGTTCATGCTTTCTTGCTGTGCATCAGATACGATAAGAGCTTTCATTCTGTCCCCAAGTTTTCTACAGTATAGTCAAAGATTTTCCAAACTCCATCCCGCTGGCGAACATGGTAGGTATACCGCTTCTTTTCATAGAAGTTGTCGTACTTGAACCACTGGGTTGAAGTTACTGTTCCTTCAGTCTGGGTGTATACGGTCTTGTCGATGGTAAAACGCTCTGGAATTGCCACAATGTCCCCATCGATTCGAGACTGCTGCAGGTCTGCCTTGTAGTTTTCCCGCATTTTGTCCCGTTCAATGGCGCTGGCACTGCGGTACTTTCTGTTACGTACAGGGTCACGCATAAGCATTTCTTCCAAGTCCATGTACAGGAAGTACTGATCCCACAAGCTTCTCTGACGGGCAACAATAGTCTGTTCAACTACCTTGTCTGGAGAAATTGCTTCTGGCTGGAGTATTTCTGTAGAAATTGGTGCCACAGGAATAATGGAGGAAGCGGCTGCATTTGGTGAAGGCCGTACTTCCAGCGTCATTCTATTGGAGGTGATGGCGTTGGAAAGCCGTGATTTGTATAGTTCTGGATAGAAGGTAACTTCCATATAGTATACGGCTGGATCGTCAATCTGAACAAAGTCCTTTAGGTTTTCAGTAAAGGAATATTCTTCTCCTGTTTCCAAGGAAATTTCCCTAAAATAGATAGTCTGCTGCATGGTTCGCTTGCGGATAAGCTTGTCGGTGGCAGGTAGCTCCTTGTTCTTAACGGTAAGAACTTTAAAGTCCATGCTGAACATTCTATCGTCGGCTAGCTTAAACCGAAGGGTTTCGGGACCTTTGTTGGCTACGGTTACGTGAACGTAAACAGGGTTATCCTCAGCAGAACTAGGATAATACATTGTCTTGTTGTAAAATTGAGCGGTTACTTCAATGTCCTGTGCGTAGGACTGTGCAAAAAGGGCGAAACCCGCTATAATGACTGCCAGTATGCGTTTCAATTCAGTACTCCAGAATCAGAATTGGTTCCGGGAAAACAAGCCTTTCAAGCCAGTTCTCTCGGCATAGGTTACTATAGTATCGGACAAAAGACATGAATACCTTAAACACAAATTCATCTTCTAAAGATTTACCGGGATTTGTTGCAAATCCCTTGCATAAATTATTTTCCCAGTGGCCTGGTTTTCAGCAGGTGCTGGGGGAACTCCATCAAAGTGAGGCCTTTCGACCAATCCAGCTGGAAGGAGTGCAGGGAAGTATGGCTGCCTTCTTGTTGGCTGAGTTCTTGACCAGCAAAAAGGCTGGGCCTTGCATGGTGGTGGTGAGCGGTGAGCGGGAGGCTCAGGAGCTTGCTCTGGATTTGAAGGCTGCCAATGAGTGTATTGAGGTGTGGTCTCTGCCCTGGTGGGGAACGGTTCCCTACCGAACGGTGCCCTTGGCAGCTCCTGTTTTTGGTCAGCGGGCTTCTGCCTTGGCGGCCTTGGCAACCATGAACCAGTGGCAGCAGGATGGAAGCGGAAGCTTGCCCCCAGTTTTTGTGGTAACTCAGCGGGCTTTGCAGACTCCAGTTCCTCCCCCAGAATATATTCGTTCCCTGCTTTTTTCCTTGAAGGTAAAGGATAGCTTTGACCCAACGGCCTTGGCTGCTCGATTGGTGGAGCAAGGCTATTTGCGGGTGCCACGAGTGACGGTGCGAGGTGAGTTTACCCTGCGGGGAGAGGTGCTAGACATCTTTATGCCCGGAGATGAGGTGGCTCACCGTATTGTTTTTGATTTTGATCAAATTGACCACATCAAGACCTTTGATCCAGAAAGTCAGAATTCCTTGGAGGAAGTGGATTCCTTGGTAATCTATCCCATGAAGGAGGTGATTTGGACAGAGGAATTGGTGGCTCGATTGGAAGCTCGACTGGAAGAAGCAGATTTTCAGCTACCCAAAGGTGCTACTTCCAATGCCTTGTCCAATGACACGGGAGATTTTGGTATTTCTTCTCAAGAGGATTTTCAGCGGGGAAGGGAAAAGCTTTTGGACGAGCTTAAAAATCAAAAGGAAAGTGAGGGAGAGGAGCTTTTTTATCAGGAGGTTTTTGACCGCCCCTATTCTATAATGGATTATTTAGAGCCTTCTACACCTTTGTTTTATCTTGACCACGATCGTTTGTCCAATGCTCAGGAAAGCTTTGATCGTGAGTATTTGGGAATGTACCGAAAGGTGCGGAGCCTGCATCCAGTTCCACCACCAGATCATATTTTGTTTGCCTTTCATCGCTTGGTGGAGCTGCATCCACGGCGAATCTTATTCAGAACCCTCCACACTCAGCTTGCAATGGAGGCTGCTGATATCATTTGTGCAAAGCTGGAGATGGATCCACCACGAAGCTTTTTTGGAAACATTCAGTATCTA
>JAFYWB010000068.1 GCA_017549025.1 Treponema sp.
CGTTTCCAGCAGCTGGAGGACATGGCCACTAGTCGCTACGACAGCATTCAGCGTGATACCGAGGACCGTTTCCAGCAGCTGGAGGACATGGCCACTAGTCGCTACGATAGCATTCAGCGTGATACCGAAGACCGTTTCCAGCAGCTGGAGGACATGGCCACTAGTCGCTACGACAGCATTCAGCGTGATACCGAGGATCGCTTCCAGCAGCTGGAGGACATGGCCACCAGTCGCTACGACAGCATCCAGCGTGATACCGAGGGCCGTTTCCAGCAGCTGGAGGACATGGCCACCAGTCGCTACGATTCAATTCAAGAGCTTACAGAATCCAAGGCTCAGGAGATTCAAAGCTTGGCCGATTCTCGACTGGACACGATTCAGCAGGATTTCAGCAATCGAGTGGAAGCTATTTCCCGCAACACCGAGGATTCCTTGCAGCGAACTCGGGAGCTTGTTTCCCAAAATGCTGGCTCCCTGCAGGAAAACCTTTTGTCAGAAATTGCAGGTATTCGTGGAGACCTCAGTGGTCGCATTCAAGAAGCAGAGGAGCAGCTTACAGCCGCTACCTTGGCCGCAGAAAAAACCTCTCGTGAAACCATGGAAAAAAGCCAGCGTCTGGAAGACCTGCAGAACCAGCTTCATTTGCGGGCTCAGGAATTGGAGGCTCAGTACAATGCGGCCTACCAAGAAGCCCTGTCCAAGGCTCAGCAGCGTCAGCAGGAGATTATCGATCAGGTTCGTCAGTCCATGCTGGAGGAAGCAGCTCGCATTCAGCAGGACTCTGATAACCAGATTGTACAGATGACAGCAGACTTTGAAGCTAGAGTACAGGAATATCGTCATGAATCTGAGCAGCGAATCGACGATTTCCGTTTACAGGTTACCAACAACATTCATTCCATGGAGGATGAAATCAACAAGTCTGTGAGTGGAATTCAAGATGACCTTTCTACCCGTGTTACTACCGCTCAAACAGCCTTTACTGCCGCCGCCCTGAAGGCAGAAACTGCAGCTCAAAAGGCAGAGGATAGCAGCCGTCACTTGGATGATCTGCAGCAGCAGCTGGAAGAAAATACCCGCATTCTTGACGAAAAATATCGGGATGCCTATGCCCACGCTCTGAAAGCGGCGGAAGAAAAGGAAGCTGAGGCTCTTGCCACCTTCCAGTCCAACTTTAGCCAAAGCTTGGCAGAAATCCGTGATGATTTGGAAAGCCAGCTCTCTGAAATCCGTGGAACCATGGATAGCGACCTGGAAGAATGCAAGGTGGAGCTAGAGCGCAGCAAGCAAACTGTTTCCGAGTCCGTTTTCCAGCTGGATTCACAAATGCGAAACGACTTGGATCGTCTGCAGACTATTTTGGAAGAAGGCTTGAACCAGTGCCAGCAGGACGTGGATTCCCGCTCTGCATTTATTCAGGAAAAAATCCAATCTATGGAGCAGCAGGTGGAAGACACTGCCTCTGCCTTTGCCACCACCTTGGACGAGCGGATTAGTCAGCACCAAGCAGAGGTTGACGAAAAAAGCCAGCAGGTAACAGAAAAGATTGAGGCCACAGAAAGCAAGATTAACGATGCGGTTTCAAATCTTTCTGTAAATCTGAAGAATCGTTTGGAAGAATACAAGGCCGAAATGCTGGGCACCATCGAAGAAGCCCATACTTCCATCAATGCCAAGGACAGTCAGCTGCGTCAGGACATTGAAGCCCTTCGCCAAGGCTTTAACGCTGAGGTGCTTTCCTTCAGTGCCGATGTTCAGCGCGTTAAAGACGGCTTTGACACCCAGCTGGAGCAGTTCCGTCAGGTGGCAGCTCAGGAGCAGGAGCAGATTCACTCTAATTTTATGCTTTCTGTTACCGACACAGAAAACCAGTTGAACGCCAGCCTTACTGAGCTAAAGGGTCGCCTTGCAGATAGAATTACTGCCGCAGAAGGCCATCTTACCTCTGCTGCCATTACCGCAGAAAATACTGCTCGTGAAACAAATCTTCAGTGCCAGAACCTGGAGGAATTGCAAAAGCAGCTGCAGGAGCGTTCTGCCGAGCTGGAAAGCAAGTATCAGCAGGCCTTTGATCAGGCTATGCTTGATGCAGATGAAAAAGAAAAGCGTGCTCTAGCTCGTTTTGACTCCATCTCCACCGAAAGAAATGCAGAATTCCTTTCAGCCTCCGAGGCAACCTTGGCCGCCATCAAAAATCAGCTGGAGGAAAGTGTTCAGCAGCTGCAAAGCTACTTGAAGGACACCAAGGATGGGGCTACAAAGTCCATTACATCTATGGAAAATCGTGTTCTGGAGCTGGACGCTTCCTTGGCTCGCCAGATGGACGAGATTCACGGCACCGTTAATGAATTCCAGGCTCAAAGCGCCGACCATGCCCAGGAGCATCGTGATATGGTGCAGCAGCTGATGGATCAAAGCCAAAGGGATTTTAACCAGCAGCTTGAAAGCCTCAAGCAAGAGGTGGAAGATCGGCTGGCAACAGTACAGGGAGAAACGCAGCTTTCCTGCGACACCAGCTCTGCAAATATTAATCAGCGTTTGGAGCGCCTAGAAGCTGAAGTGCAAGGCAAGCTGCAGCAGTTACGAGAGCTTACTCAAAATGCCTGTGAAGAAACCTCAAATCAGTCAGATGCTCGCATTCAGGAACTGCAGCAGGCTTTGGCCAGCAGAATCAATCGGCTGCAGCAGGAAAGTCAAGATAATTACAGCAGCTATGAAGCTCAGTTTAAAGATTTGCTAGAAGCACTGCAAACCAAGGTGGATGATCACCTTGATTCCGTTTGGAACGATGCCCAGCAGGTATGTGATACGAGAAGTAGCCAGCTTGAAAATAAAGTAGGAAGCTTCCAGCAGCAGGTTGAAACCAAAGTTGCAGACTTCCAGCAACAGGTTGAAAGCAATGTAACAGACTTCCAGCAGCAGGTTGAAGGTCGTGTGGATGCTCTTCAGCAACAGGTTGAAGGTCGTGTGGATGAGCTTCAGCAGCGAGTTGAAGGTCGTCTATCTCAGGTTTGGAGGGATGCACAAGAGCTTTGTGATACGAGAAGTGGACAGCTTGAAGAGCAAGTAGGAAGCTTCCAGCAGCAGGTTGAAAGCAATGTAACAGACTTCCAGCAACAGGTTGAAAGCAAGGTGTCAGACTTCCAGCAGCAGGTTGAAAGCCAAGTAGCAGACTTCCAACAGCAGGTTGAAGGCCGTGTGGATGATCTTCAGCAGCGAGTTGAAAACCATGTTGCACAGGTTTGGAATGACGCCAAGGGTATTTCCGAGACACGATCCAGCAAAATTGCCGAAAATCTCAGTGCTCTTTTGAAGGAGGTGGAGGAAACTCGCACCAATCTTTCTCAGGAAATCGATACCCTGTCTATAAAGTGGCAGGAAGCAAAGGACAATTCCCAGCAGCAGGCAGAAGATTTGCAGCTTCAGCAGGATACCACCAAGCAGCAGCTTCAGGAATTTGCTGCATACGTGGAAAAGCAGATTCTTGGTTTTGACCAGCAGCTCAAAACCTCTATGAATCAGATTGTGGAATCCTACGATCAGCGCAAAGTGGAGCTTATTTCCATGTTCAACAGTCAGTTGGCAGATTATAACAAGGAGCTGCAATATCGATTTGACCGTTTTGACGCAGCAGGAGCAGACATTGAGCTGATGGAAACAAATCTCCATCAATCTATGGAAGCGGTACAGCATCGAATGCTGGCTCAATTCAAGGATTTTAACAATCAGCAAAAAGAAGCCCAAGCTCAGCTGGAGCAGTCCGTTAACAATAATTCCAATAAGCTGGTAAAGCAGCTACAGGAGTTGGAGCAGCGGATGGAGGAGCTCAAGCTCAATGCCTGGGATAATCTTTCCAGCAAGCTCAAGGATTTCCAAGATAACTTTAGTCAGGAGCTTAAGAATCGAGAAAGCACCTTGGAGCAGGATATTGTTTCCTGGAAGGATGGCTTCCAGCAGCAATTGGTGGATTTCAAGGCCGATTTTGAGCTTCAGCAGAATGAAATCAAATCAAATCAGGAGAATCAGCTTCACAACCACATGAATCTGGTGCAAGAAAGATCCAACGAGGCCTTGAATCTTCTTGAAAGTACCACTCAGCAGGTGGAAGCAACCTTTGAGGACAGAATGAAGGAGCTGGAGCAGCAGCTGGAATCCTTTGCTCAGCAGTACCAGTTAAAGCTGGCAGAGGCTCAAAGCACGGTAGCAGAGCAGCTGCAGCAAGACATGGCAGATTTCAGTTCTGCCTCCTTGGGCCAGCTGAACAATGCCCGAAAGGACATGTCAGATCGGATTGATGCGCTGCAGAATCATGCCAAGCAGGCAGATGATATTAGCCGTGATACCGTAAATGACTTGCTTGCTAACTTCCAGGACTGGAAGGATAAAATGCTGCTACAGTTTGAGGAAAGCAAAGGCTTGTTTGCCAACAAATTTACTTCTCTGGAATCCTCCGCTGAAGAAAAATTTGAGATTGCCCAAAAGGAATTCCTTGCTAACTTGGACGACTTTAACGTGAAGTTTGCCCAGCACAAGCAAACCATGGATACTCGCATCAAAGAGGTGGCTCAGTCTACGGAATCAAGCTTGGCAACTATTCGCACTGATTTCCAGACCGACGTTAACTCCTTGTCCTCAAAAATCAGCGACCACAAAAAGACTTTGGAAGAAAAGCTGATGAATTTGACCCTCAGCACTAACGAAACCTTGGCTACCTTTGATGCCCGGGCAAAGGATTTGGTGCAGGATTTTAATGCCAGCTACACCGATGCTCAGCAAAAGAGTCAGCGGCAGCTGAGTGATCAGGTGCGGGAAACTGACCGTCAGATTAAGGAGCTGCAGGCTATTGCCCAGGATATTCGTGAAAAGAACGAGTCCTCCCAGAATGACCTTATTCTGCGGCTCCACAATCGTGAAAACGACATGAGCCTGCGGTTTGATGAAATGGACAAGAGAATCAAGCATCTTTCAGCCCAGATTCCGCTGATTGAAAATACCAGTGAACTGAAGAATCGGCTGGAGGATGAGCTGGCTTCCCTTCAAGGTGAGCTTACCAAGCTAGAGGTATTCCGCACTGATTTGAAAAATCTGGATCAGGAATTCCTGCGTTTGGGCCAGCTTGACAAGGACTTGCAGTCAAAGATTCAGCGTTTCACTGATGAAAAGGAATATCTCCAGCGGCTTGAGTCCGAGTTTGACCAGCTGAAGGAGTTGTCCACATCTATGGACACCAAGATTCAAAACCTGCGTCAAATTGACGATAACATGCTGCAGATTGACAACCAAATCCGCAGCTTCCACGAATCCTTGGATACCATTGCCACTCGGTATGACCAGCTGGAGCAGAAAAACGAGCTTATTGATAGAACCATGACCGACATGGACAAGGCTTACAGCCACTTGCAGGACTTGGAAAGCAAGCTGGAGGATTGCCGTCGGGAGGTGGATTCAATTCCTGCCCAGCTTGAGACTGTCCAGCGAGGTGTTAACAGTCTTGTGGAAAACAATGGTCGCATTAACGAGGCCATGAACAAGCTCAATTCTCTGGATTCCATCTTGAACCAGACCCAGGATCGAATCGATCAGATGCTTAACGTGCAAACTGGTATTGCCCGCACTGAGGAGCGCCTTCAGGAAGCTGCCAAGGTGGCTGATGACAACATCAATTTGCTCCACGAGATTCTTAAGCAGGAATCTCCAGACAGCAAGCACAAGAATAGCGATTTAACTTCCTATGCAAAGAAGGAGAACGTAAAGAATCTGGCTCGCCGTGGTTGGGAGGCTCCGAGAATTGCAACTGCCTTAGATATGAGTGTTTCCGAGGTTAACTTGATTCTGGACTTCTTTAAGTCAGAAAAATAAACCATAGAAAAAGCCCAGAGAAGGGCTCCTCTGAGGGGCTTCTTCCCTGGGCTTTCTTATTACAAAAATTGATTAAAAACTTATTTTGTCAAAAGGCAGGTGGCCCACACCTCCACCGCCTCGCTATTGCCTACTGGCCCTAGCTTTTCGCCTGTTTTTGCCTTGATAAATACCTGCTCCACATCAACCTGTAGGATTGAAGCAATGCTTTTACGAATGGCCTCACGATGGGGTAGGATTTTAGGCTCTTGGATGGCCACCACACAATCAAGATTAATCAGCTTCCAGCCAGCTTCGGTAACCAGCTTCCAAGCTGCCTGCAACAGCTTGCGGGAGTCTGCTCCCTTCCACTGGGGATCAGAGGGAGGAAAGAGCTCTCCAATGTCTGACCGTGCTGCGGCTCCTAAAAGGGAATCGGTAATGGCATGAAGCAGCACATCTCCATCGGAGTGGCCAGCCTCTCCCTTGTGAAAGGGAATCACCACGCCACCTAACACCAAGGTTCGACCTTCTTCCAGTCGGTGCAAGTCGTAGCCAAGTCCAGTACGAATATTCATGGCCGCCTCCTTTGGGCGAGAATCTTCATCGGTTAAGTCACCGGGGAAGGTGATTTTCTTGTTATCCACGGAGCCTGATGTAATTTTTACTGGCCCCACGTATTTTCCCCAAATGGCTGTGTCATCGGTGGTTTCAAAATTATCCTCGGCGGCCCTTTGGTGGGCTTGAATCAAGGGAGCTAATCGAAAGCCCTGGGGGGTTTGAATGGCCACCAAAGAATCTCGTTGTAGGTGACGGACAATAAAGCCCTGAGAATCAACCTCTTTTTGTGTATCCACTGGTGGAATACCACAAGCCGCTGCCCCCTGTTCCTGAGTGGCAGCTACCACTTGCAGGATAATATCTTCTGTTACAAAGGGACGGGCTCCGTCGTGAATCAAAACAATTTCTGGCTCCCCTAGCTTTGATAGCGCCTGTAATGCCTTGTACACCGAGGCTTGGCGACTTTCTCCTCCTTCCACAAACAAGAGCTGGGGAAGGGAACAAGCTTCTTGGAAGGATTTTTCCCACAAGGACTGCAAGTTAGGGGATGAAAACAGAGCATTTTTTGCTGCCTGCTTTCCTTCTGAACCGGATTGAGGGGGAATCGTGATTACAACCTGGGTTAATTGGTAGGGAAGGGGCGTCTCCGTACTTTTTTGCTGGAGCTTTTCCCCTTTATCAAAAAAGATGTGGGGAGCCAGAGCGGACACAAAGGCTTCTGTCGCAGCAGAAAGCACTGTTGCCGAGCCAACGCCCAACCTTCGGTATTCCTTTTTCTGGCCTCCCATGCGGGTAGATGAGCCTGCAGCAGTAATAACCACTGCTACAGGAATTGGATTATTCCTCGTCTCCATCTCCGTCATCGTCATCGTCGTCGTCTTCATCATCGGGAATGATGCTGTCATCATCTTCATCGATGTATTCATCATCATCGTCAAAACTGCTGGAAATAGAGGAATTCTTTGCATCACGCACCAATCCCAGTGGCTCCAGCTTTGACAGGAGAATAGCTTCTACTTCTTTTGGATTCATGTCCAAGGCAAAGGAAATTTCATCCTCCAGCAGCTTCTTTGCTGAATCATAGAGCTTTCGTTCAAGAATTGGCAATTCCTTTACCTTGCTGCGGTGATACAAGCAGCGAACGATGGTAGCAATATCAAGTACGCTTCCCTTTTTCAGCAAGTCCAGGTTCATCTGGTACCGCAATTTCCAGTCGGAAGTGATGGGCTCCACTTCCTCTGCCATCATGTCAATGGCCTTTTGTGCTTCCTCTGCAGAAACAATGGCACGAATTCCCAACTCGTCCACCTTGTCTACAGGAACCATAACCACCATATCTGAGACTGCAAGGTAGATGACGTAGTAGTTAATCATCTGATCCTTAAACTTCTTCTCAGTAATATTTGTGATTTTGCCTACACCCTGGCTGGGATACACAACCTTCTGATCGATCTGGAATTTATATTCAGGACTGCTCATGATAGTTCTAGTATACCATAAAATTGAGAAATGGTCAAAGAAGGGGAGATGAAAGCGTGGAAGGATGAATTTTACATCATCCTTGTTGCAAAGGTTTTGCAGCCACCGGGTACAATGTGGGCGTCAAAATCCAGTCCGTGGTAAATTTCTCCGTCCAGCTCTATGGGGGCGGGGGTGGTAATTTTCACGTCGGTACAGCGTAGGTGGGTTACATAGCTTTTGCCCATGTGCTTGCCCTTTACAAACAAGGGCATAATGGCCAAGGTGGGAACACGAGGTGGCTTGCAGATAATAATCAAATCCATTAGGCCATCACGATTGTTTGCTGGAGGACAGAGCTTCATGCCGCCCCCAAACAAGGAGCCGTTGCACACTGCTGCCATAATGCAATCATAGGTTTTTGTCTCGCCCTTCACTTGAACCTGAATTGGATACGATTCAAAATTCAATAAACAATGTACCAAGGAGGTGGCATAGGAAATAGAATTCTTTTTATTGGCAGTATGCTCCAGCACCACCACATCAAGTCCAGTTCCTCCCACATTCATGCAACGAGCCTTTCCCACCTGAATGTAGTCCGTTTCATCCTGAATTCCAGCGATGATGGGAGCCAGTGCTTCTATGGGATTTTTGCTAATGCCAGTACCTGTGGCATAGTCATTGCCTCGTCCCGAAGGAATTAATCCCAGTCGGCTTTTTTCAAAGTCCATACCGTTCAAAACCTCATGAAAGGTTCCATCGCCACCAATAGCCACAATAGTAGCTGCTCCCTTTCGGCATAATTCCCTGGCAAGATATTGTCCATGTCCTTGCTCCTGGGTGAGATGCAGATTATACGAAATATTTCTTCCTTCTAGGTATTTTTTTACCTGCTGAATAACTTCTGCTCCCTGATTTTTTCCACTGAGAGGATTGGCAATAATCTCCATAAAATAACTCCAAAATTAACTGCTGGCCAGTAAAACGGCTCCCTTCGAGTATGAAAGAAAAGCAGAATCTATTCAAGGGAAAAATTATTTTTATGCAAAAATCTCTGGTTTCAGCTCTGCTTTTTGTCATTTCTGACTTGACTAGAGCCAATCCTTTGGCCATTTCTGGTTTGACTAGAGCCAAACCTTTATCCATTTCTGGCTTGGCTTGACAGAGAGCCTTATGAAAACTATTATAGAAGCATTATGACAGCTAACGAATTACGCACAAAATATATCGAGTTTTTCAAGACGAAAAACCACGTTGAGATTTCTGGCAAGTCATTGATTCCAGAAAATGATCCTTCCGTTTTGTTTACCACAGCAGGAATGCATCCCCTTGTTCCCTATTTGATGGGAGAAACTCATCCCGCAGGAACTCGTTTGGTGGACTACCAAAAATGTGTTCGCACCGGAGATATTGATGAAGTTGGCGATGCCAGTCACCTGACCTGCTTTGAAATGCTTGGAAACTGGTCCTTGGGAGACTATTTCAAGAAGGAATCCATTGCCTTCAGCTATGAGTTTTTGACCTCCAAGGACTGGCTGGCTCTTGACCCCGAGCTGCTTTCCGTTACCGTTTTTGCCGGAGACGAGAATGCTCCCCGTGACGAAGAATCTGCTTCTTATTGGAAAGAAGTTGGAATGCCAGAAGACAGAATCGCCTTCCTGCCAGCCAGTGACAACTGGTGGGCAGCTGGTCCCACAGGCCCCTGTGGTCCCGACACCGAAATCTTCTATTGGGTTGGCGAGGGAAAGCCTGGTCCAGGCTCCAACAAGGGTACCGATAGTTCCAACTGGATGGAAATCTGGAACAACGTGTTCATGGAATACAATCGTATTGACGAAAACACCTTGGTAAAGCTGCCCAAGCAGAATGTTGATACCGGAATGGGGCTTGAACGCACCACTACTGTTTTGGCCGGTAAAACGAGCGTTTACCAGACAGAAATCTTCCAGCCTGTTATTCAGGGTGTAGAAAAGCTTTCTGGCTACAGCTACGGTACCACCGAGGAGCAGGATCGCAGCGTTCGTGTAATTGCAGACCACCTCCGTGCCTCCGTATTTATCCTTGGAGACCCCAAAGGTGTAGTTCCCTCCAACGTAGGTGCTGGCTACGTGCTTCGTCGCCTGATTCGCCGTATGGTTCGCCACGGAAAGAAGTTGGGCATTCAAGAGGCATTTTTGCCAGGACTTGCACAGCTTGTTATTGAAAATTTCAAGGGCCCCTATCCTGAGTTGGCAGAGAATGCCGAAAAGATATTAAATGAGCTTCAGGCAGAAGAAAAGAAGTTCGGTGAAACCCTACGAAAGGGTGAGGCTGAATTTGAAAAGCTGCTTCCCAACCTGATGAAGAATCCCAAGAAGGAGATTCCTGGCCGTGTTGCCTTCCGTCTTTATGACACCTTTGGCTTCCCCATTGAGTTGACCGAGGAATTGGCTGCAGAAAGTGGCTTTACTGTGGACAAGGAAGGCTTTAAGGAAGCCGAGAAGAAGCACCAGGAGCTTTCCCGCACCCAAAGTGCAGGTGCCTTCAAGGGTGGTTTGGCAGAGCAGTCTGAAATCACCACTAAGTACCACACTGCTACTCACTTGTTGCACAAGGCCCTTAAGATGGTGTTGGGTGACCATGTGGCTCAGAAGGGTTCAAATATCACTGCCGACCGTATGCGCTTTGACTTCTCTCATCCTGCTCCCATGACAAAGGAAGAGGTGCAGCAGGTAGAAGACATTGTAAACCAGCAGATTCAGCGTGATTTGCCTGTTTCCATGGAAATTATGGACTTGGAGGTGGCAAAGAGCTCTGGAGCTACTGCCTTGTTCGGTGAAAAATACGAAGACCGAGTAAAAGTTTATACTATCGGCGACTTCTCCAAGGAAGTATGTGGTGGTCCCCACGTGGAGCACACCGGACTTATTGGAACGTTCAAGATTCAGAAGGAACAGTCTTCCTCTGCTGGTGTTCGCCGTATTCGGGCTGTAATTTCCTAAAAAAGTAGCTTGGGGTGATGTAACATTGCCCCAAGACTGCTGTTTGTACTGTAGATTATTTCACGCTAATTAGAATTTTTAAGATTCTCTTAATTTTCAATTAGCCCATAGAGGAGTTTTGAATGAAACGAATAGCTCTCTGTAGTGTACTTCTTCTTGTCAGTGGAGTGCTGGCCTTTGCTCAGGCTGATTTGCAGCCCTTAGCTAACATCAAGCTGAACAAGTCAGAGTCAATTACTCTTAAGCAGCTGAAAAGCCGTGTGGAGTCCTACAAGTTGCAGACAGGGATGGCCTCTTTTACCGTAGAGCAGAAAAAAGAAATTCTTGATGCGATGATAGATGAGGTGCTTGTTGTTCAGGCTGCACAGAAGGCCGGCATCAATGTAACTGATTCCGAGGTAAATGACTATTTCCTCGATAACATGGCACAGCAAATCGGTCAAAAGCTTACTGAAGCTCAGCTGGCTCAAATTGTCCAGCAGCAAACAGGTATGTCTCTTGACCAATACATCAAGGCACAGGTGGGCATGACTCTCAGCGAGTACAAGGCCTACATGAAAAATCAGCTGGTGGTAAGTCGTTACATTCTTTCTACAAAGCAGTCTGAGTTGGCTTCCGTAGTTCCCACTGATAGCGATATCCGTGCCTTTTACGAGATGAACAAGGCATCCTTCGTTCAGAATGATATTCTTAAGCTGTTCCTAGTGGTTGTTCCTAAAGGAAAGGACGAAAAGGCTGCACAAAAGAAGATTACCTCCATTTATGAGGAAATCAAAAGCAAAAAGACCACTCCCGACAAATTAAAGGCTGCTCAGAAGGCAGATACTAGCTACCAAGCTGGGGATTTGTATGTAAGCAAGAATACCCAGGCAGCTCAGCAGCTGGGCATTACCTATCAGGTATTGCTGGACTTGTTTACCAAGAATGTGGACTATGTTTCTGAAATTACATCTACCACTGATGATTTTCAGTTCTACATTATCCGCAACAAGTACGGTGCCAAGATGCTGGAGCTCAGCGACGTGGTTCAGCCTGACTCTACTATGACTATTTACGAATATATTCGCCAGAATTTGACTGCGCAGCAGCAGAATCAGTTCATGGCCCAGGCTGCCCAGGATCTTACCAAGGAGCTGCGTACTGCAAGCAACTTCCAAATGGTAAAAACTGGTTCTGCCTTGGATAAATTGCTGGAAAATTGGTAGGACAACGTGGCACGAAGAAAGGGACGGATTTTAGCCTTCCAGGCATTATTTTCCTGGGACATGGGCAATAAAGATGTGGCATCCTTGATGGATTTTCCTTGGGTTCATGCATTTGGACAAGAGGGAGAGGATGCTGGGGAAGTTTCAGCACAACCAAAGGAAAGCGAGACCTTTGCTCGGTTGCTGGTGGCTGGAACCATAGAGCATGTAGAAGAAATTGATGCGCTGATTCGCAAGCATCTTGATTCTTGGGAATTTCAGCGAATCAATAAGGTGGATTTGGCGATTTTAAGAATCAGTGTTTATCCACTGCTGTACCAAAAGGACTTGCATCCTTCCATCGTTATCAATGAGGCGGTGGATATTTCAAAGGAATACGGTTCAGACGATTCCTATAAGTTTGTGAATGCTGTTCTTGATAATATTAAAAAAGAGCTTGGAGGGAAGTAATATGATAAAGAAGGGAAGTTGTTTTGTAGTTTGTTGTATGATTTTCCTTCTTGCTTCCTGTGGTCTCAAAAAAGAGGCCTTGTCTTTTAACGCCCTCTTGGAAACAGCTGATCTTCATATCACCTCTGGTGATGGAGGGTCAGCTTCTAAGGTTTTAAAAACTGCACGGGATTCTGCACAAAGTCCTCTACAGTTTTTGGGTGTTTACAAGCGACAGATTAAAATCGGTGACACAAAAGAGGCTGAAAAAACCCTTAAGGCTGGAATACGGGATTATTCTGAAAATAAAGAGTTAAAGGCCGTATACAGTTGGTTTTTATATCAGCATGATTCCCTGTCTCAGGCAAAGAGCCAAGCAAAAAAGCTTGCAGGAACAGAGTATGCCTCCCTTCTTTCACTGTTTCAGCTGGAGGAAGCAGGAGAAAAAGCTTCTGTAGATTATTTGTCTGCAGAGTTTGCTTCTATCTATGCTTCTGCCTATCTTTCCACGCAAAATGATAAGTGGCTTCAAAATGCGGCGGTGGTTTGTGCTGCTACAGGCAATTTTCAGCAGGCATTGGAGTACGGACAGGTGGCTAATCTTTCAGATCCCTTGTTTTGGGCCTATGCTGCCTATGATGCAAAAAAATATACCCAAGCCTTGGACTATTTAAGCTTGTTGGGAACAGCCCGTTCTACGGACTCTTTACTGCTGGCTTCTGATATTCATACTATTTTGGGAGACGTGGATCGAGGTCGGCGGGTTCGTGAAGCCTTGATTGACCAAGGGACAACGGAATTGCCTGCCCAACTGTACTTGAATGGAGCCAAGGACGCCCGCACTTCCAATGACTTGGTTCAGGAGGCTGTGGCCTTGAACCGGCTTTTGGAGCTCTATCCTGACAACGAGGAAGGCTTGGGGGCCTTGATGGAAATGGCCTTACAGGTGCAAAAGGTTCCACAGGAAAATAATCTTGCCAAGGCGCTGCGTGAGACAAAGCTCCGTTCTGCCGGCATGATTGCCTACGATATGCTTCCGAAAACAACACCATCTCAGGTACTGGATTTGTTGTCAGCTTCTCACCAGCGGACAAATTCTGCGTACACTGCAGCCCTATCTTATACCTATAGCGTTCGTCCAGAGGTAAATCCTGCCATGACAAAGGAAGAAAAGGAAGCTGCCCTGTGGCTTTTGCTAGAAGCCTATAGTGGTGGAACTGCTGCCCATAGCGAAAAGCTGGTGGAGGCTTTGGTTCCCGCTTTGATTTCCTTGGGATATGAGGATGAGGCTCGTCGTGTGTTTGATGCTTCCTTGACAAGTCGCTTTGAAACTGCTGACTACGAAGAACTGCAGCACAAGCTTTCTGTAAAGGAATGTGAATGTGCCGCCTATTTTTCTGTGGTGGGAGCTGGTGGAACGGTGGACATTGAGCTTGCCCTGCAACTGTTTGAATCCTTGCTGGAAGATCAAAGTCTTCGTTATCCCGAGCTGGCTTCTACCAATAGCTACGAAGTGGAAATTCCTGTTTTGATAAATCTTGGGGAGCTATACGCTGGTTCACGAAAATTCACCGAGGCTTGGGATGTGTATACCCAGGCTGCAGGACTTGCTGCCACCTCCAAAGAAAAGGCAGATATCCTGTATCGCTTGGCATGGCTTCAGTATCAAACAGGCTTTACGGAGGCAGCAAAGCTATCCCTAGAAAGCTGCTTGAAATATAATCCCTATCATCAGGATGCAAAAATCATGCAGATTCGTGCACCTGGTACAAAATAATTTGTGCAAAAAAAAGCCATTGCAATAGAGGACTGTAAAAATCCTTTGTTGCAATGGCCTTTGTTTTTTTGTGGGGTTTCTTATTTGATGATGGCGATAATGTCGTCAGCCTTCAAAATCAAGTGGTCCTCACCGTCAATCTTGATGTTTGTACCGGAGTACTTATCGTACATAATCCGATCTCCATCCTTTACCTTGATTTTTTCTTTGTCGTCACCAACTGCAATTACAACAGCAACCTGAGTCTTTTCCTGGGCTGTGTCGGGAATGATGATTCCGCTGGCAGTCTTGGACTCTGTTTTTTCTGTCTTAACCAAAACACGATCCGCTAAAGGGATAACCTTCATATACTGTCCTCCATAGGATGTTATCTATTTTCTATTATAAAATATACGTACAAATTGTACCTTCGTCAAGAAAATCGGAAAAATATATTTTTGTAAAAATGGGTCAAAAGAACACAGGGAATAAAAGCTGGTACTTGATTGGGTCAAAATGATACAATGATAGGAGAGAAATGGGGTGATGTATCAAAATGATACAGTTTTATTACAGAAAAATATTGAAGGTAATGTTTTGACTCACCAACTACTTAAAATATAGTGATTTTTACCGCCTGTCGGCAAGTCTTTTGTATATTTTTTTGAAATAAAATTTTATGTTTTAATAATATTTCTTTATATTATAAGTAAATAGAATAAGTTTTGAAAAATAATATTATTTATATCAAAAGTTGGCATGAAATTTGCAATATAATTTGTAGAATGATTGAGTTGAAGGTGTAACGTAGAAACCTTCTGTAGTGACTTGTTCTTGTTTGGAGGTATTTTTTATGAGAACAACAAGCTTTATGATGAATTCTGATGACAATATTCTTTCAATGTACTTGAAGGAAATAAATAAAATTCCCCTGCTGACTCGGGAAGAAGAAATTGAGTTGGCAACAAAGGCAGCTCAGGGTGATAAGGCTGCAAAGGATAAGATTGTTCAGGCAAACCTGCGGTTTGTGGTGAATGTGGCAAAAAAGTATCAGAACCACGGCTTGGATTTGGTGGATTTGATTAGCGAGGGAAATATCGGTCTTATGACTGCCATTGAGCGCTTTGATGTTTCCAAGGGTTATCACTTTATTTCTTATGCCGTATGGTGGATTCGTCAGGCAATTTTGAAGGCTATCTGCGAAAAGTCCCGTATGATTCGCCTGCCCTTGAACCGTGCCAACGAGCTGGTGCAAATTGAACAGGCTCGTAAATCCATTACCGCAGACAAGAGTGAGGAAGAGGAAATGACCCAGGTGGCAGAGATGCTGGGCATGTCCAACCAGCTGGTGCGTGATCTAATCAATATTTCTCGTGATATGGTTTCTCTGGATGCTCCCATGGGCAATAGTGATGATTCTGCAGTTTCTCTGGGAGACAATACAGTGGATACTCGCTACCAGTCTCCCGAAGATGAGGCCATGGAAAGCGTTATGCAGGACGAGCTGGAAAATGCTCTTGCTACCCTGTCCATGAAGGAGGCTCAGATTCTGCGGTATCGTTTTGGTTTGAGTGGAAACAAAACCATGTCTTTGAAGGAAGTGGGAGACAAGTTCAATTTGACAAAGGAGCGAATCCGTCAGATTGAAAAGAAGGCTATTCGTCGTCTTCAGACTTCAGATTATGTAGAGCGATTGGAGGCCTTTGTAGCATAAGGCTCTGAGAATAAGTGGCAGGAAGGAGCAATTCTTTCTGCCGCTTTTTTTTGGTGGATTTATCGTATACCAGTGGATTCTAGCTGGGTAAAGGCATCACGTCGGGCTAGTTCTAACAGCTCTTTGTCTCGCACTGGATCTGCCAAGCCCAAGGTGAGGTAGCCTGACTGCTGGATACCAGAGACTTCACCGGGGCCACGGAGCTTTAAGTCCTCCTCTGCAATCACAAAGCCGTCGGTGGTTTCCCGCAGCACCTTCATCCGCTCCTTTCCCGTTTCTGTAATATTTTTTCCGTAAATTAAAAAGCAATAAGATTGCAGGCTGCCACGACCAACTCGTCCTCGTAGCTGGTGCAAGGCCGCCATACCGAATCGGTCTGCATGCTCAATTACCATGCAGGTGGCGTTTGCCACGTCCACACCAACTTCAACTACGCTGGTGGCCACCAGAATCTTAATTTCTCCCTTGCGGAATTCATCAAGAATGCGGTGCTGCTCAGCTTCTTCGGTGCGAGAATGGATAACAGCCATGGAAACTCTAGGGTACACTTGGGTGGACAAAAACTGGAACATATCTTGGGCAGACTTGATTCCAGAAAGGCCACCAGAAGGAGCTTCCTGTTCTTGATCGTTTTCTGCAGCGGCCATGTCTTCTATCAAGGGATACACAAAGTAGGCTTGGTGGCCAGCTTCTAATTCCCGCTGCACGTACTGGTACACGTTGGACTCATTTCCCATGCGGGTAAGATAGGTTTTGATGGGAAGGCGACCTTGTGGCATGGTCTTGATGATGGAAATATCTAGATCCCCAAAGGCCGTGAGAGCTAGGGTTCGGGGAATGGGCGTGGCGCTGAGCATAAGAAGGGAGGGAACAGTGTACACCTCCTTTTCTGGAATTTTTTGCCGACCTTTTTCCAAAATGGCGTTCCTTTGTAAAACACCAAATCGATGCTGCTCGTCAATCACCACTAGATGGAGATTGGCGTACTGAATATTTTTGGAAAAAAGGGCGTGGGTACCAATGACAATGTCGATGGAGCCTGCCGCTAGAGCCTGTAGGAGGGGACCTCGGTTTGCCGCCTTAATGTTGCCAGTAAGGTAAGCCAGGCGGACAGCTGCTGGCTCTAGCATTTTGGCAGCATTTTCTGCATGCTGGCGGGCAAGCAGTTCTGTGGGCGCCATCAAGGCACATTGTCCGCCCCAATCCACAATTCTCAAGCAGGCAAAGAAGGCGGCCAAGGTTTTTCCTGAACCTACATCTCCTTGCACAAGGCGTGCCATGGTGTAGGGCTGTTGTCCCACTGCTCCAGTACAGCGGCTTTTTTCACACTGGTCTAGGTCGTGGTTGATGTCGGTGATACACAGCTTTTGTCCCGCTGTGAGCTGGAAGGGGAGGGCGGCCAAAAGCTTTTTCTGTCGTGGAGAAAGGCTTTCCAAAAAAGCTGCTTCTTGCTCTGGTCCAAAGGTGGTATCCTGAATCTGTGGTGGCTCCAGCTCTGGAAGCCGTCCCTTGTGGAGCAATGCACGGCCACCAATAGCCAGCTGGAAAAAATACAGCTCCTCGTAAATCAATGTTTTTCGTGCTTCCAAGGCATCGGCTAAGGTTTTAGGCTGATGCATATTGGCAATGGCTCGAGCCTTTCCCATGAGGGAGCGTTTTTGTAGGATTTCTTGGGGAAGCTCATCTTCAATGCCTCTGCCATATTCCTGTAAGGCTCGTTTTACCGCCTGCCTGATGTGGCCGTTGGAAAGTCCTGCCGTCAAAGAATAGAGGGGAATCACTTGGGAGCCAGGAACGGTCTTGTTCTGCCAGTCCTGGAGATTGCCAGTGTCAGCGAGCTTTTCTGCCTCAAAGACGGTGGACTGAAGCTGGTTGTATTTCAATGAAAATTGGCCAGTGACAGCGATAATAGCTCCTACAGGCAGGGATTTTTCAAGGAATGGGCGGTTAAAGGCCACCAGTTCTCCTCGCCCGCTGGTATCTGCAATGGCGATTTTCAGTGTCTTCATTCTGCCGTAGCCAAACCAGCTGTGGCCGGTAACCTGTGCCACTGTATGTACCTTCTTTTCCTGAAATTGGGCTAGTGGCACTGGTTGGGTTCTGTCTTCCCAGTCCTTGGGATAATAGCTCAGTAGGTCTGCAATGGTGTACACGCCGATGTTGGCAAAAAGACGAGCCTTAGCTGGGCCAATGCCAGAGAGGGTGGAGATAGGAGTTTCTATTTCCTTAAGCTTCATGGCTGGCCTGCCTTACCTAGACGGGGAGTCGCATCAGCAGTGATACAATGATGGAAAAAAGGATTCCTCCCACAAGACGAGCTACAAAAAGAGCCACAATGGTAATGATATAGGCAGTTTTCTGGGTCATGAAGGTATTTCGTCCACGGAAGATGCCTGCTAGCTTGTACACCACAGGATTTAATGTGCTGTCAAGGCTGTACCACAGGGAGCCAACACTTTTGTTCAAAAAAAGGGCCACAAGACGGATAATCAGCAGAATGATGAGAAAGCCGATGATAGAAGAAATCAATGACCACAGCACGGAAACCACAGAAGCCAGCACATAGCCCACACCAAGGCGGCCAGTCATGGCGATGTTGGAAAGAATATTGGAAACTGCCACCAGCAGTCCCAGAGACAGGATTGGGCTAAAATCAATGTTACCGAACCGCAGAAATCTGAATCTGCGAAAATACTGCATGTAGGGATCACAGGCGGCCGCCATAAAATGACCGAACTTGGAGTAGTTCAAGCTGGGAATCCAGGTGAGAATGATTCTCACAAAGCACATCATGGCATAAAGGCTTAGGGCTGCTGCCAACAAACTAAAAATCTTCATGGTATACTCCTGATATATCCTGCTAAAATAAGATTATTCCTTCCACACTTGGCTCACCATGGGTTGCATTTCTAGCTCCTTCATAAAATAATCTGAACTAGAAACCTTTAGCATGGGGTTTGCTCGAACTGTCCGATGACCAGCGGGGGTATCTATATGAAAATATACACAAGAATTCCCCTCAGAGCCAAATAGAAAATCACGTAATTTGTAAATTTGGGTCTCTTCCTTAAAGCTGGGGTCGATTTTAATGTGGATATCCCAGTTTGTTTTGAGCTTCAGATTGTTTATATCCAGCACCTCGTCCACCAAAAAGGAGGGGGTGTCCCCACGTCCCTTGTCTACCTTGCCAGAAAGGGCCACCACCATATCGTCTGCCAAATTGCTTCGCTGTACCTCCCAGATTTTTGGGAAGAAGGTGATTTCAATTTCCCCCTCCATATCCTCCAGCTTGCCAAAGGCCATGGCAGCACCCTTTTTGGTGACAATGGGGCGTAAATCCTTCAGCTGTCCAAGGATGGTGTATTGCTTGTCTGTCTGGGAGCGCTCCAAGGTGGAGGCAGTGAGGGTGCATGCATTTTTAATCAAGTCCTGGTAGCTGTCCAAAGGATGGCCAGACACGTAGCATCCAATACATTCCTTTTCCATGGTCAAAAGATCCTGATTTGGCATTTCTTCCATGAGATGGAACTCAAAGTCCACAAATTCCTTTTCACCAGAATCTTCAAATAGGCTGATTTGACCAAACTTGCTGTTGGCCTGCCGTGCCTCGTTGTAGGCCACCGCTTCTTCCATGTTTGCCAGCAAGGTAGCTCGGTTGGTGCCCAGCTTGTCAAAGGCCCCTGTCTTGATAAGCACTTCCAGAACCTTTTTGTTGATGTCGGAGCTGGGAACACGATCCAGCATGTCCATAAAATCCTTGTAGGGGCCGTTCTTTTCCCGCTCCCGAATGATGGCATCTGCTGCTGCCTCACCCATGCCCTTAATTCCCATAAGTCCAAAAACAATCTCACCGTCTACTACATCAAAGTAGCGGGTAGAACGATTGATGTCAGGAGGCAGAATGGTTAACCCCATGGAGCGACCTTCCTGCATGTAGGCGGGAAGCTTGTCTGCACTGGTGATTTCGTTTGTTAAGTTGGCGGCAATGAATTCAGCGGGGAAGTTAGCCTTCAGGTAGGCGGTACGATAGGCAACGATGGAATACGCTGCAGCGTGGCTTTTGTTGAATCCATAGCCTGCAAAGGGAACCATGATTTCAAAGATGTCGTCGGCGTGCTGTGCCTCAAAGCCGTTTTTTACCGCTCCTTCTATAAATTTACTCTTTTCTGCCGCCATTACCTCGGCTTTTTTCTTTCCCATGGCACGGCGAAGCATATCTGCCCCACCAAGGCTATAGCCTGCAATCCGCTGGGCTACCTGCATAACCTGCTCCTGATACACCATAACGCCGTAGGTTTCTTCCAGAATATCCTTCAGACAGGGATCGGGATATTTGATTTTGCTGGGATCAAATTTTCCTTCGATGTAGTTGGGAATGTAATCCATGGGGCCTGGTCGGTACAGAGCGTTCAAGGCAACCAAGTCCTCCAAACGGCTGGGCTGGGCCTGGCGGAGAATTTTCTGCATTCCAGGACTTTCAAACTGGAACACCGCCGCCGTCTGGCCTGCACAGAACAGCTCAAAGGTTTTCTTGTCATCTTCTGGGGCCTTGTCTGCACGGAAATTTTCGTAGCCAGGCCGCTTTCGGATAATATGCTCGGCGTGCTTAATGAGGGTAAGGGTTTTCAGGCCCAAATAATCCATCTTTACCAAGCCGCAGGGCTCGATAATATCCATGGTAAACTGTACTGCCGTCTTTCCCGTGCGGCTATCCTTGTACACTGGCGCCCAATCTGGAATGGCAGTTTTTCCAATTACAATACCAGAGGCATGGAGCCCTGTGTTGCGGTTCAAGTCCTCCATCTTTAGACACAGGTCGAACATTTCCTTGTACCGAGGATCGTTGCGGTAGGGTGCTAGCTGACCTGAATCTTTCATCTTTTCGTTTACCTCAAAGGCATCCTTCAGGTGAGCTTTGGGGTTATCTGGCACCAGCTTTGTCAGCATGTTCACTTCGTTTAGAGGAATGTCCAGAACTCGCCCCACGTCCTTCATTACAGCCTTTGCCTTGAGAGTGTTGAAGGTTACGATGTGGGCAACCTGCTCGTCTCCATATTTTTGCCGAGTATAATCGATTACAGCCTGACGTCCCTCGTTACACAGGTCAATATCAAAGTCAGGCATGGAGATTCGCTCTGGATTCAAGAATCGCTCAAACAGCAGATTGTAGCGGAAGGGGTCTACGTCGGTAATGGTCATGGCATAGGCTACAAGGGAACCAGCTCCAGAACCACGGCCAGGGCCCACAGGAATGTCGTTTTGCTTGGCCCAGTTGATAAAATCCCACACAATCAAGAAATAGCCAGAAAATCCCATTTTAAAGATTACAGACAGCTCATGCTCCGCTCTATCTCGAATTTGCTGGGTAATGGCTGGATACCGTTTTTCCAAGCCAGTGTACACCAAGTGACGCACGTAATCGTCCTGGGTAGCGAATTCTGGTGGAATCTGATACACCGGCAAGCAGTCCTTGAGCTGCTCCGTGGAAAATTGAGGAATGGTAAAGTCGCACATATCTGCAATCTTCACCGTGTTTGTCATCATTTCTGGGTAATCAGGAAACAGCGTTGCCATTTCCTCGGCACTTTTCATATAGAATTCGCTATTGTAGGGATTCCGTCGCTTGGGATCGTTTCGGGTTTCCTTGCGCCCGATGCAGAGCATTACATCCTGCACCACCTGATCTTCCTTCAATACAAAGTGAATATCGTTGGTGACGACCATTGGTACATTTAGCTTCTTTGCAACATCGATAAGCAGGGGAGCCACCTTCTTTTGCTCCGCAATACCGTGATCCTGTAGCTCCACAAAGAAATTTTCCTTACCAAAAATCTCCTGATATTGCAGTACAAAGTCCTCCGCTTCCTTCATCTTACCTGTTAAAAGCAGCTGGGGCAGTTGTCCTGCAAGACAGGCTGAAAGGCACACTAATCCACCGCTATGCTGACGCAGAATTTCATTATCAATACGAGGCTTGTAGTACATTCCTTCGGTAAAGGCCATGGAGTCCAGCTGCATTAAATTGCGATAGCCTTCCTCATTTTTTGCCAAAAGAATCAAGTGATAATAATTTTTTCCTCGTTCCGTGGTGTTCCTTTCGTGGCGACTTCCTGCTGCCACGTAAAACTCACAGCCGATAATGGGCTTAATTCCTGCCTTGCGGCATGCCTGCTCAAATCGCAGTACTCCGAACATGTTTCCGTGGTCGGTAAGGGCAAGGGCCTCCATCCCCAGCTCCTTTGCTCTGTTTACCAAATCGTTGATTTTTGCAGAGGCATCCAGCAGAGAAAAGTCTGAGTGAACATGAAGGTGGACAAATTTTTGTGTGCTCATGGGAAAAAGTATATCACAGCACTGGTAAAAGGGGAAGATTCCGCCGTCCTTCTGGATAATGCTTCAAAAAAAAGGATTAAATAGAGCTGAATAAAATACCTTCCCTTGCATAAAACCATGATTTGGGGTACAATCCGTCATTGTATCTTATAAGACGGAGTAACAACAAATGGGTGTTATTGGTATTATTCTTTTGGTAGCATTTGTAATTATATGCGTTTTGCTGGTATGTGTGGTTCTTCTTCAGAATGAAGAGGGAGGCGGTATGGGTGGTCTCTTGGGAGGCGGAAACTCTGCTGCATTTGGTTCCCGTTCTGGCAATGTGCTGACAAAAACCACATATATTTTGGTAACCTTGTTCTTTGTATCCACCTTCATCCTGGCCTTTATGAATAAGGCTCCTGCCGTTCATTCCTTGGATGCAGCTGCTGCTCAGGAAGAGGCTGCTGGAAACGGTGGATTCTGGTTGGATGAGGATACTACTGGTGCCGTAGAGGCAGAGACCGAGTCTCCCGCTGCTGCAGAAATTGTAGAAGAACAATAATTTAGAGGTGTATAATGATTCTTGGCCGTGTGTTCAATTGTCAGTCAATTTCCTTTGATTTTGCCAGTACGGACAAACGTGATGTGATTCAAGAATTAGCCCAGAAATTAGTAGTTTCTCAGCCAAGTCTGAATTACGATAAAGTACTTTCTGCCTTGCTTCAGCGTGAAAGCAAGTTAAGTACTGGTATCGGCCGTGGAGTTGCCATCCCCCATGCTTTATGCGAAGGGGTTGAGGGTGTCCACGGTGTTATTGGTATTTCTCGACAAGGAATTGATTTCCAGTCCTTGGACAATGAGCCAGTACACCTTGTAGTTATGCTGGTGGCTGGTGTTAAGGATTGTGATTTTCACTTGCAGGTAATCAAACGTTTAGCATCTTTGTTTCAGAATCCTAATTTTCTAAAAAAGATTCTTTCTACAACAACAGCTCAGGATGCCTACGATTGTGTTCTGGAGTTTGAGCGGATGGTTATCCAGCAAGGGTAAGTAATTTCAGTAAAGAAAAGGGGAGTAATTATGGAGAACACAGCTCTTCTTGACCGTATTTTAACGGTGGAGCAAGATATAGCACAGACTTTGTTTGATGTGCAGATAAAGGCCGATAAGGATATTGCAGAAGCCCTGAGTAAGGGAGATGCAGAGCTTAAGGAAAAATGTAATCGCTGTGTCCTCCAGTATAACGAAAAATTATCCCAAGCAAAGGATTCCATGCATCAAGAGTACTTGAATCAGCTTCAAGCCTACGAAGCTGGTTTGCGTGGAATGAACACCAACAAGGAAGCCTTTTCTTCCTTGTTGGACAAGCTGCTGTTTCAGCACTAGGATTGGTGGCCATGGGTGACACTGCTTTGGACGGTTACATCTATGCAAAGGTTTGTGGCATGTTGTCCAAGTCCTTCGTGGGTGGAGGCTTTCATCGTCTCCAGTCGGTAACCTCCTTGGAAGGTTTATGGAATCTGCTCTTTTCTGCTGAATGTCCCAGTGTTTCTCCTGCTGAATTGGCAGAAATGATTGAGCATGAATCAGAAAAGCTGTTCTTGGAAAAATTCATTTCCCTGCTGGAGCTCCAATCCTGTCCACCTCAATTTTTAATTGATTTAATCCGTTTATACGACTATGAGAATTTAAAGGAAATGCTTTTTATTTCCTTTAAAGAAAATGATTCATCTGCAAAGCTGCCCGAAATGAATCACATCAATCCCTTTTCCATGCTCCATTATGACAAGTGGCCTAACGTAAAGGCTTTGGTGTCTGGTTCTCCTGTGGACTGGTGTGCTTCAACAGACCCTGAAGTATCCCAGCTTGAATTAGAATCTCACCTTGATTTGCAGTATGTGCGTACACTCTGGAATAGTCTTGATCACTTGCCTGCTAGTTCAGGGGATGCCATCAAAAAAATGCTGAAGGAAGAGCTTTTGCTGGATAACCTTGTGTGGTCATTGCGTTTGCGGGTGTACTTTGGCATGGAAGGAAAGGATGTACTGCAGCGACTGGTTACTTTGGAAGATGTTTCTAATATAAATGCTATTTCCAGAGATGAGCTTGCAGGTCCCATTGCAAAGACATTGGATTATTCTATTAATAATTATGAGGCTTGGAGCAAAAGTGCCTATGGTGAACTTTTGAATCCACCTCAAGAGGATGAGCTTTGGACCATTGATCCTCGATGGGTAAACAGTGTGGCTCACAGAAAATTATTCCAGCAATGGAAAAAACGGTTCCATCAAAATCATGAGTTGCCCCATGTTCTCTATTGTTGGTTCAAGATAAAAAGATACGAATTGGATTGTATTCGAGCGGTTACCGAGTGTTTGCGTCTGGGCTTGCCTATTGGCCAGGTGAATGACGTACTTAATATATCAGCTGTTTGATGTTTCTTGGAGGAAAGGCAATGGCACGTCCAGCACCGATGAAGTTTATTGAATTACTGGTTTTAACCTCAGATGTTCGCCCTGTTTTAGATTTTCTTGGAAAGAAGGGCTTGGTGGATTTGTTAGATCCATCTGGAGCATCCCTTACCGCCTCTGGCAAACAGGATAGTGCTTCTCTGGCTGCAGCAGGGGATGAAGCTCCATCTGCCAAGGATGTTCAGCTTCAAAAAATTTGTGATGAGCTGGATCACACCCAGACAACATACAAGATTTCTGGTTGGATTGCTGCAAAAGACGTGGCCTCTCTTGCCAAGGAGCTGGAGGAGTTAACCAAGGGTGCCATTGCAATCACCACCTATGATCCAGAAGAAGTTCCAGAGGTTAAAGAAGGTAAGTGTAAGGTTCCCGTTAAGCTGAACCACGGAAAATTCATCAAGGGCTTTGATCGCATGGTTTTGAGCTATGGTGTTCCTGAGTACAGCTCTGTGGATCCTACCCATTGGGTTGCATTTTTCTTTACGCTTTTGTTCGGCCTTATGTTTGGTGATGCTGGCCAAGGTCTGGTATTCTTGGTGCTTGGTATTCTGCTTTCCAAAAATGCCATCAAGTTTCTGTCTAGCTGGAGCAAGTTTGGTCCTGTGTTCATTGCCCTTGGTTGCAGTAGCACCTTGATGGGTATCCTTACGGGAGAGTTTTTTGCCAACGGGCACCTGTTGATGCCCTTGAGTCGCTTCCTTACTGGCTTGTTTGGTGAGTCTCACGACCACATTCTGCATCTTATGCCTTCAGCTGAAAATATCAATGTAATTTTTGGTTTTTTCCTGTTTACCTTGGCTATTGGATTTGTTATCAATTCCACTGGTTTGATATTGAACTTCATCGACGCACTTCATCAAAAGGATTTGGGACGATTTTTGTTCGGTAAGAACGGTCTCAGTGGAGCCCTGTTCTTTTGGTATGTGGTGTGGATGGCCATTAGAATTGCTCTGTTAAAGATTCCTCCCTTCTGGCTAGACTGGGTGATTGTAGGAGTTGCTCTTTTCGGTGTGTTTATGGGCCATCCCTTGTCTCGTCTTGTGGAAGGAAAAAAGCCTATTTTTGAACATGGTTTTTCTACTGCAATAATTGAAGGTGCTGTGGAAATCCTTGAAGTTGTTTCTAGCTATCTTTCCAATACCGTCAGTTTTTTGCGTGTTGGTGCCTTCGGTTTGGCCCACGCTGTATTGGGCTTCATTATCTCCACCATGTCAGAAATGGTGGGAGGCATCGGTGGAATCGCCATCATGATAATCGGAAATGCTATCGTTATTGTTTTGGAAGGCATGATTGTTGCCATCCAGGTAATTCGATTGCAGTATTTTGAGTTCTTTTCAAAGTTCTTCCATAAGACTGGTAAAGAATTCAAGCCCTTCTGTTATGAGGGTAATGTATAAGGAATCATTTTTCATGAGCTGTTGTTTAGTTCGTGAAAGAAATATAATTTGAGAGGTTTTGGTATGAAACTGAATTTGCGTTACGTAGGAATGGTTTTGGCCATCCTGTTGTTTGTGGTTGGTGGAGTATATGCTGCTGATGCAGGAACTACTGCTGCCGAAACTGAACCTGCAAGTGTTGTTGCTGCCGCTAAGTATATTGCCGCTGGTTTGGCTGTAGGACTTGCCTGTATCGCTGGTGGTATGGCTGTAGGAAAGATTGGTGCCGCAGCAATGGGTGCCATGAGCGAAAACGAGGAGCTTTCTGGTAAGGCTTTGCCCTTTGTTGGTTTGGCAGAAGGTATTTGTCTTTGGGGATTCTTGGTAGCCTTGTTGCTTATCATCCTATAACATAGGATTTTCCCTTGGAATACTATTTTATCGGGGAAAGGGAGCTGGTTCTGGCATTTTCTCTGGTAGGAGTTGCTGGTACAGCTGTTTCAACTCGTGAGCAAGCTCTGGCTGCCTTTGTGTGGGCTACGGAGCAATCTCAGGAGTCTGAACGGCCAAGGATTCTGATTTTGTCGGAACAAGCTGCCTCGTTGCTGGAACAAGAAGTTGTCGCTTGCCAAATGCGGGTTACTCGTCCACTTATTGTGGAGGTGCCTGGTTTGCAGGGGCGGCTTGAAGGAAAGAAAAGTCTCACTGATTTAATTAGAGAGGCAATAGGAATGCATATCTAGGGTTACGATAATAATGGAAGTACTACGTTTTACAGAAGGACTGGAGCAAAAGATTCAGGCAGATGGAAAGGCAAAGGCTCAGCAGATTGTTTCCGATGGCGAAAGAGAATGTCAGCGGATTTTGCGGGACTTTGAAGCTCGATTTGCCTCCTTTGAAAGCGAAAAGCGGGCTGAAACAGAAAGCAAAATTGCTGCATTGCGGCGGGACGTACAATCTGAACTTGCATTGAAGCAGGATCGATTGCAGTTCTCCTTTAAAAGCTCTGCAGTACTTTCTGGAATAAATGAATATTTGGGAGCCTTGCCCCAGGATCGCTTGCTCCAGCTTTTGGAACGGATGCTGGACAGCTACAAGCAGGTTTTGGCTGGTCGTCAGCTGGTGGCAAAAGTTGTGGACATGGATATTTCTTGGGTGGAGCCCTTGTTGGTAAAGGTCTTTGGTAAGGATGTCCTTCAGTCCTGTCTTCCTACTGATCCCCTTCCTTTGGGAGAGGCATTCCTTGGATATGATGATGCAGAAACTTCCAATTTGTATCGTGGGGTAGTTTTAGAGACAGCTGATGGAAGCATTCGTTGTCGTGCTACTCTGGGAGAGCTGATAACTCCACTTTTGGAGAATCACAGGGAAGAAATGATGAGAACCTTATTTGGTGAGGGAATTTCCGTATGATTGAGGGCAAGGTTACTCGTATCTCTGGTCCTATCGTCTATGCTTCTGGACTAGATGGATGTGGTTTGTATGACGTGGTGAGTGTTGGTACTGCCCAGCTCATTGGTGAAATTATCCGTTTGAAAGCTGGTTCCGCCACCATTCAGATTTATGAAGATGATACTGGAATGGCCATTGGTGAGCCAGTAGTTTGTCTGGAACGCCCTTTGTCTCTTCGTCTTGGACCTGGCTTGGTAGGTACCATTTACGACGGAATTCAGCGTCCCTTGGAAACTATGTATAAGGAAGGAGGAGCCTTCCTGTTGCCTGGTCAGCGGGCAGAGCCTCTGGACGTAAAGAAAACTTGGACCTTTGTTCCCACCCTTAGTGCAGATGCAGAAATTGCTCCTGGAACAGTTCTGGGTACTGTACAAGAAACATCTTCCATTCTCCATAAAATTATGGTTCCTCCCCACATTCAGGGCCGAACCTTGGAATTCTTGAAGGGAGAAGGGGAGTACACCATAGAGGATGTGATTGCCCGAACAAACCTTGGAGAAGAAATTTGCCTTGCCCACTATTGGCCAGTTCGTCAGGCTCGTCCCTTCCTGCGAAAAATGGAGGTTTCAGAGCCATTATTTACCGGACAGCGTGTTATTGACGTATTCTTCCCACTGGCAAAGGGTGGAACAGCTGCCATTCCTGGTGGATTTGGTACGGGAAAAACCATGACCCAGCACGCTGTTGCCAAGTGGTGCGATGCAGACTTGATTGTATACGTTGGCTGTGGAGAGCGGGGAAACGAAATGACAGACGTTCTTCGTGAATTCCCCTCTTTGATTGACCCTCGAACAGGGCGCTCTCTGATGGAACGAACCATCTTGATTGCCAATACCTCCAACATGCCTGTTGCAGCCCGTGAGGTGTCTTTGTATTCAGGAATTACCCTGGCAGAATATTATCGTGACATGGGAATGACGGTAGCCATCATGGCAGATTCCACCAGCCGCTGGGCAGAGGCCTTGCGTGAGTTGTCTGGACGAATGGAAGAAATGCCTGCTGAAGAAGGCTTCCCTGCCTATTTGCCCACTCGTTTGGCAGAATTTTATGAACGAGCTGGTTGTATCAAAACTTTGTCGGGAGAAGATGGTTCCATTTCCATTATTGGAGCTGTTTCACCCCCAGGTGGAGACTTTTCTGAGCCCGTTACCCAGCACACAAAACGCTTTATCCGTTGTTTCTGGGCTTTGGACAAGGATTTGGCCTATGCCCGCCACTATCCCGCTGTTAGTTGGTTGAACTCCTATTCTGAATATGACGTGAATGTTCGAGCGTGGTGGGATGCTTTTGATGAGCGTTGGTCCACCATCCGTAACGATGCCATGAATCTGCTGAAGCGAGAGCAGCGGCTGGAGCAAATTGTAAAGCTTATTGGTCCCGATGCCGTTCCCGATGCAGAGCGATTAGTATTGATTGTATCAGAAATGATTCGCAATGGATTCCTTCAGCAAAGTGCTTTTGATGCCATTGACGTATATTCCGTTGCAGGAAAGCAGGTAGCAATCTTGAATTTGATGATGATGTTCTATCACCGAGCTTTGAATTTGATGAAGCAGGGTGCTCCCTTGGCAAAAATTCTGCATTTGCCTGTGCGTGAAGACATTATTCGTATTAAAACCACCGTACCAAACGATCGTCTGGACATGATTCAGGAGATTGAATCAAAGATGCAGGCTCAGTTTGGTAGCTTGGAGCAGCAATTCCAGAGGAAGGTAGCCCTATGAGAGGTGTAGAATACAAGGGAATTCAGGCAGTAGACGGTCCAATTATTATCGTTAAATGCACTGAAAAGGTATTTTTTGGAGAGATTGTAGCAGTACGTAATCGCTACGGAAAGCGTTGTATTGGACGGGTTATTGACTTGTCCCCAGAATTTGCCGTTGTTCAGGTTTTTGGCTCTACAGTAGGAATTGATCTGGTGGAATCCCAGGTGGAATTCTTGGATACTCCCATGGAGTTGACCGTAGGCGAAGGCTTAATGGGCCGCATCTTTAACGGATTGGGGCAGCCTATTGATGGGTGTCCTGCCATTGTGTCCTCTGAACGAGTAAATGTAAACGGTTATCCTCTTAATCCCTACGCACGAGTGTATCCCAGGGACTTTATCCAGACAGGAATCAGTTCCATTGACGGTATGAACACCTTGATTCGTGGTCAGAAGCTTCCTATTTATTCTGGAAATGGTTTGCCTCACAACCGATTGGCTGCCCAGATTATTCGTCAGGCAAAGCTGCTTAATTCCTCCGAAGACTTTGTGATGGTATTTGCAGGAATGGGTATTAAATACGACGTAGCTCAGTTCTTTATCAACGAATTTGAGGAGTCTGGTGTTTTGTCTAAGGTAGTAATGTTCCAGTCCTTGGCAGATGCTCCTTCCATTGAACGTATTATTACGCCACGTTGTGCCCTTGCAGCAGCTGAATATTTGGCCTATGAAAAAGGTATGCACGTTCTGGTTGTGCTTACAGATATGACCAACTACTGCGAGGCCTTGCGTGAAATCTCTACTACTCGTGGAGAGGTTCCTGGAAGAAAGGGGTATCCTGGATACCTGTATTCCGACTTGGCTGAATTGTACGAGCGAGCTGGTCGAATCACTGGTTCTCAGGGCTCCATCACCCAGATTCCAATTTTGACCATGCCCAACGATGACATTTCTCATCCTATCCCAGACCTTACTGGATATATTACCGAAGGACAGATTGTTCTTGACCGAAGCTTGTCCCAGCAGGGTGTATATCCTCCAGTTTCTATTCTGCCAAGCTTGTCCCGCTTGATGAAGGACGGAATCGGAAAGGATATGACTCGAGATGACCATAAGGATGTTTCCAACCAGCTATTTGCCGCCTATTCAAAGGTAAAGAGCATCAGAAGCCTTGTTTCTATCATTGGAGAAGAGGAGCTTTCTGAGGTGGACAAGATGTATCTTCGTTTTGGATCTGAATTCGAGAATCGCTTCTTGACTCAGGATGAACACGAAGACCGCTCCATTGAAAAGACCTTGGAAATCAGCTGGCAGCTTTTGTCTCTGCTGCCTAGAAACGAGTTGTATCGAATCGATCCACAGCTTCTCGATCGGTATTTGAACAAACAGCCTGTACAGGATACATAATCGTGGCAAACATAAACATCGCACCTACCAAGTCGAATCTGCTCATTATAAAGGAACAGCTTTCTGTAGCCCAAAACGGTTATGAATTGCTGGAGCAAAAGCGAGAGATTCTCGTTATGGAGCTGATGAAGCTGGTGGAGGAGGTAAAGCTTTTGGAGCGGGAAATTGACAAAACCCTTCAAGAAGCTTATCCAGCGGTAAAACGGATGCTGATGATTGTTGGTGCAGACCGAGTGGAGCGAGTGGCTCACCACACAAAATATAATTTTACAATTACAGAAAAACCTGTTAGAATAGCAGGAGGAGAGTTCGTTTCTGTTGACGTGGTTCTGCCATCTCAGCAGCTGACACACTCCTTCTTGGGCTCCTATGCCGATGTTGACAAGGTTACTGTTGAATTTTTAACCTTGCTGAAGCTTTTGACTCGGTTGGCGTCCATCAGAACTATGGTGTGGAAATTAGCCACTGAAGTACGAAAAACCCAGCGGCGTGTAAATGCCTTGGACAAGCAGGTTATTCCTGAGACTCGTGAAACTAAGGAGTATATCCAGAGTGTTTTGGAGGAGCGGGAACGAGAGAATACCTTTGTGCTTAAGGCTTTGAAAGCCCGCCAAAAGAAATAACCAGATAAAGGTTTACACAAGACTACCTAGGGGAGAAGACATGATTAAGCATCTTTTTCAGAATATTCTTGTTGTTGTTAATGGTTCGGAAGCCTCAATACGAGCAGCTGAATACGGAATTCTTATGGCAAAGTTATATCGCTGTAATTTGAAGGCTGTTTATGTTGTGGATACTGCTTCTCTCAGTCAATTAACCCTTGGTAATTTTTTTCTGGCAGAAGAAAGCTCTCTTTTTGAGGATAATTTGCGGGAGGATGGAAAGCGCTATCTGGATTACGTGGCTCAGCTGGGAAGCGATAAGGGAGTTACCATCGAAACAGAGCTGCGTTCTGGAGCCGTTTGGTCCGAGGTGATTCTTTCTGCTGATGAAATGAATGCAGGCGTGATTTTGCTAGGTTGCCATGAGTGCTTTGATGGTACAGATTTTTTTGGCAACCACGACGATGTTTCAAGTTCCAACAAGGAAATTATGGCAAAGGCAAACTGTTCTGTGCTCATCGTAAAGGAAAAGATGATAGACCAGCTGTACCGGCTGGCATAGGGTGAAAAATGCGTGTTATAATCCTTCATTTTCTTGATACACAATCTAAGAATAATAGCTCCTTAGTAAAGGCTCTGTCTGATGGTGCTGCTCGTGGTGGCCATGTGGTGGATGTTGTAGATGGAAATCGTCCCACAGATGCCCTTCGGCTTACTCCCTATGAATACGTAGTTGTTTTAAGCCCCAGCTTTGGCTTGTTCAAGGGAAAAATTCCTGGCCGTGTAACAGAAGTGCTTTCTTCCTGCGGCAACTTAACGGGGAAGAAGGGAGCCGCCTTTGTAACTAAGTCCTTATTTTCCGCTCCTTCTGCAAACCAAGTGTTGATGAAGGCCATGGAAAAGGAAGGCATGGTTATAAACGATTTTAATATCATCGAGAATTCTGAGCAGGCTACTGAAGCTGGCTCTCGCTTGGGCTAGGCTAAGCTTGGAAAATTGTTATCAGATTCTAGGGGTTCATCCCACCGCCTCTGCTGCAGAAATCAAGCGGGCCTATAGAAAAAAGGCCAAGGAGCTTCACCCTGATACGGCCGATGCCAGCACCTTGTCAAAGGAGCAGACAGAGGCCTTTCATCGTTTGGTGCAAGCCTACGAAATCCTCTCTGATTTTCAGCGTCGTTCCATGTTCGATTTGTCTCGTGCCACCCATCATCGTTCTGAGGATGCTCGTGGGAATTCCTTTGACTATCGTAAATGGCTTTTAAAACGACAGGATCCTGAAAGTAGGGCCAAACTGATTTTCTTTGACCTGCTCCATGGCCGTGAGGATGAGGCGGTGGAGGAATATGTTCGCATGAACCAAGAGGTGGCGGATTTTAGTCTGGCAAAGTGGTTTTGTCGGGAAGACTTTATGGACTATGGCTTTATTTTGTGCGAGGAATTGATTCTTCGCTCTCGGTTTTACGATGCCTCCCTGCTGGTAACCAGAATTATTGCCATGGAAAAGACCTTTTCGTACTTTCGCCACTTTTTCCCAGAGGTTTTAATTTTGGCTCGAAACCTGTGGCTGAATCAGCTGGAAGGACACGTTTCCGATGAGCTGGCATTGGATGCCTGGGAGGCGGCTTTGGAGTTGGCACTGAGTCCCAAGGATGATGCTGCCTTGCTGGTGCGGATGGCTGGAGCCTATTATCGAATGAATGATATATATACCGCTGGAGTTTGCTTGGATGAGGCTATGCGTTTAGATAAAAAGGTGCGGATGCCCGCCCTGTTGAAAAAGAGTATTTTGGAGGAAAGATGATTCGTCTTAAAAATGAAACCCAGATAGATGGTATTCGTAAATCCTGTCGTCTTTTGGCAGAAATGTACAAGAGTATTATTCCACAGATTGTAGCTGGAATGTCCACCAAGGATATTGACGACCTGTGTCTTGAGTATATGACTGCCCGTGGTGGAAAGCCTGCGTGGTATCGAGAGAATTTTCCTGGGGCTGCCTGTGTGTCTGTAAACAACGAGGTTATCCACGGTGTGCCATCAAAAAAACGAAAGATTAAGGATGGGGACCTTGTTTCCATTGACGTGGGAATCGATTTGAACGGCTACATCAGTGACTCTGCCGTTACCCTGATGATTGGTAAGGTAAAGCCTGAGTACCAAAAGCTGGTGGAGGTAACTCGCCAGTGTCTTGCTGCGGGAATTGAGGCTTGCAAGGTGGGAAACCGCATCAAGGATATTGGTGCAGCCGTGTCTGCTGTGGCAGAAGCTGCTGGCTATGGCGTGGTGTACGAGTATTGCGGTCACGGTGTGGGCTTGGAGGTTCACGAGGATCCTTCCGTGCCAAACGTGGTGGGCCGGGGACCAAACCCACGGATTCAGCCTGGAATGGTGTTGGCCATTGAGCCTATGATTAATCTTGGTGTGCCTGATGTGGATTTGGCAGAGGATGGTTGGACCGTAATTACTGCTGACGGTAAATTTTCTGCCCACGAGGAGCATACCGTAGCGGTATTCCGAGACCATACAGAAATTCTTACCCTGAGAGATTAAATTTTTCTTAAATCTTTTGTAACGATTTTCCGCAAAGTTTGTATTCTTTTTAAGAATGAATTAACTTTTAAGAAGTAGTGTTTGACAAAAGATTCTTTTGCAGAAGGAAGGTTTTCACTGGCCTGTTGTAATTTCTGTGGGAAGAATCTTGAGTCAATCGGAGGTTTATTGTATATGAAACGACGAACAAAATACCTAGCAGGTGTTGCCTTTGCCACCGTCTTGTCCTTCCTGCTGTTTTCCTTTTCCTGTAGCTCTTCAGAAGGAAAATCTGCCAATACAGCTTTTGCAGATACTGCTCCTGCTGTTTCTATTGCCAAGGATTCATTGGCGGTGGCAGAAGCCATGCAAAATGTGTTCCGTTCAATTTCTAGCGGCGTGCTGCCCAGCATTGTGGAGATTGATGTAATTGAAAAGAAAACCGTTACCAATCCTGCCATGGGCTGGCCCTTTAACTTTTTCTTTGGTCAGGGAGAAGAAGGAGAAGGTCAGACTCGGGAATACGAGCAGACTGGACTTGGTTCCGGTGTAATTGTAAGAAGAAATGGTGACACCTACTATGCTCTGACCAACAACCACGTGGCAGGCTCTGCTAACGAGATTTCCGTTCGACTTTCCGACGATCGTACCTTTGACGCAAAGCTGGTGGGTAAGGATGAGCGAATGGACATTGCCTTGGTTTCCTTTGAGGCCAAGAACGAAAATATTCCTGTGGCAGTGTTGGGCGATTCCGATACCGTGCAGACTGGTGATATCTGCTTTGCCATGGGAACTCCTCTGGGATATTACGCTTCTGTAACCCAGGGAATTGTTAGTGCAACTGGTCGTTCCGGCAACGGAATTGGTAATATCAGCGACTTCATTCAGACGGACGCCGCCATCAATCAAGGTAACTCTGGTGGTGCTCTGGTAAATATTTACGGTGAGGTAATCGGAATCAATACTTGGATAGCATCTCAATCTGGTGGATCTCAGGGATTGGGCTTTGCGATTCCCATTAACAACGTAAAGAAGGCCATCGACTCATTCATCGAAACAGGTAAGGTAACCTACGGTTGGATGGGGGTTTCTCTGGTGGACATTACCAACGAGTACAAGGATGCTTTGGGCGTTGGTCGCCGTGTGGGTGCTTTTGCCTCTCAGATTTTCATCGGTTCTCCTGCTCAAAAGGCTGGAATGCAGGCTGGTGACTTTGTAATCAAGTTGAACGGCCATGACGTTCGTTCTGTGGACCAGCTGGTGCGGGAGGTTGGTGATTTGACGGTGGGTGAAACTGCTGACTTTGTGGTTTTGCGTGGCGGAAAAGAGGTTTCCTTGCAGGTGAAGATTGAAAATCGCAACGAGGAGCTTGTAGCCGACAACTCAAAGCTGTGGCCTGGATTTATTGCCGCACCGTTGAACGATTCTACCCGCAAGCAGCTGAAGCTGACTGATGACAAGGTGAAGGGCGTGGTGGTTACTAACGTGCAGTCTAAGTCCCCTGCTGCTGCCATGAGGTTGCAAAACGGAGATGTGATTACTGCTGTAAACGGCAAGTCAGTGGCATCTTTGGAAGATTTCTATAGTTTGTTGGATCTGTCTGGTAACAAGGAAATTTGGTTCGACGTGTACAACGAGGGCCATACTATTTCCACTGGAAGATACAAGCTGTAGTTCCAGTTGAAGATATAAGTGATGTGATGCACCCGACTTAAGATGAAGTTACTTTATCTTGAGTCGGGTTTTTTATTGAAAAAAAAGGTGAAGCCCGTGAAGCTTCACCTTCTGTTTTACCTTATTTTTTCTTCAGCAATGCGGCGAAGGGATTGTAGGTATCCCCGTCGTCCTTTTGGCTTCCAAGGTATTTTTCTGTGTCCTTGTCCTGCTGGCTGCTGGTGGCAGAGCGCAGGCTGATTCGTCGTTCTTCAAGGTCCACTGCCTTGATTGCTACATCAAGACTGTCTCCAGCCTTGTACTTAACCCGCAGATTGGTGTTTCTATTTTCACCCTGCAGCTCGGAAATATGCAACAAGCCGTCCACTCCGCTTTCCAAGGTAACGAAAAGGCCAAAGTCGGCAACTCTTGCAATGGTGCCGGTGTGCTTGGAGTCAACAGGATACTTGTCTTTTACTGTATCCCAAGGATCTGACATGAGCGCCTTGAGACTGACGGAAACCCGCTCCTTGGCCCAGTCGGTGGAGATAACTTCTACCTCAACTTCCTGTCCCACAGTGAGCACTTCGGAAATGTCTGCCACTCGGCCTCGGCCTACCTGGGAAATGGGCAGCAATGCCTTAAAGCCACCAATATCCACAAAGGCACCAAAGCTCTGCAAGGATTCAACAGTGCCCTTTACCACCTGGCCAACGGAAATGGTCTTACTGATGTCTGCCAGCTGCTGACGATGCTCCTCTTCCAGAACTACACGGTTTGAAACCAGGATGTTTTTGCCGTTTTCCTTATATTCTTGAATCTTGAAGGAAAGTACACGACCAATGTAGGCAGCTGGCTCTTCCTTTTGGCGAAAGCCCATCTGGGAATAGGGACAAAAGGCCCGTGCATTTCCCAGCTTTACCTCAAAGCCACCCTTGATTTCCTTTTCCACCTTGCCTTCCACTGGAATGCCGCTTTTCCAAGCCTGTTCCAGCATGGAGTTGTCACCCTTGTCTTTGCTCAGCTTGTCACTACCAAGCTTTGTGGTGAACCGCATTTCTCCGCCTCGTTCTCCAAGGAAGAAGGCTTTGATTTTGTCTCCTTCCTGAAGGCTGCAGTTGCCATCCTTGTCTAGGAACTCTGCGGTGTCGATAATGCCCTCACTTTTGGCATTCAAGTCGATAAAGACGTAATCCTTCGTGATTGCTACAATCTGGGCTTCAATTTCCTGCCCAGGAATAATCTTATTCATGTTGTTTTATTTCTCCTATTTATTGGATTTTATTGTTCCACCACTTTTTTGATGGCGTCCAGCAGCTGGTCATATTCCGTAAAAGCGGGAATCTGAGGATGGTCGTCGATGATGTGCTGGGGGGCACGGAACAAAAAGCCTGCCTGGGAAGCGGTAATCATGGCCAGGTCGTTGAAGGAGTCGCCAGAGGCAATGGTGTCGTAGCCCATGGACTGGAATCCCTTAATGGCGTGAAACTTACCGTTGTCCTGCCGCATCTTGTAGCCAGTAATCTTTCCATCGGGGGCAACCTCCAGCTCGTTGCAGAAGATGGTGGGCATTCCCAGCTTTTCCATAAGGGGAGCTGCAAACTGGGTAAAGGTGTCGGAAAGAATCACCACCTGGCTTACTCGACGAAGCTTGTCTAGGAATTCCTTTGCTCCAGGCAGTGGGTCAATGCGGGCGATGGTGGCCTGAATCTCCTTGAGGCCCAGCTTATGCTCTTCCAAAATAGTAAGGCGCTTTTTCATCAGCACATCGTAGTCGCTGATATCTCTAGTGGTAAGGCGCAATTCTGGAATGCCTGTTTCCTCTGCAAAGGCAATCCAGATTTCTGGCACCAAAACACCTTCTAAGTCAAGACAAGTTATATACATATCAATTCCTCGTGTATGATCTGATTCTTTAGCTCGAATCGAAAAAGTCCTTCCCATTGTAGCATAAAACTTGCTGGCTGTGCTATACTTTTAATGGTACGATGAAGGAGGTGGCTTTTTTATGGAAAACAAACAAACCCTCGGCTCTGCTATCAGCAACTTTGAACAGCAATTCAAACGGTTTCAAGATTCAGGCAACAATCCACCAGAGTTCCTTTTGCCAAAAAAACGAGCTGCAGCGGCTATTGCTCAAAGGGCCCCTTCTGGCAAGGGGACAAGTGGAAAAAAAATTGTACTGGAAACGTATCGTCAGCTTTTGGCTCCAGAGCAAAGCTTTGGGGAGTTTTCTGCCATTGCTCAGCAGCTGGAGGATGACAAAAAGCTTTTGGTCCAGGCCTACGATCTTTTTGTGGCCATGGTGGATGTAAATCGGCAGCTGGGAGATGAGGCCACTTATATCAGCGATTTTATCATAACCTCTCCTTTGACCCAGCGGGAACGATATACTGTGGGAAAAGACTTTGTTTTTTTGCAGTTCTGGCTCCAGTGGGAGGCCAAACGAACGGACTATGTGCCAGTGCTTCGTCTTGCTCGTGACCTTCCTGGCTGGCAGTTGATTTTCATTCCCAGCGGCAATTTTTCTTGGACCGACGGGGAGCAGGCTGTAGTTCAGCTGCTGGAAGAAGAATTTTATAAAAATAAGGTGCTAGTGGCTGATGGAGTTGCAGCTGGTGATGGAAGTGAAGTAGAGGAGTGAGCATTTTGTAGAAAAATCCCTGCAAGATGAGCTTACATCCTTAAGTTTGTAGTCATTTCCTCAATCTTGACAAAGAACGGTTTTGCATTTAATATAACTATTGTTATATATCATTTGTTATGTTTGAGGACAAGTTATGGCACCAAAGGTAAGAATCACAAAGGAAGAGATTGTAGAAGGGGCTATTGAGCTGGTGCGGCAGGGGGGAGAGCTGGCCTTGAATGCACGGAATCTTGCTGCTGCCTTGAATTGCTCCACACAACCTATTTTTTCCAATTTTTCTTCCATGGAGGAGCTGCGGATGGTGGTGATTACACAGATAGACCAGCTTTGCAATCAGTATATCAAGCGGGAAGTGGAAAGTGGTGTGTATCCTGCCTACAAAGCTAGCGGTATGGCCTACATTCGCTTTGCCAAGGAAGAGGGAGAATTGTTCAAGCTCCTGTACATGCGTGACCGTTCTCAGGAGGCGGAATCTAAGGAAATGGAGCTAGGGGATGAGATGGAATCTATCCTGCAGGACAGCACGGGACTTTCTGGAGCTGAGGCAGAGTTTTTTCATCTGGAGATGTGGGCCTTTGTCCACGGCATAGCCACCATGTTTGCCACAGGATTTTTAAATCTTGACTGGGCGGTGGTAAGCAAAATGTTGACGGATGTTTATCAAGGCTTAAAACAACAATTGGGAATGGAGTGCGAGGAAAATGGATGCCATTAAAATAGAAGGACTTACGAAAAAGTACAAGGATGTGGTGGCGGTGGACAACTTACACCTTACCGTAAAACAGGGAGAAATATTTTCTTTGTTGGGGGTGAATGGAGCGGGAAAAACCACCACCATCAAGATGCTGTCCTGCATTACCAAGCCCACCAGTGGCGATGCCTTTCTGCTGGGAAAAAGTATTTCCACGGAGGCTTGCGAGGTAAAATCAGTTATAGCAGTTTCTCCACAGGAAACGGCGGTGGCTCCAGGACTTACCGTTCAGGAAAATCTTGCCCTGATGGCTGGTGTTCACGGCTGTGGGGGACGGGAGCGGGAGGAGCGGATACAGCAGCTCATGTCTTTGCTGGGGTTGGAAGCGGTCTGTAAAAAGCGGGCAGGAAAGCTTTCTGGGGGCTGGCAGCGGCGGCTGAGTATCGCCATGGCCCTCATCAGTGAGCCACAGATTCTTTTTCTAGATGAACCCACCTTGGGGCTGGACGTTATTGCCCGCAGCGACTTGTGGGATATTATTCGTTGCCTGAAGCACAAGGTGACCATCATCCTGACAACCCACTACATGGAGGAGGCGGAAGCCCTTTCTGACCGCATTGCCATTATGAAGGATGGCCGACTTTTAGTTTGTGATACAGCTGAAAAAATCAAGGAGCTGGCGGGAACCAGTAATTTTGAGCAGGCCTTTGTTACCATTGTAAAAGGAGGCGTACAATGAGAATCATGACCTTTGCCAACAGGAATGTAAAGGAGCTTTTACGTGACCCGCTGAATCTAGCCTTTGGTTTGGGCTTTCCCGTGGTACTGCTTTGTCTGCTGACTGCCATTCAAGCTAACATTCCTGCTCAGCTTTTTGAAATACAGCAGCTGGCTCCAGGTATTGCAGTTTTTGGCCTTTCCTTTATTACCTTGTTTTCTGCCACCATTATTTCTAGGGATAGAACAAGCTCCTTATTACAGCGGCTTTACACCACGCCCATGACTCCAACGGACTTTATCCTGGGCTACACCCTGCCCATCATTCCCATTGCAGTGGCCCAAGCTCTGGTTTCCTACCTTGCAGCTCTGGTGCTGGGCTTGGAGCTTACTTCAGGCATTATCTACGCACTGGTGGCCATTCTTCCCATTTCTCTGTTGTACATTGCCTTGGGGCTGCTGTGTGGAAGTGTCCTCACCGACAAGCAGGTGGGCGGTGTGTGCGGAGCCTTGCTGACAAATCTTTCGGCTTGGCTTTCTGGAATTTGGTTTGACTTGGAGCTGGTGGGTGGTGCCTTTCGGGACATTGCCTATTGCTTGCCCTTTGTTCATGCTGTTGAATTGGAGCGGAATGCCCTCGCTGGTAATTTGGGCCAACTTTTTCCCCATATTTGGTGGGTGCTCTTGTATGCCTTGGTAACCCTTGTGGTGGCCATCCTCCTGTTCTTGAACCAGATGAAACGCCAGTAACGGACAGGCTGCTGATTGATTTTTAACTGGTAGCAAAAAAAAGCGGGATTCGAGCTGAATCCCGCTTTTGCTTATTAGCCAACGATAGCCTTCATGGCGGTCATGTAGCCACGGAGCTTCTTTCCAACAATTTCAATGGGGTGGTTGCGGATTTCTTCGTTTACCTTTACCAGCTCCTGGTTGGAAACGCTGTTGTCCTTGTTAGCCAGTCCCTTTCCGATGATGTCGGTGTCTACCTTTGCCATAAAGTCCTTCAACAGAGGACGACAGGCGTTGTCAAAGAGGTAGCAGCCGTATTCAGCAGTGTCGGAAATAACCTTGTTCATTTCATACAGCTTCTTGCGGCTGATGAGGTTTGCAATAAGAGGTGTCTCGTGGAGGGACTCATAGTAGGCACTCTCTGGCTTGATTCCTGCATCAACCATGGTTTCAAATGCCAGCTCTACACCAGCCTTAACCATAGCCACCATCAAGATACCATTGTCAAAGTATTCCTGCTCTCCAATTTCCACATCACCAGCGGGAGTCTGCTCAAATGCAGTCTTTCCGGTAGCCTCACGCCATGCCAACAAGTTCTTGTCGTCGTTTGCCCAGTCAATCATCATAACACGGCTGAATTCACCAGCAATAATGTCGTCCATGTGCTTCTGGTACAAGGGCGCCATAATTGCCTTCAGCTCCTTGGAAAGAGCGTTTGCCTTGATTTTGGCAGGATTGGACAAACGATCCATCATACCAGTGATTCCGCCCCACTTGAGAGCCTCGGTAATGGTTTCCCAACCGTACTGAATCAGCTTGGAAGCATAGCCTTTGTCCAGTCCCTTTTCTACCATGCGGTCAAAGCACAAGATACTTCCTGTCTGGAGCATTCCGCAGAGAATAGTCTGCTCACCCATCAGGTCGGACTTAACCTCTGCCACAAAGCTTGACTCAAGAACACCTGCACGGCTTCCACCAGTTCCCACTGCCAAAGCCTTTGCAATGGCCCAACCCTTTCCTTCTGGGTCGTTTACGGGGTGTACAGCGATAAGGGTAGGAATACCAAAGCCACGAACATATTCTGTGCGAACCTCGGAGCCTGGTCCCTTGGGAGCCATCATCACAACGGTAATGTCGGGGCGAATCTGCATTCCTTCTTCAACAATATTGAATCCGTGGCTGTACCACAGAGAAGCTCCCTGCTTCATCAGGGGAACAATATTTTCCAAAACATTGGAGTGCTGCTTGTCTGGGGTAAGGTTTCCCACCAAGTCAGCAGTGGGAATCATTTCCTGGTAGGTTCCCACCTTGAATCCATTTTCCACGGCGTTCTTGTAGCTGGCACGCTTTTCGGCAATGGCCTCTGCACGCAATGCATAGCTTACATCAAGACCGGAATCCCGCAGGTTCATTCCCTGATGGAGACCCTGGGCACCACAACCGATGATAACAATCTTCTTGCCTTTCAGGGCATTTGTTCCGTCGGCAAATTCCTCCCGATCCATAAAGCGGCAGTGACCCAACTGAAGCAAGGCCTCCCGCCAGGGGATGGAGTTAAAATAATTGACCTTTTCCATTATGATTCCTCTAAAAATAAAGTTATGTTTAAGATTCTTTATTGTAGTGAAAAACAAGGCTTTGGTAAAGGCTCAAAGCACTAATCCTGATTGCATGTCATCTTACGTTGACTCCATCTCACTGCTTTTCTATTTAATCTTCCTGTGGTATACTGCTTTTCGTGAATACAACCTCCACTACAGAAGGCCCCATTTGGCGGCAGCTTCTTCGTCTTTTTTATCCCATTCTACTAGGAACCTTTTTTCAGCAATTATACACCACTGTGGACTCCATTATTGTAGGGCATTTCTTGGGAAAAGAAGCTCTGGCGGCAGTTGGTGGTGGAGCGGCCCTCATCGTGAACCTGCTGGTGGGATTTTTTGTGGGAATCTCTTCTGGTGCCACCGTTATTGTATCTCAGTTTTTTGGTGCTGGTGATGAGCTTAAAATGAAAAAAGCTATTTCCACAGCCATAAGCCTTGCTATTATCGGTGGCTTTGTGCTTATGGTGGCAGGAATCCTTTCTGCAGAATGGATGCTGCACATTATCGACACTCCTGAGGAGCTGATGGGGGTTTCCATGGAATATATTTGCTGGTATTACGCTGGCATGATTCCCTCTCTTTTGTACAATATTGGCTCAGGAATTTTTCGTGCGGTGGGAGATACCCGCCGCCCCTTGTATTTTTTGATAGTGGCTTGTCTTTCCAATATTGTCTTTGATTTGATAACCATCAATATTTTAGGGTGGGGTGTAGCTGGGGCGGCCATTGCCACGGTTGTAGCTCAAGCGGTTGCTATGATTTTTGTTCTGCGGGGCTTTCATGGACAATCGATGCTTTTTGGTGTTTTGCCTAAAAAATTGTTTGTTCTTCCTTGGAGCTATCTGGATGCAGCCCTGTTGAAGGTGACCATAAAAATCGGTTTGCCAGCTGGTTTTCAGGCAGTGATGTATTCCCTGTCGAATTTGATTATTCAATCAAAAATCAACGAATTTGGCACGGATACCATTGCAGCCTTTTCTGCCTACAGCAGACTGGATAGCTTTTACTGGATGATTATTGGAGCCTTTGGTGTGGCTATTACGGTATTTTCGGGACAAAATTATGGCGCAAAGCAATACAAGCGAGTGTTTCAGGGAACTTGGATTTGTCTTGCCATGACTGGAGCTTCCACTGTTGCCATGTGTATCTTTTTGATGCTCACCTCCCACCGACTCTATCTTTTTTTTACCACTGACCCAGAGGTTATCCGCATTGGCTTGGAAATGCTCTACTTCCTTGTGCCCACCTACATCACCTATATTTCTATTGAAATCCTTTCGGGAGCCATTCGTGGAACTGGGAATTCCTTTATTCCCATGGTGATGACGTTGGGTGGAATCTGCCTGCTGCGGGTAGTGTGGCTATTTTTCGTAGCTCCCCTGTATCCCCACATAAATACCGTTTTAATGAGCTATCCTGTTACCTGGACCGTAACCTCCCTCATGTTTTTTGTGTACTATAAGTTTGGTCGCTGGCGAAAACGGTTGGAGTAGGTGAGCTTCCACTCCACTGATGCTGTAAAAAAATTTGCCCACCCCCCCACACACACATACACTTCGTCAACATGGTAAAGTCCTACATGTCATCCAAGGACAAGCCTTTGTAGGTAATCTGGTAACCCGGAAGGTTTTTCTCAAATTCTACTGATTTTTCCCTAAGTTTTTCCAGACTGATTTTCCTTGCCTGTCGTTTTACCTCAATGATGGTAGCAGCCTTTTTTTCCTCATTTAAGGCGATGATGTCAATCTCGTTCTGGGACTTTTTATTCCACCAGCTGCCAATTTGGGTAACTGCTTCTTCCTCTGCAATTTTTTCCATAAAGTATTGCTCCAAAGTTTTACCAGTATAAACTTCGTATTCCTCATGAATTTTTTCCTGCAGTAGGTCATATTGTCCCAGTTCAATCAGATATTGGTTGGAATAGATAAATCGAAAATAGAACTTTAGGTAATTATCAATGATTTGCCAGCGGATGTTTCTGCTTTCTGGCTTTGAGAATAAGGGTTTGACTGGCCTGATAACCCCCAAAACTGTTTCAAGGTTTTTGAGATAAGCACCAGTATTCTTCAGGATGATGGAGTCAATTTCACTTTGGGTTGTCTTTCCCTGGGAAATCAACTTTAAAATCGAAAAGTAGATGCCATATTCCTTGCCTATTTCACTGATCAAAATATCCTTTCCGTCTATCAAGAATGGAGAGGTCATATTGGTGGCATAGGAAATCATAGTGTCTTTTGTGGTAGCCTTGCCATGCATCAGTAGGAAGATATATTTTGCCACTCCTCCAGAAAGCATATATAGACACAACAGGTCCTCACTCTTGTACGTAGGGTTGAAGTCTGCAAGGATTTTCTTTACTACGGATGGGGTAAAAGGTTTCAGGTGGATGTGGTGGGTACATCTTCCAAAAAGTGGCTCCTTGGAGTCTTGGAAGATTCTTGTCATCATGGAAAAGATAGAACCACAGGCTATCAAGTTGATTTTTGAGCCAGATTTATAGCTGTCCCAAATATTTTGCATCTTGCTGAAAAAACTTGGTGCGATAAACTGTAGGTCTTGAAATTCATCCATCACCAAAACAAAATGATTGCCTTGGGAAAAAATCATAATTTGCTCAAACAAATCTGCAATGGAGGTGACGGTACCAAAAATTTTCAGGCCAATGCTTTTTTCCAGAGTTTTTTGCCATTGGGAACATAAATCGGACTCTGAGTCCCTCATAGCAAAAAGGTAGGCACTTTTTTTATCTTGAATAAAATGGCGCAGTAATTCCGTTTTTCCGATTCTTCTGCGGCCTGTCAGCAGTGTGAAGCAGGCATACTCCTTTGATTGTTCATCTATTTGACTGAGTGCCGCTAGTTCTGTTGTTCTATCGTAAAATTGTTTCACAAACCTCTCCTGCTGGGTGGTATAGTAGTTGTATTAACTTAACGCTCATTAACTTAATAGCTATTAAGTTAATGAGCGTTATTCTACTGCAAGACAGGTATTATTTCAAGGATTTAACTTGGATTACTTCAGTTTTACATTCCTCCAAACTGCGCAGCAGGTTCTACTTTTACATTCCACCGAACTGCGCAGCAGGTTTTGCTTTTACATTCCGCCAAACTGCTGCATGAATTTGGCTTGCAGGCCCTTATTCTTGGTGAGCTTTTTCATGGCTAAGCGGGTTTTTTCAAACTGCTTGATAAGGCGATTTACTTCAGCCACGGAGGTGCCGGAGCCCTTGGCAATACGCTTGCGGCGGCTAGGGCCAATAATCAAGTGGTTTGCTCGCTCCTTTTTTGTCATGGAAAGGATAATGGCCTCCTGTCGTTTCATGGCACTGGTGTCAATGTCCTGATTTCCCATCTGGGCTGCCATTCCGGGCATCATCTCCATAATTGATTGCAATGAACCCATCTTCTTTACTCGTTGCAGCTGCTCCAGCATGTCCTGCAGAGTAAAGGTTTCGCTCATCATCTTCTTCTGGAGCTTTTCAGCCTCTTCTTCATCAATGGTTGCCTGAGCTTTTTCTACCAATGAAACAATGTCACCCATGCCCAAGATTCGGCTAGCGATTCTCTCTGGATGGAAGGGCTCAAAGTCTTCGGTTTTTTCACCAGTACCGATAAACAGAATGGGCTTTCCAGTAATGGACTTTAAGGAAAGGGCGGCACCACCACGAGCATCGGAGTCAAACTTGGTGAGAATAACACCAGTGAGCTGCAATGCTTCGTCAAAGGTTTTGGCAATGTCTACAGCGTTCTGTCCGGTCATGGCGTCTGCTACCAACAGCACCTCGTCAGGGTTGGTAGCCTTTTTTACCTCGGCAATTTCTGCCATCATATCCTGGTCAATCTGGAGACGACCAGCAGTATCGATAATCAGGGTATCGTAGCCGCCCTTCTTTGCTTCTTTAATGGCGTCCTTGGCTACCTTTACTGCATCTTTTGTGTCTTCGTGGTGAACGGGAACTCCAATTTTTTCTCCCAGTACGCACAGCTGCTGGATAGCGGCGGGACGAACCAAGTCACAGGCGGCCAACATGGGCTTGCGTCCTTCCTTGGCCAAGCGGGCTGCCAGCTTGGAGGCGGCGGTGGTTTTACCAGCACCCTGCAAACCCAACAACAGGATAATAGAAAGGGTGTCGGGGCCCTTCAGCTTAAGATCCTGCTTTTCATCACCTAAAAGAGCAACAATCTTGTCGTGAATAATCTTTACAAACTGCTGGCCTGGGTCAACGGCTCGCAGAACCTTTTCTCCCTTGGCCTCTTCGATGGTACTGTTTACAAATCGTCGCACCACCCGCAGGTTTACGTCAGCTTCCAGCAGAGCTAGCTTAATCTGCTCTACTGTTTCTTCTATATTCTTCTCCGTAATGGAGGACTTTCCGCTGAGCTTGCGGACCACATCGGTAAAGGTATTGGAAATTTTCTCTAACATACTCACAGTATACGGAAATTAGGGGCTTGGCTCAAGGGGCGAAAGGCAACGGTGCTGGGGATAAAAAAAAGCCCTGCATTCAGAAAGCTTCCTTTCCAAAAGCAGGGCTTATGTACATTGAAGGTGTGGCTAGCACTTCAGTAAACGCAAAATCTTTCCCTTAAACAGGATGCACAAAAGGTCAAGGAACCAGATGATGTTCCAACCTAAAAACAAGCGGAGCAGACCTGCCACAATCTTTCCTTCCTGAAAGCGGGTGATAAATCCGAACAGCCAAGAAGTAACAGGAATAATGGCAAAAATAATGCTGATGAGTCTCCCCATTCCAAAGTAATCCTTTCCTCGTGAACCCTTTTTCTTTCCCATGGTTCCCTCCAAAAAAATCTATTCTTTTTTATGATACTCCAAAAGGTGGGAATTGTAAAGGAAAGGATTTACTGGTACAGATAGTCCCCGATGATGATGGTGTAGGTACGACCATTTTGCCCCACTTCAACCCATGCCTTGGAGAAATCTTCCAGTGTCAAAAGCACCTTCCCTTCGGCATTGGTGATGACCAGCGTTTTGAACAGCTCCTTGAGTTTTTGCTCAAGGGGGATTTCTTCAAGGAGTTGCAAGGTATCGGTAAATTCCTGGCTAATGATTGACGCATTGGGGGTGTACCATACCAAATGAACTGTGCTGTCGCCTTTGTATAGCGTTTGTCCTTCATCCACATAGCTTCCACAGATAACGCTTCTATCCATGAGGTTTTGCGTCCATCGTTCTGGAAAATTGGGAATTTCATTGTCTATTTTGTGGAGAAATTCACACTGAAGCATGAAGGGGGTAGAAAGTTCATTTTTCAAGTAGATGTCCACTCGCTGAGGAGTCAAGGAAAAAAGCTGTGGAATAATAATACATTGCAAAAACACAATTACAAAAAGCTTTTTTTTCATTTCATTTTACTCCTTTCATTCAGATTTTTGCCAGCTCTATCTTCCACCTGCATTGCCTGATACTCATAGCTGCTCAAATGTCCATAGGGATTATCCGGATCATACTCCGATTCAAAAACAGAACGTATCAGCTGCTCAAATAGTGCATTTTTGTCTCCATTCTGATACTGGCTTTGATGCTCAAGCTCATGAACGGCAATGAGCATATTGTCGGAAGCTAGATTATAGCTGGTGCCATTGGGGAAGGTAAGACTACTGATATTAGCCAACAACACTTCGATTTCAGCGTCGGAGTATTTGTCCAAAATGGACGCTCCCTCAGAAGCTGTCTGCTCCTGCACCTTGTGGGTCTCCGCAGCCACCTTCTTTTTGGAAGTCGAGTCGCCGTTCCCCTTGGCAAAGATGAGTCCTGCACAAAGTATGCAGAACAGGATTGCAATCAGTTTTTTCATAAAAACCTCCTTAAATTATATGAGTCACGGCACGAAAAACTGGCATCATGCTGTGGCTTTAATAGCCTTTACTGGTACAGATAGTCTCCGATGATGATGGTATATCTGCGATTGTTACGTTCAACCTGTGCCTTGGAGAAATCATCCAGTGTCAAAAGCACCTTTCCTTCGGCATCGGTGATGACCAGCGTCTTGAACAGTTCCTTGAGTTTTTGCTCAAGCTTGAGCTCTGGCTCAAGTTTGAGCTCAGGCTCAAGGGGGATTTCACTGAGAATTTGTAAGGTTTCCATGAAAACTTCATGAATTGGTGTACTTGGAAAATACTCTACCAATTTGATTGTTGTATTTGCTTTGTATACTCTTTTTTCACCAGATTCCAAGAAGCTGTCACAAGTAACACCTCGTCCTAGTAACGGTTGATTCCAATATGATGGAAAATTCTGGGTGGTATTACCATCTTTATGTTGAAATTCACAGTAAACAGTTATCGAATTTTCCAAATCATTCTTAATCCATATTCTTTCTCTTGCAACAGAATTTGCAGCGATTGTGGGAATGAATACCATTAAATACATAAAAGTCAGAAAAATACCTTTCTTTTTTCTCATTAGTTACCTCCAGAACTTAGAGCTTTATTTACTCTATCTTGTACTTGCTGAGTCCCCGCCGCAGGTGTCTGGAATATTTCATGACGTAGCTCCATCCTTTGGACGAAATATCTTTTGCAGGGCATACGTCCTGTAGTGTTGAAAGGGAAGAGTCTCACGTCTTTCCCTTCCAACACCTCCAATTCTACCCCTGCACAATCCACCTGTAAAGCAGTTTTTCCCGGTCTGACACTTTTTGATACTTTTTTCTTTTTCCTGACCTTTATTAAAAAGTATCAAAAAGTACAATTTGCCTGTTTTGCTCTTGACACAGATGGCGTTTTGGTGTAGGGCAATGACCTGTACAGGTTAGGGGTTCTATCTTGACACAACATTGCAAAAATTATTATATTCAACACAGAGGTGTGCTTCTACCTATTTACGAAGCCCTAAAAAAGCGGTGAATTTCTACCATTAAGTGAAATGCTAAAAAAGCGGCGAGTTTCTGCCATTAAGTGAAAACCTAAAAACGCAAGTTTTAATAAAGGAGTCGGAAATGGCTCCTTTTGTTTTTTTGTGGAGCTACTATGAAGTTTTATCATATTAAGGACGATTTTATATCTTTCGAATAATAAGTGTCAAATCCTTCATTTTGTACCAATGCTGTTGCTGGAATCTTCATGATGTACCAAACTGCTAGTAAATCACCCACACCTCCGAACAATCCTACAAGATAAAAATAAAAGAAAAAGGAGTTAAGAAATACCAGAATTGGTGGAATGAATAGCCAGAGGATGAGGGGAAGCACTCCCAATACGACAATTGGCATGATACATACAAGCAGGAATCTATTCCTTGTCATTGTTTTTTGACAAATTACACTTATTGATAATCTGCTGAGAATTGGGACTATATATACAGTGCTTTGTCGTGGATATAAACATACATGGATGTACTCATGAATGAAACAAAATGCTACCAATAGAAGTATTGCTGTAGGAAGAGATACAATAGGTACAGCAGTTTGTGCGTAAAGTTCTGATACGGTAATATCGTGGAGAATTCCTTTGAGAAAGAATGCTAGAAATGTCAACAATACAAGGGGGAATAACAAGTAACCTGTTGTTAACACTCTCACCGAAGAGAGCTCCTGTAACTTGCACCAGCCTTGCGGAATATTTGCACTTGGTAGTTGAGATAGCTTTGATTTAAATACAATTTTCATGTCTTCTCCTTAGAATTTTCATTTTCATCATTCCTGTGTTTTGCATTTCTACTGAATTTGCTGGCCAGCACGGAATACAAGGGACCTGCGATGAGGATGCAAACGGCAAATTCAAAGGCATCCCATAAGAAATTCGAGTAATCTCTGATTCTCAGCAAGTGGACAAGATTTGTAATTACAATGTAGCCGAAAGCCCAAGGGAGTCCCCGCCGCAGGTGTCTGGAATATTTCATGACGTAGCTCCATCCTTTGGATGAAATACCTTCCGCAGGGCGATGAACACAGGAACAGCCATGAGAGTGAGACTTCCCGCCAGCCACAGGAAAAATTCCAGCTCTAGGTACTTGTACAGTACCCCCAGCAGGAATACAAAGCCGATGAGGAAGAAGCTCTCGTCAATGAGCCGTGGCGTGGAGTTCCATTCCGGCAGGAGGTGTGCGAACACCTCCGTTCCCACCAGTAACACCGCCACCACTGCCAGCACCAGCGAGAGAATCCAGTTTTTGTGGTACAGGGCAAATCCCAGCCCCACAAAGACGAACAGGAACAAATAGGCGGGGACAGCCTTGCCTATGCTCAGGATGAAAGTCGAGATAGAGTTATCTACTCTGACTTGTTTTTGTTTTGAGACTAAAATCAAGATGATAAACAGTAAAAGGCTGACAACTCCCATCAGGACTGTAATTCCCCATTCGCTTTGAATTATGGAGTATATCATGACACTCAAAGCTACAGCAATCAATGAAAAAAACGAAAACTTACTCATTCTATTCTCCTGAAAGCCGAATATGCACATTGTGATATACGTTTCCAGTATAATGTTGTAGGCGGTTGACTAAGATAAGTATGAGTATAAAAAACACATTGAATGCGGTTGCAATTACAGCGGAAAAAATGTTCATTCTCATACTCACAAGAATATACATGATGTTTGCCGCAAGCATACAAATTGCCATGACAGGTACAATGCCTTTCTTCTTCTGGGGAGGCTTGCCTTCCCCGTAAGGATTTTGTGGAAAAATGTGATTATTCTCCAGAACTTGTATAAAGGTATCCCTGTCTTGTGGTGACAAGATGACATTTCGTCCACTCTTCAAGTTCAGTTTTATAGATTGGCTTGCAAGGGAAAAAAGGCTTGTTCCTCCCTTGGTGATTTCGTATGAAAGAATAGTTTCAAAAGGAAATTCCTTAAAGATGAACATCGCGTTCAATGTGATTCCAATAGACTCGATTTCAACTCTTGCACTCCAAGCAAAGGCCAGCAACATGAGACATATTGGAATTGCGAACAAAGCCCATAGTCCTATGAGATTTATCAGGCTGTCATAGTTTTCCAGCAGCACCATTACAGCCAAGGGAGGCAGTAATGGTAAAAAGAGAGTTAGGATGTATCTGAATTCTTTCTTGGTTTTCATTTTCATGTCTTCTCCGTTTTGAGGAATATACGATGTTATCATAAAATATAATTATTTTATTGATAACATCGTATTTGATATTTAGAAAATTCCTGTTGCAGCTGCACCGATTGCAGTACAAGAAATCACTGCTGATGTAAAAGCTGCCATCGCAGCTTTCCCTTGGTTTCTACTTCCTTGGGTAAAGGTCGAATTGTTGTCTATATCGCATATATTGGAGTCTCCAAGTATTTATCCTTTATCATTCCCTCATGGAATCCAGAAATAAAATGCAAGGTTATGGAAATAGTGAAAAAGGCCCGCCAAAATCAGAGACCTGCAATGATAGTATATGAGGAAACTGTAGAGACTCCAGATGATGTGTTTAACCAAAGTCAAGTCGAATTGTCTATGGTACAGGGCGAATACCATACTGACCAGTACAGCGGAGAGCCAAAAATTCCACCGTCTTTCTTGATGCAGATATTTGAACAGGATTCCTTTGTATAAGAGTTCCTCCCCGAATGCAGCTGGCAGTGCAGGAACAATCATGTACCAAGCATTGACTGCTGGCATGTCCAAAACACTGATTATCCAAAAGAAAAAGCCAAACCAAGCGAAGATGAAAATCAGCGCTATAACTTTGTGAAGCCTGCTGGCAATGACTCGTCGTTCTTTTTCTGTAATGGACAAGCTTTCTGGCCGGTTGTAAGGTTTGATGAGCATAAAGGCATAGATGCAGAAAAGGATATTGTAGACAAGGGATACCCAAGGAAGGGTGAGACGGACACTAATCTCTTCTGTACCAATTTCAAGGAATAGACAGATTAGAAACAGCGGCAAGAAGCTTTTTATATTCAGTTTTAAAAGCATTTTTCACTCCTTTCATTAATTGTTTGCTTGATAACCACCCTCCAAAAGAAGGGCGGTTATCACTACATTTAGAATTTTTATTGCTTTCCAGATACGGCTTTTGCCCACGCATCTTTTATTTCTGCATTATCATTGCCATGTTCCTGTGTGGGAGTCAATTTTGTTGTCCTCCTGTCTTGTATTTGCAATATGAATGAAACAAGTGCTATAATCATGTGCAGTATCGTGAAGACTTTGAAGAGTGTGGAAACCGTAGTATTCTCGACAAAGAATGATGTGATGAGAACGGCCAGCAGTGCCAAAGAATTTATCAGTAGAATTGTCTTTACTGTTTGTATTCTACGAGGTGTTTTATCTTGCTTGTTCATGGCTTCTCCACCGAATAATATGTGTCAAATCCTTCATTTTGTACCAAAGCTGTTGCTGGAATCTTCAACGTAAACCAAATAATTGTTAAATCTCCCACGCCTCCGAACAATCCTGCAAGATAAAAATAAAAGAGAAAGGCATTAAGAAATACGAAGGTAGGTGAGATGAATAGCCAGAGGATGAGGGGAAGCATTCCCAATACGAGAAATGGCATGATGTTAACAACTATTGTCCTGTTCCGTGTCATTGGTTCTTGGCAAATTGCACCAATTGCCAGTCTACTAGGGAGCGGGACTATGTATACAGTGCTATCCCGTGGCCCTGTCCATACATGGATGCTCTCATGAATGAAACAAAATGCTACCAATAGAAGTATTGCTGTAGGAAGAGATACAATAGGTACAGCAGTTTGTGCGTAAAGTTCTGATACGGCAATATCGTGGAGAATTCCTTTGAGAAAGAATGCTAGAAATGTCAACAATACAAGGGGGATACTGAATAACAAGTAACCTGTTGTTAACACTCTCACCGAAGAGAGCTCCTGTAACTTGCACCAGCCTTGCGGAATATTTGCACTTGGTAGTTGAGATAGTTTTGATTTAAATACAATTTTCATGTCTTCTCCTTGGAGTGTTTGATTTGGAAGGGAAGAGTCTCACGTCTTTCCCTTCCAACACCTCCAATTCTACCCCTGCACAATCCACCTGTAAAGGCTTTTTTGCTGGTCTGACACTTTTTGACCCTTTTTTCTTTTTCCTGACCTTTATTAAAAAGTATCAAAAAGTACAATTTGCCTGTTTTGCTCTTGACACAGATGGCGTTTTGGTGTATGGGAAGAAGAAGTTTTTGAATCAAGAAGCCTCCGCTGTGGAACGCCGTGGAGGAAGGGAGGAGCCATGCCACGGAGAGCCAAGCTCAGACAGAAAAAGGATACCACCACCACCTGGCGGGTGCTGGCCATTATCTGCGGCCTGTGCTGGGCGGTGGTGCTGGCTGCCGATGTCTTTCCCTATCCCGCTGGACTGCACGCTCATCCCATGGATCTAATTCCCCGCTGGGGGTTTCCTGCCCTCTACATTCTTTCTATTCTTGCCTGCCTGGTGCTGGTGGTGTACCCCAAAAAATTTATCATCTATACGATCATGTGTTGTCTGTGGGGCGTGGTAGTATTGGTGGAAGGTGGTGGAACCAACGGTATTCTTTTCTATTTATTGGGCATGGGCTTTGGCTACGTTGCAGGCATTTTCAAAAAGCATCCCCTGCCTAAGCTTGCCATCTTTTTGGCAATCTGCCTTGCTTCCATCATCAGTCAGTTTCGCTACGGAGCAGGCTTTGTGTCTGGAGTCTTGCTTTCCTTTATTTTTCTTCTGCTGGTGTATCTGCTTGTTTGGTTTCTCATGCAGGAGGCCGGTGGTCTTGCCCAGCTGGAGCGAGATATTTTTGCCACCTTTTCCCCTGCAAAATTCAAGACTGAGATTGAAACAGCTTCTGAAGATGAGCCAGCCCCATCTCCCCAAGATATTTTCCAGCTGACGGAGGAGCAGCAAAAAATCATTTCCTGCATCCACCAAGGAATGGTGTACAAAGAAATCGCTGTTATCATTGGTAAAAGTGAAAGTCATGTAAAACGACAGGTAAAGGTAATACGAAGTGCCACAAATTTTTCTTAATAGGTGTCGGACACTTTTTTCTTGACCAGTGTCTGACACTTTTTTCTTGACAGGTGAAAATTTCGATTTTATCATAGTAGAAGGGTCAGTAAAAAAGATTTTGGCTCAGTATACATATAAAGGAGATTTTCATGGATTATTCCACACAACAGTTGAGAAATATTTCTATTGCCGGTCATGGTCAGACAGGAAAGACCACACTTTTTGAGCATTTGCTTTTTGTTGGTGGAGTTCTTCCTAAGGCTGAGGCCGTAGCATCCGGTAAAACTGCCAGCGACAACTCACCAGAGGAAATCCAGAGAAAAATATCAGTGTACTCCTCCTTGGCTCACATTGCCTGGAAGGATAGCCTTATAAATATGTGGGATACCCCCGGTTCCTCCGACTTTTCTGGAGAAGTGATTTCTGCCTTCCGCTCCAGCGATCTGGCATTGATGGTGGTAGATTCCCGCTCTGGTGCTCAGATTGAAACCATCAAGCTGTGGCGTGACCTAGACCGCAGAAACAAGCCCCGTATCGCCTTCTTGAACCATTGTGAGGACGACCGTGCCGATTACGACGGCTCCGTTCAGGATATTCGCAAGAAATTCAGCGTGGAGGTTTGTCCTGTCACCATTCCCATGGGAATAGGAGCTGATTTCAAGGGTGTTATCGACGTGCTTCACGGTAAGGCCTACCTTGTGGCTGGAGATGGAGGTGTTGAAAAGGCTTGTGATATTCCTGCTGAGTACAAGGATGAGTACGAGGATGCCTTGGGCGTGCTGGCTGGTGCTGCTGCCGAAGGTGACGACGATCTTTTGGTTAAGTTCATTGATGAAGGTGAGTTGACTCAAGAAGAAATCATCACTGGTTTGAAGATTGCTGTGGCCAATAACCGTATCGTTCCATCCTTTGCTGGAAATCCTGAAAAGAACTGCGGACTTGTTCCTTTGCTGGACTTCATTGCAGACATTGCTCCCGACCCATCCCATGCCATTGAAACAGCTATTTCTCCTGTGGAAGAAAAAATGGCCGTTAAGTTTGACAGCACTGCTCCCACTTCTATTTTGTGCGTTAAGACTGCCAGCGACCAGTTCTCTGGTAAGCTTTCCTACCTCAAAGTTGTTACTGGAAGTCTTTCTGCTGATTCCGAGCTGTTCAACCTGTCAGAAAAGAAGAAGGAAAAAATCGGTAAGCTGTATCGCTGCGTTGGAAAGAAGCTGGAAGAAATCAAGGTAGCTCAAGCTGGTGATTTGTGTATCGCTACCAAGCTTGCCGTTACCAAAACCAGCGACACCTTGTCCGCTAACCCAGAAAGCCTGCCCTTGATTAAGCTGCGTCTGCCAGAGCCGGTATATTCCATGGCTGTATCTGCCAAGGAAAAGCGGGATGAAGACAAGCTTTCCACTCAGCTGCTGAAGGCTGCCGAGGAAGACCGCACCATTACCTTTGCCTACAACCCAGAGACAAAGCAGAACGTGGTTTCCGGTATGGGTGAGCTACAGATTGGCATTATTCTAGACAGAATCCGAAGCCAGTCAAAGATTGAAATTGAAACCTCCCTGCCAAGAATTGCCTATCGTGAAACAATTCAGCGAAAGGCTCAGGCTGAATATACCCATAAGAAGCAGTCTGGTGGTCACGGTCAGTATGCTCGTGTTGTGCTTTCTGTAGAAGCCATGGAGCGGGGTATGGAATACGGCTTTACCAATGCAGTTGTTGGTGGAGCTATTTCAAAGGGCTACATTCCTGGTGTAGAAAAGGGTGTACGAGATGCAATGGAGCATGGTGTTCTTGCTGGTTACCCTGTTGTTGACGTGGCTATTACCGTACTGGACGGTAAGGAGCACCCCGTTGACTCCTCAGAAATGGCCTTTAAGATTGCTGCTCGCAATGCCTTCAAGGATGCTATGCGTTCTGCGGGGCCTGTATTGCTGGAGCCTGTAATGAATATTACCGTATGGGTTGAATCCAAGTACTTGGGCGATATCATGTCTGACCTGTCTGGTAAGCGTGGTCGTGTGCTGGGACAGAACACCTTGGCTGGAGACATTGATGAGATTCGTGCTTTAGTTCCCCAGTCCGAGCTTTTGAAGTACGCCATTGACCTGCGCTCCTTGACAAGTGGCACTGGTAGCTTTGAAACCTCCTTCAGTCACTATGATCCAATTTCTGGTAAGCTGGCAGATGAGGTTATTGCCGCTGCCAAGGAATTCATTCAGGTTGCTGCAGAAGATTAAGTTGTTGGACAGTTGTGGAGCAGGACTCTCCCCATGGATTTGTCTGGATGGGGAGATTTTCACATTGCATTGTAACTGGATTCAATAGATGGCGCTAGGGAGAGGTGATTACTTCTCCCTAGTTTTTTTTTAAATGATGAAAATACAAAACGTTTTAGTTATTGTTTTATTTTCTAGCTATATTTGCTAAAAATTCTTCCTCTGGAATCCGTGCCGTGGTAACAGCTCGATGAATGGCTTCTGCCAGAACCTGGGCTGCCAAGGTTCCGGCTAGGTTTAAGTCTGCAGGATGTCTTCCCACCGAGGCGGCATATACGGCATCTCCGTCAGCCAAGGTTCCCACGGGATTGATACAGCGAGGGTAGGCGTTGGTGGCCATGGCTGCCAGCTTGGTAAGCTGGGCCTTGGAAAAGTTGCCGTTGGTGATGATGGCTGCAATGGTGGTGTTGCTTCTGGTGGAGGTGTTCTGGGGGCTTGGCATGGAGTACAAAATGTCTTGAATATTTGCCCAGTCAGAGCGGTCTTGGGTGGTAATGCCGCCGATTTTTTCTCCAGTAGCGTGATGAAATACATCTCCTAGTGCATTCACCACCACAACGGCGGCCATTTGCAAGCCAGCCACTTCTATAGCATAGAGGCCAACACCCGCCTTTGTTGCTCGGTGCATACCTACAATTTTTCCGATGGTAGCTCCAGTTCCGCCGCCGTAATTACCCTCTGGGTGCTGGTTACACTCTAGGGCATGGGCACAAGCCTTGTATCCCATTTCCTTGTCTGGTCGAATTTTGCTACTGCCGTAGCCCAAGTCGTAGATGCAGCTTTGGCATACAATGGGCACCAAGGCAAAGCCTGTGTTGTAGCCCATGCCCCGCTGCTCCAAGCAGGCCATTACTCCGTCGGAGGCCGCAAGCCCAAAGGCCGAGCCTCCCGACAAGACAATGGCATTGACAGGCACATCGTTGGTAAGGGGCGAAATCACTGGAGTTTCCCGTGAGGCAGGCCCTCCTCCGCTAATGTCAACGCCAGCTGAAGCTCCTTGGGGAAAGACCAGCACTGTTACCCCAGTTTTTGCTTCCTGGTCTTCTGCGTGGCCAATGTTTACCCCTGGTATGTCTTGTAGTTGAATTTCTTTTATCATTCTTTCCTTCTTTACTACAGCTTACTGTGTTGGTTAGCGGTTCATTTTTAAGGTGCAGAGCAGGCCGTCAAAGATGAGGCTGGGAATCACCTCGTTGAAAATTCCTTCTCCATTGAACAGGTGGGAAAATCCTCCCGTTCCCAGCACCATGGGCTTTCTTCCTCCAAAAACCTCCTTGGTGTAGGCTGCAATCAATTCTTTAATGGCTCCCAGAGCACCGTAGTACAAGCCAGACTGGATGGCTTCTGCAGTATTTGTTCCGCAGGCTCGTTGGGGTACGCCGATTTCTACATTGGGAAGCTGGGCAGTACCATGGGCTAGAGCCTGCATAGACATGTTGACTCCGGGTAGAATTGCACCACCTAAATATTCCCGTCTAGCTGTCAAAATATCCACTGTGGTAGCTGTTCCCATATCCACTATAATGATGTTAGCATTAGGATAGTAGGCCTGGGCTCCAATGGCTGCAGCGATTCTGTCTGCACCGATTTCCTTGGGATTGGAATATTTTAGCTGCAGTCCAGTTTTAACTCCCGGCTTAATGAGCAGAGGCTCCTTGTCAAAATACTTGATACAGGCACTGGTTAATGGATAATTCAATGAGGGAACAACGCTACAGCAAACAATATCATCAACCAAAGTGGGATCAAAGCCGTTTTCCCGAAACACAGAACGCATGAAAATTCCAAGCTCGTCACTGCTGGTATGTTGTGTGGTGGTATGACGAAACTGAAGAATCAGTGCGTCATTTAAAAAAACGCCTCCGGAAATCTGTGTATTTCCAATATCAAGGGTCAAAATCATCTCTTCCTCCTAAGTATGATTTCTTTTATGTATTTTCAGTAGCAATGTGATACAGTATTTTTGCCATTTCTTCCTCGGTTTCTCCCCGCTGCAGGGCTTCCACCTGATTATTCTTCAGCATGTTCACCACAAAGGGATGACTTTTGGCAGTGATATTGAGAATATCGTTGGCAACCACAAAGTCTGCGGCCCCTCTGGAAAGAATTGCATGGCAGGCTGCTAAAACCTTTTCGGCATCTGCACCACTGGTAAGCTTAAAGCACACCACTGTAGGCTCCCTGTGTCCACCTTCCTTTGCCCAGCTTTTTATGCTGTCTGCAAGCTTTGGGGCAGAGCGAAAGGTAACGGTCATGGAGGAGCCTGATGGAATTTTTCCCTCTGGTCCTGCTGCCACGGAAATGCCATCCATAATCACTGTTTCTGGGATAAAGTCGCTTACCGCAGCGGCATGAATCACTAGCTGGAATTCCTGACGAGTAAGCTCCTCCTCCAACAGGCGGCCCAGGTCGGCTCCACTGACAAAGCTTCGGATGGTGCACTGTTCTTGGGGCTTTATGGCAGAGGCTGCTGTCAGAAGTGTCACTTGGCAGCCTTGACGGGAAAAATAATCAGCTATACTGGCAGAGGTTCTTCCTGTGGAGGTATTGGTGACACAACGAACATTGTCTATGGCCTCTCGGCACCCACCGCCTGTAATGAGAATCTTCATATATGCTCCTTTTTCTATCATTGGGAGATTGGGGAATTTTCTTTAAGAATCTGCTGGATGTATTCCAAGGTTTTTTCTGGAGAAAGTAGCTTGCCCTTTCCCACATCACCGCAGGCCAGTAAGCCTTCTTCTGTGGGAAGAATGTGGGTACCCCAGGATTCCAGCTTGGCTAAAGCTTCCTGTACCGCTGGGTGGTTGAACATCTGGGTGTTCATGGCAGGTGCCACCAGTAAGGGCTTGTTGTAGTTGTTGGCAAGGCAGAGTGCTCCAAACAAATCATCACTGAGGCCCGCAGCCAGTCTGCAGATACAGTTGGCAGAAGCAGGATAGGCAATAATCAAATCTGCCCATCGTTGGCTTAACGTGATGTGGTGCATGGGATCGTCGCTTTTGTCGAAGATGTCGGTTAGAAGAGGCTTTCCAGTAAGGCCCTCTAGGGATGCCCGTTGGATGAATTGCAATGCCCCCTGAGAGGCTGTGGCCTGTACCTCAAATCCTTCCTTTGTAAGAAGGCTAATGAGGGAGCAGGATTTAAAGCAGGCAATGGAGCCTGTAACGTGAATAAGAATTCGTTTCATAGTACCTGTCCTTTGGATCAAGTCTAAAAAACCTCGCAGAATTCAGTAGAATTCCACGAGGTAGTGTTTCATTTTAGTAAGCTTTCTGTGTAGCGCTTATTTTTCCCACAGAATTTCAGGATAGTAGCCTTCCTGAATTTTCTTTGCGATTTCAACCTTCACGGTAGCTCTGTCCTCTGGGTAGGTCATGCCGAACCAGCTTTCAGGAGAGGTGTATACCTTGATACGTCCCTGATTGTGGGAAACAATATTGCTTGCAGCCTCTGGCAACATAGCTTCTGCCTTTTCACTGTTCAAGTTATTGGTAACAAAATTATCCCAGTAAAGGTGGAATTCCTCAAAGGCCTTGGGAGAGAATCCAAAGAAGTTCATGGAAACCCATTCTTTTCCAGTAAGCTCAATCTTTTCTCCATCCAGCAAGCTGATGATTTTGTCTCCTTCGTACCCAATCTTGGTGTTTTCCTTCATGGACACAAGGTAGTCGTCTTTAACGGTACAAATTGCTCTGGAAACAGTTCCAGAGCGGCTCATGGTATTTCCCAAAACGAATCCCACCATGGCGTGGTCTGTGCCGTCTACTGGCATGGCAGAAAGATGGGCACCCAGTGTTTCAAATGCCATGCGACCGTAGTAGTCGTCTGCATTGATAACGGCAAAGGGCTCTTTGATAGCCTTTTCTGCACAGAGAACGGCGTGGATTGTTCCCCAGGGCTTGCTCCGAGCAGCTGCCTTTTGAACCTGTTCTTCTGTCAGGCCGTATTCAGGAGTTTGGAATACATATTCAGCATCAAAGTTACGGGCAATGCGGTCAAAGAGCCGCTCTCTAAAGTCCTGTTCGATGTCCTTGCGGATAATGTACACTACCTTGCCAAAACCATTGCGCATAGCATCGTAGGTGGCAAAGTCCAGCAATGTCTCGTTGTGGAGTCCAACGGAATCAATCTGCTTGACTCCTCCATATCTGCTGCCCATTCCGGCAGCTAAAACCAATAATGTGGGTTTCATAGCAATATCTCCTGCATTTTAGCATACCACGGAAAATAGAATATCTCAAGCAAAACTTGCACTGAAGTAGTGACGTGAAGCAGTGAATAGGGGAGAACAGAAGATTTTAAAATAAAAACCCCCAGAACAATCTCTTTCAAGAAATTGCATCTAGGGGTTGTTTTGAGACATCAGATTATATCTGATGAATCACATAACTTAGTCAGCCTTCAAGTTTCCCTTAACGGTGAGGATTCCCTTCTTGAGGGTAGCTGTCAAAGTTCCGTCGTAGTCAACAGTAGCTGCATCAGAAGCCTCATCGTCTACCAGAGTAATCTTGCTCCAGTCCAAGTCAGCCATGTTAGCCTTGTCTCCACCAGCCTTCAGGAACTCGTCCTTAATCATGAACTTTCCACCTACGTTCTCACCAACGCCAGTAGCAATCTTGAAGGAATCATCGGTGTCAATCTTTCCCTTGTTGTCAGTAGTAATCTGATAAGCTGTTCCGCGGTGTACAAAGCGGATTGTCAGCTGCTTTCCGTTAGCTGTTACAGTGAAAGCGTCAGCTGTAGCTGTGTCCCAAGAAGAAACGGGATACAATACCAAAGAACGGAGACCTGCAGGAATTGCGTTCTTCTTTGTTGCATCGCTGTCATAGCGAACAACGTTGAATCCAGTTGTGGACTGAGCCTTTGAAGCACCTGTTGCTGCATCAAAACCATCCTTTACGGCCTTTCCATTAGCAGACCAGTTGAAATAGTTCTTGGCATCTGCTGCTGCTGTGTTGAAGCTCAAATCAATGGAAACCTTCTGGGCAACAGCCAAACCTGCTACTGCTACCAAAACCAATGCTGCAATGATAAACTTTGAGTTTTTCATTTGTTACTCCTTAAATTATAGACGTCAATCTATAGTCTTTTATTGATACAATAATACACAAAATGTTAGCATTTAGTCAAGATTAACAAGAAATGCCAGCCTCTAGTGCAATATTGATCATATTAGTAAATGTGGTCTGCCGTTCCTCTGGTGTGGTGGCCTCTCCAGTGGCAATGTGGTCGGAGACGGTGAGGATTGCCAGTGCCTTCCGATTGAATTTGGCAGCTAGTGTATACAGCTCTGCCGCCTCCATCTCTATTCCTAAAACACCGTACTTGGCCCAAAGTTTCCAGTTTTCGTTTTCATCGTAGAAAAGGTCGCTGGAGGTAACTGGTCCCTGCAATGTTGCAATGCCAGCCTTTTGGGCGGCAGTGTAGGCTGCCATCAAAAGCTCAAAGTTGGCGGTGGGGGCAAAGTGCAGGCTTCCAAAGCGCTGTACTGGCAGAGAAGAGTCGGTACAGGCGGCAGTGGCCAAGATGGTGTCACGAATCTTTGTGGAAGAATGAATTGCACCACAGGTTCCCACTCGAATGGCCTTTTGCACGCCATAGAACTGGAACAGCTCATTTACATAGATGGAAAGGGAGGGCTGGCCCATTCCAGTACCCTGTACGGAAATTCGCTTTCCCTTGTAGGTTCCGGTAAAGCCGTACATTCCTCGAACCTCGTTGTAGCACTGGGCATTTTCAAGGAAATTTTCTGCAATATATTTTGCCCGCAAGGGATCTCCTGGCAACAGAATGGTATCGGCAATCTGGCCGTCTTTTGCGTTGATGTGTGTACTCATATAATCCTCCGTAAAAAGAATGGGGCAATACCCTTTCTTTCAGTATAACCCCTGGATGCTTAAAATACAAGGGAAACTCCAGTTTCTTTGTTTTATCAAGAAAACCTCAGTTTATCCCTAGCTTTTAATTCGTCTAAAAAGCTGGAACACGGTGGTGTTACCGTGAGGAAGCTCTCGTAAATATATTTGGTCGTCGGCTGCCTCCCATTCCTCCCACAAAAACTCAAGCCACAGGGCTTCTGCGGCCTTTATGGGATTTTTATCGCTGGCATAATCGCTTTGCACAAAACCATAGGTTCCAGCGGGGATGCATTGCAGGCCGCTGGCATCCATTCCTTCTGGCAGCTCCACTTCTATGGAACCGTCGGTATTGGAAGGAATGCCGTAGCCACAGAATTCTCCTTGACAAAGATATTGCTCATCTGTTGGCTCTAGATTTTTGATATTTACCTGGGTGCAAAACCGTGTCAGCCGTTCCCCAGTGAGCCCTGCAGCTGCTACGGCAGAAGCAGTTTCTGGAGAAAAGTCTTGGGGACAGTGTACTCCATTAAGTGCTGTTTTTGTTGAATCGTTATTTCCTTTATTGACTTGAAAAAACAACAAGTCCTTGAATAATTCTAGTCGTCTGATTGTGTAGTCCATGGAAGAAGTATAGCGAATTTTCAATTTTTTTTCAGTTTATTTGTAAAAAAATGCATTTTTTTTAAAGTCCAACCCTATAATATTTTATGAGGATATAATTTTGGCCAAAATTTTCCTTACTAAAATATTTTTAGATGGAGGTTGTTTTGAAGAAGTTTTGCAGTAAAAAGATGCGTTCCTGTCCCCTGTGTTTTTTTGTTGCCTTGTTTTTAATGTGTTTTAGTTTATTTTCTGTTTCTTGTAAGATGACGGCGGAAGGAATTGTTGCTGCTTCAGATGATGTGGAAAGTCCCATTTTGTTGGAGTTTTCCCAGGATTCAGCGGAAAGCGTGTCTCTGTATTTTACGGAGGAGGTGCAGCTTTCCAATTTGGAGGTTCGTTCAGGAAATTCTTCCACCATGGGAGCACTTGTTTTTTCTCAAGAACAAATGACTGTTTCTACCCAGTCTCTTGTAGCTCCAGTGAATTCACAGGAGCTGCAGGAAGGAAGTGCTTCTGAAATCCAGCTCTCCCTTGTGCAGGTTGTTTTCACCGAAAGCCAGCTGCTGGAAATGGGAGCCACCTATATTTTGTCAGGCATCGCCCATGATCAAGAGGGGAATAGCCTCTTGTTTCAGGTTCCCTTCTATGGCTTTAATCAGAATGTGGCTGGGGTGGTTTTAAGCGAGGTGCGAACGGAATATGAAAAGCCTAAGGTAGAATTTGTGGAATTGTATGTGTATCGTTCAGGGAATCTGGCTGGAATTGAGCTGCATTCAGCATACAAAGATTTTGACTATGTGTTTCCTGCAGTAGAGGTAGTTGCAGGAGAATATGTTGTTCTGCACATGAGAACTCTTGCTGAAGAAAGTGGCCATGTGGATGAGCTGGATGAAAATCTTTCTGCTTCCACTGCCTCTGATTCCTGTGATGGAGTTCGGGATTTGTGGGTTAATTCTGTAGATGAAATTGTAAGTGCCAACGATGTCCTTGTACTGCGGGAACGAGCCAAGGGTAAAATGATGGATGCTCTTTTGTATATCGGTCCCAAAGTTTCTGACACTGGTAAAAAGAAAATTCTTCCTGCTGGAGAGGCTATTTTGGCAGAAGGTGGTTGGACAGCTGGCCAGGATGGGGAAGTGTGGCTTTCCAGTGATGGCATGACCACGGTGAACAGAAGTCTTTCCCGTCAGAATATTCCAGAAATTCAACAAGCTGCCACTGCTACACAAGAAATTCCTGTGGCCAGCAAGGATGTTTGGATTGTCACCATGAATGATAAGCAGACTAAGGCCCCAGGTGTTACTCCTGGCCTTCCCAACTCCACTACACAATACACCAAGTAACTGCTTTTAGGGTGGCTTTTGGCCACCCTTTGTACATGTTTCTTCATATAATATAATCATTTCCTTTTGCTTTCTCTTGACATTTTTCCTATGGTGAAGTATATTAAAAAAGAACAATAATAATATCCATTTTGGTTGGGAGTCGTTCAAACGGCTCTTTTTTTATATTCACAGGGCAAGTTTTTGGAAATTATATCCAAAACAGGGCCTTTTCGGAGTGTTGGTGGAATACATATCACTTGATTCTATACCTCATTTTGCTGATTGTAGCCCCTTGGTAACAGGCTTGGGCTACGTGCTTGTGGATCTTAAGGTTGTACCACAGAACGGTTCAATCAAAGTAACTGCTGTCATTACAAAACCTGCTGGTGATTCTGGTGCCGTTGGTGTCAACGATTGTGCCCGTGTCCACCGTGCACTGCTTCCTCGTCTTGAAGCAGTGTTAGATTCCCAAGATATTTACATGGAAGTCGCTTCTCCTGGAATGGAGCGGCTTATAAAGAATCCAGCAGAATTCGCCCTGTTTGTGGGACGCTACGTTCGTGTATGGGATAGTCAGATTACGGATTGGGTGGCAGGAAAGATTGTTTCCTCCGATGACCAGTCCATAACATTGGAGCTCGTTGGAGAAGGGGATGCTGCACAGGCTGCACCAGTGCAGGCTGCACAGATGCAGGCTGCAGAAGTTACAACAATTCCCTACCAGCGAATATCAAAAGCTAAATTATTACAGTTAGGAGGCTAGGCATGTCCTCTCAGATGGCAGAAGCTATACGCCAGTTGATTCAAGAGAAGGGGCTTCCCGAAAAAGCGGTACTCACCATGATAGAGGATACATTGAAGGCCGCTTACAAGCGTGAATTCGGTACTAATGAAAATGCTATTGTCGAATTCGCAGAAGACTTGTCGGAAGTGTATCTGTATTCAAAGAAGATTGTAGTTGATGGTGTCTACGATCCCGCCATTGAGATTGAGCTGGAGGATGCTCTTAAGCTTAATGCCGATGCAGAAATCGGAGACGAAATCGTTCTTCCGGTAGATCCCAAAAGCTTTGGTCGCTCCATCGTTCAGACTGGAAAGCAGACTGCTCACCAGTCTTTGTCCGAGATTCAAAAGGATCGTCTCTACGCTGAGTTTAAAGACAAGGTGGGAGAAGTGATGGTTGGTTACTTCCAGCGTGAGGACATGCGGGAAGGCAAGAACAAGGGAACCATTTATGTGGACTTGGGCAAGGTTGAAGGAATTTTGCCTAAGCGGAACCAGTCTCCCCGGGAACGCTTTGAAAAGAACGATAGAATTCGTGCCATCGTTACTGAGGTTAAAAAGACCAATTCCAAGGGTGGCCCTGGCTTGCAGCTGGTATTGTCCCGCACCGACCCAGAGTTTGTTCGAAAAATTATGGAGCAGGAAATCCCAGAAACCTACGACAAGACGGTGGAAATCTACAAGATTGTTCGTGAGCCTGGATACCGCACCAAGGTGGCTGTGTACTCCCACCGTGAGGATATTGACCCCGTTGGAGCCTGTGTTGGCCAGAAGGGTGTTCGTATTCAGTCCGTTATCCGTGAGCTGGATGGCGAAAAAATCGACATTCTGAAATTTGATCCTGATCCAGCAGAATTCATCAAGAATGCTCTGTCTCCTGCAGAGGTTTCCTCTGTAATCATTCTCGACGCAGACAAGCGTCAGGCCTTGGCTTGTGTGCCTGAAAGTCAGTTCTCTCTGGCAATCGGAAAGCAGGGCTTGAACGTACGGCTGGCTAACCGACTGGTAGACTGGAACATCGACGTAAAGACTGACGAGGAATATGAGGAATGCTCACAGCTTATCGCTGATTCTCGCAAGGCTGCAGAAAGCCTGTTTATTCAGGAAGAAGATACTATTTCTACTTTGGAGGAATTGCCCGGCGTAGATCAGGCCGTGGTGGCTCTCTTGAAGGACAATGGTATTGTAGATATTGGTCAGTTCCTAGATGCTCTGGAAAAGGGTACCTTGTCTGGAATTGAAGGCTTGTCTGCTGAAGGCATTGCTGCCATGGAGAACCTCATCAATGCAGAGGTTGAGCTGGTGGAAGAAGAAGCTGCTCCTGCAGATGAAGTTGTTGCTGAAGAAGAGATTCTGGCTGAGGATAACGATGAAGAGGAATATCGCTGTCCTGAATGTAATGCCAAGATCACAATCGATATGACATCTTGTCCAAACTGTGGTATCGGTCTTAGTTTTGAGGTTGTGGACGAGGAATAGGATAGAATATGGCGGATGATACAGAAAAGAAATCAAACGAAGCGGAAAACAAGCCAAAGGCTAAGTTGATTAAGAAAAAGAATGATGTGGCTCAATCTTCTCCAGAGGTAGAAAAAACACCTGCTGCCAGTGTTCAGAATGTTGGTGCAAGTGCTCCTGCCAAAGCTGCTGAGCCCAAGTCAAATGGATCTGGTGCTCCTGAAAAGAGAAGGGTAGTGGTGGTAAAGAAAAAGCCTGCTGCACCTCAGCAACAGGGCAAGCAGGAGCCTTCCAAGAATGCTTCTGCAGGAGCTCATGGAAACGGAGCTCCAACAACTGCTGCACCTGTGGAATCATCCGCTACAACTTCACCTGCAAAGGAAGCTCCTGCCGCACCAAAGCAAAAGGACAATAGCGGAGATCAGGCTGCTACACAAAAGCCCAAGCCAAAGGCTACTACCTTTGAGCTGAGTCCTAGTCGCCCCAACGTAAAGGCTGGAAACCTTTCTGACAAGCCTCGTGGTGGCGGTTACAACAGAGGTCATCGAGACGGCAATTATCAGCGCCGTGAAGGTGGTTTCTCTGGTGCTCAGGCTCGTGAAGGCTTCCAGAACCGTCAGGGTGGCTACAATCGTGGTCAAGGCGGCCAAGGAGGTCAGGGCGGTGGCTACAACCGTGGTCAGGGTGGCCAGGGTGGCGGCTACAACCGTGGCCAAGGAGGTCAGGGTGGTGGTTACAACCGTGGTCAGGGCGGCCAGGGTGGTGGCTACAATCGTGGTCAAGGCGGTCAGGGTGGCTTTAACCGTCAGGGCGGCCAAGGTGGACAGGGCGGCTTTAACCGTGGACAGGGAAGACCTGGCTTCGGTGGACCACGTCCCGGTGGATTTGGTGGTGGAGCTCCTGCTCCCATGGAGGAAGCAAAGAAGGTTCCCGCCAAAAAGACCTTTAAGGGAAAGAAGCCTGTGTACCGCAAGGACCGGGAAGACGAGAACTTCTTTGAAGATAGAAACCAGAAGAAGAAGCAGGCCGCCTCTGCCAGTGCAGTACCCGCTTCCATCGAGATTATGGAGACAATCTCCGTGTCTGATTTGGCAAAGAAGATGAACCTGAAGGCTTCTGAAATCATTGCCAAGCTCATGTCCATGGGAATGATGGTTTCCATCACTCAGTCCATTGACGCAGACACTGCCACCTTGCTGGCTTCTGAGTACGATTGTGATGTTCATATCATCAGCTTGTACGACGAGACTGTTATCGAAAGCGATACTGGTGAAGAAGGTGATATTGATGTTCGTCCTCCCGTTGTTACCATCATGGGTCACGTTGACCATGGTAAGACAAAGACCTTGGACGCCATCCGCAGTGCCCATGTAGCAGAAGGTGAGTTCGGTGGAATTACCCAGCACATCGGTGCCTACATGGTAGAGACAGAAAAGGGACGCATTACCTTCTTGGATACACCTGGTCACGAAGCTTTTACCATGATGCGTGCTCGTGGTGCCAAGATTACTGATATTGTTGTTCTGGTGGTTGCCGCCGATGACGGTGTTATGCCCCAGACTATTGAAGCTATCAATCACGCCAAGGATGCAAATGTACCTATCATCGTGGCTGTAAACAAGATTGATAAGCCTGAGGCAAATCCCGACCGTGTAAAGACACAGCTTTCCGACTTGGGATTGGTACCAGAGGATTGGGGTGGAGACACTCAGTTTGTTCACATCAGCGCCTTGAAGAAGGAAGGCTTGGACGACCTGCTGGATGCCATCCTCTTGCAGGCTGAAGTTCTGGAGCTCCGTGCCACATGGAACTGTCGTGCAGAGGGAAAGATTATCGAATCCCGTGTTGACCATGGACGTGGTGTTGTGGCCACCGTTATTGTGGAGCGGGGAACCCTTACCACAGGCGATCCCTTCGTTGCAGGTATTTATTCCGGCCGTGTTCGTGCCATCTTCAACGACCGTGGAGAAAAGATTAAGGAAGCTACTCCCAGTATGCCCGTGGAAATCCTTGGTATGGAATCCATGCCCAACGCTGGTGACCCCTTCCAGGTAACTGACACCGAAAAGACTGCTCGCTCTATTTCTGCAAAACGTCAGGAATTGAAGCGCTTTGAGGATGCTAAGAGTGTACGCAAGGTTACTTTGGACAACCTCTACGACACCATCGATGCTGGTGGTATCATGGAGCTGAAGGTTATCATCAAGGCAGACGTGCAGGGTTCTGCAGAGGCCCTCAAGTCCTCCTTGGAAAAGCTTTCTACCAGAGACATTCGGTTGGTGGTTATCCACTCATCTGCTGGTGCCATCAACGAAAGCGACGTTATGTTGGCTGCTGCTGACTCCAACGCCATTATCATCGGATTTAACGTTCGACCCACTCCCAAGGCAAAGATTATTGCCGACCAGGAAAAGGTTGACATCCGCAAGTACAACGTTATCTACAAGTGTGTGGAAGAAATTACCTTGGCAATGGAAGGTATGCTGAAGCCCGATGTAAAGGAAGAGGTAATCGGTATGGTAGAGGTTCGGGACACCTTCCGTGTTCCCAAGGTGGGCCTCATCGCTGGTTCCTACGTTATCCAGGGTACTGTAAAGCGAACCTCCAGCGTCAACGTAATCCGTGAGGGAATTGTTATCTACAGCGGAAAGATTTCTTCTTTGAAGCGCTTTAAGGATGACGTTAAGGAAGTAAACACTGGCTATGAGTGCGGTATCGGTATTGATAGCTGGCAGGACATTCAGGTGGGAGACCAGCTGGAAATCTTCGAGTATGTAGAAGTTGCCCGCAAGCTGGGTGATTCCGCCCCCTTGGTAAAACCAGATGAAGCTGGAGGAGACAAGGCATAAATGGGTTCCTTTCGACTTATACGATTAGGTGAGCAGATTCGGGAAGAAATCTCCAAGATGATTCTTTCCAGTCAGATAAAGGATCCTCGTGTTTCCACCTTCCTTTCCATCAATAGAGTGGAGGTTTCTGGAGATCTTGGGTATGCCAAGGTCTACGTCTCAAGCTTTATGAGTGGAAAGGAAACGGAAAAGGGTGTGCGGGGCTTGCAGAGTGCCGCAGGCTTTATCCAGTCCACCATCGGAAGAAAATTAACTATCCGCCAGTTCCCAAAGCTTACCTTTGTTGCTGATTCCAGCATTAAGGAAGGCTTTGAGATGGTGCGAAAATTGAATCAGCTGGAAGCAGAGGAAGCCGCATTGGAGGCTTCCCGCAGTGAATCCCAAGCCCCAGATGGGGACGAGGATTTCTCCGCAAGCGGGGAGAACTAATCTGGCAGCTAAAGATTCTGGTGCATCTGGCATTATGCTTTTTGCCAAGGCAGCTGGCCCCACCAGCTTTTCTTCCCTGGGTGTTATAAAAAAAGCCCTAGGAACAGGAAAGGTGGGGCATACTGGCACCTTGGATAGCTTTGCAGAAGGCTTGTTGGTGGTGTTGGTAGGAAAAATGACACGGTTAGTTCCCTACATCACCGCCACTGATAAAAAATATTTGGCTGTGGTGGCCTTTGGTTCAGAAACAGATACCTTGGAGCCTTCTGGTACTGTGGTGAAGGAAGGTCCACTTCCCAGCCGTCAGCAGGTGGAAGCGGTATTGCCCCAGTTTCGGGGAACTATCCAGCAGGTGCCACCTGCCTATTCAGCTATTCACGTGGATGGAAAGCGAGCCAGCGATTTGGTGCGTTCAGGTGCCACCGCCCAGCTTCCCTCCAGAGAAATCACCATTCATTCACTGGAGCTTTTAGACTTTGACGGCGGCTACGGCTTGCTGGAGGTTACCTGCTCCAAGGGAACCTACATCCGTTCCCTGGCTCGTGACATTGCAGCTGCTGCAGGCACCTGTGCCCATTTGGTGGCTCTGCGTCGTGTGGCGGTGGGTCCCTTTCAGCTGGAAAATGCAGTCTTTGCTCCTAGTTTGAAAGCTTTTACCTTAGCCAGCCGAGGCTACGGCGATGTGCCTCCTACAAAGGCTACAGCTACGGAACTAGAGGAAGTGGCTGGCCACTTGATTCAGTTTACTCCAGAAATGGCTTTTTCTTGTGGTCTTGTTCCCTTGTTTTTGTCCAGTCAGTTTGCTAAAGACTTTTTTCAGGGGCGGCCACTACGGAAGTCGTGGTTCACTTCCTGGCAAGCATCAGCTGCAACGGAATATCCTGTGTTCTTTGAGTCTGGAGAACTAGTGGGGATGATAAAAAAAGCTGGGGAAAAGCTTTCCTATGGATTTGTGATTCCTCAGCAAGGATAATATATGGAAAACAATCTGAGAGTTTATTCTTGGAATGACATAGCTTCTGGTAATTTTTTTCCTCGTTCCCAGCTTTTAGCTGCTGGATATGAGGGAACAGCCTTAACCGTTGGCGGTTTTGATGGAGCCCATTTGGGGCATCAGGCCCTTTTTGATGCGGTGCTTAGCCAGAAAAAGCTTTTGCCGGGGGTTATTACCTTTGGTACCTCTCCCAAAGCTCGCCTTAATCCAGAAAACTTTTCTGGGTCGGTGTATACCATGGAGCAGCGATTACAATGCTTTCGTGAAGCAGGCTTTGCCTTTGTGGTGGTCATTGACTTTTCCGGTGATTTTGGTAGAATGGATGGAGTTACCTTTCTGCAACACTTGAAGGAGCGGCTGTACATGGCCTATCTGGCAGAGGGAACTGATTTCCGCTGTGGCTACAAGGGTGCAGTGAACATCGATTTTTTGCGGGATTTTTCCTTGAAAAATCAGGTGGTGCTGGAGGTTGTAGACCCAGTAATAGCAGATGGAGTGCGAATTAGCTCCTCGGAGATTCGCAATTCCCTGTTGGAAGGTGATTTTGCCCGTTGTCGCCGTTTTTTAGGCAGAAACTTTGCCTTAGGTGGTAGCTGTTTACAGTGGCACTGGCGTCACGATTCCTTGGTGGGAACAAGACGGCGAGGCCCTTGTGGTTGCCTTCAGATTCTTCCCCCCGCTGGCAGTTATCCAGTGGTTCTTCATTGCAGGACAAGGGAAGGCTTTCACGGCGATTCTGGAGAAAGGCTTTTTTCTTGGGCAGGAAAGGTTCTTGTTCAAGGGGAGTTCGTGGAATTGTTGCTTCCTGCTGATTTTGCTGCAAGTCTTCCTGTAGCGTGTGATGCTGCAGAAGCTTTGGTGGTGAGTTCCTTGGAGTTCACCGTATAATTTTGGTTATCTTAATGGGATTAAAATAGAAAGGAGTAAGTAATGGCACTTACAAAAGACACAACTGCTGCCATCGTTACCAAGTTCGGAACAAGCGAACGGGACACTGGCAACACAAGAGTTCAGGTAGCACTGCTGACTGAACGCATCAAGCAGCTCACAGAGCACTGCAAGACTTTCAAGAAGGACAAGGGTGCAGCCCGCCGTCTTATTATCTTGGTTGGTCAGCGCAGAAGCCTGTTGAAGTATTTGCAGCGTACAGACCTTGAAGGTTATCGTGCGCTTATCAAAGAACTTGGCCTGCGAAAGTAAGCTGTGGGGGACAGTCTGCTGCCGTTGTGTGCGGGAGACTGTCCTTTTCATTTTTAGGAGAAAAAGAAATGGTTCATAGAGTATCATATACATTAGCTGGACAGGAATTGATTTTGGAAACTGGTCGCTTGGCAAAGCAGGCCAACGGTTCTGTCTACGCTCAGTTTGGCGGTTCCGCCGTTATTGCCACAGTCTGTGCTTCCAGCGAGGCTCGTGAGGGACTTGATTTTGTTCCCGTAACTGTTGATTACAACGAAAAATACTACGCTGCCGGAAAGATTCCTGGTGGATTTATTAAGCGTGAAGGTCGCCCAAAGGACAAGGAAATTCTCGTTTCCCGCCTTATTGACCGCCCCATGCGCCCCTTGTTCGAGGTAGCCTTTGGCCGTGAGATTCAGATTGTACCAACCTGTATTTCCTCCGACCAGGTGAACCCACCTGACATTCTGGCTGTAATCGCCAGTTCTGCCGCTGTTGTTATTTCCGACATTCCTTTTAACGGCCCCATTGCTGGTGTTCGTGTGGCCTATGTTGACGGACAGTACGTTATTAACCCCACCTACGAGCAGATTGACAAGGCTGACTTGGAAATTGTTGTAGCAGGAACAGCAGAAGGCTTTACCATGGTAGAAGGTGGTGCCAAGGAAGTTTCCGAGGAAATCATGCTGGGTGCTCTGGCTAAGGCTCAGGAATTCATTACTGATATGTGTCATCTTCAGGATGAGCTTCGCAAGTTGGCTGGAAAGGAAAAGCTTCCTCTTTGTCCTTCCACCGCCACACTGGAAAACAAGGATGCCATGTTGGCAGAAGCCATGCCCAAGATGGAAGAAGCTTGCTTTGTAAAGGGTAAGCATCAGCGTCACGAGGCAATCGGGGCTGTAAAGGCTAGCTTGGCAGAAAAATATGCCGAGCAGCTGGAAGATGATTTGCAGAAGAAGCTTTTCAACGGCCTCTTTGAGGATATGGAATACAATATCCTTCGCAAGAGCATTCTCGACAAGGGAATCCGTGTAGACGGCCGTGGAACAGAGGATATTCGCCCCATTACCTGTGAAATCGATGTTCTGCCTCGTCCCCATGGTTCTGCCGTGTTTACCCGTGGTGAAACTCAGTCCTTGGCCGTTGCCACTTTGGGTACTTCTTTGGACGAGCAGGTATACGACGACATTGATGGCGACCGCCGTGAGCACTTTATCCTGCACTACAACTTCCCTCCATACTCTGTAGGTGAGGTTGGACGCATGGGAACTGGTCGCCGTGAAATCGGTCACGGAAACTTGGCTCGTCGCTCTCTTGAGGCCATGGTGCCTTCTCGGGAAATCTTCCCCTATACCATCCGTGTTGTATCTGAAATCCTTGAGTCCAACGGTTCTTCCTCCATGGCATCTGTTTGTGGTGGAACCCTGTGTATGTTGGCCGCTGGTGTTCCCATGAAAAAGCCTGTTGCAGGTATTGCCATGGGATTGATTACCGAAGGTGACAAGTACGAAAAGTACGCCATCCTTTCCGACATTTTGGGAGAGGAAGACCACTTGGGAGACATGGACTTTAAGGTTGCTGGTACTGTAGACGGAATTACAGGTTTCCAGATGGACATTAAGATTGCTGGTGTTACCACAGAGATTATGCAGAAGGCTCTGGACCAGGCTCGTCGTGGTCGTCTCCACATCCTGAACATCATGAACCAGACCATCAGCAAGCCCGCAGAGAAAATCAGCGAGTATGCACCAAAGATTGAGACCATGAAGATTGATGTGGACAAGATTGGTGCCCTTATCGGTCCTGGTGGAAAGGTAATCAAGGGTATTTGTGCTGCCCACGATGTAAAGATTGACACCGAGGACGACGGAACTGTTATCATCTACGGTAAGACTGGAAAAGCCACCGATGCTGCCAAGGCTGCAGTTAAGGCTATTGTGGAAGATCCAGAGGTTGGAACAATCTACAACGGAACTGTTAAGCGCATTATGGACTTTGGTGCCTTTGTGGAGATTCTGCCCGGTAAGGAAGGCCTATGCCACATTTCTAAGCTTTCTCGCCAGCGTGTAGAGAAGGTAACCGATGTTATTAAGGAAGGTCAGCAGATTCCTGTAAAGCTTTTGGAAATCGACAAGATGGGTCGCTTGAACCTGTCTTACATCGATGCCCTTGAGGATCAGAAGAAATAAGCTGCACTGTATAACGCAGGGGCTGCCTAAGAAGTTGTGATGAGCATGTTTTATGATGAAGAATCCTTTGTTAAAAGAATTCTTCATCATGAAGTGTAAGTCACGGAAACTTCTGTAGGCAGCCTTTTTTTTCGGAAGTGAGGTTCACCGTGTCGGTTACAACACAGATTTTGTCTAACAATGTGGTACTCATTACAGAGCCTGTTGCAACGGTAAAGACTGCTGCAGTGGGCTTTTGGTTTCCTGTAGGTTCTCGCTACGAGGGAACGGAGCAACGGGGAGCTTCCCACTTTGTGGAGCACATGATTTTCAAGGGAACCCACAGTCGTTCCGCCTTTGACATAGCCTTGGCCTTTGATCGCATTGGTGGCTACCTCAATGCCTTTACAGACAGAGAAACCCTGTGCCTTCATTGCGTGGTGCCAGCCACTCATTTGGCCAAGGCACTGGATGTGCTGGTGGACATGTGCTCCAACTCCCGCTTTGACGAAAAGGAGCTGGAACGAGAACGGGCGGTAATCCAGAGTGAAATCATTTCTTCTCAGGATGACCCTGAAGAAGCAGCCCTGGATGCTGCCAGTGAAGCAGCTTGGCCCAATCACCCTATTTCCGCTTCTATTGCAGGCACCGTGGATGAGGTAGGATCCTTGACTAAGGACACCTTGGTGGACTGGTACAAAGAGCATATTGTTTCAGGGCCCTTGGTGATTTGTGCTGCAGGAAATGTGGACACAACGCTATTGCAGCAGATGGCAGAGACCTTACCCTGCAGAAGTAGCTGTAGCAAGGACTGGCTCAAAGTGGCCACCTTGAATGGACGGCAGGGCAGGGCTCCCCAGTGGCAGAATGGCATTCAGTTTAAGGATGCACCCTTCCGTCAGATGCAGTTTTTCTTACAACTTCCCGTAGCAGAGCCGAAATCTGATCGAGACTACTATTGCTGGGCGGTGGCTAATGCCTTGGTGGGCGACACCATGAGTTCTCGGCTGTTTCAAAAGCTGCGAGAGGAAGGGGGCTACAGCTACAATGTCTACAGCTTTATGACCTATTATAGCGATGCAGCTTGTTGGTGTGCCTATGCTTCTGCTGCAAAAAAGGATAGCCAGAAGGTGGTGGCCACCCTGTATCAAGAGCTCCGTCTGCTAAAGGAAAAGGGCTTTAGTCAAGATGAGCTTGATGCCGCCTGTGAGCACATTTGTGGCGAGGAAATTATTGCCGCAGAGGACATGGACTACCGCTCCAAACGGCTTTTCCGCCACCATAGCTTTGGCTTTCCCCAAACCACCACTCAAGAGATTGCCGACTTGATTCACAGCCTGACCAAGGAAGAAGTGACGAGCGCCCTGAATCAGCTACTGGATTTTGACAAGGCAGCCTTGCTGGTGTACGGCAACAACCCCACGGAAAGCTTTCAGAAAAAGATTCTTGCTTTGGTGTAGAAGCTGGTGAAGAAAATTACTTCACTATACAAGTTTTACGTCTATGGGAGGGGATGGAATTTGTTTGACATGTAGCCCCCTCTATGTGATATAATCAATAGAACATTCCGTGTACCCAACTCCCAGCTGTTTCGGCAGCGGATAGGAGGATGCACCTTCAAACCCCATGCGTTTCCAGGCAACCGTGTAGCTGCCACTGGGAAAGGTATGGGGTTTTGGTGTTTATGGGGGTGGGGGGATGAATCGTAGATTGAATTGATATAAATAGATTGTCCAAATCTACTTTTGTGAGGAAATTATGCAAGCATTAATGTTAGCAGCTGGAATGGGAAAAAGATTAGGAAAATATACAGAGAATGCAACAAAGTGTATGGTTCCCGTTAATGGGAAAACTTTAATTGAGTATGCAATTGAATCTCTTATCGAAGCAAAAATAAAAAAACTTACATTGGTTGTTGGTTATAAAAAAGAGGTACTAAAAGACTTTTTAAAAGATAGATATAACGAAATAGAAATTAATTACATAGATAATGATGTCTTTGATACAACGAACAATATTTTTTCACTATATATGGCACGAGATATATTAGCACAAGATGATACAATTCTTTTAGAAAGTGATTTGATTTTTGATAAAGATATTATTACGGAAATTATTGAGAATAAAAATCCTAATCTAGCTGTTGTTTCTCCATTCGAAACTTGGATGGATGGAACTTGTGCCTTAATCGATGAACAAAATGTAATAAAGGGGATTTTGGGTAAAACTGAATTTAATTGGCATGAAACTCATCAATATTTTAAAACAGTCAATATATATAAGTTTTCAAAAGAATTTGCTACTACTGTATATATGCCATTTCTTGAAGCGTATCAAACTGCATATGGAAAGAATGAGTATTATGAAACAGTTTTAAAAGTTATTTCTTTTTTAGGAAATTCAACTTTTAAAGCTCATTCAGTAGATGGTTCTCGTTGGTATGAAATTGATGACCCTGCAGATTTAGCTATTGCAGAGACAAGATTTTCATTTGGTAAGAAGCATTTATATAATATGTCAAAATCATTTGGTGGATATTGGCGTTTTCCTTCTATGCTAGATTATTGCTATTTGGTAAATCCATATTTCCCTCCAAAATCATTGGTTGAAGAATTAAAAGCTAATTTTGAAGTGTTATTGGAAAGTTATCCAAGTGGTGATAGACAGCAAAGTTTACTTGCTGGTAAAATTTTTGGAATAAATCCAGATTATATTGCGGTTGGAAATGGAGCTGCTGAGTTAATTTCTGGGTATGCAGATTTTATAGAAGGAAAAGTGGTAGTTCCATATCCTACTTTTAATGAATATCCTGAACGATTGGGTAGCGACAGAACTATTTGGTTGAAAACAGATGAAAACTTTTCATATACTATTGATGATATATTGAATTGTATAAAAGAAACTAATGCAAAATCTGTATTGCTTATCAATCCTGAAAATCCAAGTGGTCATTTTTTTACCGAACGAGAAGTTTTAGGTCTTTTAGATGAATTAAAACAACAAAATATTAATCTAATTTTTGATGAAAGTTTTATTGATTTTGCTGAAAAAAAAATAAGATATACTCTGATAAAAGATAAGATTTTGGAAAAATATCCAAATCTTATTGTTATAAAATCAATTAGTAAAAGTTATGGTGTTCCTGGTATTCGTTTAGGAATTTTAGCAAGTAGTAATAAGGATTTGGTATACAAAATTACAAGACGAACGTCCATATGGAATATAAATAGTTATGCAGAAAATTTTTTGCAGATTTTCGATAAATATAAAAAATATTATTCTGAGGGATGCGATAAAATTGCTGATGAGAGAGCAAGATTTATGGCATTGTTAAAAGATATTTCTTGGCTAGAAGTGTATCCAAGTCAGGCAAATTATGTTTTGTGCAAACTTAAAGATAAAATTACAAGTGAAAGTTTAGCAATACTGTTACTAGATAAATACAATATTTTTATAAAGGATTTATCTTCAAAAAAGGGTTTTGAAGATGGACAATTTATTCGCTTGGCTGTAAGAAATACTGAAGACAATAACAAATTAATAGAAGCTCTGAGGAAAATGTAAATTTGAAAAGTCAAATTAAGATAGGTGCAATATTAACTTTTGTTTCTCTTCTTATTGGAAATGCAATTTCTTTAGTTTATACGCCATTTATGCTCAAAACACTTGGGCAAGTTGAATATGGATTGTATGGATTAGCAAATTCAATTGTAGGCTATCTTACAGTCCTAGATTTTGGCTTGGGAAATACCGCTATTAGATATACTGCAAAATATAAAGCGGAAAATAAAGAGGAAAAATTAAAGTATATGTATGGGATGTTTATCATTTTATATACTTTAATAGGAATAATAACTTTTACTATTGGCTATGTTTTTTCATTAAAGGCAAATATTTTCTTTAAAAATGGGTTATCTTTCGAAGAGGTAAAAACTGTAAAAACCTTATTAATTTTAGCTTCAATAAATTTAGCAGTATCATTTCCTTTTGGTGTTTTCACATCGGTTATAACAGCATATGAGAAATTTATTTTCTTGAAAGTTTCAACTATTGTTAGGTATTTATTAAATCCATTAGTATATATTCCTGTTTTGTTTTTTGGATATAAATCGATTGGTTTGATAATAGCAACTACTGTATTAAATTTTATTTTTTTATTAATAAATTTATTATATTGTTTATTTAACTTAAAAATAAAAATTTCTTTTAAGAAGTTTGATTTTACATTAATAAAAGAAATTTTTTCTTATTCAGTTTGGATTTTTGTCGGTAGTATTGTTAATCAGCTATGGTGGAACTCTGGACAATTTATGCTTGGTATTTATTCGTCAGCAGTATCTATTGCAATTTTTAATTTGGCAATGCAGTTTAAAAGTTATTTTGAATCATTTGCAACATCAATTTCAGGTGTTTTTTTGCCAAGGTTAACAAGTATGGAGGCAAATAAAGCTTCTGATGGAGAATTTACAGATTTATTTATTAAAGTTGGACGATTGCAGTTTATATTAATATCTCTTATTTCAACTGGTTTTATTTTATTCGGACGACAATTTATTTTTATCTGGGCTGGTGAAAATTACGATTTTTCGTATTATGTTACTTTAATTATTTTTATACCTCTTGCATTGGTTGACACTCAAACATTAGGAATTGCTATTTTACAAGCCAAAAATAAACATAAATTTAGATCTGTCGTGTATTTGTGTGTCGCAATTTTTTGTATAGTAGTATGTATTCCATTTATCAAAAAATTTGATGTAATAGGATGTGCTTCAGCAACAGCTTTAGCTCTGACACTTGGTAATTTATTGATAATGAATTGGTATTATCATAAAAAAATTCATTTAGATGTTTATAAATTTTGGAGCGAACTATTAAAAATGTTACCAGGGGTTATTGTATCGACCATTATGATGTGGTTAGGAATAAAATATTTATTTCCGAATCTCAATTCATATAAAATATTGCTACCGTTTATATTGCTGTATGTTATGTTGTATTTTGTGGTAATGTATTTTACATCGTTTAATGCGTATGAAAGAAGTTTAATACATGGTATTACTAGAAAAATAAGGAGAATGTAATGCCTAAAATTACTATTGTTGGTGCTGGAAATATAGGGATAGCTTGTGCAGTAGATTTAGCTCAAGATAAAGAAAATCATGTAACAGTATTTACTCATAAAGCAAGGAATTTGAACAAAATATTTTCAAAAGTAGATATAGATACAGACGAAGTTATTTGTACAGAGTCAATTTATATAACCAATGATAAAGAATCTGCATTTAAAGAATGTGAAATAGTTATAGTAACATTACCTTCTTTTTTAATTGATAATTTTGTAAATGAAATATCATGTTATACTCCAAAAATAATTTACTATGTTCCTGGTTATGGGGGAAAGGAACTTTATAGTAAGACTTTATCAGAAAATGGAATTGTTATTGCTGGTTTGGAAAGAGTTCCTTATATAGCAAGGTTACAAACTCTTAATAAAGTTTCTGCATCAAAGAAAACATCCATAGCTTGTGCAGCATTAAAGTCAAAAGATACAGAATATGCTTGTGCATTGATAGAAAAGTTATTTAATATTCCATGTGTTAGAATAAATAGTTATTTAACTGTTTCCTTTACACCATCAAATCCAATTCTTCATACATCTAGATTATTTAGTATGTTTGAGAAGTTTACTTTTGATACAATTTTATCTAGGCAGATAAAGTTTTATGCTGAATGGAATGCCCTCTCATCAGAAAACTTAATTTGTATGGATAAGGAACTTGATGCAATTGTTTCAAAGGTTCAGGGTGTGGATGTTTCCCAATATAAATCGATATGTAAACATTATGAATCTTTTACTGTAGAAGCAATGACTGATAAAATAACTTCAATAAAAGCTTTTAAGGATATCTTGTCACCTTTAATTAAGACTGCGGACGGAATGTACAAAATCGATTCAAAGTCACGATATTTTGAAGAAGATTTTTTATTTGGATTATTAATATTAAAATCCTTTGCAGAGATATTAAAAGTTGATACACCATATATGAATAAAGTCTTAAATTGGTATGGGAAATTAACAACATTGCAAATATTAGATTGTGATAATAGGTTAAAACTTGATAACTTGCAAAAGTTTCCAATCTTGCATAATTTTGGAATAAAAGATATTGAAAGTATCCAGAAATACTACAAAGATTAAATATAAGAGGAATATTTTATGCAACTAACACAAGAAGAATTACGTAAAGCTCAGTTACTAATGTTAAAGATTTTAAAAGAAGTACACAGAGTTTGTGAAGAAAATAATATAAAATATTTCCTTTCTGATGGAACCCTAATAGGTGCGATAAGACATAATGGTTTTATTCCTTGGGATGATGACTTAGATATTGGAATGCTTAGAGAGGAATATGAAAAATTCTGCAAAATTGCCCCTGAAAAATTAGGAGATGAATTTGTATTGCAAACAACTGAAACAGATCCTGGATATGCATGGCAATTTGGTAAGGTTATGTTAAAAAATACTGTATGGTTGGAGAGCGCTGCTAAAAATACAAATCGTAATAACTTTGGTATATATATTGATATTTTTCCATATGACAAAATACCTAAAAATAAAATTTTGCAATGGGTCATTCTCTATAGATATAGATTTGTTGATGGGCTGATTAGAATAAAATTAAATTATAATTCTTTTAAAAAGACAAGAGGTTTTGTTCGAAAGTTATTTTATCTTTATAAGTTATTTTTTATAAAGATATATTCATTAAAGAATTTGATTCGAATTCGAGAAAAAATTTGTAAACAATATTTAAGGTCAGAAAAAAGAATTATAGTTACAAAATATGGAGGTAGTTTTAAAAAAAATCAAAATACATTGGAATCATATTCTATATCTGAATTACGAGTTTTTGAAGATATGAAATTTTATATACCTAAAGCATACGACAGTATATTAAAAAACTTATACGGTGATTATATGGTTTTGCCTCCTGAAGAAAAACGAACAAACCATGGTATTTATGAATATGATTTTGGAATATATGAAAAAGATTTCATATTAAAAGAAGGGAGTCAATGAAAAAACTTCTTTGTGTTTAGGACGTTAAATTAAGGGAAAACTAGGGTAATTATAGAGTTTTATAAAATCCTTGATTATAACTTTCAGGAAAAAAAATATTTATACACTGAGTTGTAATCAAAAGTTGAGGATTAGCTAATACAGATTAAATAGAAAAAATGCTTGAATCGGTTAACTTTTTTAAATATATATATATTCTATTTTTTAGGTAGATTTATGATTTATATTAATATTTTATTAATACTGATTTTTTTTTCATTTATACATGAAAAAAAAAATAAATATCATTTTGTATTCTTAGTTGTATTGTATTTTTTTTTCCTAGCTTTGCGTTATGGACAGGGAACTGATTATTTTAACTATAAAACTCTATATCTGTTAAATCCAAAAGAATATAAGTTTTTTTTTCAAAATAGTTATTTAAATAATACAGAACCATTTTTTTTCTTAATAAATATTTTTGCCAAAAATTCAGGTCTGACATTTCAATTTGTTATAATTGTATGTGCTTTGATTACAGTTTTTGTTAGTGCAACCTTTATATTGAAATATTCAAGATATAAGTTATTTTCACTTTTTATTTTATTTTCGAATTATTTTTTCTATTTTCAGAGTGCATTACGACAGTCTATTGCAATGGTAATTATTGCGTATGCAATTTATGAATACATTCAGAAAAGAAAGATAAAAACTTATATTTTTTCAGTTGTATTAGCTATGATGTTTCATACAACTTCGATAGTTGGCTTTATAGTTCCTGTTGTATTAGGAATAAAATTAAAGAAGATTTATAATTATTCTTATTTTCTTTTATTTAGTGTTTTTTTACTACTTTGTTCACACCTAATATCTCGATTGATAATTTTTTTTGTATCTTTTATTCCTCGGTATAGTACATATAAAAATTATGTTTCAATAAATGTTGGTGCTGTTGTTGTACGACTTATTTTATCTTTTTTGGTTTTATATATTTTGCGCAAAAATAATGTTAGTGATTTTTCTAGAAAGATTTCAAAATTATATTTGGTAGGAAATTTAATGTTTTTTGCATTATCATCAATATCTATATTGTCAAGGTTAACGGATTATTTTGCTTTTTTAGAAGTGATTTTATTCCCAAATATTGTTACAAAGCCAAATAAAAAAAATATAAAACTCTCCTTTTGTTTATTAATATCATTATTTTCAGCTTTATTTATTAAAGATATAGGAGCCGCATTAAAACAAGATCATTATTATAATAAAAATATATTTAGTTATCCTTATATAACTATTTTTAACAAAGAACGTGTTTTATCTGAAAAGAAAATAACACAAGTATTATATGAGCGACTTATTACAGAGGACTAGTTATGAAAAAAAGGTGTTTTTATGAAATATGACAGTATCTTTATAACTAATCTTGCTTCTTTTTACAAAATTAACCTTTTTAATAGGATTAATGAAAAAAAAAGAATTATGGTAATTTTTACCATGGAAAGTGAAAAAACTCGTAATGAAGATTTTTACTCTGATAACTTCCAGTTTGATTTTCTGTTTTTAAAAGGATGTTTATTTAAAAGAATCAAAATTTTATGGAAAATAAAAAAAAATAATACCAAATGTGAAGTGATATTAAGTGGATGGGATAGTATAGAATCGTGGTTCACTTTATTTATTAGTCCTAAAACAAATAATTCTTGCATTGTGGAATCAAGTAACTATGAATCAAGAGTATCTGGATATAAAGGAATTTTAATAAAATTATTCTTAAACAGAATTAATACAGTTTATGTACCAGGTAAATCAACAGAAGCTTTATTACGTAGTTTAAATTTTAAGGGTACAATAATACATACTGGTGGTGTCGGAATTATGAATTTCCAAGTTCAACCTCCATATTACAAAAAGGAAATAGTAAAAAAATTTCTCTATGTAGGAAGATTTGTTGAAGTAAAGAATCTAAAATTCTTGATTGAATGTTTTAACAGTTTACCTCATCTAGATTTGAATATTATTGGATTTGGAGAACAAGAAAGCGAATTAAAAGCTCTTGCAAAGGAAAATATTCATTTTTTAGGGCCAGTCGATAATGTGAAGTTACCCTATTATTATAAAAATAATGATGTCTTTATATTACCTAGTAAAAGCGAACCGTGGGGATTGGTTATTGAAGAAGCTTTGATTCATGGACTTCCTGTGATTGTTAGTGACAAGGTCGGTTGTAAGGATGATTTAGTAACAGAGGAAACAGGTTTAGTCTTTGATATTAATGATATAAATAATTTACGCGAAAAAATCAAAGAAATGACTGATGTTGAATTTTATAATCAACTCAGAAAAAATATCGCTTCTTTGAATTTTGAGGAAAGAAACAATTTTCAAGTATCTGCTTACTTATAACAATTTATAGAATCAAGATTCATTAATTGAATATTTTTATTGACACATAACTCTTATGCCAAGACTTTTACAGATTAACTCAGTAGTAAACTCAGGAAGCACAGGCCACATAGCAGAGAATATTGGTAAATATATCTTAGCTAATGGTTGGGAAAGTTATATTGCCTATGGACGTAACCCACGGCCTTCTGCATCAAAACTCATTCGTATTGGAACTAAATTTGATGTTTTGTTTCATGTTTTAGTTACTCGTCTATTTGATTTACATGGGCTTGCTTCTAGGAGAGCTACAAAAAAGCTTGTAGATGATATTAAGAGAATAAAACCAGATATTATTCATCTTCATAATATTCATGGATATTATTTGAATTATAAGATTTTATTCTCGTATCTTGCTGAAAGTAAGGTACCGGTAGTATGGACAATGCACGATTGTTGGGCAGCAACTGGGCATTGTCCATACTATACATTTGTACAATGTATAGTGTGGACAACCAAAGATGGATGCAGAAAGTGTCCACAAAAAAAATCCTATCCAAAGTCAATGTTGTTTTCAGCAGCTGCATATAACTTCAAGTGCAAAAAAAAATATTTTAACTTGCTTGATAAAAACCAGTTGACTATCGTTTGTCCATCTAAATGGCTTGCAGATGAGTTAGGAAAGTCATATTTAGCACAGTATCGTCGTTTTGTGATTCATAATGGAATTGATTTTAATGTGTTTCAACCAATGAATAACCTAATAGATTCTACAGCAAAAGTATTTAACAAAAAAATTATCCTTGGTGTAGCAAGTGTCTGGGATCATAGGAAAGGTTTGGAAGACTTTGTAAAATTAGCTGATATCCTTGATGATGATATGGAAATTGTTCTTGTAGGGGTAAGCTCAAAACAGCAACAAGATCTTCCACGCAAGATTGTGGGCATACAGAGAACAGAAAATCAACAAGAACTTGCCCGATTATATTCTCAAGCGTTAGTATTTGTGAATCCCACGTATGAAGATACATTTCCAACAACAAATCTGGAATCACTTGCATGTGGAACTCCTGTTATTACTTATAGAACAGGTGGAAGTCCAGAAGCAATTGATGAAAATACAGGATACATTGTGGAAGTTGGAAATGTATATGGAATTAAAGATGCTATAAAAAAAATTGATTCATTAGGGAAAAAGTATTTTGCAGAACATTGTATTAAACGTGCAAAAAAATTATTTCAGAAAGAAATTTTTACTGAGAAGTATCTAAAATTATATCAAAGTACATCTGATAATAACGGTTAAATTTTTTATAGAAATTTCATTTTTTTGGAGAAAATATGTCAACATTCTCAAACAAAACCCTCCTGATAACTGGAGGAACAGGTTCATTTGGTAATACTGTTTTGAAGCATTTCCTCAATTCTGATATTGCAGAAATACGTATATTTAGCCGTGACGAGAAGAAACAGGATGATATACGGCATGATTTACAAGCAAAGCATCCTGAACTTGCAAAAAAAGTAAAATTCTATATTGGAGATGTTAGAAATCTGCAATCAATAAAAGATGCTATGCCTGGTGTGGATTATATCTTTCATGCTGCAGCATTAAAACAAGTTCCTTCCTGTGAATTCTTTCCTATGGAAGCTGTAAGAACAAATATTGTAGGTACAGATAATTTGCTTCATGCTGCAATTGATGCAGGGGTAAAACGTGTTGTTTGTCTGTCCACAGACAAAGCCGCTTATCCAATTAATGCTATGGGAATCTCCAAAGCTATGATGGAACATGTTATTTATGCAAACGCTCGTGTTGCTGCAGAACGCGGAGATACAGTAATTTGTTGTACTCGATACGGTAATGTAATGTGTAGTCGTGGGTCTGTTATTCCTTTGTTTATAGACCAGATTAAAGCAGGAAATCCTATTACTGTTACTGATCCTAACATGACAAGATTTTTGATGAATCTGGATGAAGCTGTTGACTTGGTAAAATTTGCTTTTGAAAATGCAAATCCAGGAGATTTGTTTATTCAAAAATCTGATGCTTCTACAATTGGGGATTTAGCAAAAGCTGTTCAAAAATTGTTTGGGGAAACAGGTATTAATGTTATTGGTACTCGCCACGGTGAAAAACTATATGAAACATTGATGACTTGTGAAGAAAGACTTCGAAGTGAGGACATGGGCAATTATTACAGAGTTGCTGCAGATAGCCGTGACTTAAACTATGATAAATTTGTTGTAAAAGGTGATGTTCAGACTATGGCAAATGAATCATATACAAGTCATAATACAACACGTCTTGATGTTGACGGTACCGTAAATAAAATTTTAACAACTGATTATGTAAAAGATGCTTTGGAAGCATGGAAACAAGGAAAATAGATGAATATTTTAGTTACAGGTGCAAAAGGTTTTGTTGGTAGAAATCTTGTTGAAAGTTTAAAAAATATTCGAGATGGAAAAGATAAAACAAGAAATTTTTCTGTTGAAGATATTTATGAATACGATATTGATTCTAAATTGGATGAATTAGATGAATATTGTTCTAAGGCCGATTTTGTTTTCAATTTGGCAGGAGTTAATAGACCAAAAGAAAATTCAGAATTTATGTCTGGAAATTTTGGATTTGCATCTGATTTATTAAATATGTTAAAAAATAACAATAACCCATGTCCTGTAATGCTTTCGAGTTCAATTCAAGCAACCTTGATAGGTCGTTATGGTGAGTCTGATTATGGTAAATCAAAACTTGCTGGAGAAGAGTTATTTTTTTCATATGGTAAAGCAAATGATGTAAAGGTTCTAGTTTATAGATTTCCTAATCTCTTTGGGAAATGGTGTAGACCTAATTATAATAGTGCTGTTGCAACTTTTTGTAATAACATCGCAAATGATTTACCAATTCAAGTAAATGATACTTCTGTTGAATTAGAATTACTCTATATTGATGATCTTGTGGAAGAAATGTTATTAGCTCTAGAAGGTAAAGAGCACCATTGTGACTATGATGGATTGCAACCTATAGAACAAAAGGATGGAAAATATAGTTTCGTTCCTGTTACTCATAAAGTTACATTAGGACAAATTGTCGATTTATTGAATACATTTAAATCACAATCTTCTACATTATTGATGCCTGAAATTCCAAATAACTCTTTTGCTAAAAAGCTTTATTCAACATATTTATCATATTTACCAAAAGAGAAAGTTGCTTTTCCTTTAAAAATGAATTGTGACGAAAGAGGAAGTTTTACTGAGCTATTGAAAACAGAAAACTGTGGACAATTTTCTGTAAATATTTCAAAACCAGGAATTACAAAAGGTCAGCATTGGCATAATACAAAATGGGAGTTTTTTATTGTTGTTAGTGGACATGGTCTTATACAAGAAAGAAAAATTGGAACAGATGAGATAATTGAATTTGAGGTAACAGGTGAAAACATTCAAGCAATTCATATGTTGCCTGGATATACTCATAATATCATTAATCTTTCTGATACAGAAAATCTTGTTACTGTAATGTGGGCAAATGAACAGTTTGATTCAAATAAACCAGATACTTTTTTTGAAAAGGTAAAATAAGTGAGATTAATTATTTTAGGGGCTGGTGGTTTTGGTAGAACTGTATATGATTTAGCAAAACAGGCTAATAAATATTCTGAGATTTGTTTTTTGGATGACGCAAGTGTAGATTCTTGTGTCATAGGCAAATGTTCTGAATATCAACAATTCGTTGCAGAAAATACGGAATTTTATCCTGCAATTGGTAATAATAAAGTTCGCCAAGAATGGATTAGTACGTTGAATAGTAATGGAATACAATTGGCATCAATTATTCATAAATCATCTTATGTTAGTCCGACAGCAAAAATTGGAAAAGGTTGTGTTGTTTTACCGAATTCAGTTATAAATACAAATGTAGTGATTAATGATGGTTGTATAATAAATTGTGGAGCGATTATAGATCACGATTGTATTATAGAATCATCTGTGCATGTATGTTTAGGTGCCATAATTAAAGCTGAAAATCGGATAAAACAATGTTCAAAAATTGAAGCTGGTGAAATAATTCAGTTAGGAACTTATAAATTATAGAGGAAGAAAGAATGAGTGTAACCTTTGCAAATAATGGAAAATTAAAGCTACTTATTATTGTTGGAACACGACCTGAAATAATTAGATTAGCAGAAGTAATTAAAGCGTGTAGAAAATATTTTGATACATTGTTGGCTCATACAGGGCAAAATTACGATTATAATCTAAATGGTATCTTCTTTAAAGATTTAGAATTAGAAGATGCTGAAATTTATATGGATGCTGTTGGTAAAGATTTGGGAGAAACAATGGGAAATATCATTGCAAAATCTTTTCAATTAATGGCTGAAATAAAACCTGATGCTGTTCTTGTTTTGGGTGACACTAATTCATGTTTATCTGTAATTGGTGCAAAAAGATTACATATTCCTATTTTTCATATGGAAGCAGGAAATAGATGTAAAGATGAATGTTTACCAGAAGAGACAAATAGAAGAATTGTAGATATTATTAGCGATGTCAACTTAGCTTATTCTGAACATGCTCGACGTTATCTTGCCGACTGTGGTCTTCCAAAGGAAAGAACTTATGTAACAGGTTCTCCTATGGCAGAAGTATTGCATCGTAATTTAGAAAAAATTGAAAAGAGTGATATTCACAATCGATTGGGATTAGAAAAAGGAAAATATATTTTACTTTCTGCTCATAGAGAGGAAAATATAGATACAGAGAAAAATTTTGTTTCATTATTTACAGCTATAAATAAAATGGCTGAAAAATATGATATGCCAATTTTATACTCTTGTCATCCAAGAAGTCGTAAAAGATTAGAAGCATCTGGATTTGTTCTCGATAAACGTGTTATTCAGCATGAACCCCTTGGTTTTCACGATTATAATTGTTTACAAATGAATGCATTTGCTGTTGTATCTGACTCTGGTACCTTACCAGAAGAAAGTAGCTTTTTTACTTCTGTAGGACAGCCTTTCCCTGCAGTTTGTATTAGAACAAGTACTGAACGACCAGAATCTTTAGATAAAGCAGGGTTTGTTCTTGCTGGTATAGATGAAATGTCTTTGCTTCAAGCGGTTGATACAGCTGTTGAATTGGTAAAAAACGGAGAGTATGGAATTCCTGTTCCAGATTATACGGACGAAAATGTTAGCACAAAAGTTGTAAAAATAATCCAAAGTTACGTTGGTGTTGTAAATAAAATGGTTTGGAGAAAGTTTTAATAAATGAAATTATGTATTTTTACTAATCACTTCTTTCCAGAAGACTTTAAGGTTAATGATATAGCTTTTGATTTACAAAAAAAAGATTTTGATATCACTGTAATAACTGCTATCCCTGATTATCCCAAAGGTAAATTTTATGATGGATATTCGCTTTTTAAAAAGCGAAAAGAAGTTGTAAATGGAGTGAATGTTATCCGATTGCCTATTATTCCAAGAGGGAAAGGTGGGGCAATTAGATTAGCGTTGAATTATATTTCATATTTTGTTTGTGCAACAATTTTTACGTTTTTTCATTCTTTTAAAAATCAGTATGATGCTGTATTTGTTCATTTAACATCACCATTTTTTATAGGTATACCTGCTGTTCATTTGAAAAAAAGACAAAAAATTCCTCTCTATTTTTGGACTTTAGATTTATGGCCAGAATCTTTGATTTCTGCAGCAGGTATTAAACATCCCCTTATAATTGAGCCTCAAAATAAGATGGTTGCTATGGTATATAGTAATTGTGATAAAATTCTTATAAGCTCAAAAGGATTTGCAAAATCAATTTGTGAAAAAGGTAATTTTGAAGATAAATTAGTATATTTCCCGAATTGGGCAGAAAGCGTTGTTTCACCTTCTGATTTTGATATCAGTAAAATTTCTCCATTTGATGATAAATCAAATTTCATTCTTTTATTTGCTGGAAATTTAGGGGAAGCTCAAAATCTTGATACAATTATTGAATCTGCAGATAGATTAAAAGATAATGAAAAGATAAAATTTGTTTTTGTAGGTGATGGCCGAAGAAAAATTCATCTGGAAAATCTTGTGGCAGAAAAAAAACTGAATAATACAGTATATTTTCTTGGGCGATATCCAATTGATACAATGCCTGTTTTTATGGGCAATGCATCTGTTTTGTTATTTTCGTTAAAAGATGAATTGTGTTTTAATCTAACAGTTCCTGCAAAAGTACAGTTTTATATGTCTCAAGGTAAACCAATTTTGGCTATGATAAATGGTGATGGTGCAGATTTGGTTAATGAATCCAAATGTGGAATTGCTGTTCCTGCAAATGATGTAAATAGTTTCGTTGAAGCAGTAAAAAAGTTAGCTTCATTATCAGAGGAAAATATTGATCAATTTGGTATAAATGGAAAAACATATTATGAAATGAATTTTACTAAAGAACAACGAATGGATCAATTAATAAGAATTTTATTGGGTGAAGAGTAAAATACGCTATTTAGTCAATACAGACTTCCACAAGTTTCAGGTGTAAACCAATATAGCTTGTTTATATTCCAGTTAATTGTATTAGTATGTGTCATATATTTTATCTAGTTTTCTGTAGACCTGTGGCATTTGTTATGCCGTAGCAATGTATATAGAAGTGTTTCAAAGTTCAATATTTTTGCTAGTTTCTTTTATTTGTGTACTTAGCCCTTAAATGGAGGCAAGAAATATAAAAAATATACCATGCTCTATCTAGTCAAGTTCTCTGAATGCATTCCTCGCACCATCCACTACGAGTTCGTGACAAAACCCAAGATGTAGCCTTCCAGGCAGAGTGATAGATTATCGTCCAAATTAATTATTTTCTCTTTTACAAGGAACTCCACAATGAAAAAAATGCTGAGTTTTTTATTTTATTTAATTATTTTTACATTATTTATTAGTTCTCTTTTAATTATCAATCTCGGTGATTGGTTTTCACAGAGATTTGGAATAAAATTTGAAGAGATAATTTATACATTAATAATGCCAATGAAAGGTGCTGATACTGATTTCTTTCAATCGGCTGTTTCCTATGTTTTTCCTATTTGTTTTAAAGCAATAGTTATTTTTATTTGTATTATTCTATTCGATTTCATTTTTCTAAACAAAGTTGAATTAATTTTATATTTTACAATAGGAAAGAAACTCAAAGCAAACCTTAATTTTGTAAGTTTTTATCGTTCAGTCACTTTCCTTGCAGTAATCTCTTTATTTACATATTCTATAGTATATGCGGATAAACTTCTTGCTCTAAAAGAGTATCTACAGTTGCGGATGTCATCATCCAATGTAATTGAAGATTACTATATTCCTCCAGAAATAGTAACTCTTACGGTCGAAGGTAAGAAAAAAATTTAATCTTCATTATCATGGAAAGTATGGAAGTTTCGTATGCTTCAGAACTAGATGGTGGTTTTCAAGTGAAAGTGAATTATATTCCAAATTTAACAAGCCTTGCAAATGAGCATCTTACATTTAAAGGTGGTATGAAAGAAAATTCCTTAAGCGGCTTATATTCAACTTCTGGAACCGGATGGACAATGGCTGCCTTGTTCTCCTTGACTTCAGGACTACCTTTTAAATTTCCAATAGAAGGAAATAGCATGGACAAAGTGCAGTCTTTTGCTTCCAGTCTTACTACTATGGGAGATTTATTGGAAGCTGCTGGATATGTAAATGAATTTATTTGTGGTTCAGATGCGAGTTTCGGTGGAAGAAAAAATTACTTTGAACAGCATGGAAATTATCAAATTTTTGATTTGCATACAGCTCGGGAACAGAATTATATAGCTCCAGATTACTCTGTGTTTTGGGGATTTGAAGATGAGATTTTATATAGAATAGCAAAAGATGAGGTCACACGCCTTGCCGACAATGTTCAGCCATTTAATCTTACTTTACTAACTGTCGATACACATCATGTTGGAGGATATGTTTGTGGGATATGTGAATCTCAACATTCTGAACCTTTGGGAAATGTTATACAATGTGCAGATAAACAGGTAGTAGAATTTATTGATTGGTGTAAAACTCAAGAATGGTATGAGGATACAGTAATTGTCATTGTGGGTGATCATCCAAGAATGGATAAAATTCTTTTAGAAGAAGCGACATCCTATGATAGAGCCTTGTATAACTGTTTTATTAATGTAGATATGAATGAAAATGTACAAACAGAAAATCGAGTCTTAAATCCCATGGATATTTTTCCCTCGGTAATGTGGGCTCTTGGATTTCGTTTTGAAGGAAATCGTTTAGGGTTAGGAACAAATATTTTTTCTGGTGGACAAACATTGGCGGAAGAGCTTGGATTTGAGAATTATAATGAATCAATTGGGCAATATTCACAGTATTTTATTGATGAAATAGTAAAGTAGATAAGGAGCTTGATAATGATTGAGTTGATTATTTGTATAGTAAATTTATTTTTTATCCCAATGATTTTTATTCAGACATATTGGAAACGTAATAAAAGACAGTTTGTGTTGTCTTTTGAATTAGTTTCTTGTTATATCTCAATGGTTCCAATCCTTTTTTTAATAACGAAAGTATTTCTAGCTTTAATTAGAATAATCAAGCCAATAGAGGTACATTTAACTTCGTCAAAATATACTCTTGTTGCAGTATTGTTGGCTTTTCTCCTTCCATACGTAATTGAAGTATTTAAAAAATATGTTAGTGTTACTTGTGAAATTAAAAAGCGATAATTGAACAATCTTTTAGGATCTTATTTTTAGGGATAGTTTTGCAGATGGAATTGAATAAGCTTGAATTCCTCCTTTTCTTGTTCCAATGCCTTGATAAAGCATGTTTGTATAAGTTTTACTTGGTTTGTGCCAATTCCAGCACTATATCTAGCTTCTTCTAACTTTTATCATGTACGTTGTAATCTAGTAATGATTGAAAATAATTACTCAAAACGCTAGACTTAGAATATAAATATTCTAAGAAAATTGATTTTTACTTTTCTCGTATTTATTTCTGCTGGACTTTTTGCTCAGCAGAAATAAAAAAGTGATACATTATCAGATTCTAAACAAGTAGCTAAAAAGAACTTACGAAAAGCTAGCTCAAAATATTTCATCAAATAAACTTCTTCCTCTACAGATCATCAGGCAAGGTGTTACGATGTCTTATCCTCTTTGTCCCCTAAAAATCACAACCTTACAATAATCCTTGTACCACATCCAGCGGAAGCCCAGTGCAAAGTTGAACTTGGTCTAAAGATAAACCTAAAGACAACATTGCTTTTGCCGTCTCCAGCTTGTTTTGGTAGGCTCCCTGTTCAATTCCTTGTTGTATTCCAACTTGGAGACCCACTTCACGACCTTCGTCAAACCCTTCCTCGTAGCCATCATATCGTGCATCTGCCATTTTAACTGTCCATGTCATGTAGTGTCTCCTTTCCAGTGAGTTATTTTTCAGTGAGGTGATGCTGTCTGAGATGGTTTGAGTCAGTTCAGATTCCACCACACCCTTCTGCAAATAATGATAGAACGCTTGTAACTTCTGGTCAAGGGCTGAAAGCTCTGTAGCCTTGGTGTTTAAAAAGATGCGGAGGGAACCGTCTTTTAGTTTGAGTCGTTTATCTTCGTTACAGATATACTAGAATGTGTAGCGGGGGAAATTTCTATTAAAAGGGTCGAACGTACAGATGAAAATAAGGATGTTTTCTGGTAAATCACGGTACTTGGTTCCAGTTGCGGTGGTGGACACATCTGCCACGCTTTGATAGTAACGGCTCCGTTTAGGTAGTTCCTTCTTGTGACCAGTTTGAACTTCTACGTTGATTATTCTGTTTTCATCCCGTAAAAACACATCCATGATGATTCGCATAGAATCTGGGTCAGTTTTGTGCTCATCCTGTGCTGAAAGATAGCGTATCTTTCCAATCCGTACTCCAAGAATCAGCTCCACTACCTGACGACAAATATTCTCGTCGTGCATGACGCGGGAAAAGATGAAATCGTCAGTAAAGGTCAAGTTTTCCCATTTTTTCTGCAGTTCGGCTTCTGTTAGCATTTTTCCTCCAAGTCGTTTTCCTTGCATATATATTATAGGCTTGGAAATGAAAAAAAATGCGTTTTTGGCAAGAGTTGTTGGATTTTTTTGTAAAATTTTTCCAAGTTGTAGCTTATGGGTTGGGTTCGGTGATGGAATTGCTAAGATCATTTGTTAAAGGTAAACTGTATACAAATCTAGACCAGCGACTAGTTTCATCTGGATGAATTAAGCCAGTGATTTTCAGGGGCTCCTACCCTCCAAGCCCCTGGGAGCAAAGGTTGGGGGATATCCCTCTACAGGTCAGCGGGATTTTCCATCAACTTTATCACTACATCCAGCGGAAGGCTCGTGCCTTGGGCTACTTGTTCTGGGGAAAGCCCCATGGAAAGGAGATTCCGTGCCGTCTCCAAAGCCTTTTGGTAGGCTCCACGTTCCAGCCCGATGGAGATGCCCTCTTCTCGGCCAGTTGCAAGTCCGATGGAGATGCCCTCTTCTCGGCCAGTTGCAAGTCCGATGGAGATACCTTCTTCTCTGCCAGTGGTTAACCCTGTATGTAAACCTTCTTCATAACCATCACGTCGTTGTTCCATCATGCGAGACGAATAAGTGAGATACATGTTTCGCTCCTCCTTTTCTTGCTTCATACGAAAAATTGTGGCATCCAGTTCTTTGGTGAAATCTGTTTGAGCAATTTTATCTTTGATATAATCATAGAACAAGCGTAACTCACCGTCAAGGCTGCTGAGGTCTTTGGAGGTGGTGTTCAAGAAAATTTTGGTGGTTCCGTCTTCTAGGTAAATTGGTTCTTTGTGTTCGAGGCACATGTTTTGGAAAGTATAGTAAGGTTGCCCTTTAAGAAAAGGGTCAAAGGTACAAATGAAAATTACATAGTTTTCTTTTAAGTCCTTGTACTCTGAACCTTTAGGTGTGGTGTCAATGTCGGCTGCAGCTTGATAATACCGTGCACGTCGGGGAAGATTGCCTTTATTTGAGGCTTGCATTTCTACGTTAATGACACGTTTTTCATCCTTTAAATATACGTCCATAATAATGCCTTTTGCGTTAGGTTCAATCTGGAGGGCATGTTGGCTGGTAAGAAACTTGATGTTGCCAATCTTGATCTTCAAAATCATTTCTAGCAAGGTGCGACAGAGCTTCTTGTTCCGCATCACGCGGGAAAAGATGAAATCATCGGTTATGTCTAGGTCTTCCCACTTTTTGAATTGGAATTGCGTCTCCTTCATTTTAGCTCCTGAAAAAAATTCTGTACATATATATTATTCGCTTTAAACTGCAAGAATTTGTCTTTTTTGCGGGAAAAAAGTTTCGATTTTTGTATTTTTTATCTGAATCGTACGGAGAATCCCAGTTACAGAGCCTGCGAAAGCAAACTTATCGAGGTAACTGTATACTAAAGTATACCAGCGACTAGTTTCATCTGGATGAAATAAGCCAGTGATTTTAAAAATCACTAGTCGTTAATTTAAAAAATAGTAATCGTTATCACAAAGATACACGACTACTATTTAAACAATTACTAGTCGTTATCATCCAGAAGAACGACTAGAATTCTCGGAAGAAACGACTACTATTTTTAAAATAATAAGCTAGTGATTTTAAAGTTAACTAAGCCAGCAATTTTCAGGTAAGTAAACGTGATAAAAAAGACTGGCATTCCAAGGAATGCCAGCTAGGTTTTTAAGGAGTGTCTACCTTATACCACAGTAAAGATAGTATTAAAGGTAAAACTTTGTGGTTCTTTTCTCTGTGTTTTAGAGGTCAGGAACTGAGTTGTTACCCGCACCTTGTAGGTTCCTGCCTCAAGGGTAGTGGGAACCACACAGGCAATGCGAGTAGAAGTATTGGTTCCCAATTTGTCGGCAGTAAGTTTTACTGTTTTGTCAGGTTCATCTTGATTCTCAAAGTACAGCCCCACATCTCCATGATCACCAATAATCATAATCTTGGTTCCTGTTATCTCCAAGAAACCACCCTTGGAAAGGATTTCTCCTCCAATGGATTCCAAGTCGTACACAGCCATAATGGTAGGATGGCTGGAATTTCCTTGTCTGATTACTGGCCGTAGCTGAGAGAACTGAGACTTTGCCTTGGCCACTGGACTTATAGCAAGGCTCACTGTATGGCGCTCTGCATCAAAGGTGTCATTCTCGGAAAGGAATGAGCCTTCAACCTTTGCACTTGTTCGTGCAACACCATCGTCCACAGTAAAGCCTTCGCTGATTCTTGCTAGCTTTGCCGCATTGAATGCCCTTGCTATGGCCACCAACTGAGAAGTTGACAAGCCAAAGTCATTCTTTGCCAGCACCAAGTCATCTGCAAGATTTTCCAAGGTACAAGTCCCTCTGGAAATAACACGAGCATAGTAAGATTCAGTATTTCCTTTACTTGCCTGCATGTTATTTTTATAGAGAGCAATGGGAAGATTCCCTTCCTTATATTCAGGATTTGTGTTTAATAAGTTATTTAAGTTCATAGGTTTTCTCCTATACTATTAAATAAGTTGTGATTGAATGTGCTTTTCATATCGTAAACTCCATTTCAATCTGGTTCCAGAGACTCGTATAGCCTGTATACTGCCCTGCACACTATGTATTCCAACAGAAGAAGGGGTATAGAACTATACTATAACCGTTTCCCCTAGGTCCTGCCCTTGTTCCGGTGGCTTTCGGCCGGTTACCCGGACTTATCCCCTCATGTTAGACCTCCTCCTTCTTTTTTTTTATAATGACAACCTTAGGCCTCTGTTTTTGATTGGCAGTGTCTTTTCGAATTCGAACACTGAAGGCAGGAGAGTCCTTGGTTTCAAATACGGTTGGATATTTTTCCAGTTCTGGTCGCAATTTTACTGGAAGCTTGCAGCCCATCACCTGTTCTATCTGTTTTCCCAACTGGGCACCGAGTACCCAGCCTTCACCATCCTGACGACATTCTTCAATCTGCTCTTCTAGGATTTCTCGGGTGAGGACAAAGGTGTCTGGTTTGGAAGCCTTTTCTTCCCGCTCAGATTCTGCCCAGAGACTTATTGCCTCTGTAATAGATAGATGAGGGAATTCTGTAGGGCGGAAAATAGACTTTATTTGCTTAGACACTCGCTCATCAAGCAAACTGGAAATGCTGATAACTTTATCTGCTGCTTCCAATAATGCCTGAGATGCTCGGGTGGTAGCGGTAGCGGTTTTAAAGTCATAGTAGATGACAAAAACTCTCACCCCATCTGCCTGCAAACCTTGTACTACTGGAACTAAATCCCCATCGCCAGCATACAGCACCAGGGTATTGAATCGTTCATCACGTGGCTTACTGTAAAAGGTTTTGGCCACCTCAAAGGCAATGGTGGTGTCTACAGCCTCTTCTTTCAGGGTGGGGTAGGGGCTTTTACTGTCAAGGCAACGGAGGTTGAATGTGGAACGAGTAAAACCTGCCTCATCTAAGGCACGGTAATAAGACTGATTGCCCAAATCCGTTTGAGCATTTGTTCCCATGTATACTTTTTTTTCACAATACACGCAGCGTAAACCAGTTTCTGCCTCTACCACGGAAGCTACATAGGTTGCTAAGGCCACAAAATCCATGATGTAATAATTGTCCTCAACACCATGCATTGCCAAGTGGGCAAATCCCTTGCGGGTATAGTTCCCATCAATAATAAACTGGGTACGAGCTACATTCTGCATAAAATCCTCCTAGGTTTAGGTGATATAACCTGCGGTTATATCCACATAAAGCTAACGTAGGCTTTTGTTAGTTAAAAAACTAACCTCTCTTTTTAATCTATATATAACCTGCAAAAAAGGCAAGGGATTTTGTCCAAATAATGGAGATTCTGGTAGTCGTCCAACTCAGAGCAAGGTCTATCTGTTCAGCTTTTACTCAGTTTGTACCAGTTCCATCACCGTTTCTAGTTTCTTCTAACTTTTATCAGGTACACTGTAATCTAGTAATTGGATTGAAAATAATTATTCAAAGCGTTAAAATAAGAACATGAATATTTTACGGAAATTTATTTTTGTTTCTCTCATGTTTTGTTCTGCTGGGCTTTTTGCTCAGCAGAATTTATCTGTGCCGCTAACAGATGATGCGTATTTTTTGCTTGAAAATGCATCGTTAAGAGGGATTTTGCCTACACTTCCTTCAGCAAAACCGTATACAGTATCTTTCGTTCTCGATAATCTTGATAAAGTACTAGAAAGCGATACATTATCAGATTCTGAACGGGTAGTTTTTGAAAAAACTTACGAAAGACTCGCTCAAAATGAGCCTAAAAAATGGTATGAAACAGGATATTACACAAATCGTTTTGATGAAAATGTTAAACTTCCTGTAACAGCTGGTTTTTCTTGGGAATCACTGGCAAGTGTAAACTTTAATAATCCTGATTTATCTCATGAACATTGGGCTACAGGCTACATTAAAGGTGATATTACTGATTATTTTTCCTATAACTTCAATATTGCTGGGAGTTTGATGGATTTATCTAATCAGGCTTTTGCTCCTAATACGTATTTGAAATCTTGGGATGGATTTCAATTTATCTTAAGTGATTTTTACGATTATGTTTCAATAAGCGATTTGCCAGCTGGTGGACTGAGAATGTTACCAGAACTTGCTTTTTCTGCTTTTGATAGCAAGGTTCAAGTTAAGTTTTCAAGGACTCGTAGAGATTGGGGCTATGGTGCAGGAAATTTAATGTTGTCTGAAACTGCCAGACCTTTTCTTGCTATAGAAACAGCATTAAATCCTATACCTTGGTTTTCAACAAATTTTATTACTGGTACACTTGAGTATGATAGTAACGGAAACTTAAAAGAAACTGCAAGTACATTCCAAAATATGTATTCTGCTTTATGGGGTGAGTTACGGTTTAAATATTTTTATTTTGGTGGAACTGGTTCTGTTGTCTTTCCAAAAAGAATTGAGCTTGGATATATGAATCCTTTTATGCTAGCCTTCTTGTATCAAAATCAAATTGGAGATTTTGATAATATGCAGTTAGGATTGTTTACGGGTGTTACAATACCTGGTATTACACATATCTATACATCCATTTTTATGGATGAATTAAATGTTCAAACCTCTCATTTTCTCAACAAAGATAGAAATATGTATGCAGTTCAACTTGGAGCAAAATCACCTCTTCCTTGGTGGTCATCTGTTCTTACATTACAATATACGAAAATTGAACCGTATATGTATACTCATCCATTAACAAAAACTCCTTGGTATGATAAACCAATGGATACAACCTATATAAATCATGGACAGCCTTTAGGATATTTTTTAAATCCAAATTCTGATGAATTTAAATTGCAATTACAAGCAAAACCATTATGGTATCTTTCAACAAATGCCAGTTATACTCTAGTTAGACACGGTGCAACCTCTGGTTCTGGTAAAGTTGATGGAAGTTCATTTAGTGATTCATTAAATTACAGTGGTAATTTACAAGACGCACAGGAAGGTGATTTATACTGGAAAGATTTTTTGCATGATGGAGTTTATGAGTGGATAAATTCTGTTGCTTTAGGGGCTGTTTTAGATTGTAGATATTGGGATATTCCTATTACCGTGGGGTTAACCTATACCTTTAGTTATACCCATCACACTTTGGGAAATAAAGACGGTTATTACAGGATTGATAATGCCGAATATTCAAACAAAGCAGGAAATTATTTAACACTTTCGTTGAAGCTTTATCAATAATTACATCACAGCAGAATGTAATGAGCAAATAAAAATGGAGTATTCCAAGGTGATGTGTACCCCAAAGGTGTGAAACATTTTGGGGAAGTGCACGTCACGGAATACTCCTTTTTTTATCTTCTCCCATCCACCAAATACATATCAGCTAAGGTTATCCAAGCCATAGCTTCCACCACTGGTACAATGCGGGGGCACAGGCACACGTCGTGGCGACCATGAATGGCAAGATTGGTGTCTTTATAGGTGCCATCTTCTTGGCATACAGTTTTTTGCTCCAGAAAAATGCTGGGAACAGGCTTTATAGCCAGGTTAAACAGAATTTCGTTGCCGTTGGAAATGCCACCTAAAATGCCTCCAGCGTTGTTGGTGGCAAAGGCTACTTGGCTTGTACCGTCTTCTGTTTGGGTGGTGTACATGCTGTCGTTCATGGTGCTACCAGTCATGTCTGCCGCTGCAAAGCCCGCCCCAAATTCAATGCCCTTTACCGCGCCAATGGAAAGCATCGCCTGTGCCAGCTGTGCATCCAGCTTATCAAAGATGGGTTCTCCTAGTCCTGCAGGAATTCCGGTGATTCGGCATTGGATAATTCCTCCCGCACTGTCCCCCTGACGACGCAGCTGATCCACTCGTTCTGCCATGACCTGAGCTGCCTCCAGGTCTGCTGCCCGCAGGGGATTTTGTTCAATTACAGAAAGGTCGATTTTGGTACAGGCCACTCCTGCAGCCTTCAGTGTAAAGGCCGTTACAGTAGGGGCGGGGAGTCGGGATGAGAGAAATGCCTTGGCTACTGCACCTGCAGCCACTCGTGCGGCGGTTTCTCTGCCAGAGGAGCGACCTCCACCACGATGGTCTCGCACACCGTATTTTTGGGTGTAGGTGTAGTCTGCGTGGCCTGGTCGAAAGGTGTCCTTCAGGGCGTTGTAGTCCTTGGAATGCTGGGAGGTGTTGTAAATCACCATGGCAATGGGCGTACCAGTTGTCTTTCCTTCAAAGACTCCGCTGAGAATCTGGCAAGCATCAGCCTCCTTTCTAGCTGTTACTGCTGCGTTGAACTCTCCGTTGTGCTGACCAGGCCGTCGTCTGTCCAATTCCTTCTGGATAATGGCTTCATCGAGGGAAATACCAGCAGGACATCCGTCTACTACCACTCCCAATCCCACCCCGTGGCTTTCTCCAAAGGTGGTAATTTTAAAAAGGTTTCCAAAGCTGCTACCTGCCATACTTACTCCTGCAAAAGTTGGGTGACGCTTACAATGTCGTAGCCTGCATCAAGAATTGCCACCAAAAGCAAGTCTAGTTTATCGTACAGAAAATCCTTTCGACTTCCGCCGCTTACACCCACTGCCACAGGAATAACCATTCCATCTTCCAGTTGGCTTACGATTTGCTGAATAATCATGGGGGCGGTTTTGTAGGTGGAAATATCCTTTACTGCAGCCTGTTCAAAGGTTACGGTGTCCAGAGGATCCAAGCTTCTGTCTACGTAGGTGTAGCCAGCCAAGGAGCCAGCCTCTAGCACCGCCTTGTTAGTGCTGTAAAATGGTGTGTGCCAGATAACGGACAATTCCTTTTCTGTCAAATCGTAGAATTCATCCTCGTTTCGTGCCAGTCCTCGGCGGATAAAGTTTACGTCCACCAAAAAATCTTCGTTGGAGGTTAAATCCAAGGCGGTATAGAACATGGAGCCACATTCCTGTCCAGCCTCCACGATGCGGCTTGTTTCTGCAGGATAGCGGCGGATAAATTCTCCGTTAATGAAGAAGGTGGAACGGACATTGTATTTTTCCAGAATATGAAGAATGGTGGCCAAACCATCTGCATTGTCCAGAGCATCAAAGGCCAGTGCCACTTGGGGCCGCTTCTCCTGCTTTTTTGTGGCAGGCTCGTAGAAGGGCTTGGTGGTGGCAGAGCCAGTTAAGGTTCTAAGGTAGGGCATGTTGGTAAAATTCTTGTTGGGGCTGGCATCAAGGAACACTCGGTACTTGCTGTTACCGATTTTAGGGGTGTCCAGCACCGCCAGCTCTGAATATGACCATTTACCTGCATCCTGGTTGTATTCCATAATACCCCAAGGTGTCTGAAGAATGGGGTGGCCTGTGGTGGCATTCCAGCTATAGGCTGAAGCAGAAACAGGGAAAAGCACCTGCACACTCTTTTGATTTGTAGCCCGAACGCTCCATTCCAAAACCACTTCTTGTGTTCCGATAAAAATCGTGTCGCTATTTCCCCAATCGTAATCAATAACCTTGGTACAATCCAACACAGCCACCTGATGCCAGTCTTGAAGGGAGTACACAATCAGCTGTTCCCCTGTTCTGCAGAGAACGTTCATCTTGTCGGGAGAAAGCAAGGGCTCCATGGCATTTTCTGGAACCTCTAGCACGGTGGCCCGAACCTGTCCGCTATGAATTTCCAGTCGATATACTTGGCTGTCGGTATGTCCCACGGTATGATACTGGAACCACAGCACAGGATTTCCCCAGCTATCCCAGAAAAATTGGCAGTTTTGGGTTGCTCCCACCAAGGAAACCTGAGTTCCTGTATACATTTGACGTACAAAGCTTGCACTTCCAGGCAATGAAAAATAAGATATGGTTCGCTGGTGACCAGCCATTACCATGGCGGTGCAATCTCCATTGACGCTGAAGGTGTCTGTGGGGGAGAAAGGGTGGGGAAGGCGGCCTACAATGCTACCGATACCCACAAAGTCTGAATACAAAGCACGAGTATACATTTCGTAGATGGGAATGCGGTACACCAAATCGTTGGTAATGTACACCAGATTCTTGTCAGAGGCCCAATCCACGCAGTTAATGGTGCCAGGCCCCACCTTGCGCAGATGCTCTGCCACCTGGTTTGTCTTGAACATGGATTCTGGCTCGGTAAAGTACAGGTTTCCCTGCTTTTCATAGATTAAAAACTTGCTATCGGGAGACCATCGCACTGGCACCTGGGTAAAGCTCAGCTCCGTGGAATCTACCAGCTCCACCTGGGTATAGCCAGATGCATTCTTTAAAATAATGCTACCAGTGACTGTTCCTGTGCGCTGGATAGAACAGACCCACTTTCCATCGGGACTCACAGACTCTGCTGCCGGAATCACTGATTCTGTGGGAATAATTTCTCCGTCCTGCTCCAAGCCGTGGAGCAAGGCTCCTGTCTCCACATTGTAGTGGGTGGTGCCGTAGCGGTTCTTTATCCGCAGGGCCTTACCTCCCAGCAGGGATGAAAGCTGCTCAGGATAGGTAGTTATTTGCTGGGGTGTGGTAAAATCACCCTCGATTTGAGCGGTAAAAAAGGTGGGATAGGAGGGTTCACCAGGCTTGTTGTGGGTTACCTCAAAAAGAATCCCATTGTTTTCGCTGATGTAGGGGGTAGAAAAAGTGATTTCTGCTGGCAACAGGGATGAAGCCAACAGAAGAAATGAGGCTGCTATAACTGCTGTTTTTTTCATGAATGCAACTCCGTGCTTAAGGCAAGATTATCCAGCTCTTTTTCCAAATCCGCCAGCTCCGCCTCAAGCTTTTCAATATATTTCATTCTGTCCTGATATTGGAGCATTTCTAGCTTGTTAAAGACGGAATCCAAGGCTTCCAAGCTATGGTCTCCTGTCTTTTCCAAACCGCACCACGGACAGTACAAGTATTCTTTGTTGATGGTTCTCCGGCAACCAAGGCACACCGCAACAGATTGCATGAACTCCTCCCTTAGGGAAGGGCCTTGGTGGGCACCATCCCTATCGCTTCAAAACGGTTTCTGGGTCAATCAGTTTTCCGTTTTTGTAAACGGTAAAGTGCAGATGGGGTCCTGTGGAATAACCAGTATTTCCCACCAAACCGATTTTCGTTCCCTGAGCCACTCGCTGTCCCTTAGTTACGGGAGCTGGCTTTTGTAGGTGGGCATACAGGGTTTGATAGCCGTTTTCATGGTCAATTATAACATAATTTCCGTAAACATTGGTATATCCCACCACTGCAATTTTTCCGCTCATGGCAGCCTTAATGGGAGTTCCCTGTACAATGGCCAAGTCAATTCCTGTGTGGGAGGAAGGAACACCAGTAAAAGGATCAAGACGAGGACCAAAGCGGGATGAAATGCGGTATCCACCACTGAGGGGCCAGATAAACAGCTCTCCCATAGCCTTTTGCAAGGAGGTGGCATCCATCTTGGCTCCGGGAATAAACAGCTGCTGTCCCTTGTTCAGGGTGACTGAATCCAAATCATTTACATCAAGGATGTCCTCCACCGTCACCTTGTAGCGAGTGGAAAGGCCTTCCAGAGTATCGTTGGTGGCCACGGTGTACAAAAGTCCGTCCATGGAAGGAATTTTAAGCTTTTGTCCAGAACGGAGCTGGCGTACATTGCCAATGTCGTTAACAGCAATGAGGGTAGAAATATTAGTAAGGCCAAACTTATAGGTAATGCCAGAAATGGTATCTCCACTTTTTACGGTGTATGTTTGGAAGGTAACCGGCTGGCTAAAGCTAATGTCTGCCAAGGAGATTTTTTGTCCATCAATCAGAAGGTTTCCGTTGGCATCTACCTCGTTTTCGCTCATAAAGGCAAAGCGTGACATAGCAGAATCTAGGATTTCTAGCTCCTGGGCAGGCAAAAAGGGCAGGTCAACAGGACGGGCAATGCTGGTAAGGTAGCCAAAAAGATTTCTTGTTCCAAGGGTAAGCCCCACGCCCAGAGCTGCCATCACCACCAGCAGCAAAATCCGAAACAGTCGATGGGTGAGATACCACAGGATGTTCTTGGAAATATCATAGCTTTTTTCCACAAAGGCTGCTGAGCCTTCTTGCAATGCAATGGAAGAAGCTGAGGCTCCGTAACGGTATGCGTTGATAGCCTTGGAGGGAAATCCGAAGCGCTTGTGATTTTGTCTTTTGCGGGAGCCTTCGAGCTTACGGGCAAATTTTGTTTGGGAGCCAAAGTTAACCTTGCGGTTGTCCATGTAGGTGATAATTTCCATATTTCTTCTATCGACATAAAATAAATGCCATATTAGAATATTAAAGATGGAAACTGAAAAAAAACAGACTGAAAAAGTCTCTGGCACAAAATCTTCACCGAAACGACTGAGTCCCGTATTTTTTGTGGTGCTGGGAGTGCTGGTGGGCGTTGGTATAAAGCTCTTTTGTCTTGACCTGCTGCGAGTATCTGGTTCTTCCATGGAGCCTACCATTACCTCCGGAAGTCAAATTCTCATTAACAAGCTCGCCTATGGGGTGGTGCAACCTTTGGGAGACCAGCTTGTTATTCAATGGAAGGAGCCTGAACGAGAGGACGTGGTGCTGTATTTTTACAATAACCGAGCGGTGGTAAAGCGTTGCGTGGCAGTGGCTGGAGACCGACTAGAATTTTCCCATGATTTCGATTATAGTCTTACTGTGAATGAAAAAAGCATTCCATTGACAGAGGCCCAATATCAAAGGCTCAAGCATAATCAGCAGGTTCCTGCCGGAATGATTCTTGCCTTGGGAGATAATTATGATGAGTCCGTTGATTCTAGGGACTATGGCTTTGTGTCAGTAAAAAATGTGTTGGGAAGGATAATTGGTAAATGAATGAATTTATATCCCGCAAACGATTTTCGATTTTTATTGTCCTTGCAATCCTCGTGGCATTGTATATTATTATCACCTATGGATCCCTTGCAATGAAGGTGGTACCAGAACGCAGTTCTTTCAGTCAGGAGTGGGGCCGGGGAACCATTGTGGACAGAAACGGCAAGCCACTGGCAGTTTCCACTAATTTCTACCATTTGTCTGTCACTCCTTCTGCAATAAACGATGTAGAAAAAACTGCTATGGTGCTGGCACCAGCTTTGCAGATGAGTGCAAGCCAAATCATCCAGTCTATTCAAGGAGCTTCACGAGTTTTTTATCTGAAAAAGCGACTGGATGAAACAGAATACGATACCCTGAAAAAGCTTATCCAGATAAACGATTTAAATGGCTTAAAATTCGACAAGATTCCTGGCCGTGTGTATCCTGAGCATGACTTGGCTTCTCAGCTTATCGGTTTTATGGGGGACGACGGAGAAGGCTTGGCTGGAATTGAGTATTCCATGCAGCGGGAGTTGGCTCCGGTTTTTAGCCAAAATGTGGCAGAAAGTAGAGACGGTCAGAACGTGTATCTTACCATCGATGCAAATCTCCAATATAAATTGGAAAAAATCGCCCTAAATGCCATAGAATCAACTCAGGCAGAAAGCGTTATGATGGTGGCTGCCGACGGAAAGACTGGGGAAATCCTTTCGTATATTTCGCTGCCCTCGGTGGATTTGAATCAGTACCGTACCTCCACCCCAGCTCAGCGTCAGGATAGGCCAGCCGTAGTTGCCTATGAGCCAGGCTCGGTGTTCAAGGTGTTTTCCGTAGCAACCTTTTTTGACGCTGGCCTTATTTCTCGTGATGAAACCTTTGTGTGCGACGGTCGCTACGATGTCAGTACCGCCAACGGAGAGCGGGTGCGTATTACCTGTCTTGACCACCACGGTGCCATTACTGCGGAGCAAGCGTTGCAGTATTCCTGCAACGACGCTTTGGCACAAATGAGTGCTCGAATCAACTCAGAATATTTTATCAACAAATTGAAGGAGCTGGGCTTTGGTTCTCGGACGGGAGTAAATCTGCCGGGAGAAACAGCGGGCTTAGTAAAAACTCCTTCTGACCGCCTGTGGTCTGGCCGCTCCAAGCCCACCATTTCTATTGGACAGGAAATCAGTGTGTCTGCCCTGCAAATGGTGCGAGCGGCCACAGCTCTTACAAATCACGGTACCCCCTTGGAGCTTTCCGTGGTGTCACGAATTACCGATCAAGACAACAATGATGTACTGGTTCACACTCCTCAAGCTGGCCAGCAGGTTTTTAGTGATGCCACTGCAGCCTACCTTCTGGAGTGCATGAAGTCCACTGCTCAGGTGGGAACAGGTCACCGAGCTGCCTTGGGAGATATTGCTATCGGTGTAAAGACGGGAACTGCCCAGATGATTGACACCACCACTGGTGGCTACAGTGAAACGGACTTTATTTCCAACTGTATTGCTGTTTTTCCTGCGGAAAATCCTCAGATTATCCTGTACATTGTCATTACCAAGGCCAAGGGTGAAACCTATGCAGGCCGAATTGTTGCTCCTGTGGTGGCGGAGGCTGCAGACGTTATCATTGACCACATGGGACTTTCCCGTGAAAGTGCTGCAAGTCTTGCTCACTCTGGCCTTATTTCCGTGCCAGCGGGTTCTCTGCCAGAAATCGTAAACGTTTTGCCAGATTTCACTGGCATTCCAAAGCGTAGCCTCACCGCACTCCTGACCCACGACAAGCTGAATGTGGTTATCAAGGGAGACGGCTACGTGGTGGCACAAAATCCACCAGCAGGAACCCCAGTGACGGAGGGCATGACCATTGAATTCTATCTGGATTAAAAATATTTCTCTGTTACAGCAGCGTTTTCCCCAGCTCTATGCCATGATGGAAGCAGAGTTACAGGCTGCCCTTCCCGTGGACGCTGCTTCTGCTGCAGGAAGCATTGCCTTTCCCTGTGGTTGGACCTTAAAGCAAGCCAAAACAAAAGCCTGGACTGGGGAAGCAGCTGGTGGACAGGCCCTGCATTCCCGCTACGACCCCCAAAAGGAGGGCCAGCGTTTGGCTCAATCCCTGTTGCAGGAAATGGAGGCAAGCAAAAAGCATGTGCCGGTGTTCATGGGCTTTGGCTTGGGCTACGGAGTAGTGGCCCTTGCTCAGGAAATGCTTGCAGCACAAGTTGTTGCTGGAATGCAGCCTGAAGCGCTAGCGGGAAAAAATCCTGTGGCAGGATTGGTGCTGGTGGAGCCTGACGTGGCGTGCTTTGCTGCAGCCCTGTGGAGCCTTGACTTTGAGAGCGTTTTTGCTCTGGAAAAATGTGCCTTGCTGGTGGGGGCCTCTCATCAGTCAGTGCTGGGAGTGCTGGAAAGCTTTGGCCTTGAACACTGTCACCTTATCTGGAACAAGGCCCATACCAGCCACAATCAGCAGTATTTTGATGGAATGCACACCTTGATTCAGCGGAATCTTGATAAGGATGCCATCAACAACCGTACCTTGGCAAAATTTGGCCAGCTGTGGCTCAGAAATAGCTGTCGTAATCTGGAGGCTTTGGCTTCCTGCGACGGAGTGAAGCGCTACGAAAACGCAGGCTGGAACCTTGATGCCTGTGTGGTGGGTGCGGGGCCATCCTTAGACGAGATTCTTCCCCACTTGAAGGAAATAAAGGAGCGGTGCCTGCTGATTGCGGTGGATACGGCTTTGCGAGCCTGCCTCCGTGCTGGGGTGGAGCCTGACTTTGTGGTGCTGGCTGACCCCCAATACTGGAATGCTCGCCATCTTGCTGGACTTGAGTCCCTTTCTTCCGTATTAATTACCGAGGTGGCAGCCTATCCTTCTGTGTTTCGCTTTCCCTGTCAGGAGGTGGTGCTGTGTTCTTCCCTGTATCCTGTGGGCAAGTTTTTTTCAAATCGTGGACTAGACAAGGGAGAGCTTGGTGCAGGAGGCTCTGTGGCCACCAGTGCTTGGGGCTTGGCTCGGCTCTGTGGCTGCCGTCGCATCTTTTTGGCGGCGGTGGACTTGGCCTTTCCCGGTAAGCGAACCCACGCCCATGGTAGCACCTTTGAGGAAAAGACCCACCAAAATTCTACTCGACTTATTCCCAGTCAGCAAAGCCAAGTGGCAGCCCTTTTTTCAGCCGACATTTCTGTAAAAAAATCCTATGTGGGGGAAACTGTCATTACGGACCAGCGAATGGAGCTCTATGCTTGGTGGTTTGAAAGCAAGGTGGCTGCCCACCCAGAGGTACAAACCTTTTCCCTAAGCCCTCACAGTTTGGCAATTCCTGGAATTCAAGTCTTTCCTGTGGAAGCACTTTTGCAGGAGTCTCCTCGTGTACAGGAGCGACAGGAGTTTTTTGTCCATCAGGAAAAGGCCAGAAGTAAATTCAAAGAAAATCAACAGGACCTTGCTTCTCGTTTTCGCCAGCTTCGCAGTGAATTGCAGGAGGGCTTGTTCCAGCTGTACAAGGCAGCTCGCAAGGCTGTGGCTTTGTGCCAAGAAGCCTTGGGGATGCAGGAGGGGGAATCCTTTGAAGCTGCCTACAACAGAATTATTTCTCAGTTGGCCGCCATAGATCAAACCCTTCGGAGCAGCCCCTATCACGAAAGTGCTGCCTTGGCCTTTCCCAGCCAACAACAGCTGGAAAAACTCTATCAACAGGCTGAGCTTTCGGCAAATCCACGTGGAGCAAGTCTGGAAAAAAGCCGCATTTTGTACCAAAAAATTATGGAAGCCTTGGCGGAGTACAACAAGTTTTTGGAGTAACGAGTATATAATTTTGAAACAATAAAGTTATCAGTTAGTTCAAGGCTTACCATTTTGTATTGGTGATGGTGGTGAATTTGTTTGTGATTTAGTCTTCTTGAATCAGCTGGTGAATGGTTTCCATCGGGAGTCCAGTACAACGAGCAACTATCTGGGACGCAACACCTTCTGCAAGGAGATTCCGAGCTGTTTCCAACTTGTTTTGGTGGGCTCCTTGTTCAAGACCTTGTTGGAGACCAGCTTGGAGACCAGCTTCATGGCCTCGATCGAATCCATTTTCATATGCATCGTATTCTATATCAGCCATCTTTAGTGCCAGTGTCATGTAATGTCTCCTTTCAATGGAATTGTTTTTCAGTGTGGTGATGCTGTCTGATATGGTTTGAGTCAGATCTGATTCCACCACACCATCCTGCAAATAATGATAGAATGCTTGTAACTTCTGGTCAAGGGCTGAGAGCTCTGTAGCTTTGGTGTTTAAAAAGATGCGAAGAGAGCCGTCTTTTAATTTGAGTCGTTTATCCTCGTTACAGATGTACTGGAAGGTGTAACGGGGAAAATCCCTGTCAAAAGGGTCAAAGGTACAGATGAAGATGAGGATGTTTTCTGGTAGATCTCGATACTTGGTTCCTGTTGAGGTTGTAGACACATCTGCCACGCTTTGGTAGTAACGACTCCGTTTAGGTAGCTCCTTTTTGTGACCAGTTTGAACTTCTACGTTAATAATGCGATTCTCATCTCGTAAAAACACATCCATAATGATTCGCATGGAATCTGGGTCGGTTTTATGTTCATCTTGTGCTGAAAGGTAGCGTATCTTTCCAATCCGCACCCCAAGAATCAGCTCCACCACTTGACGACAAATATGTTCGTCGTGCATTACTCGAGAAAATATGAAGTTGTCAGTAAAGGTTAAGCTTTCCCATTTTTTCTGTAATTCTGCTAATGGTACCCAATTTTTAAAAATTCTTTCTTTCTAATTCTTAAATCTAGTCAATGAAGATAATCTATGATACGATACAGTACGTATGGATAAGGAATGTTGTATGAATTATGGAAAGTTGCGATTAGGTGATAGCATGACAAAAAAAGTGTTTTGTATTCTCACTGGTATACTTTTTCTTTTGGGCATCGCTGGATGCAATATGTGGATGAATGACTGGAAGGGCTACATGGAGCATTGGTCAGGAACGGTAAATGTTGCAGATGTTCAGTGGACTTCCCACCCTGAAAGTCAGAGGAATGCCTCTGGTCAAATTACCATTCCCACCACTGGTACCATTTCTACTACAGTGACTATTTCAAATCCTGACAATTATACATTGAACCTCTTGCCTGGTAGTTCTCATGTCGGAAGCGAAAATGAGGCGTTGAAATCTGTTCAAGTATATGGGGATGCAGGAAACTGGGTTCGCCCCCGAACTGAAATTGTTTCATCCAGTAGTACCGGCTTTGAATTGCTCATACACCCTATTTCTTCTGTTGCCAGTGAATTAAGCCGAGCCTTGGAGCATACTGATTTTACAGTAAGAATTATACCAAGTCGCAGTGATTCAGGGGCGGTAGCTACCAATTATCAAGATATTACATTCCGCTACAACACTCCTCCAAGAGCAGTTCGTGAGGTTGTAGTTGCGACAACTAAAGATGGGAACGTATATAGCTGGCTTGGAGCAACTCCTCAGATGAAGGCTGGAGATCAAAATACCCCTTCCTGGGAGCCAACATCTGGAACAGGTGATGACAGGGATGGCTATCTTTTTTGGGCTTGGCCACAATACAATACTGGTGTTTCTGACCCAGAGTATGCTGAAAAGTTTCAAATACAGGTGGATTCTGGTGACTATCGTGATTTAAGCTTTGAGGAATGTAGTGTACCAGGAAATCCTATTTTAACAGGAGATGATGGAAAAACTTATAAAATATACCGTTACAAGTTGGTAAGTGGTTCTACTGTGAATATCCGTGCTGTAGATGGAGAAGGCGTTGTGGGGTCGGCTATTGGTTCTGGAGTCTTTACCTATACCATTACAGTGAATCCCACAGACGGTAGTATAAGAGGTTCTAAAGATGAGCGACAAATTCATAAGTCTGGTGGAACGGTAATTACTGAACTGGATTTACCAACTCCTGTTCACAGTGACGCTGACTACAGCTTTGCTGGATGGTCTACCAGTCAGGGGGGACAGGCTGTTAGTTTTCCCTATACTGTCTCAGGGGATGTGACGTTCTACGCTTTGTGGCAGAAACGGCAAGAAGAAGTACTTCCTCCCAGTGCAGCTCAAAGTATACCGACCATGGCTACTGACGGAAGCTATGAGCTTTCTACAGCGGAGCATTTACAATGGCTTGCTATACAAGCTAATAATGGTTCTCGCTCAAGTATTGACGTAAAGCTTACCTCAGATATTGTGGTTCCAGAGGGAACCTGGATACCCATATACATTTACGATGGATTCGGAGTCAACTTTGATGGTCAAGGTCACTCTATCACCATTACTGAGGATTACAGTGATAAGGTTGATGACACCAGCAGTTATGGATTGTTTACAAACGCCAATGGCGGACTTATAGAGAATCTCGTGCTGAAGGGAAGTCTCAAGGTAAATACCACAGGTTCTGTCGGTGCTGTAGCTGGTAGTATATATGCTGGAACAATAAAAAATGTTATGTCTGAAATGGCTATTACCAACGAAAATACTAGTACGCAGGCTGTCAACCATATTGGAACAGGGGGCTTGGTAGGATTTTTTGGTGGAACATCAGGCATCAAGGGAACATCAGACGCCAAGGAGTCGAGAATTGAAAATTGTGCCGTATATGCTGATATTACCTCGTCGGGCTATGGAGGGGGGCTTGTTGGGCAGATATGGCGTGGACAACAAGTTTGTACTATCGAAAATAGTCTCTACAAAGGAAAGGTTACGGGTGCTCTCGGCCATGCTGGTGCTCTGGTGGGATATAATGGCAATCAAACGGATGATGGTAAGGGTAATATTATCGAAAGTTTCATAACTAATGTCTCTTACTGTGAGACAGGTAGTTTATCTGTTTGTGGTGGAACAAATGGTGGTACACTTACCGAGTCAAATGTTAATTCTGTCAATGAGGATTACTTTACGGAGCTACAAGCAGTGGAGCTTGTAAATACAGGTCTGACTTCCCCCATGTGGGAGATGGGCGTTAACTATCCTGTGTTGAAGCAATAATGAGAAAAATTTTCCATTGCCACAAGTGAAAGAAAGAGGTATACTAGTTCCAATAGGAGATTTGCCATGAGACAATACTACATTGCTGGTAACTGGAAGATGAATAAGGTTAAGGGCGAGGCCGTTGAATTGGCCAAGGGATTGGTAGAAGCCCTTAAGGACGGAAAGAACAAGTACATGATTGCTCCTTCCTTCACTAATCTGGACGCTGTTTCTCAGGTGGTTAAGGGAACAAACATCCTGCTGGGAGCCCAGAACATGTCTACAGAGGTTTCCGGAGCTCATACCGGAGAAGTTTCTGTTGCCATGCTGAAGGATTTGGGAGTTCAGGTTGTAATTCTTGGTCACTCCGAGCGCCGCCACATCTACAAAGAAGATGATGCCATGATTAACAAGAAGGTAAAGCTTGCCCTGGCAGAAGGCTTGGATGTAGTGCTTTGCATTGGAGAGCTTTTGGAAGAGCGCGAAGCTGGTAAGGCTGAGGCTGTTTGTGAAGAGCAGACACGCAAGGGCTTGGCTGAGGTAACTGCTGAGCAGATGAAGAAGGTTACCATCGCTTACGAGCCTGTTTGGGCCATTGGAACAGGAAAGACTGCTACTCCAGAAGATGCCCAGGCCATCCACAAGTTCACCCGTGGAGTTTTGGCAGATATGTTTGGCAAAGACGTTGCCGAAGCCACCACTATCCAGTACGGTGGTTCCATGAACGCTGGCAACGCTGCAGCCCTTTTGGCACAGAGCGATATTGACGGTGGTCTCATTGGTGGAGCTTCCTTGAAGGTAGACACCTTCGAGCCTATCTGTAAGACATACTAATTTTACTTTTTCATAAAAGCGGCCGGGTTCATGGAGTGCACTTCACCTGAAGGGTACTTGTCATTCCCGGCTGTTTTTTTTCCTGCTGTATCCTACATTGATTTATTCCATTCTATAAAGTATAATTTCCGAATCTATTTTAAGGCGGTGCATTGTGCAAATCACTCTGAAAAATCTTGTTCGTACCTATTCTGTTCCCGGTGGAAAAACTGGCTCCAAGAATGCAGCCGATTCCGCTGGTCACGCTGTCCATGCAGTGCGGGATGTAAGCCTCACCATTCCCTCCAACAGCATTTATGGCATTATCGGTAAAAGTGGGGCAGGAAAGTCTACCTTAGTGCGCCTCATTAGCCTTTTGGAGGAACCTGACTCTGGCTCCGTGCTGTACGATGACCAGCAGGTGGACAATCTGAAGGGAGAGGCCCTGATTCAGCGTCGCCGTCGTATTGGAATGATTTTCCAGAGCTTTAACCTTTTTTCTTCCCGCACTGCCGCCCAAAATATTGCCTATCCCTTGGAGATTTGCGGCACACCAAAAAGCCACATCAAGGAGCGGGTAGCAGAGCTTTTGGAATTGGTGGGCCTTGCCGACAGAGCCAATTCTCCCATTAGCCAGCTTTCCGGCGGCCAGAAGCAGCGTATTGCTATTGCCCGAGCCTTGGCTAACAAGCCTGACATCCTCTTTTGCGACGAGGCCACCAGTGCTCTGGACCCTCAGACAACCCGCTCCATCTTGGCGCTGATTCGAGAGATTCAGAAAAAAATGCAGCTGACGGTGGTGATGATTACCCACCAGATGGAGGTTGTTCGTGACGCCTGCGATTATGTTGCCGTCCTTGACGGTGGTGCCGTGGTGGAGGAGGGCTCTGTATCCCAGATTTTCTCTCATCCTCAGTCTCCCGTCACCAAGGATTTTCTTGCAAACCTCAGCGTCATGCCAGAGGAAAGTGCTTCTTCAGCACCAGCTGCTTCTGGAAATTGTGAGCATTCAGAAGGACTTGTTCGCTGGTCACCAGAAGGGGGAAAATACATCCTTCGCTTTATCAACCAGCTCACTGGAGAGCCTGTGCTCAGTCGTATGGCCCAAAACTTCAAGGTGGAGTTCAACATTCGAGCTGGCGGCATCCAGCACATTGCTGCCCAGCAAGATGTTGCCAGTTCCACGGCTCGTGATATCGGTACCTTGTTGGTGGATATCCACGGTGAGCCACAGGAATTGGAGGCTGCCTTGGCCTTTCTTCAGCAGCAGGGCGTTATTGTGGAAGAGGCTTAAGTTTGTACCGAAAGTGCTGCGAACGTAATTCTCTTTGAATCGATTTGAAATAGGAGTTTGTATGAATTTTTCTACCATTATGACGCTGGTGTGGCCTTCCACCCTTCAAACCCTGGTGATGGTGCTTTCCTCCACGGTGTTTTCCGTGCTGCTGGGCTTGCCCTTGGGAATCTTGCTCTGTGTTACCGACCCTGTTACCGGCATCATGCCTAAGCCCATCTTGTATCAGGTGCTCACCCGCATTGTAAATGCCCTGCGATCCTTTCCCTTTATGATTTTGATGATTCTGCTTTTCCCCCTGTCCCGATTGATTATCGGTACCAGCATTGGAACTGCAGCCACCATCGTTCCCCTGTCCATTGCCGCAGCTCCCTTTGTGGCCCGCATCATCGAAACTGCCCTCAAGGAAGTTGACCCTGGCGTGGTGCAGGCTGCCAGAGCCATGGGCTCCACTAATTCCCAGATTATCCTGAAGGTGCTGTTGCCAGAAGCCTTGCCCTCACTGGTATCTGGAGTGACTCTTACCATCATTAACCTCATCGGTTATTCTGCCATGTCGGGAGCCATTGGTGGTGGAGGCTTGGGAGATTTGGCCATTCGCTACGGATACCAGCGAAACCAGCCCATGGTTATGATTCCCGCCGTTATCATCATCCTGATTATGGTGGAGGTGATTCAGCTCATTGGTTCCCGCATTAGTGCCAGACTTATGGCAAAGCGGTAACTCACTAGGACTGTAACCTTCAAGTACCTTCATTGCTTGACATTATTGGTGAGTTTTGGTTATATAGTAATTCATACTAATTCAATAGGATTAGAGAAAATATTTTAGGAGATGTATTAAATGAAGAAGATTTTTTCTGCTTTAATCGTTTTGTTGGTTGCCGCCAGCCTCTTTGCAGGTGGTGGAAAGGATAAGGCCGCAAATACTTTGACTGTAGGAGCCACTCCAGAGCCTCACGCTGAGATGCTCAAGCTGGTGGTAGATGACTTGGCTGCTCAGGGAATCACCTTGAAGGTACTGGAGTTCACTGACTACGTAACTCCCAACGAGGCACTGGAAAGCGGACAGATTGACGCTAACTTCTTCCAGCACCTGCCCTACATGGACTCCTTCAATCAGGAGCGTGGATATCACTTGGTAAACGCTGGTGGAATTCACATTGAGCCCATGGCTTTGTATTCCAAGAAGATTAAGTCCTTGGAAAGCCTTGGTAACGGTGCTACTGTTGCCATTCCTAACGATCCTACCAACGAGGGCCGTGCTTTGCTGTTGCTGCAGTCTGCTGGTCTTATCAAGCTGGATCCTGCTGCTGGAATCACTGCCACACCTATCAACATTGTGGAAAACCCCAAGAACCTTAAGTTCACCGAGCTGGAAGCAGCCACCATGCCTCGTATCCTTGCTGACGTAGATGCAGCCGTTATCAACGGAAACTATGCAATTCCTGCTGGTCTTATTGCCAGTGTAGACGGTTTGTTTGTTGAGGGTGCTGATTCCCCCTACGTAAACATTATCTCCGTAAAGGACGGAAACCAGACTGATGCTCGTGTTGTTGCCTTGGTAAAGGCCCTCCAGAGCCAGGAAATCCTTGACTTTATTGCCAGCCGCTATCCCAATGGCGAGGTTGTAAAGGCCTTCTAATTACACAAGCTTCTCGTGCTTGAATGCGGGGTATTCCAGAGTGTTCTGGAATACCCTGTTTTTTTTGTCAGTTATTAAAAATGTGTACATATCGTTGAAAATCATTTGGACAAAAAAATACCCCAGAAAAACTCTGGGGTAGGTTGATTTAGATTTCTTTGTTGGCCAGAAGGCTTTGCATTAGGGTTACAAAAAGATGGAGCTTTTTGTAGATAGCCACCGCCTGATTTTTGATATTGTAGTCGGCAAAATGCTCCAGCTCCTTCCAGTTGATCACAAGCTCTGGATGGGGCTTTGCATAATCCTCCAGCACCGTCTTAAGGTTACGAGCAAAGGTAATGATTTCTTGGGTTCCTGACACAAGGATGTCACGGGCGGCACTGTTTGTATCCTTCAATATGGTGCGGATAATATTCATGGCCTCCTTGTCCCGCTCGCAGCGTGTCAGCAGAGTTTTGAGCTTGCTGTTGATAACGCTACCGTCTGCCAAGGTTTCATCAAATTCCACAATCTTGTTGGACAGCTCCAGTGTCTGGTGATAAGCCTCGGACATGGGAGTGGAAAGGCTAGAGGTGGACCATTTTCCTCGTACCAGAATCAAGTCTGCCAATTCCCGCACGTCCTTCTTGATGTAGTCCAACAGGAAGGCCTTCATGTAGTTCATGGGCTGCTGGTAGCTAAAGGAACCAATATTTCGTCGCTCAAAGACAGCGCTTTGTTCCTCCGTGTAGTTTTTCATGCGGACAATGGTGGTGGTTCCAAAGATGGAGTTCACCAAGGAGTCAATCTTGGAGGATTTTTGCTCAATCTGAATGCGGGACAGAGTCTTTTCTGCTTCCTGTCGAATGGCATCGATGTATTTTTCGGTAATATGCTCAATGCCCTTTCCTGGCTTGGTTACATAGCCTGGATTCTGCTGAATAAGCTGAATCATCATCTCAAAGACACGGCTATGCTGCATGTCCTGCATTCTGTTTACCAGCCTGTTCCAGGTGCTCTTTGTTACAGGCTCCACGTCCTTGATTTTCTTCAGCAGAGTAAACAAGTCGTTCCAGTTATCGTACTGTGCAATGCTGTAGGCAATAGAAAGGAAATCCTGCAGGTCATCAACAATATAGCGGCCCGTAATGGCCTCAAACTGAGGTGTTACGGAAAAATCATTTTCCCGCAGGGAGGAATCGAACTTTTTCAGCATGAAAAAGTAGTCGTATTCACAGAAGGATTTAAAAAGCATCAGCTGAGAATACATGGTATCAATGCGGTTAATCATGTTAGCATCAAAATAGGTGAACAAGGTCTCGCATTTTTCTTTTACCTGAATTTTAAGCTGGTTCAAGGAAACGTTCTTAGCCTCAGAAAGAATGCTTTCCTCGGAAAGCTGCTCCACAAGGTCAAGATGCTTGTCTGTCATCATGGTGGTAATAACCATCCGCTGATAGAGCTGTGGATTCATGTTGGCCTGAAAATAAATCTTTCCAGGAGAGACGGTCTTGTAGATGGTAAAAAAGGTCTTTGCAAAGGCAGGAAGTACCTCGTCAGTACTGTATTTATAGAACTTGTACTTTGTCTTTGAAAGTTCCTTTGCAATGAGCTTCATTAAACGCTTTTTTTCCAGCTCAGGATCGCTGTTTTTGATGAAGCTATCTAAAAGCCTCTGGAAAAAACCGCCACTCTTTGTTTTATCTTTTGATTCTGACATAACACTTAAATATACGACAGTATTGCTTTTGGGTCAAGATGGCATTAAATCTCCATTATTTGTATCTGTAGTTGCAAAAAAAATGCCACCAGTGATTTGATTCACCAGTGGCAGTATTGTACCAATTCTTATTTAGAGAGACTGTGCAATCTTCTGCAATTCTCTGCGGATGGTAGCAGCAGATGCAGTTTTCTTGGTCTTGTACACATCTGCAATCTCTGTAAAGAATTCCTTCAGCTTTGGCTGTACGGCTGTTTCCTTCAGGTTTTTGTTCAAGTCAGGAATAGTAAGCACCATTCCAGGCTCAATGGTGTCGGGATCTTGAACGGTATCTGCGGAAGCCAACATAATGATGGGGAAATAGTACCCCTTATCCTTTCCATAAAAATTCTTTGCAATCTTAGAGAGGGTATCACCATACTTAACCTTGTATTCCTTTGCACCCTCAAGCACCAAGGTCTGACTGTGATTTTGGAACACTTCCTCCAAAATCTCCTCTACTTTTTCTTGCTCCTGTGGAATTGTTTCCTCCACAACCTGAGTTACCACCTCTTGTACCTGTTTTGTTTCCTCTACAACAGTCTGGACTACAGGCTCCTGCTCCTGCTGTGGCTCTGCTTCGGGAGCACTGGAGCAGGAAGCAAAAAGCAAGGCTGCTGACAATGTTAACAAAAATATTTTCTTCATCATACGACTCCTCGCACAAAAACTTGTATTTCTCCATAATATATTGAAATTTCTAATTTTGCAAGTATAAATTTTTTAATGACAAAAGAAGCCTCTGGGCGTATAATAATTTCATGAATATAGTAATGGAATATTTACCCTGGTTTTGGCTCTTTCTTGTAATCTTGTTTACTGCCATAGAGGTGGCCACCTTTGGACTGGCTACTATCTGGTTTGCATTGGGAGCCTTGGTGATGCTGTTTTTGTCACCGCTTCCCATTCCTTTTCTTTGGCAGATTCTCCTGTTCCTGATAATTTCTTCGGTACTGTTGATTTTTACTCGTCCTGTGGCGGTAAAAAAGCTAAAGGTGGGCCGTGAAAAGACAAATACCGATTCCCTGATTGGAGAAAAGGCTTTGGTTATTAAGGATATTACGGAGTTTGAAAAGGGCTTGGTAAAGCTTCATGGTATGGAATGGTCTGCTCGTTCTGTTGACGGAGGCGCCATTGCCAAGAATGCTACCTGCAGGGTGGAGCGTATAGAAGGTGTTACCCTGGTTGTAGGGAAAGTCGTTTTAGAAGAAGAGTAGTGGAGTATCCACACAATAACTTTTACGTGAATTTTTTAGGAGGAAAATATGTTTTTACCCATTATTATTACCTTGATTGTGTTCTTGCTGGCCATCATCATCAAGAATATCAGGATTGTTCCCCAGTCCCAGGCCTTTATTATCGAGCGGCTTGGTGGCTACCTGACCACTTGGAGCGTTGGAATCCACGTGAAGGTGCCCCTTATTGACCGCATTGTGAACAAGGTTTCCTTGAAGGAGCGGGTGCTGGATTTTCAGCCTCAGCCAGTAATCACCAAGGACAATGTTACCATGATGATTGATACTGTCATCTATTTCCAGATTACAGATCCCAAGCTCTATACCTATGGTGTGGAAAATCCCATGAACGCCATCGAAAACCTTTCTGCCACCACCTTGCGTAATATTATCGGTGAGCTGGAGCTGGATGGCACCCTTACTAGCCGTGACGTTATCAACACCCGCATGAGAAGCATTTTGGACGAGGCTACAGACCCTTGGGGCATTAAGGTAAACCGAGTGGAGGTGAAGAATATCATTCCTCCAGAAACCATTCAGGAAGCCATGGAAAAGCAGATGCGGGCTGAACGAGAGCGTCGTGAGTCAATCCTCATTGCTGAGGGACAGAAGCAGTCTGCAATCCTTGTGGCAGAAGGAAAGAAGGCTGCCATGATTCTTGAGGCGGAGGCAGAAAAAGAAGCTGCTATCCGCAAGGCAGAAGGTGAAGCTCAGGCTATCCTAGCCCTGCAAACAGCCACTGCAGAAGGCTTGGAGCGAATTAAGGCTGTGCGGCCAGATGAGGGCCTTATCCGCCTCCGCAGCTTGGAAGCACTGGAAAAGGTTGCCGACGGACAATCCACCAAGATTATCATACCTTCAGATTTACAAGGCTTGGCTGGAATTGTTACCACTGCCTCTGAACTGTTAAAAAAATAGTTTAGAAAATAGGTCGGAACGTGAACCTGCATCTTCCTCCGCTTGTTGGGAAAGATGCAGGTTTATTTTTTAAAGAAATTATAGAACCAACACACCAAAAATCGCTCCTGCCACCACCATAATAATGGGACTGAGCTTTGTCTTGAACAGCAGAATGCAAGCCACTAAGTAAAAAATTGCCTGTGGCAGGGCCACCAGCTGAGCTACAGATCCAGTTTCTTGGAAGGCTGGAATATTCAGGATGGCAATGATAAAAACCTGGACTGCTGCCACCAAAACCATGCCGCTGGTGGCTGGACGCAAGCCGGTGAAGGCTGCCTTTACTAAAGGCTTGTCCTGGAACCGATTGAAGTATTTTGCGATGATGGTAATGATAATGAGAGAGGGCAGCACCGTGGCCACGGTAGTTGCAATACCACCTGCCACACCATAGAGCTCGTAGCCAATGTAGGTGGCCATGTTTATACCGATGGGGCCAGGGGTGGATTCAGAGATAGCTACCATGTTATAGAATTGCTCCGAGGTAATAAGGCCTCCTTCCACAATGGGGCCGTACATCAGAGTAATGGCCACCAAGCCGCCGCCAATGGTAAAAAGTCCTACGTAAAAGAATGTGAACATTAATTGCAGCAATGTCATGATTCAGCCTCCTTGTTTTCCTGAGCCTTTTTCTTTGCAGTCAAGAAGGAAGCACAAATTCCCAAGGCGGCACTTACCAGGATTACTACAATGGATTCTACTCCAAAGAAGTACATGGAAGCAAAGGCTCCCAAAAGCAGCAAAAGGCCCCAAAGATTTTTAACGGCTTTCTTGCTAAAATCCCACACGGACTTGGTTAACAGGGCTGCCACCGCTACATTGATTCCCGCCAAAGCCTTTTGTACCCACTGAATCTGGGAAAAATTGCTGATACAGCCGGCAATCAAGCTGATGATAATAATGGAGGGGGTTACGATTCCTGCGGTGGCAATGGTGGCTCCAAGGAGACCGGCCTTGTTAAAGCCGATGAAGGTGGCCACATTTACCGCAATGATACCGGGAGTGGACTGGCCAATGGCATAATAGTCCAGCATGTTTTCCTTGGTAGTCCAATTTCGTTTGTCTGCCAATTCTCGCTCCAGCATAGGAAGCATGGCGTAGCCACCACCAAAGGTAACAGCACCGATTTTGAAGAAAACGAAAAAAAGCTCCACCAAATCTGAAATCTTGTAGTCTTTCTTTTCCATAACAGCAGGAGTATAGCACCCTCAGTTTTTTTTTACAATCGAGGTGTATTCTTTGCACAGGGATTTTAGGTTTTTAAGGTAAGGATGAAAATTATCAGGATAAAAAAAAGGCAACCTTTTACGGTTGCCTAAGCGCCCCCTGCTGGGCTTGAACCAGCGACACATGGATTAACAGTCCATTGCTCTACCAACTGAGCTAAGGGAGCTCGTTCATTGCTGAACACGTGAATTATAATATATGAATCTAAAAAAAATGTCAAGAGAATGAAAAAGAAAAAATAATTTTTTTCAAAAATTTTTTCTCCATGCATTTATTTTTTGCAGGAAATCAGCTCCTGTGGGGTCAAAAGAAAATCAAGCTGTATGTCTGTTGCTTCGGTAGGAATTCGTTCCACAATTTGCCATTGATGGCACACTCCCATAAAGTAGCAATCATCTGCAGAAAGACGAGCCAAAAATCGGTCGTAAAAGCCCTTTCCTCGACCGAGCCGCTGCCCAGTTCTGGTAAAGGCAAGTCCTGGAACAAGCACCAAAGCTTTTTCGGACTTGTGGTATTTTTCTCGGCTAGAAAGCGGCTCTCGAATGCCGTAGCTTCCACAAACCACTTGCTGGGTGTAGGGAAGGTGATTTTCTAACTGATAAAATTCCATGGAGCAGTTGTCAGGATAGGATTTTGGCAAAAAGACCTTTTTCCCTTCATCCAGAGCCTGTTGAATCAGCTGATCCACAGACAATTCTCCTGGTAAGGCTGCGTAGGCGAGAATAGAATCTGCGTGCTGGTATTGTGGCTCTTGGAACAGCAGCTGTATGGCTAATATTTCCTGCTGTTGCATGGGATCCAGCGAAGCAGCCTCCTGTTGTTTGCTCTTTGGGAATTGCTGATGGGAGGCAAGCCTTTGTTTCATGGTTTTTCGTAAAATCGCCTTTTCTTCCTGAATGTGCATGGATAGAGTGTACTATTTTTTTTCAAAGATTTTCAAGTTTTTCTAAAGTTCAAAATCACCTCTCCGATATATTAATTGTACGGTGGGAGGGCCTGTACGGCGGTATCGACATCCAGACGCCGTAAGCGTTAGTCTACTGTATTTTGTCTTGATTTGGCTTGTAGTTTTGTGCTGCAAGCCATTTTTTATGCTTTCCGATGTAGAATTTATATTTTCTTTCCGATACAATAAAAAGGAGTATTTTATTCAAAGGTGAAGGCATGAATTCGTTTAAAGTTTTGGAACTAAAAGAAAATAACCGCTTTACGGACGACCTATTTCTCGATAATACTTTTCTCCTCCTGACTCGTGGAAGTGCCCTTTCCAAAGGTACAATTCAGGCCTTAAAGGATTGGCAATTTACCGAAGTATATTCCAACGGAAGTTTTTCTGCATCTGATCAAGCATTGATGGAAAAAAAGAAAATGGTTACTTCCAATGCAGTAAAAGTATCCCCTGCCTTGTCCACCTCCATTGAAGAGGTTTCCATGGAGGATATGGGCATAAAGGAGCTAGTGTCTGTTGCTGATACAATGTCTCCAGCAAGTTCTTCTGACATAGAAAGTCGTTATGATTTTTCCCATATTTCTGATGACACCAATCGAATGAATGTTGTCCAAAATGTGTATAACGAATTTTGGACCTTTGTTTTTGACTTATATACTCGCTATGCTACCCACAAAACTATTGATATGGAGCTTCTGTCCCAAAAGGCTAAGGAGCTATGTATTTTCGTAAAGGCAAATCGGCGCTATGTTTTGCAGGTGCATCCTAGTTGCGACAAGGAACCAAAGAATTTCTTGATTGCCCATTCCCTTCGTTCTGCAGTTTTGGCTATTACCGTGGGGCTTCAGCTCCACATGACTGTTCCCAAGATGACGGAGTTGGCAACAGCATGTATCCTCCACGAAATTGGAATGATTCGTTTGCCCAGTCAGCTGTATCTGTCTCGACGGCAGCTTTCTCCAGTAGAAAAGAATCTGCTAAATACCCATCCCATCATTTCTTACACCATTCTCAAGGAAATGGATGTTCCCCTCAGCATTTGTCTTGCTGTGCTGGAGCACCACGAAAAGGAGGATGGAACTGGTTATCCTCGTCACATTAGCCGTGACAAGATTTCCTTGTACGCAAAGATTATTGCTGTAGTTTGTTCTTTTGAAGCCATTACTGCTCACAGAACCTACAAAGAGGCTGCAAGCTCATTTGAGGCCATGGTAGAACTGTTAAAGAACCAGACAAAGCAGTACGACGAGCTTGTTATCAAGGCGCTGTTGTACAGCCTTTCTCTGTTTCCTGTGGGTTCTTACGTATTCTTGTCCAACGGAAAGATTGGTCGTGTGTCAGACGTGAATCCAGAAAACCCTAAGTGTCCCATTGTGCAGCTGGTTGGTGAGCGAGATGAGGATGGAAATCTTGTTACCATCAAAACAAGCGATTCTGGTTTGCGGATTATTCGTGTACTGAACAAGCAGGAGCAGGCCGATATCGTAGCGGTTGCCAAGACTCTGTAATGATTTAAGAGAACAGCATCCGATTGTGCTGGGTTTCTTCTAGGAATTTTTGGTCAATTACTGGTGGATGGCTTTCAAAGTACAAAATCTGCTGTAATTCCTCTGGTAGCCGTGTTCCCCACAAAGGAATGACATTTTCATATTGACGCAAAAATCCATAGGCTAGGGGAATGTTCCGGAATACACCACCACAAAGGGGCTGCATTGCAATGAAGCCTATATCCCGCTGCTCGCAGGTTTTTGCAATCTCAACATTTAATTCTGGTGTTAAAACATTTAAAGGAAGCTGCAGGGTTTCGTATAAATCGCTGTCTACTGCAATTTGAGCTAACTCTGGAGTTTCGGTAACAAAGCCAATATGTTTAATCTTTCCCTTTTCCTGATACTTTTTTAAAACATTGTACAAGTTGTCTGAACTTTTTTCTGTAGGAACAAATTCGTGGTTTTCGATTTGGTATAAGTCGATGTAGTCGCACTGCATGGCATCAAGGCTGGCTTCTATGTCGGCTTCAAGGCTCTCACCGTCTGTAGCGGTGGACTTGGTGGCGAGAATGATGTGTTGTCGTTGGATTGACTGAACTGCCATGCCCAAGCGTGTTTCGCTAAGGGGTTTATGGCGGGCAGTATCAAAGAAATTGATACCACCCTGATATGCCATAGTAATGAGTTCTGCAGCAGCTTCATCGCTTTCCACATATTGCAAGCCGTATGCACCGAGGGCGATACGGCTTATCAATAGGTTGGCTCGTCCGAGAACCACGTATTCCATAGATTAGGACCGTGGCTCCCGTGAAGGACTCTGATAGTTCTTGATTTCGTCACGGAGACGCTGAACAAGCTCACTGCGGCTTACACGTACCTGCTCCATGGAGTCACGGAAACGGATGGTTACAGTACCATCTTCCTTGGTATCGTGGTCAACGGTGATACAGAAGGGGGTTCCTACCTCGTCCTGACGGCGGTAGCGCTTTCCGATGGTTCCAGACTGGTCGTAGTCAGTTACAAAGTCTTCCTTCAGCTCGTTCTGGATTTCCTTAGCTAGCTCTGCCAAGCCGTCCTTCTTCATCAAGGGTAGCACTGCAACGGTGATAGGAGCGATTTTTGGGTGGAAGTGGAGGACAGTTCTGTAATCCTCTGGCTCTCCTTCCTTTGCCACATTCTGCTCTTCGTAGGCGTCGCACAGGAACATCAGCAGGTTGCGGGTAAGACCAGCGGAGGTTTCGATGATATAAGGAATATATCGTTCTGCACCGTTGTCCTGGTCGATGTACTGCAAGTCCTTACCAGCATATTCGGTGTGCTGGGTCAAGTCAAAGTTTGTTCTATTGTGGATTCCCTCCAGCTCCTGGAAGCCCATGGGGAATTCGTATTCAATGTCGTAGGCATCCTTGGCATAGTGAGCCAGCTTTTCGTGGTGGTACCAGCGCAGTTTTTCCATGCGGATACCGTACTTCTTGTAGAAGCTCCATCGCTGGTCTCTCCAGTACTGGAACCACTTGTCGTCCTCACCAGGCTTTACAAAGAACTGCATTTCCATCTGCTCAAATTCGCAGGTACGGAAGATAAAGTTCTTGGTAACAATTTCGTTACGGAAGGCCTTTCCTACCTGAGCGATTCCGAAGGGAACCTTCATGCGGTTAGACTGAACGATATTCTTGTAGTTAACATAAATACCCTGGGCTGTTTCTGGACGCAGGTATACAATGCTTGCGGTGTCTTCAGCAGGCCCGATGTGGGTTTTAAACATGAGGTTGAAGGCACGAGGCTCAGTAAGCTCTCCGCCACAGCTGGGACATTTTTTGGCAGCCAAGGCATCCTGATCCATGGTGTCGGCACGATAACGCATCTTACACTGCTTGCAGTCTACCAAGGGATCGGAGAAGTTTGCTACGTGGCCAGAAGCCTCCCAAACACGGGGGTGCATCAAAATGGCAGCATCAAGACCCACAATGTTGTCGTGAAGCTGGGTCATTTCCTTCCACCAAGCATTCTGTATATTCTTCTTCAGCTCAATACCGATTGGGCCGTAATCCCAAGCTCCTGCTTGTCCGCCGTAAATCTCAGATGATTGGAATACAAAGCCTCGGCGCTTGCAAAGGCTTACAATCTTTTCCATGGTAATTTCATGTGAATCCATAGTACAACCTCATTTAAAAAAACTTCCGTCATGATACCACAAACATCGTTACATGGCAACTGCACAGTTGCATGACTTCATTTTATGACGTATACTGAGAAGTAGAAAACCATGGTAAACTTTTATAGGAGTGAGACGTATGAGTAAGTTACGAAGTTGTTTTTTTTGTTTTGTAGTGGTTTTATTGGTAGGAGGCATGATGTTTACAGGTTGTGCTTCATCTAAGGGAACTGTTGCCACTGATGAGGCGGGGATTGCAGGAGACTGGAGACTTACCTCTGTCCTGCGAAATGGAACTGAGTTGATTATTCCTGAGGGAGTAACTGTTACTTTTTCAGCCACTGTTCCAGAGATGGGCTCCTATAGCTATGATGTTGCCGGTGTTGCTGGCGTAAATAACTATGGTGGACCTGTTACCATCGAGGGAAACATGTATTCTGGTGGTCCCTTCTGGTTGACCCAGATGGCAGGCCCTATTCCTTTGGAGGAGTTTGAGCGACTGTACCTTGAAACCTTGACTGATGCCGATATGTTTGGTATCTCTGCTGATGGTCAGGGTATGGAGATTGCCAAGTCCAGTGGAGAGACTGCCTTGTTGTTCAACAAATTCAAGTTTGATGGTAGCCAGTGGAAGCTGATTGCCTACTTTGATGGAACTGGTGTTCGCTCTGTTAACCAGTCTAAAAATGTGCCTGAGCTTTCCTTTGGAAACAAGATGGACATTAGCGGATTTTCTGGAAGCAATTTCATCGTAGGTGATTACACCGTGGATTATACTCTGCGAGCAATTTCCTTCCAGGATATTGGTACAACTCGAATGGCTGCTCCTTCTGGAGAGGCTGCTATCCTTGAGCAGGTGTACACCAACCTTTTGCACAAGACTGCCAATTACGTATGGTCTGGAAACGAGCTGCGTTTGATTGGTAAGGATGGAACCACATTGTTGGTTTTCGCTGCAAAATAACGTAAGGAAATGTGGTTTGAAAGGCGGTAATGGTTTGACATTATCGCCTTTTTTTGTTACTATGTTGCTTCAGATATTTTATAGGCAGGTTTATTATGTCCAGAAGATGCGAAATTTGCGGAAAGGGTTCTCTGAGCGGTAATAAAGTGAGTAAGTCATATAATCATACACGCCGTACTTGGAAGCCAAACCTTGTTGAGGTAAAGACTGAGATCGGTGGAACCACCATGACTATCAAGATGTGCACCCGCTGCTTGAGAAGTGGTTACGTAACAAAGAAGGTATAATTTTTTTGTTGCGTCCTTGCCAATGGGTAGCTTGTAAGCTATCAGATTGAGAGGGAAGGTTTTCATGCTGATTAAATGGAAGAGGGCTGCTGTATAGCAGCTCTTTTTTTATGCCCAAAATTGATGACAGAAGGGAACGGAAAACAAGGCTTACATCAAGGGGGAAAACATTTTGAATAATGGCCACAGCAGACGACGGGCTACAGGCTTGGAACGGAACCACTGGGAGCTTGCTTTGCGGCTATTTCCCATGTCTTTTTCAAAGATGTGTCGGTATTGGCTGGCAAGGTTCTGGTCGTAGAAGATGGCATTTACCTCAAAGTGTAGGTCAAAGCTTCTGATATCCATGTTGGTGGAGCCAATGGTACAAATCTTGTCGTCGGCCACCAGGGTTTTTGCGTGGATAAAGCCTTGGTAGTGGTAGAAGGAAATGCCAAAATCCAGTAGCTCTCGGATGAATTGGAAGGCTGCTTCCCGCACGTAGAATTTATCCCACTGGTCTGGCACCATAATCCGTACATCAACACCAGAAAGGGCTGCAAGCTTTAATGCCTTGTAGATCTCTTGGTTTGGAGTAAAGTAGGGCGTCTGGATGTAGACGTAGTGCTTTGCCTCCATAATCATGCGGATAAGGGCATCCTGTATTTCCGTGGGGCGAAGATTGTCTGGGCCGGCAGTAAGGATTTGAGTGGGGATTCCTTCTGGCTTGAATTTATGTTCGGTAATTGCTTTTTTTGCAGCGGAAAGCTGTTGCTGAAGCAGCTGGATAGTTTCCAAGGAAAAATGCTGGGCAAGGTCTTGATGGTTTTTAAGGCGGGTGTGCCAGGCTGGCATGGTGAACCAGTCCACCAAAAAGGTGGCGTGCAGCTCCATAACCACTGTTCCAGTAAGCCTAATGTGGGTATCTCGCCACAAAGGAGCTTTTTCACCGCTGCAATTTGCGTATTCATCTCCAATGTTCACACCACCCATGTAGCCGATTTTTCCGTCAATCACTGTGATTTTGCGATGGTTCCTAAAATTGATGGAAAGGGGAAGCCGCCATTTTACGGGAAAAAAGGCTTGAACCTGTCCGCCAGCCTTGGTAAGGCGGTGAAAAAAGTGCTTGGGAGTAAGGAAGGAGCCTACATCGTCATAGAGCAGCTTTACCTCCACTCCCTGTTGGGCCTTGCGACACAGCACATCCATAAAGGCTTGGCTAGTGGCATCATCATGAATAATAAAGGATTCCACGCAAATGCTTTGGGTGGCGGCCTCCATGTCCTGCAGCATATCCTTGAACAGGTCTTGTCCCCAGCAATAAATTTTACTGGAAGTGGTGATGGCGAGAATGCTTTTGTTGCCCATCAGGTTCATCTTGATAAGGGACTTGTATTCCTCCAGCAGGGGATTGTCTAGGGCCTGATAAAAAATCTTAAGGGAATCCTTATGCTCTTGAAAGAAATTGCGGGTGAGGCTGTCAAAAAAATGGGAAATACGAGTGAGCTGCTTTGTTTTGGTGAAAAAATGGCCACTTAAAAAAATGTACAGCACAATTCCCACCACTGGCAGGAAATACAGCACCAAAACCCAAGCCCACCGCCGTGAATCCTCTTTTCGTTCAAAGAACAAGACAAAGAGCACGAACAGCAGGTTGAGAATGGCTGCAAGGTTTAGGAAGAGCTCCATGGAGATTATTTAATCCGTTCCTCAATGAACTTGATTTTCAGCTGGCGCAAATTCTTGGTGACGGACACCTTGTAGATGTGGGGATTGAGAATCCGCTTGTAGGTGTCGTCCAAGGTAAGAAGCTGCTGCTGCATGGTGGCTCTGGCAGCTTGAATGGCCTGCTGATTGGTGACCGCTTTGTCCACAAGCTCTCCCTGCAGGATTCGTGGCTTAAGCAATGATTCCACCTTAGCGGGAGTAAAGCTAAACTGGCGGTAATCTCCTGAAGGATGATAGAACCGCTGCTCCTTTCCGGCTACAATTTCCTCATCATCAAGGGCAAGGATATCACACTTGGCCATACCGTCTTGGTCGTAGAGGCGCCACAGGTTCTTGATGCCAGGATTGGTGGTTTTTTCTGGATTGTCGGAAAACTTCATGGTGGGCTCCATGGCGTTGGTGGTGGGGTAGTAGCGGGCTGCTAGCTTGTACACTCCCGTAAAAGAGGATTCATTGCCACCAGTGACCATGTGGGTACCCACACCCCAGCTGTTGATGGGAGCCTTTTGCTGAACCAGTGTTTGAATAATTTCCTCCGTAAGCTCGTTGGAGACGGAGATGGTAGCATTAGTCAGTCCTTCCCTGTCTAGATATTTTCGCACCTTGTTGGAAAGATATTGGATGTCGCCAGAGTCAAGGCGCACACCAAAGTTATAGCCCTGGTCTACCAGCTTTTTTCCTACGGTAACTGCATTTTTAATACCTGAATTCAAGGTGTCGTAGGTGTCGATAAGGAAAATGGATTTTTCGGGATACAGCTGGGCATAGCTTTCAAAGGCTTCTAGCTCCGTGGGAAAGGACATGATCCAAGAATGGGCCATGGTTCCCAGCACAGGAATATTATACAGCTTGCCTGCTAGGGCATTGCTGGTAGCTGCCGCTCCACCGATGTAGGCTGCACGAGAAGCACTCATGGCACCATCTGGTCCTTGGGCTCGTCGCAGTCCAAATTCCATGATGTGGCCCTTTCCAGAGGCAAGCCACACTCTGGCTGTCTTGGTGGCTACCAAACTCTGGAAATTGATATGATTCAGCACCAGTCCTTCGATAATTTGGGCTTCAATCAAATTAGCGTGAATGCGAATCAAAGGTTCGTTGGGAAAGACGACGGAGCCTTCATCTTGTGCATACAAGTCTCCAGAAAAACGGAAGGTTTTTAGGTAGTCCAAAAAGTCCTGCTCAAAAATGTTTAGGCTAGAGAGGTAGTCAATATCCTCCTGGCTGAAGGAAAAGGTTTTTAGAGCTTCCAGCAAGGTGTGAAGACCAGCAAAAACGGAAAATCCACCGTTAAAGGGTTGCCGTCGGAAGAACATGTCAAAAACGGCGGGGTAGTTCATCTGGTTTTTCCAGTATCCCTGAGCCATGGTGAGCTCGTAAAAATCGGTGAACAAGGCACTGGTATCGGTGTAACAAAGGGTGGACATACAAACCTCCTGAATCTACTATAGTTCCTTCTTTTTTACCTGTCAAATAAAATATGAGTTAGCTGGTGGCTGCAGCTTCAAGTTTTTGTAAAATCTCCTTGTCCAGCTGCACCAACAGGTTTTTTTCTTGGCTGGGAAGCACCAAGCCCTTAGGACCGTCCTTTGCCCGCCGTAAATGCTTTACTTGAGTGTAGTACAAGTCAGCCTTGGCTGCCTTTCGGGCCTTGGAATGGTACACTGCTAAATTGCCTGCACAGAGCATGATAGAAAGGGGAATTGTTTTTCCTGGTCGATTTTTTACAAAGACGTAGCCTCCAGCATAATCTCTGGTGTGAAACCACATGTCCAAGCCCTTAACGTGGCGGCGCAACAGCTCGTCATTTTCTGCGGCGGTACGTCCCACCAAAATTGTCCAGCCCTCCACTTGGTAGGAAAGGCCGGGGCGTTTTTTTTCCACCTGCTGCTTTGGTGTAGTTTGCTTTCGTAGCATTTGCTGGAGCCGCAGGGGATTTGGTTCCCTGCACAGCTGCTGGTAGGTGGCCTCCAAATCCAGCAATTCTTTTTTTGCCCGTTGGATGTCATGCTCCAAGTCAGCAAGGCCGGACACAGTTTTTTTGTAGGTGTTGTAATAGGAGGAAGCGTTTTCTTGGGCGTTTTTCTTTGGATCGATTTTGATTCTGATGCGGGCGCCACTTTCGTAGTCCTCACATTCCAAATAATCCTGGCTACCATCAATAAGGTGACCATAGGTGAGAATTAAGTCGCCGTAGTGCTTCCACTGCTGGTTTTGAAGGAATTCATCCCGCTTTTTTTCCAAGCGGTGAAGGGCGGCCTCCATCTTGCTGTGGCGGGAGTTGTAAAACTTTTCTGCTTGCTCCAGTAATGCTTCCAGAGAAAGCTGGCCTGCATGTTCTCCGTACCACTGCTCCACCTTTTGGTTAAAGCTCAAATTCTCCCAGTCAGGCAGCTGATCAAAACTCCGAACCTGCCATTCCTTTACTGCATCTCCCTGGGACTTTGGCTCAAGACGTGGCTCCTGAAAAATTCCGCCACTAACTTCATCTTTTTTGGGGCGGCGGTAGAAGGTGTCCAGCACCAAATGGTTGGTATCGGTAAGAATCATGTTGGCGGCATTGCTCCACAATCTGATGTAGAGCAGAAATTCTTGGCCGCAATGGGAAAGCTCTAGCTTAATGATTCGTTCCTGCCCCAGCTGGCAAATGGAATTGATTCGTGCTCCCTTGATTCGGGCTTTGAGGAATTCCATAAAACGTAGGGGCTTGTTGTTTTTGGGTACTGCCGCCCAGGTTTGATGGATTCGGCATGCTCCTGCTGCAAGGCATACGAGAATTGTTTTTGACTGTCCGTTCTTGTAGGTGTGGAAGGCGATGGTGTCGTAGCTAGGCTGCACAATCTGCTGGATAAAGGAGCCTTCAAGCTCCAGTTCTTCCAGAATACAGTCTATTTCCTTCCAGTTCAGTGACATAACTTAATTTATAGTAATAACGGAGGCAGTGCGTCCGTCGGCAGTGTAGGCTCGATCTGGGTTTGTCTTGTCCACAAAGGAAGCCATTCCGTCGTAATAGGCATAGTAGTGGGTTCCTCGTGGCAGAGGAATCTCCAGTTCATACAGTCCAGGCGCTGTTTCCCGCATAACGTAGATGGAAGAATCCCAGTTGGTAAAGGTTCCGCCCAAACGGATAATCTGCCCTGATTGTCCTTGGTACACAAAGCGTACAAGGTTTTTCTTCACTGTTTCGGTGGTGGGAATTTCTTGTCGCTGTACCGCCACGGTGGAAAGAATCAAGTTTGACTTTGAATCAAAAATCTGATGCTGGTTGGTGGGGTCTATGGTCCACAGGCCATCAATTACCAGCCGATAGGATACGTTTTTCAAGCCCTTAGGTACTTCCAGAATGTAAAAATACACAGACTGTACCACCTGTCCGTCCACATCAGTGGTGTTTACCTTTTGGAAGGAATGAATGGTTCTGAAATTTTCAAAGTCAAAGGCAATACCCACGTGACGAGGTTTGCTGTCAGCAGTGAAAATGATGTAGTCGTCCACCATGATGGGAGAACTGACCTTATCTATGCGTGCAATGAGATTGTTGTAGGTATAAGAATCCAATGTTGACTCCTGAGCCTGTGCTGGCAGCGCCAACAGGGGGAGGGCAGAAATCAACAAAAGCAATGTAAGAAATTTCTTCATAATCGTTTATATATATCGGCATGCTACTTGAAAACTATAGTCATGAAGGCTTTACAAAATCGATTTTTTCCATAAAATTTATAGCTTCCTTCTTTAACAGGAAACTAAAGGGAAGCTATAAAAAAGCCGATGATATGATGAACGCAAATTTTCCAGCGGGGTATAAGCAATAAGATGCCGGGATTAGAGCAGCTGAAACAGTTCAGCGAAGATGTAGCAAATTTAGGAAATGAACTCACAATTCGAGAGGAAAAGGGCGAGCCCGTTGTTCGCATTCCTTTTCCCGTTGATATATCCGAAGAGGACGACTCAGATGACTTTATTTTAGGAATGCCTCTTCCAAATAATTCTAATGACTCAGAGGATGGAGCAGTGGATGCTCCTGCTGCAGTGAGCGAAAATGACCCAGTGGATTATTCAAGCTTCCCTGAGTTAGACAGTCTCTTGAACCCAGAACCAGCAGCAGCAATGGATTTCAGCGAGTTCCCAGAGTTGGACGCTATTCTCAATCCTGGTTCTTCAAGTTCTGTCCCAGAGATTCCCACCTTGGATGCACTTGATGCTGTTGACTCTGCAGAACCCGTAGATGGCTTTGACTTGCCCGACTTTGACAGCACCGACTCCGCAGATAGCGTTGGTGGCTTTGACCTACCCGATTTCGATAGTCCTGCTTCCGCAGATAACGCTGGCGGCTTCGACTTACCCGATTTCGATAGCCCTGCTTCCACAGATGGCGTTGGTGGCTTTGACTTGCCCGACTTTGACAGTCCTGCTTCCGCAGATAACGCTGGTGGTTTTGACTTGCCCGACTTTGACAGTCCTGCTTCCACAGATGACGCTGGCGGCTTTGACTTACCCGATTTCGATAGCCCTGCTTCCGCAGATAGCGTAGGTGGCTTTGATTTACCCGACTTTGGAAGCACCGATTCCGCAGATAATGCTGGTGGTTTTGACCTTCCCGACTTTGACAGCCCTGCTTCCGCAGATAACGCTGGTGGGTTTGATTTACCCGATTTCGATAGTCCCGTTTCCGCAGATAGCGCTGGTGGCTTTGACTTGCCCGACTTTGGAAGCACCGATTCTGCAGATAACGCTGGTGGCTTTGACGTACCAGACTTTGACAGCACCGACTCCGCAGATAGCGTAGGTGGCTTTGATTTACCCGATTTCGATAGTCCTGCTTCCGCAGATAGTGCAGGTGGCTTTGACGTACCAGACTTTGGAAGCACCGATTCTGCAGATAATGCTGGTGGCTTTGACGTACCAGACTTTGACAGCACCGACTCCGCAGATAGTGTTGGTGGGTTTGATTTACCCGATTTCGATAGTCCTGCTTCCACAGATAGTGTTGGCGGCTTTGACGTACCAGACTTTGACAGCACCGATTCCGCAGATAACGCTGGCGGCTTTGACCTACCAGATTTTGGAAGCACCGATTCCACAGATAATGTTGGTGGCTTTGACTTACCCGACTTTGACAGCGCTGATTCCACAGATAGTGTTGGAGGTTTTGACGTACCAGACTTCGATAGTCCTGCTTCCGCAGATAACGCTGGTGGCTTCGACTTACCAGATTTTGGAAGCACCGATTCTGCAGATAACGCTGGTGGCTTTGACGTACCAGACTTTGACAGCACCGACTCCGCAGATAATGCTGGTGGCTTTGACGTACCAGACTTTGACAGCACCGACTCCGCAGATAACGCTGGTGGCTTCGACTTACCAGATTTTGGAAGCACCGATTCTGCAGATAATGCTGGTGGCTTTGACCTACCCGATTTCGATAGTACCGATTCCGCAGATAGTGCTGACGGCTTTGACGTTGCCGCTGATGATTCTGCTCCTATCACAGCTTCCCAGCCAGAGGACCGATCTGCCATCGATTTTGGCTCTGACCAGCCAGTGAAGGTGGACATGGACTTTGCCACTCGGCCTGTTCATGAGGCTGACTTCCACTCCGCTCCCACAGGAGAGGATTCTGCCTCAGAGGATGAGCTGGATGCCTTTGTGCCTGAAACCCACGAAATCTTTGATGCACCAGAGGATCCCTTCGATGGAGAGGAGCCACCACCAGACGAAGACTTTGACGACTTTGTAATTCCTGGTATTTCCGATCAGGCTGCTGGTATGACCATGGCCAAGCCTAAGCGGCCTGTCATCATGGGAAAGGACGGAAAAAAAGAAAAGAATACCCTTTCCGACAAGGAATATGATACCTTCCTGAAGAACTTGCGGGACTATCCGCTTAACCTGCGAGTGGAGCTAGAAAAATTCATCGTTGGAGATGAATTCAAGGATGATGTTGTTTTCGATGTTATCCAGAAGGTTATTAAAAAGACCTCTGCTCGCCAGTTGGCTACCCATCTGGAAAAGCTCCTCGACATTAGCATTCCTGTTCCACGGGAATTTGAGCGTCGAACTGCAGCTCAGTACGAGGAATACAAGAAATCTGCTGAGTACCAGCTGAAAAACAGAATTCTTCCCATTGCCATTATCTCTGTAATGGCAGCTTGTGTAATGTACATTATCTTCCTCTTTGGCCAGAATTTTATCTACGAGCCACTGAAGGCAAATTCCTTGTATAAGGAAGGTTATGCCCTGTTGGAGGAAGGAGCCTATCCTCAGTCTGAAATAAAATTTGATGAAGCCTTGGCTTATCAGCAGCAAAAGCGATGGTTCTTTACCTATGCCGATGGATATCGCAAGCACAAGCAGTACGAGCGAGCCCGCATGATGTATCGAGCTGGACTCCAGCGGTTCAAGCAGGACAAGGAATTGGGATTAGATTACGCAGAGATGGAATTGTACGATTTGCGTAACTTTGAGAATGCTGAAACTGTTGTAAGACGTGAGGTTCTTGATTATCACATCAATGATTCCGATGGATTGCTGCTTTTGGGAGATATTTTCCTAGAATGGGGCGACGAGCGGGATGAAGGCAAGTACCAAGAGGCCAAGTCGGTATACGATGAGCTTATAGAGCTGTACGGCCAGAAGGACGTGTATCTTGCCCGATTGATGCGGTATTACATCAGGGTTGACGATTTACGTAACGTGCTTCAGATGAAGGAGTATTTCTATCCCAAGGAAAAGGCTCTCAACGGACAGGATTTGATTGAGCTCAGTGGTTATTTGCTGTACAAGAGTGCTGGCAATATTGCTCCTGCTGACGAATATCTTTTGTCCTCCATCGAAGACGTCCGTGAATTGTTGGAGCGGGCAGTGGAAGCAGCACCAAATGAGCCTGAAAGTCTCTACAACATGGGATTGTACTTTGTGAATACCAACAACAGTACTCTTGCCAAGGACTGGCTTTCTGCAGCCCTCACTTCCTTTGAAAATGCAAGTTACAAGCCTCGCAAGCGTTTGCTCCGTCAGCTGAACACCTTCCGTTTGTTGGGAGATTTGGACGTGGAGAACAAGGAGTATATTTCTGCAGAGGAAAAGTACCGTATAGGAATCAGTCTCTTTGAAAAGGAAGCGGAAGCTGGCCTAGTGGGAGACCGAAACGTGGGACAGCTTTATGCAGCTCTGGCAGACGTAAACTACCTGATTATTGGTGATTATGATGAGGCCCTGAGAAATTACACCATCGCCTCAAATACCCAGTATGGAACTCCTTCTGTTTACTACAAGATGGGATATATCAATTATTCCCAGAAAAAATATGGAGAGGCACTGAATCTGTTTATCAAGACAGCAGGTGAAACTCCTTCCGATACCCATGTTCTGTATGCATTGGGCAATGTGCTGTCTTCTCGTGGAGACAATTTTGCTGCCCAGGGCTATTACCAGCGACTCATGGATATTCTGGATCAGCAGCGGACCAAGTACACAATTTTGTTCCCTCAGGTAAATGAGGAGCACGAGGAAATTGTGGAAATGTACAAGATGGGTGCAAACAATCTCGGCGTTACCTTGTACCGTTTATCACGGCAGACAGGTAATAGTTCCATGAATGCAGAGGCTTTGACCAATTTTACTGCGTCTATTCGAGCCCACGATGCATTGGAGCGGAATCAAGAGACCTTAGTTCGCAAGGCTGGAACCAATTTGGCAGAGCAGAACATAAAATATATGTCCCAGTCTCAGCCAGAGTTTGAGCCTTCCATCTATACAGAGATTCCTGCTCTGCCAGAGGGAGAACAGCTCCCTAAATAAGAGGGATTTCCATGTTACGGCAACTATATGACAGATTGCTTTGTTACCAAGACGGTATCCAAGCAAAAAAACGAATGAATATGCTGATAAAGGAGCTATTCCGTAAGGCTATCCATATGTGTACCGCCTTTGTTCCTTTGTTCTTGAGCATTGCCTACTATCCTGTGATGGTGCTGTTGGCTCTCGTTCTGCTACTGTACTGTGTTGCCGAGGTCCTACGATGCAAGGGCCATTCTGTTCCAGTGATTTCTTCTATTACTATGGCGGCAGCCCGTAAGCGTGATGAAAATCGATTTGTGCTGGGGCCTGCTACCTTGGCTGTTGGGGTGCTTCTTACTGCCGCCCTGTTTCCTTCCCAGCCTGCTGCAATCGGAATCTGTGCCTTAGCCTTTGGTGACGGACTTGCAAGCCTTGTGGGAAAGTGCTTTGGCCGAACTCGCATTCCATTTACTGGTGGAAAGACTGTGGCAGGAAGCCTTGCTTGCTTTGTGGCAATCTTCTGCTCCACGGTAGTTTTAACAGGGAGCACCAAGGTAGCCTTGGGCTGTGGACTTGTAGGCATGGCCTTTGAATTGCTTCCCCTAAAGGACTTGGATAATCTAGTAATCCCAATCGTAATAGCTTGTGTCTGTCAGTTTTATTTCCATGTGTAAAATCGGTGGAGGTTTACCAAAAAGGTAATGGAACCAGCCACCAATAAGAGACTTCCTACAGCAAAGAAAAGAATGGAATCTGCTTGGGTCAAGGTGAGGTAGCCAAAGGATAGAAGCAGGAATCCCACTGCCACACGGGTATATTCTTGGCTGCCCCGATTATTGCTTTGATAAAGCATGGACAGAAATCCTACCGAAAAGGAAACTGCAGTTACGGTTAAAAACATTTTTTCATAGCCAAAGCGAATACTACAATTTGAAGGCACAATCAAGGTGTCGATGGGGGTAAGACGAGCAAGAAGGGCAGCCACTGCAGTAACCACCAACAGGTTCATTTCAATGTTCTGCTTGTTTTCGAGCTCCAGTGCCAGAAGGGCCAGTGCCAAAAGATTTGCCACAGATAGGGTTCTGCCAAAGAAAAGCAGCTGCCCAATGAGAACGTAGAGGGAAGAGTGGTTTGCCCAAAAATTGAATACTGGTAGCCATATTCGTATTCCTTCAAACAGACAGCCCAAGGCAAAAAATGCAAAGCAGGTAATTTCCAAGGAGCGGGTTTTTTCAAAATTCACCAGGGAAATGCCCAGCATTACCGCAGAATAGAGCAGCAGCACAATAGCAGACAGGATTGCGGCAAACATATTGGCAGAAAGCAGGGGCACAGTGGGCAAGTCGAAAAGCCGTTGGAAGGTTTCTGGAAAAAGAATTGTTCCCTTCATGATGGCAAGCACAAGGATACTACCAGTGGCAAGGATAAAGGTCACCGCAAGGAGAAAAAGAGAAAGAATAATCCTGTTTCTAGAAACTAAGGTCATGGTGTCAGCATACCGTGAAGATAAATTTATGTAAAGATGATATTTAATTTGTCGAAAATTCCTATATATATGTACGGATGCTCTGGGGGTTTTATGAAAAGACTTTTTACAACTATTGCTGTACTAACGGTGGCTGTATTGGCCTTTGCTGGCGATGCTGCAGCCTTTGTGGACTTAGGATTTTCCCGTGACGGAAAAACCTACGTATTTGGTCAGTACGGAAAGACTGATGGCAATTTCCAAGGTTATGCTGAAATCTATACTGTTGACGTGAAGGCAAATGATTTCGTGTCAAAGGGTGTGTTCAAGACTACAGATACATCTGGAAAGGCTGGTAGTGAGGTTTTTTCCCAGCTTAAGGCCAAGCACAAGTCTTTTTTGGATGGCTACAGTCTTTCTCCTGTTGCTGCTGATTCCTTGCTGTACATGAGAGAAGATTCTGCTAAATCTACTTCCGCAGAAATCACCTTTAAGGATTTTGAAAGCTCTACTCCTATTCAGGAGGTAAGCTACACCGTTCGTCTTGTTCCCATGTACGAGGGAAGTGGAAAGAACACCAAGTCCTCATTTTATATCGTAGCAGAAAAGAAAACTGCCAGTGGAGAGCTCCTTTCCCGCTTTGTAGCTGGAAATCCTGGAATTCAGCGTTCTGGTGTAACAGGCTATGCCATCGAGAGAATCTATACCTCTCCTGATGGAAAAGGCTTTGTGTTTGTAGTGGAAAAGACTGTGGAGGACGCTACTGGCACCTCCATTCGCTACATGGTGGAAACGGTTGTTCCTCCTGTATCAAATCAATCAAAGACTGTGGCTCAAAGCTCTGTGGAGAAAAAATCATGATTTCAGCTGGTGTTATTGGTGCCACAGGATACGCAGGAGTAGAGCTGGTACGACTTTTGCTTCGCCACCCACAGGTAGGTTCAATTTATGTAAGCTCCATCAGTTTTGAAGGTCAGCAGTTGGAGGATATTTACCAAAATCTTTTTGGTCTGTGTGATTCCTCTGACGGAAAGATTTGCGGGAAAACCACTGGTGTGCTGACAACAGCAGAAGAGGTGGTGGCCGCCTCCGATGTGGTGTTTACGGCCTTGCCTCATGGTGTAGCGGAAAAGCACGCCGATGAATGCATTCGTACTGGAAAAAAGCTCATTGACTTGTCTGCAGATTTCCGCTTTGACCAAGATGAAGCCACCTTCAAGGAATGGTACAAGAAGGACTGGGATTTTCCCGCTGTTCATGCTGAATCAGTGTATGGCCTTCCAGAAATGTATCGTGAAAAGATTCGTTCTGCCCGCATTATCGGTAATCCTGGTTGCTACGTAACCTCTGCCACCTTGGGCCTGTTGCCCGCCTTAAAGAAAGGATTGGTGGCCACAGATACCATCATTGTGGACAGCAAGAGTGGGGTAACTGGAGCGGGGCGCAATCCCACCATGACAAACCAGTTCTGTGAGTGTGGAGAATCTGTTATGGCCTATGGAGTTGGTGGCCACCGCCATCAGCCAGAGATTAAACGGAATTGCTCCATTGCTGCGGGCAAGGACTGTGGCATTGTGTTCACTCCCCATCTTTTGCCCATGAGCCGAGGCATTATCTCCACAATCTATGCACCCTTGGCTCCTGAGTTTGCTGGAAAGCTTTCCGTTGCCCAGGTGCATCAGCTGTACAAGGAGTTCTACGAAAAGGAGCCCTTTGTGCGGGTGCTGGATGCAGGAAAAAATCCCACCACGAGAAACGTGCGGTATTCAAACTATTGCGATATGCAGGTGTATGTGGTGGATGGTGGAAAAATGCTGCAGGTGGTTTCTGTGCTTGATAACATGGTAAAGGGTGCCTCTGGTCAGGCGGTGCAGAACATGAACCTAATGTTTGGTTTTGAAGAAACAGCTGGTATTGATTTGATTCCCGCTGCCTTCTAGCAGATTGAGCAAGATACTTTCTAAAGTTCAAGCAAGCAGATTTCTAAAGCTCAAGCAGTCAGTTTTTTACATCTTTGTAGGAGCTGCTTTAAAGGGCTTTGTAGTACGTTGTATTTCAATATTGTAAAACAATTTCCCTCTTGGAATTGTCATAACTACCTCCTTGGCCGTCCTTTCAGTGTTACTGGGAGGGCGGTTTTTTTTGTGGAAGGGGAATCTTAATGGACAAAAAAAATCTCCTTAAATTTCTTTAAGGAGATTTTTTGATACAATTTTTTTTATTGTACCTTTGACATATCAAAAAATTCTACACCGTATTCAAGATTTGTAAATCCACCATTTACTTTATCTACAAGATTTTCAAATCTTACTGTAAAAATAGTGCCATCTTCAAAACTTTCATTTTTTACGGCTCCTGTGCTATCTTGGTAGGTCAAATAGAAAATAGTAGTACCACCGTATGATATTCCACCACGAGCATCACTTTTGAAATTATTTGCAAGGATCTCAGCAAAATTCCATGTTCTTACAATAGTGCCATCAACTTTTTTGGTAACAATGACATTGGTTTTTTTTCCATTGGCATCTGCTGTTGTTTGCAGAGCATATTTATTACCATCAAAATAAATACTCCAACGAGCTTTGTCTACACCGCTGTCAAAAAGGGCTGTTTTTGCAGGAAAATAACCAGCAGGTGGCCAAGATACCATGTCATACTCAAAATCTTTGTAGTCATCCTTCTTGAGCCAGTTAAAACGGAATGCAGTGGCACCAGATGCCTTTGTCCAGCGACTGCCAAGGTCCTCAACTATAGAAGCTGGGTTTGCAGAAGCTACACCAAAACCAACTTGGGAGGTATAATGGTTTAAAAGATTTACTCGATGACCCAAATTAGCATTTCCATTATCACCCATGTACACATCTACAGAATTTGCTGCCTGGGGACGTAGATACATACATTGACTTATACCAGTCTTTACAAGCTGCCAAACGTCATCACTGATATTTTCTGGTCGTGTATAGGCACTTATTGAATGGGAACCAGAAGTTTTATTTTGCATTGCGCATATCCATGCACCGTATTGTGCTTCTATATGAAATTGTTCATTATATACAGCTTCATGTTGACCTGCCAGCCTACGAATAAAATTAAAGCGAGCAAGAGCTAAATCCATAATATCTTTTCTAGGTTCTCCTGCAAAATATGGTTGTTGATAACTTGGCTTCTGATATAGATTTTGGTTGCCGAATATGGCTTGGTCTATTGTATTCACATTAGAACCTGATAATCTTTCGAGTCTTGTAGGATTAGTATCATTAAATCTTGCTTTTATTGCAGACTTACTGAGAAATGGTAAATTTTTGTTACCGCTTTTTATTTTTGTAAAAGCTAAAGACTCTTCAGTAGCTTCATTTGAATAATCTAAAAAATTAATAGTTTGAACATTATCTTTTGACAAACCTTTATATTCGTGGAGTACCTGCTGTTCTGGTGTATTTCCAGTACTAACATCATTTATATTGTCAGTATCAACACCACTTGTATTTTCAGAACTAACATCATTTAGCTTAGTATTCTCATTTATATTGTCACAACTGGTAAAACAAAGTGTGACAGATAGCATTACTAGCATCAAAATTGCTGATACTAGTATTCCCTTTAATTTCATAGTAATCTCCTTGATTCTCAGATTATTTTAAACGACTGTTATCTTTATGAGGCTAAATTTAATAAAGGTAAAGTCTTTGCAGTTAGAGTAATATATCATAAATATTTTTTTATGTGAGATAAAATTTATAAAAAAAACGGGATTTACATAATATATAAATAATTATAGAATATTTTTCTCCAATTTTCCCACCCTCCGCCCCATGTTTCAGCTTTTACGTTCTGGCTATGGCAGTAAAGCCCAAATCATCCAGTGTGGAAATGGCGGTGTTGGCACAGTTTTGGCAGCCGTCAATAGTCACCGTCTTTTCTTCCAAGGATACGGAAAAGGTAAGCTTGTCCTCTTCTAGGGCCTTGGTGATTCGCTCCACGCACTTGTGGCAGTGGATTTCTGGTACATCGAGAATAATCATAAAAACCTCCTGTGTGCTTCTGTATCTATAATTTTTTTGTCCGTAGTCGTAATGCATTTGACACTACGCAGACGGAGCTTAAGGACATGGCCAAGGCTGCCAGCATGGGTGACATAAGGTGCCCTGTAATGGGATACAAAAGACCTGCTGCCACGGGAATACCGATGGTGTTGTACAAAAAGGCCCAAAACAGGTTTTGCCGAATGTTGGTGATGGTCAGTTTGCTGAGTCTGATGGTTTTAACCACATCAAGGAGGCTGCTTCCCATGAGGATGACATCTCCCGCCTCCACCGCAATGTCGCTACCGCCACCCATAGCCACACCACTGTCTGCCTGCACCAAGGCGGGGGCGTCGTTAATACCGTCTCCCACCATCATCACCTGAAAGCCTTCGTTTTGTAGCTTTGCCACCACTTGAGCCTTTTCTTGGGGCAGCACTTGGGCAATCACCTGATCCACCTGTACTTGATTTCCAATAGCTTGGGCTGCCCCTTTGTTGTCTCCCGTCAAAAGGATGGTTCTAATTCCCAAAGATTTTAGCTGTTGGATGGCCTCAAAGCTGGTTTCTCGGATGGGGTCTGCAATGGCAATAATCCCAAGGATTTTTGCTGGTGCATTGCCTTCCTGCAGGGCGGCATAGACCAAGGTATTTCCCTGCTCAGGAAGCTCCTGACTGGCCTTTGCTAGGGATGGGGGGAGGCTACAGCCTGATTCTTCCATAAGGCGAAGGCTTCCCACCAATACTGTGGCATCCTGCTGTATTGTGGCTTTAATTCCTTTGCCAGGAATGGTTTCAAAGCTGGCAATGGAAAAATTCTTGGAACAAGAGCATGCCGCTGCATGATCAAGGATTGCCTGGGCCAAAGGATGCTGTGCCACAGCTTCTACCACCGCCACCAAAGACAAGAAATACTCCTTGTCTACACCTTCTGCCGTTACCACCTGAGTCACCTGGGGCTTGCCTTGGGTGACAGTGCCTGTTTTATCCAGTACCACGGCGGTGGTTTTTCCTGCCACCTCTAGGGCTTCTCCGCTTCGCACCAGAATACCATGACTTGCTCCCAGGCCTGTTCCCACCATAATAGCTGCAGGTGTGGCCAAGCCCAAGGCACAGGGACAGGCGATTACCAGCACCGAGGTAAAGATTTGAAGCACAAAGGCCACATCCTTTCCGGCAATGAACCACACCACCGCTGCCACTGCCGCAATGGCCATAACCACTGGCACAAAAATACCAGAAACCCTGTCGGCAATCTTTGCAATGGGAGCCTTTTTTCCCTGGGCCTCCTCCATAAAGGCCACAATCCGTGCCAAGGTGGAATCCTTTCCCACTCGGCTTACTCGTATCTGCAGCACCCCATTCAGATTCATGCTGCCACCAGTAACAGTACTTCCCATAACCTTTTCCACCGGCAGGCTTTCTCCGGTAAGCATGGATTCATCCACACCACTAGCTCCTTGGACAACCTCTCCGTCAGCAGGAATGCGGCTCCCTGGTTTTACCACTATCAAGTCCCCTACAGCCAGCTGTTCTGCAGGCACCTCTACAGGATTTCCGTTTTTTAAAAGGAAGGCAGTGGGGGGAGTAAGCTCCATCAAGGCGGTAATGGCTGAACCAGTCTTTTTTTTGCTTTTTTCTTCTAGGTATTTTCCCGTCATAACAAAGGTTACCACCATGGTGGCAGACTCGTAGTACAGGTGATGCAGTTGGTGGGGATTGTCCGCCACTAAAAAGGTAATAGCCAAACTGTAGATAAAAGAAACGAGGCTTCCCACTGCCACTAGAGAATTCATGTTGGGATTACCGTGGAACAAAGCGGAAAATCCATTTGAATAAAAGAACCTACCGTAAAAAAGCACGGGAATGGTGAGCAAAAGCTGCAGCAGGGCAAAGTTTGAAGGATGGCTCGCCCCTTGGACAATGTCTGGCAGGGGGAGGGGAGTACTTAGCATGGAGCCCATGGAAACATACATGAGGGCCAGTGTAAAAATCCAGGCTCCCACCAGACGATGCTTTTTTTCCTGAAGTTCCCTATCTTTGGGCTCTGGTGATTTTGTATTTTGTTTGTTCTGGCCAGTGGAACTTTGGGCCTCTTGCTGATTGTCGTTTGTACTTCCCGCTGAGGAAAGTATCTGCTCTTTGATATACGGTTGGCAGCCAAAGCCCGCTCGCTCCACCTTTGACATAATCAGCTGGGGAGTCACCTTTTCTTGGTCATAGCGAATGGTCATGCGGCCTGTGGTTAGGTTTACGTTGCTTTCTTCCACACCTTCAAGCTTTCTGGTTACTCGCTCCACGGCACTGCTACAGGCAGCACAGCTCATGCCGGTGATGATATAGGTTTCTTCTTTCATGCTTGCATTTCCTACTCTCACTATATAGCTTGAAGAATTGATGGTCAAGAAAAAGGGGCTACCCTTTTGGACAACCCCCGTATAACTATTTTTTGCCGTTAATCTTGTCTACGATAAATCCCCCTGTTGTTGCTTTAAAAGTACCATCATCTGATACATAAACTTCCTCCACTTACTGCAAAGGAAATTGAGGAGGTTTTGAACTTCAAAAACACGGATTATGAGGATTGCCCAAAGCAAACTACAGAGGATTTCTCACAAAATTCCATTACATTCCATAAAATCATGCCACCAACTCCAACTGAATCCCGATGAAGGGTGCTGTATTTCATAACACGGAATTACTAAGCCTGAATCCGTTGTATAACTTCCAGACCGATACGAATATCCGTCGTATTCACAATCACTCCAACTTTCAAAGTTTGTATATGGTAAGTTTTCCCAAAGTCGACTTCCCCAAACAAGTACTACATCTGGCTCAAGGTAATCTAGGACTTCAAAGAATGCATCTTCTGATTCTTCAAACTGACATTGTTTAGGACTCTTTCTAGATTTTGAAACACAAGATTGTACATAATTGTAGAATGCAACTGAATTCCAAATACGTTCACGATCATCACAATCTGTTTCGCAACCATCAAGAGCGCGTTCAAAATTGGTATATGCTGCCATTGTATAATTGCTATATGCCTGGTCATAAAGCAAATCAATAGTTTTGGATGAACCTGTATCTTGGCCATAATGGCTTTCACCTAAGACAAGAATCTTTTTGCCAAAACAGCCACCGTTCCAGTAGTCATTTCCAATCCATGGATCAAAATGTACAGAATTCATAGTTTTCTCCTTGTCTGCTTTGTTGTCAGTGGGCTCTCATCTGTTCTACCTTATTTTAGGCTAGATATCAATCTGTTTTAAGGACTTGCCACGGTAACTAAGTTCAGGTATTCTTGTCGCTGTTCTTGAATAGATTGCAGGATTTCCTCCCGATACTTGGAACGATTTACCTGTTCTTCCAGTTTTAACCCAGCAAAATCTGTTAACACCCCAAATCCCGCTCCTGCAAAAAATCCAACAACATTTCCAACTCCAGGAGCAACGCTTCCAATAGCTGTTCCAATAAGAGTTTTTTTCAAAACCTTTTCTCCTGTTTCGGTGATAACTTTTTTTGCCAGCTTTTGAGAAACCTTTCCTGCAAGTTTTTCCACCAACTCTTTTGTAATCTTACGAGTTAAAAGGCCGGTTGTAAGGCCCACCACTCCAGAGGTAAGCCAGCGGGCAGAAGTGGTTCGAGAAAAATTAGGGTCAACCTTTATCATAATGTCATTTAAACTAGTGGAAAGAGTTGCTTGATACATACCATTTCTGTAAGTGATTTTATTTTCTTCTCGAATTATATCCATACCTTGTTGCCATTTCTTTTGGGCCTCATGAGAAATCTGAGCAAGTGCTGCTTCTAAATCTTGCTTTGGTATAAGAGTTTCTTCCAGTAGTTGATCCATGTATTGCCCAGTACTGGTGTTTACGGCCTCCAGGGCTGCTGCCTCTGCTGCTTTATCAGTGAGTTTTGCCACTGCCTGATTAATACCGTCTTTAATCATATTCCACAAACGCAGGTATTCACTGCTGAGACTGTAGTATTTGTCTAGGTAGGCATCAATGTTACCTTCCATGGTGTCAAAATACTGGTTAATTACAGGAACCATTTCTTCCATAGTTTGAGCCTGTACTGTAGCAGAAAAATGTTCCATCTGCTGTGCTGTTCCCACCTTGTACAGGGCCCCATCAATGACCTCTGTTATCATCGTAGTTTTATCTTCTACTGCTCGCACAAGGTGAGGTTGGCTTAACAGAAACCGTATCCCAAAGAAAATACCAATGGCTGCAACAACAAGGAAAATCCCAAGTCCTATGGCTACCTTTTTAGAAAGATGGCGGATAGAGACTGTTTCTTTTCCTTGTATTCCCACTAATTTTTCCACAGGAACGGCAACAGAAATAATTCGTTTGGGGTCAAGGTATAGACAGCGGAAAACACAACTTAAAGCATAAAAGGCAAAACCACCGCTTAAAAGAATTACTGCCACCACCATATAGAGAGGAAAAACCACTCCATGAGCTACATTACTGCCTAAAATAGACTGAATGATTGCATCAAAATTGTTCAGAACTGTGGCTACAAGCCTTGCCAACTGATTTTGCTGAAAAGGATTTTCTGAACCCAGCAGGGGAGCAGAAAAAGAAAGTGTTGCCACATTGTTAGAAAGATAGAACAGAATAAGTCCATATACCACAGTACAAAGAAAAAAGATACTGCCAGAAAAAAGCATTACAATCTGTTCGTTTTTTGCTGGATGGTTTACATCTCCAAAGGGATTTTTCTTAAAATAATTTCTAATTCCAGCCATAGAAAGAACCACCACTGGTAATAACACCATAAGAGCCACATATTCCGAGCGAGACATGATGGAAAGATACACAGGCAAAATCAGGGCCAGTGCAAAGGCCACAATTCCATGGAAACTATAGGCTGCCACCCGCTTTCTGTGGAAATTATAGTAACAGGTATTCCAGAAACCTTGGGGTGGAGTTTGGCAACCAGTTAAAAAGTGTTGCTTTCGGAGCGTTACCTGACAACAAGAGTAGAGACAGATGGGAAAAAAGAATAAAAGTACTGCTGTTACATAGGAAGGATATCCGTCTTGAGCCACCCAGTACACAAGACCATGAATTACCACCAAGGCCAAAAGGTAAAGGGCTGAAAACCGAATCATAGTTCCCCAGGGGAAATGAAAGTTTTTTGTCACACTGATTTTTTTAGTATTTGCCATAAAGAGCCTCCTGCCACTGAACTGTAAGTACATTATAAACTATAGAATCTGTCAAGAGATGATAGAGGTAAAAATGAACTTTATTGATGAGTAAGATTCAGTTTCCCAGCTTTTATCTGTGAGTATAATGTTCTCCTTGGAATAAATTGGGTTTACATACTAATTAGACTCTTTAACGTGGAAAAAAGATATTTTGCAGAAAGAAGAAATATTCACGAAAAGGAAATTTAGAATTTCAAACAATGAAATTTAGAATTTCTAACAATGAAATTTAGAATTTCTAACAATGAAATTTAGAATTTCTAACAATGAAATTCAGAATTTCAAGCAATGAAATTTAGAATTTCTAACAAGGAAATTCAGAATTTCAAACAATGAAATTAGATAGTGCACAATGAGCATAGAAGACTTGGTAGAAAAATTCAAGAACTAGTTGCGTGTAAAAATTGGCACTATCTCATAACCTTGCATCTTGATGGGAACGGAGTTTATTATTGATGATTTACAGGAATTATTGCTTTTGTAAATCTGGTAATTACATCATCAATCAGCTGTTTATTGCGAATATCCTTTATCCATTCTTTGGGGATGTCTCCATAATAAAGACCTGCTATGCTTCCAGCTACACATGCTACAGTGTCTGTATCTGCACCGAGGTTTACAGCCTTCAAAACACAGTCACGATAATTATCTGTATTCAAAAAACACCACAATGCAGCTTCCAGGGTATCTACTATGTAGCCAGAACTTTTAATTTCTTCTTCTGGAATGTTTTTAAAATTTGTATGGAAAATTCCTTCGTATTTTTGGAGAGCTTGCTCATACTGAGGATATTTACGGACATAGGCAGCGATTTTTTCTAATCCACAGTTTTGCAAGGAATCCTTTTGTGTTTCTTTGAGGATTTCAATCATTATGGAGCAGTAAATATCACATCCTATGAGAGAAATTTCATGGCCATGGGTTAGGCGAGAAATATCATGGATAAGTTCAAAAGATTTTTCGTTATCCATTGCAGAGGAGCCAAACTTCTGGAATACATAGAGTGGCAGTGGGGCTATTCTCATTAAAGAACCATTTCCATTATCACTTTCAGAAGTAAGACCACAGTCTAAAGGGGCTTTTCCTGTGTGAAAATTGTTTATTGCCTTATAACAAGTTCTTCCAATATCAAAGGTATCATTGTCGGGGGTATATTTTGAATTTGCATACCACTCCCAGAATCGACTCATTATGTCTTCATAATCGATTTTTCCCTGTATACCAATACTATCTGCCAAACAGAGCATCATGCTTGAATCATCAGACCAACTTCCTTTAGGAAGGTAAAATGTCCCAAACCCACGCATATCTGTAACAGGATTTTCTTTTAGTTCTTCTCGTGACAAAAATTCAACAGGAACACCCACTGCATCGGCTACAATGGCACCATATAGTGTAGTATATATTTTATCTTTCATTAATTGCCTCCCTAATTGATAGTGTATAATAAAGTCGCAAAATAGGGTAGAAAAATATTGGTTACACACATCCTAGAGAAGATGAAGGAGCTGGCTAGTGATGAGAGGAGTATACTTGTGATCTGAACTGTCCTAAAATATATTTTTCTTATTTTCACATTCTATTTCTAAGAAATAATTTCAAACTCAAAAATAATTGGAAAATGATCAGAAATTCTTTCATAATAATCGTAAGAGTTGTAAAATCTATTATTCCCTATCTGAATAGAATCGTAAATTTGTTTGTTATCAGGGATTTTAACTCTTTTCATGATTTGGATTTCTTTAATTTTATTGCTGAAAATAAAATGATCATAAGAATTTCTAAATCCAAAGTTTTCCTCATTATTTGTTTGTATTGTAGTCAAAAGTCCAAATTCTTTAGAATAATACCAACTTGATGTTCCGTCAACATTATCAAAATTTCTATCATTAAGAGATTTTCTATGTGTATTAAAATCACCTCCAATAATAACTGCTGACCTTGACTTTAATTGTGCATACAATCTTTCCAGTGTGTTAAGATCCCTATAATATCTATCAAGATTATTATGGGGAATATGAACATTAACGATATTTATTTTTGAATTTGTGGCTAATTCGACAAACTCGATAACTTGGACAGAATTTTTATCAAACAAAAATTTTCCATTAAATTTGTCAAATCCAAATTCCTTTGCTCGATCTTTTCCTTTTAGTTTTCTAGTGTTATACAGTATGGCATTATTTTGCGTTTTGTTACCACTTGAATAATTCTCTCCTTCAATTTCTATATCTTTTCGTAACATATATCCTGCTGAAGTAAAATATTCCCACTTCCCTCCAAAACCAGATAATTTTCTACAGAAATAATCTAATACATTATTCTTTCGAGGGTTTTGAAAATACTTTGTGTCTAATCTTTTATCCAGTTCTATGGTTACTTCTTGTAAAAGAACTATGTCTGCTTCAGATTGTTTAATTATAGAAACAATATCATTAGCCCACTGTTCATTAGTTTCCAATCTATGAGACTTTTGTGTTCCATTTAGGTTAAAAGACATAATTTTTAAAGATTCAGAGAAAATGGAACTTATGAGAACTACTGAGTATATGATAATGAATAATTTCTTCTTAGTCATAATCTACGACTCCCATAAAATTTGACAAACCACTCTTTCTTTCAGATTTTAGATGGAAGTTTTTGTATTCCAACATTGTCTTAAAATTTTCATCATGAATTTGTATAATTATTCTGTACTCTTTCTTCTTATCAAAATCTAACTCCTGGTTTGGGTGTAATTGTAAAAGATACCATTTAAAATAGACAGGAGAATCATAACTTGCCTCGTACTCCTCCTCAACGTAGTCTACATACCTTGTAAATTTTACATTGTTTTCTGTGATAATAACTTTACTAGAATCTGCCTCATAGATACTGTAGTTAATTTCAGAATTTTCTTTTAATAAACACAGTGGTATAATTAGCTCAATATGTGGTTCTCCTAAGAGGAGTGGTTTTATGAAATAACAAGTTGAATTATACAAGGATGGCAAATAATAGGAAAAATAATTATCTCTTGAAATGTTATCGACAATTTCAGCCATGAGTTCTTTGTAATCAGCATCACTAGAATATATTTTAGTATCAAAGGCTCGTCGAAAAGCAAAAATATTGTAAACCGTATATTGCCTCGAGATACTTAAATCGTCCTTATATGGTTCTAGGTATTTCCAAATGAATTTATCACCAAATTTTCTTTCAGTTATATAATATCGTTCTAGATAAATTGATAATGCTTTACGTACTGCCATCTTTGTATCATCATATTCTTTTTTTGAAATTCTTAATTTCTCGCTAACCTCTTCATATAATCTCCAAGCTTGATAAAACCCTTCGTGATATGGTATTAAAGATTTGGATTTTAATTCTTCATTTCTTTTTATTTCTTCTTCTCTCTTCTTTTTTTCTCCTTTAGTTAGTGTAGGATCGATTGATGTATCAACAGGCTGTAAATATTCTTCTACTAATTTCACTTGAATATCGGCTAATGTAACTACATCTAATCTTGCAATTTTAAGGGCTTCTTGTAAGTAAGCTCGATTATTGCTAGACTGTCCAGCCATGGCTAAGTAAGTTTGAGCAATAAAATATCTCATTTGCCATTTTGAGGTAGGTGTTTCCTTCTCCAATAATTTTAAATATCTTTCTGTTTCTCTAAAATAGGTATTGCTTTTATTTCCATAGACTTTTTCTACGGCGAGTATTGCATAAGGCAACGTATTGGCAAAATCCGTATCATATCTAAATATAGGAGCCCGTACTGCTTCATATTTTTTTACAGCATATAAACAATTTCGATATTCCCCTAATGTATAATAGGTTTTTGCTAATAATCCCCAGTATGGACCATAGTTTGAGAATATATTTTCATGGCCTTCGAGATTTATTTTTTGTGAGTTAGGATTATCATCCAGTTTTAAAGAAATAAATTTTGAAACACTGTTTTCGTTCAAGGTTTCTTCATCTTTCAAACCAAATTCAGTTGCCATCTCAATCATATAATTAAAGGTGCCTTTTCTTAAATCATGAATTGCTCCTATCTCTTGTTTGTCTAAATCAAAATTAGCTTTCAGATTTTTTATTTTTGCATCATTTGTTGCATTATTATAATTTGTCCACGAACTTAAGCCCATCATTGCAACTGAGGCAATAGCCTCTAATGGTTCTCTGGAAATAACTGTGCTCAAAAAATAAGCAGGATCTGGCATAGCAGAAGATATAGCCCGTGCTTGATCATTTTCGTATAATATTTTGATATATTTCCTTTCAGTTTCTAATAGTCTAAAATTGTTAATTTTATCTAAGATAATGTTTAATTCATTTTGAGTAGCCGTATCCACTGCGGATGGTGCTATGTTGTTTATAAATTCGTCATACATTTCTTCAAGTGCTAGCTTATTGTTCTTTGAATCCAGTATTAATTGTGTTTGAACTGTTAAGTGATTAAGCATAGCAATTGCTTTTCTTGTTTGTTCTGTGTCTTGATTCTGTGCTGACAAAATCGGAAACATTACAATCATAAGAATACCAACTACAAAATTCCGAAATACAACCAGACCTGACATAAAAACCTCCTCAGTTATATATGGCTTAGCAAAGATAAATTTTATCTTCTTTCCATTTTATCACATCTTTACAAAAAATCTACTTTTAAAATATCGCAACTCCCATTATACACACACATTTTTGTATAAGCAATAGCTTATAATCTTTATTTTTTCAATTATCTATTATCTAGCTATGGAACTAAATGAAGCAGTGGCATTTGTTCTGCGGCAACTGCGGCTGGAGCGTAATCTTTCCCAAGAAAAATTAGCTGAACTCATTGATTCTCACCAGGTGTATATTTCTGAGATAGAGCAGGGGAAAAAGCTCCCTTCATTAACTGTGCTCGACAATATTGCCAAGGCCTTCAATCTTCCCCTGTCCCAGCTTGTCTATCAGATAGAAGTCAAACTGGAAGAAGGGAAGTGAAATTATCTTTTGGTCTTATTCATAAAAAGTATCTAGTCCGCTTGCTATTAAACCCATAATTTCACCGTAGGCTCTTGGATTATCATATGGACTACCATAGCAGGTTTTGTTAATGGTTTGCCCAGTAAGGGGACTTTCTACCAATACATTTGATGGCCAGCAGGTGCCAGCATTTCCCATCTTAGTCATGACAAAGGTGATTTTCATCTTCATGAAATAAAAACTTTCATCCCCCATCATGTTGGTGATGACGAATTCCTTGTCTGAATAAGTGATTTTGGTGGTGGTAAGACTATCTCTCTTGCCTCCAAACAGATCACCAATGGTTTTAGGACTTCCATAGGCTTGCTCACTGAGGATAATGATAGAATTCTTTATCCAAGTAGGAATTTCTTCTGCACTTTGTGCAAAAGAACTCATTGCCAAGCATACGCATGCTACCAAACAAATTGCTATTTTCTTCATGTACTGCCTCCTTGTCACTGTTAACAAAGTGTCCTTGTATTTGTAGTATAGGCCACTCCCTCTATCAGCAGATTAGAGAGGTTTTACAAAAAACACTCTATCACAGGATGCAGAATAGCAGGTTGGTTCAACAAATTGTGTATACAGATTTAGCACTTCCTAAACCTTTCGTGTAAATTCAATAAGGTTTTTTAGCTCCATTCTGGCAGCCTCTTCTGGGGCTTCTAGGAGTTTGTTTTCCAGGATAATGTAAAGCCAATAGCCCTTGTCGTAGGAGCAATCTTCTGCAATATAGGTGAGCTTGGAGCCCTGTACATGGTAGCTCACTAGCTTAGGAACCATTTTATAGGGTTCAAAATAAGAAAGTGTCAGCAGGGGAGTGGGGCAAAAATCAAAGGCTTTCAAGCCCACCCAGGTGCAGCCGTCACAAAAATAATTGCGGCCAATGTATTTTTGACTGAGATTTGCCTGTAATTCAGTTTGGTCGGGATAGTCCAAATCGGTGATAGATTCCAGCTTGTCCAAAAGCTTGAGAGGATAATTCATGTATTCGGCAAAGCTTTGCTTGTCTGTGGCAATCTTCTTTTTTACCTCTAGGTTTACTGGAGTGAACAAATCAAGCTGGAAATCGGGATTTGTATAAAAAAAGCCCTTTCTCTCTGCATCATATTCACAGGGGGCATTGTACCTGTCCCGAAGAAAATCAATGTCCCGAGAAATGGTGGCGGTAGAAGCTTCCAAGTCCTTGGCCAGTTTTTGTGTGGTGGGAAAGGTTCTTGAAATTAGAGCTTCATGAATATATCTGAGTCGTTCTATTTGCCGGTAGTTGGTGATTTCCTTTCGTTTCTGGGCCATGACGTTTTCCTTGGACTGTGGGGTACACGAAGAATAATACAACCACTGTACTACACAAAAAATTCCACGTCAAGTTTGACTCACGTCAAGGAATTATGCATAGCAGATTACAGTTAAAGCTGTACAAAATAGATGATAAAAAACAGTTCGTTCCAGATCCTTTTCCCTGCGTTGACTAAACAGGAAAAAACTGTTATATTTCCATTTCATACTGTAGGATACAGTATTCTGTCAATACTAGGCTTTGAGTGCAAGAATTTTTCCTTTTATAAGGAGGTTCAAGCAGGAAAAGTCTTTGGAGGATATACGTGGTCAGAATCAGACTGAAGAAGTTTGGAACAAAGAAGCGGCCCTTTTACCGCATCGTAGTAATGGATTCCCGAAAGCCCCGTGATGGTGAGACAATCGAGGAGATTGGTATCTATCACCCCATCGAGGTTGAGGACAAGCAGATTTCCTTTAACGAGGAACGGGCCCGCTACTGGTTGAACGTAGGTGCACAGCCATCCGACATCGTTCGCAAGCTCTTTAACAAGAAGAACTTTTCGCTGTAAGTGATGGGAGTGACGGGAAATGGAAAAAGACCTGATTGAATACATCGCAAAATCACTGGTCGATGATCCCGGTGCGGTCTCAGTAACAGAAGCTGAAGGCGAAAAGTCCACAATCCTTGAGTTGCGTGTTGCCGAAGAAGATATCGGCAAGGTTATCGGTAAGTATGGTCGCATTGCAAAGGCCCTGCGTACCGTGCTGAGCGCTTCTTCCAGCAAGAGCGGAAAACGCTATAGCTTGGAAATAATGGATTGATGGAGCACTTCGTGGTTGGAATTATCCGGGGCACCCACGGCCTAGCGGGTAATTGTAAGGTGGAAAGCACATCTGGAGAGTTCCAGCATTTTACTGGAATGAAGGATGTTGTCTTGCGGAAGAACGGCGTTGAAACAAAGCGAACTATCGAAAAGGTGAGCTTTGGTGGCGGGATTCTGTACATTAAGTTTTCGGGAATCAATTCTCCAGAGGAAGCTAAAAAGCTTTCTGGTAGCGAGATTGTGGTTTCCAGAGAATTTGCTTGTCCTTGTGGAAAGGATGAGTACTACGTGGAAGACCTAAAGCAGTGCCAGTTAGTGTATACTGGTGGCAGTGCAAAGGGAGTGGCGGGAAAGACCGCAGCTACTGCAGCAGAGACTGTTGTGGTAGGCACCATCACAGACGTATTGGAAGGCGGAGCAGGCGACCTGTTGGAGGTTGTCCTCTCCGAGAGTTGCAGCCTCTTGTCTCAAGAGCTACGAACCACTTCTTCTGGCAAGCCTCGCAAGGTGCTTGTTCCTTTTAAGAAGGAGTTTATTGGTACAGTAGACACCAAGAACAAGCGGGTTCAGCTGATGCACCTCTGGATTCTGGAGTAAGCCATGAAGTTCCATGTGCTGACCTTGTTTCCTGAGATACCCCGTGCTTTCTTTGAGAGCTCAATCATGGCAAAGGCGGTGGATCGGGGAATTATTGCCTACGATTTGGTGAATATCAGGGATTTTGCCCATGATAAACACAAAACATGTGATGACAGTCCCTACGGTGGAGGAGCAGGAATGTTGATGCTTCCTGAGCCTCTCGGTCAGGCGTTGGAGTCAGTAAAAGCCTACAAGAAGCGGGTAATTTATGTTACTCCTTCTGGTAAACCCTTTACCCAGCGTTTGGCAAAGGAATTGAGCCAAGAAGATGAGCTTGTCCTTATTTGCGGCCGTTACGAAGGTATCGACCAGCGGATTATTGATTCTTGGGTGGACGACGAGATTTCTATTGGAGATTATGTGTTGTCCTCTGGAGAAATTGCAGCTACAGTCATCATCGATGCGGTGTATCGGTTGGTGGAGGGCGTGATTTCTCAGGAATCGTTGGAGGAAGAAAGCTTTTCTAAGGGGCTTCTTGAGTATCCCCAGTATACCCGTCCAGAGGTGTATCAGGGAATGGCGGTGCCAGAGGTATTACTTTCTGGCCACCATGAAAACATCAGGAAGTGGAGGCTCCAGCGACAGCTGGCAAAAACCATGGCAAACAGGCCAGACTTGATTAGTCAGGCTCGGAGCAATGGCCTTTTGACAGTAGAAGCTGAAAAGATGATTGAGACTATTACAGGCCAGGTTCAAAAGGCCGGTGCCAAAAGAAGACACCCCCGATTCAAGGGGAAGGAGTAGTCACTATGGATTTGATTAAAACTATCGAAGAGTCCCAGAAGAAGGAAGATATTGGAAACTTCAAGGTTGGAGACACTGTAAAGGTTTATTTTAAGATTATTGAAGGAAAAACTGAACGTATTCAGGTTTATGAAGGATTGGTAATCTGCTTCAAGAACTCTGGAATCAGTCGCACCTTCACTGTTCGCAAGAACTCCTACGGAGTTGGTGTTGAGCGTGTATTCCCCCTCAACTCACCCCGTATTGCAAAGGTAGAGCGTGTTCGCCCTGGTAAGGTTCGCCGTTCTAAGCTGTACTACATCCGTGGTAAGGTTGGTAAGGCTGCCAAGGTTAAGGAGCTTATCATCAGAAAGGCCGACATCCAGAAGGCAAAATAATGAAATGGGGTGGCAATGCTGTGGTTTTCCAAGGCTTGTCGCCCCTTTTTTTTGCTCCACTGTGGAGTATTGGAAGTTTTGTAAGCAACAAGCGAAAAAAAGTTTAAAAAATCAATCCCACTGTTCAATTTATCTCGTCATAAAAGCCCTTTATCGTGTATTATGAAAAAAACAAGAGGATAATTATGTTTGCAAATAGTAGACAAATAGAAGTACGTGACCTTGCTTTAGGTGCCCGATTTTCAGAACCATTGTTCTTTGACGATGGTATACACATGTTTCTCGCCACCAATCATCCAGTGCGACAGCATCATCTTGATAGCCTGCAGCAATGGAATATTTCCCATGTGGTAACAGCTGGTTACGAGCTGCTTTTTCCCATGGATGATTTCCAGTCGGAAGACTATTTCAACGAGGATATTCCTGAATTGGAGTCTGTAGGCTAGATGCAGACCCATGGCTTGGAATCCTATCAGCGGGGAAAGGAAGGGGAAAAGCGGTCTGCAAGCTATTTGCAGGATTTAGGCTACCAGATTTTATTTCAAAATTGGAGGACAAGAACCGGCGAAATCGATATAATAGCCTTCAAGGAGCCTTTTCTGGTGTTCGTGGAGGTAAAGACACTTCCCCATGGCAACCTTGCTATGCTGGATCAGGTTCTTGGTAAAATCAAGCGGAAAAGAATTATCGAAACGGCTAAATATTTTGTGCATAAGTATCGACAATATAGTAACAGCTACATGAGATTTGATGTGCTAATTGTTGATATGCCTGGGCTTCCCCCATTGTATCACATAGAAAATGCCTTTTCGGAGAATTCATAATGTCCGCAACTAAAGAAAATCCTAAAAAAGCCGTTAGGGCAGCAAGGGTGCGTGAATTACAAGACAAAGTATATGAACCTTCATATATGGATGCCGCAATTCAACGTATTGCTCTTGTTTTGAGCCGAAAGCTAGTGGAAAACAAGTCATCTGGAAGGACATAAAATGGAACGTTCAGGAAATGGCCGCAGAAATAATAAGCGGAATTGGAATGGTCGCCATTCTCAGGAAGAAGGCCGGAAAAAAAACGAAAAGCGTGGAAGCAGCAGGAATCACGAGTCTAAGCAGCAGAATCACCGCACAGAAACAAAGCTTCCACAGCATGTTCACGAGGACATGCAGCGAGATTTAGAATCCATCAAAGAATTGAAGCAGCGGGAAGTGATTTGTCCCAAGTGTGGCAAACCCATTGAAGATTTGGTTTCAGCTCTGGCAGACAAAAATACTGGAGCTCCCATCCACTTTGACTGCGTTCTGGCAGATTTAAAGGAGCGTGAGTCTTTGGGTGAAAACCAGCAGGTTACCTACATTGGACAAGGTCGCTTTGCTGTAGTTCATTTCCCAAATATGCAGGACACAAAAAAATTCAGCATTGTAAGAATCATTGAGTGGGAAGAAAAAGACAAGAAATTTGACTGGCGCCAAGAAATTGCAGGCTTGTATAGCCAGGTACATTAATTTGTATAAGGCCATCTTGTGGTTACCACCTTGTGGCCGCCACCTTGTGGCCAAGGAGGGGACTGGAAAACCAGTCCCTTTTTTTATGCCCAGAGCAAGCAAGAATTAAGGCAGGCATAAAAAAACCGCATTACCAAAGTAATGCGGCCTTGCTGGAAACCGGAATCGAACCGGCACGGATTATTCATCCGAGGGATTTTAAGTCCCTTGTGTCTACCTATTCCACCATTCCAGCAACTAGACTTATGATATAGTAATCAGCAGATAATTGCAAGTGGAAAAAAGTGAAGAAAAAATTGTTTTTTTTGTTTTTTTTTATAAAAAACACTTGACCAAAAAGTTCGTCCGTGATATAGTATTAAACATCACGGGGGCGTAGCGAAGTTGGTTATCGCGTCGGCCTGTCAAGCCGAAGATCGCGGGTTCAAGCCCCGTCGCTCCCGCTAAAGCCCATCCAGCAATGGATGGGCTTAATTTTTTTTGTACGGGTAGTAGCGCAGCTGGTAGCGCACTAGGTTCGGGACTTAGATGTCGCGGGTTCAAATCCCGCCTACCCGAATCTTGTACAGGTGTAGCTATGCGTCACGCACTGCGTCCGACGGGTTCCACAACTTCTGGGTAAAATCTATATAGAAATAATTTTAGGAAGCCTTTCATCATGTTTTCAGATACACATTTTCACTTACATCATATTTGGGAGCGGGGACTTGATGTTCCTGCCGCACTACAGTCCATGGCGGCCCATAAGCCCTTGTTTGGGCTTGATATTGGTACCCACTGTGACGACTTGTTTCCTCGTGCTCAGAAGGCTCAGGAGCTGGTGGCCGCCATTGAGGATGAGGTTGCTCGAGAAACAATTAAAAAGATGATGTATTTTTCTGCGGGGATTTGGCCTGCAGAGGAAGCGATTTTAGATCGATGTAATCAGATAAAGGTGCTGGAGTCCACCATTAATCAAGCGATGAGTCAGGAGGACTTCTACGGCTTTGGTAAGGGCCGTGTAGTGGCCTTGGGGGAGTGTGGTCTGGATCATCACTGGAATCCTGTTGGGGTGGATCAGCGGAACGAGGATAGCTTTACGGCAGAACTGTTTCATGGTGAGGCTGAGTTCTTTGAAATGCAGCTGGAGTTGGCTCGTAAGCTTCAGCTACCAGTGATAGTTCATTCGAGGGATGCCTTTGAAGGTACCTTAGATTGCATTAAAAACGTGGCCTATGACCGAGGAATCATCCACTGTTATTCCTACGGCAAACAGGAAGCTCGTAGCTTTTTGGATCGGGGCTGGTATATTTCTTTGTCTGGTGCTGTTACCTACACAAAGAAGGCCCGCATGCAGGAGCTGGTGGAGCTGATTCGCTACATTCCACAGGACAGGCTTTTGCTTGAAACTGATGCTCCCTATTTGGCTCCCGTTCCTCATCGGGGAAAAACAAATGCGCCCAACCTGGTGGAGCATACCTATAACTATGTGGCAGAAATCTTGAACACAAGTCCACAAGCCCTTTCCCTCGTGGTGGATGCCAACATTAAGGAGCTCTTTGCTCTCTAAAATAGGCTCTGAGAAGCTCTACAGAGGCCTCCAGTGAGTTTTCCTGTAGAGCTTGTGTCTTTTCCAGCTTGAGTATAACTAAATGTGTTTCCGTTGCTATTTTTTTTGTTTCTCTATACAATATCATCATGGAAGAAATGCGAGCGCAAGAAGAAGGTTTGGAAGAAATCTGTACTCTTTTGGCATCCACCGATGATGCTCAGCTGATTAAAAAATTTTTTGGTTGTCTTTTTACTCCCTCAGAATTGCAGGATATGACAAAACGTTGGCTTTTAGTTAAGGAAATCGACAAGGGAACAACCCAGCGGGAAATCGCCCGTATGTTTGGTATGAGTCTGTGTAAGATTACTCGTGGTTCCAAGGAATTAAAAAAAGAGGGCAGCGCTTTCCGCATTATGCTGGATAAGGCCACCCTCCTTTAATCTATCTTTTCAAATTCATTACAACTGAATGAAATCAGCCATTAGTGTAGCAAAGAGGCAATGTCTGGCCGATGCCATCGTATGGCAATGTCGTAGGGCCGCTCTCCTGCAAGGCTCTTCTGGTTTTTACTCAATCCCATGGAAAGCAGTCGCTTTATGGTTTCTGCATCGCTAAGGCGGGCTGCATAGTGAAGGATTCCCTCTCCTGAAATATCAGTTTTTGTTCGAGCCTGTTTAACCAGCTGGTCTAGGATTTCCTGATTACCCTTTAATGCCAGAGAAACAGCACATTCACCAGTGTTGTCGGAGATAAAGGGATCTGCACCGTATTGCAGCAGGATGGAAGCCAAGGGCAGATTTCCCTTGGATACAGCTAGGGTAATGGGGGTGCTTCCAGAGCTGTTTCGCCGATTGACGGGGTAGCTTTTTGCCAAAAGCATATCCAGAATGGCTGGCTGTACTCCAGAGTTTACTGCAACGTGGATGGGGGAGTTGCCGTAGGAGTCGCTGAGATTCAGGTTGCTTCCCAACACCTCGTTAATGGCTGCTTCTCCCTTGTTGAATACCAAGGACAGTGGCGTGTTGCCGTCCTTATCTCTAGAAAGTGGATCTCCGCCAGCCATACGTACCAGCCGTAAAACCTGAGGATCACCCAAAATAGCTGCCTGGTGGAAGGCGTTTTGTCCGTTCATTTCCTGAAGAATGGGGGATGCACCCTTGTTCAGCAGGAGGGATACGAGCTCTATGTTGCCACTTTGGATGGCATCCATCAGCACAGTTTTTCCTGTTTCATCGGAGGCATTGATGTTTGCACCGTGATCCATCAGCAGGGTTGCCAGCTGGGTTTTTCCTGTTCGAGCAGCCTCTGCCAAGGGGCTTTTTCCTGCAATGTTTTGGGCATTTAAATTGGCACCCAGTACAAAAAGCTTTTTCAGAGCATTAATGCTATCCCAGCGGATACAGGCGTGGATAGGAGTGTTTCCCAGATTGTCACGGATGTTGAACTGAGCACCCTTGGCTACGAGAGCTTCTATAACAGCGGGACTGTCCATTTTGACGCCATAGTAGATGGGGGTTTCACCGTTGGCATTTCGTGCATTGGTGTCTGCTCCCTTTTCGGACAGCAGGCTAATGGCAGATAACAGCTTCCATTCAGCGGCATAATGGATTGCGGTGTTTCCACTGCCGTCGGTGGCTTGGATAACCTTGGAGTTCAAAAGCCAGTTGCTGCTACTGTTGCTAGATTCCAGCACAAAGCGCAGCGGGGAATAGTCAACGTTGTTAGTGGCAAAAATGTCGGCACCATGGTTCAAAAGGAACTCTCCAGCCCGCTGGATGTTTCTCTGCACTGCTAGTGAAAGCGGTGTGTCTCCGTTTCTATTCTGGCTATTGACTTCCTTGTTCATGGTGTAGATGTATTCCAGCGTCATGGTAAGGTTGTCGGCAATGGGCTTGTCGGACTTAGTTTCCTCTTCCAGAATGAGGCTGGGCTCTGCAGTGAGAATTGCCAGGTGATAGGCTGTGTTACCGTAGGAGTCACGGCTGTGGATGTTGCTGGGAATCAGCACCTTCCGTGACATTTCCAGTCCCGCCTTTAGGGAACGGGTGAGGGGAGTTTCTCCCATGTTGTCTTCGGCATGGATGTCGGCTCCAGCACCGATGTAGAACTGGATGATGGCAGTTCTGCGGTGGTCTACAGCCAAGGCCAAGGGGGTGATTCCTTCCTTGTTTCGCTCGTTAATGTCGGCACCAGCAAGGATCAGCTGGTTCAAGGTGGTGTCGTCAGCCCCATTCATGGTGGCTACGTGGAGCACAGAGTCGCCGTATAAATCCTTCATGTATACATTTGCCCGATAAGACAGCAGGAGACTGTAAATTTCTGCCTGATTCTTTTGGGGCATAATCAACAGGATGGGGCTTTTTCCCAGATTGTCCTGAGCATTAACCTTGGCTCCTGCGTCCAGCAAAAGCCGGGCGTTGTCAACATTGCCGTAGCGGATAGATTCGTGAAGGGGAGTGGCACCAGAAATATCCTGGGCAGAAGTATTTGCGCCCTGCTCCAACAAATAGGCAGTGATTCCCAAGTGATTTTGAATGCTGGAAAGATGGAGGGGAGTTTGGCCATCCTCAAGGCGCAGACTGGGATTTCGCAGTACCGTGGAATTTTCAAAGTAGGCGTATTTTCCACCCTCTGGCTTTGCTCCATTCAGCAAAAGACTGGCTGCAATGCGAATGCTTTGAGCATCCTGATGATTTTCCAAGGCCCAGGCCAAGGGTGTCTTGCCGTTATTGTCGGCTACAGACAGAGGAATTCGCTTACGAACTGCATATTCGAGGGCGTCAAGATTCTTGTCCATTACAAAGTAGTGGATAATGGTTCTGCCTCTGGTGTCCTGCAATTCTCCCGTTCTGGTGGTAATCATGGCATCAAAGAATTGGGTTCCCTTGGCCATGCCTAATTCTAGGGCAGTCTTTCCGTAGGCATCCATAGCAAAGATGTCACTGTCTACTGCAGAAAGAATTTGAGCCGCTGCCACGCTGTCGTTTTTCACGGCCACGTGGAGGGCGGTATCGCTTTCGTTATTCTTAAGCTCTGTGGAGGCTCCCATAGAAATAAAAAGCCGCACTAATTCCTCGTTGTTTACCTTTGCAGCGGCATGGAGAACTGTATTTCCCTTTTCGTCTACGGCATCAATATCACGTTGGAATTGCAGGGAATCCTTAACCTCGTCGTATTTTCCTGCTAGGATTAAATCCTGCACCGTTTTGGGCTCTTCTGGTGGTTCTGCCATGGGCTGAGATTCTACAGGCTCGGTACTTGTACAAGAAAAGAACAGCACCAGTGAAAAAAGAATCACGCTCAGTAATAAAGAAATCTTACGCATACAAACTCCTTCATTATTGTATCGAACAAAAAAGCAGTGGAGTTAAGCTGTTTATAAGAATGGACTGGTTTGAAAAAAAAAGCCATCCTAGGAAGTGCAGGCACTTTAAGTCCTAGGATGGCCTTAATGAATCAAGAATAATTTTATGCTTCTTGTGCGGTGCAGTTGGAGCAGGTTCCCCAAATGCAGGTCTGAATCTTTGACAAGGAAAAGCCTGAGGGCAATTTTTGAGCAAAGGACTTGTATACTGTGGTGGTTTCTTCGTAAGGAATATCACTTACTGAACCACAGCAATTACACTTGAAGTGCAGGTGATCGCCTACATCGGCATCATACCGCAGTTCCTCATTCTCGATGGTAATGGTTTCCACCAATCCGTGCTTATGGAACAACTTAAGGGTGTTGTACACTGTAGTCCGTGACAAGGTGGGAATTTCTGACACAAGGGCAGAATATACGGCTTCTACAGTTGGATGCTCTGTAGAATTACAAAGATAACGATAGATATGAATCCTCTGCAAAGAAGGACGAATACCACAAGCGACAATTCTGTTTGTCATTTCTCTTTCGGTCAGCATCATTTTCATTGTCTTACTTCCTATTTCTCCCAAGTATAAAATTGTAATTATTACAAATATGATATAGAACAGAAAGTCCATTGTCAACTAAAAATCCTTTTTACAGGAAAAAAAACGAAAATTTAACAAAGAGATAATAGAAGAAATTAATATTATAGAAACTTTTTTCTGAGGATTTTAAGCCGATTTTTTTTGTGAAAAAAAATGCTTGGATTGTACTCCAAGCATTCTCTGTCATATTTTATGTTTGGGAAATGCCTTTTTTACGCTGGTTTTTCTTCTGATACATCTGCTGGTCAGCCTCTTTAATAAGCTGCTGATAATCAATAGGCAGGGTATCTGCGGTGGCATAGCCGACGGAAATACTGGTGTTGTATTCTTTTTTTACTTCCTGCATCTTTGCTTCAATGGTAGCAACTCGATCCTGTGCCACTCGTTGCTCTGTATTGGGGAGAATGACTAAAAATTCATCACCACCAAGCCGGAAAATAAAGTCAGTGGAATGGACAGAGGTTTTAATGATGTGGTGACACAGGGTGATATATTCATTTCCTTTGTCGTGGCCATGGGTGTCGTTCACAACTTTTAGGCCGTCAATGTCGCACATAATAAAGCTTATGGGAAGGAGCTGGGATAAGGTCTCGCTTCCGTTGGCAAATTCAATCTGCTTGATTTCTAAGAAGTGACGGTTGTAGCAGCCACACAGAGAATCCTTAAAGGCCTTATCCTCCAGGGTGGTAAGAAATTGCTGCATGGAAGAAATGGCCACCAGCATCAGCAGGGTTCCTGATTCATTTTGGTACCTCTTTCCTCGAAGAGAAATTTCTTGTTGGTGGAGGTAGAAAATACCGCCGGTAGACTTGCTTTGGAGAATGATGTTTTCCTCGTTTGCAAAGAAGCCACTTTGAACAAACCCTGATTCGATTTGGTAGGGAGCGAAATTTTCCATGATGTCTTGTCTAAACCCAATAACTTGATTGGATTGATAGATATTGGAACAAATTTCTCTGGCTTCTTTGTTGGCATAGATTATTCTTCCATCCTTGTCCAACAGGAAAATAGGAAAGAGCAGTGCTTTCATGAGCTTTTCTTGCCCCTTCACCACAAGGATTTGGCTTTCATCTGCATATACAACCAGAAAAAACAAGGTCGTTACGGAAATGGAGAATATGGGCATGAACCAAATTGCATCATCTGCCTCAATAAAGGTGCGGTATACATTTCGTAGGATGAATAATGCGGTGGCAATAATGGCATAAATGCACAATTTTCTATTTTGGGTTGAAGGATATTTTACCTTTACGATGAGAAAAAGAGTTCCTATCAAAACCAAAGCATAACTATAGGCTGAATGAACGTAAAACCAAGGTTGATAGATTTCCTCAATAGTGCGGTAGGGGATATAGGTAATATTGGTGGTAAAGATTACAAAATACTTGTTGTAATCTGGTACTATGGCAAAGATGGCTGTGATGAGGGGAATAACCATGAGCCACAGTAAATACTTCATCCAATGGCTTTTGTGTGGAAAGGTGTAGGTAAAGCAAAAATAAAAAAAGGTGAGACTGGTAAAGGGGACTGCAACATACACCAATGAATAGATTCGTGGTAATAAAGCCGTATCAGGATACAGGCAAGCCACCGCTAGTACCAATGACCACAGACCAAAGAAGAACAGAAAGGCACGTTGATATCCTTGGAAGGGTAAAAAAAAGGATCGCTGTCTTTTGATTCCCACCAGAAAAAAAGAATATAATGCTTCGAGTAATTGTGTTGTACCAAAAAGAAGGGTCACATAATTTAATGAGGAAGCGGAGGAATTGATTTGGTTCAATGTTTCAGACATACTATAGCTTTGAAACGCTCCTTTTTCGTTCAAATTTTTTCTGGTACATTTCTGCGTCAGCATCGCTAACAATCTGAAGTAAATCTATAGGAAGGCTTTCTGCAGTGGCACAACCCAGAGAAATGCTGGTATTGTACTCTTTTTTCTGCTCCTTCATTTTTGCTTCGATGGTGGCCACTCGTTCCTGTGCCACCTGTTGCTCTGTATTGGTGAGAATGACCAAGAATTCATCACCACCTAGTCGGATGATAAAGTCGTTTTCGTGAACTGAGGATTTAATAATTTGGTGACACAGGGTAATGTATTCGTTTCCCTTGTCATGGCCGTAGGTATCGTTCACAAGCTTAAGCCCATCAATGTCGCACATGATGAAGCTTATGGGAAGCAGCTGTGATAATTGCTGACTGGTAATAGAAAATTCTGACTGCTTGATTTCCAAAAAGTGGCGGTTGTAACAGCCACAGAGAGAATCCTTAAAGGCCTTATCCTCCAGTGTGGACAGAAAATTTTGCATGGAAGAAATAGCCACCAGCATCAGCAAGGTTCCTGCTTCCTCCTGAGCTTTCTTTCCCCTTATGGCAATTTCCTGTTGGTGCAGATAAAAAATGCTACCGTCGGCCTTGCTTTGCAGAATAATATTTTCTTTGTTTGAAAAAAAATCGCTTTGAGGAAGCTTGGTGTCTATTTTATAGGGAGAAAAATTTTCCATAATGTCCTGCAAAGTGTCTGTGAATTCAAATCCCTTGTAGATATTGGGACACATTCGAAAGGCTTCCTCGTTGGCATGGACTATGTTTTTATCCTTGTCCAATAAGAAGATAGGAAAAAGCATAGCCGTCATGAGCTTTTCCTGACCTTTATCTACAATGATTTGTCCTTCGTCTGCGTAAACAATCAAAAAGAAGGAGGTAATAACAGCGATGGACAAAATGGGTATAAGCCAAACCTCTGTATTTCCCAAAAAGAAGGTTTTGTACACATTTTGCAGTATGAACAAGGCGGTGGCAATGAGGGCATACACACAGAATTTTTTGCTTTGGGTGGAGGGATATTTAATCTTGATGACAAGGAAAATTGCTCCAATCAAAACTAGCAGGTAGCTATACAGTGAATGGACGTAAAACCAAGCTTGATACTCTACTTTTATTTCACGGTAGGGCTCGTAGAAAAGCTGATTGGTAAAAATAACGAAATACTTGTTAAAGGCGGGAACCAGTGTTAAGGTGACAGTGATAAGGGGAATAACCATAAGCACCAACAGGTATTTCATCAAGTGGATTTTGTGGGGAAAGGTGTAGCTAAAGCAAAAATAAAAGTAGGTGAGACCGGTAAATGGAACGGCTACAAAGATAAAGGACATGAGGCGTGGTAGCAAAATCGTCCCAGGATACAAATAGTACACTGCTCGTGCAAGCTCCCAAAAGCCCAAGAAAAAAACAAAAATCCGTTGATATTTCTGAAAGGGTAAGTGGATTGATTTTTGACGTTTGATTCCCACCAGAAAAAAGGCGTAGGATGCCACCAATAACCGTAACATTCCAAAGAGGAGCGTAATATAATTTAAAGAAGAGGCAGAGGCATTCATTACTGCTGACCTTTATGTTTTGCCTTTGTCTTGTACATATCCTCGTCTGCCTTTTTGAAGCAGGCCGCAAAGTCGGTATTGGCGGAAGTTGCAGTGCTGATTCCGATGGAAATGCCAATGTTGTGGGGAGCAAACTCCTGATGCTGAGCTACACGAGACTCAATGCCTTTGGCAATGGCCTGAGCCACCAAGGCGGGAGTTTTATACAACACCACGAGGAATTCGTCGCCTCCCAGCCGGAAGATAAGATTTTCCTTTTTCACTTGAGAGCATATTTCTCGGTAGCAGGTGAGGATATATTCATCTCCCCTAGCATGTCCTAAAACATCGTTGATAGTTTTTAGGTTGTCCAAGTCGCACATTAGCAGAGACACAGGAAAAACGTCTGACGCCGTTGGTTCATTTTGCTTCAGCTCCAAAAAATGGCGGTTGTAGCACTGGCACAGGGAGTCTCGGAATGCCTTGTTTTCCAAAACGGTAAAGAAATTCTGGATTGATGTGAGGGGCACCAACATCATAACGTGACCTTGGTTTTTAAGATGCTCCTCGTCGCTAATTTCCTGCTCCTGCAAAAAGAACAGAGTTTTATCATCCTTTTTCTGGATGAACCTATTTGTGCCCCGATACTCGGTGGCTTGCAGTGGCACATCGATTTCAAAGGTGGTAAATTGGCGTAGCAGGTCATTTTTTTTGAAAAAGTAAAATCCCTTAGTTCTTCTTGAAGTAAAAAACTCCTTGCCTTTTTTGTTAAAGTGAACAATGATATCGTTCTTGTTCAAGATAAATACTGGAAAGGGAATGGTTTCCAGCAAGGCGGACTGTCCCTGAATAATAATTTGCTCAGAGGTGTCGTAGTACAGGGTAAAGAACAGTAGCACCATACAAAGGGTAACGGTAATAGGTGGAATCCAGAAGAATATATTATTGTATTCATTGAAGGTCACAAACATGTTCTGACCAATAAAGAGCAATGCAGCTACAATGGCGAGTTTATTTCCTGTGGTCGCTTCTTGTGGCTGCTTAATAATCTTGTATAAAAGCACTGCACTTCCCAGCACAACTGTTGCATAGCTGTAGATAATGTAGATATAGAATAGGAAATGATACTGCTCCAGTATGTCTCTATAGGGAATGTAGATAATTTCATTGGTAAAGGTGATAGAATACTTTTGCAAAGGTGGAAAAAGCACAAAAATGGAGAAGATACAGGGAAAGATGAAAATCCATCGCAGGGATTTTATCAGCTCCTTTTTGTGGGGAAAGACATAAGAAAAACAGAACCTCATAAAGGCAGGCCCACCAAAGGAAATGGTGGCATAAATGAGGGGACTGATGTGGGGAAGAAGTTCGTCATTGGGATAAATAAAGAATACACTTCCAAAGAAGCCCCACAGTCCTATGGCAACGATAAAATAAAGAAAATATTTGAATGCAGGTATATGGGATTGCCTATTAGTACACAGAAGAATGAGAACAAGGGCACAAAGGGCTATGATTGCACGTAAGGCTCCTTGCAGGGCTGTTAGATACTGTACTAATGTAATTGTCTCCATGATGAACTATTATAACTCATTTCCCATAAAAAAACTATTCGTTTGGAGAAAAAAGTGATTTTATCCTGTGGTTAAAAGGGAAACCGAGGGGGGTATTATCCCAATACTTTATTAATCTCTCTTTTTATATCTTCTTTTAGCAGAGTGTGTAATTTTTCTATAATTTCTGCTTTGAAATCTTCCCTATCATTTTTTATGGAATTTTCAAGACATCCATTTTCATCGAATAATAACATTGGTTTAATCTCCAAGACTTCAGCTATTTTTTCTAGGAAATAGTACTAAAAACCCAAAAAACAGGCTTCACCAACCAGCTGTACGTGGAATTTACCCTTAAAAACCGTCCATCCCTTGTGATGTATCTCCATTTTACCCGAAAATTTACCCTTTGACTAGCAAAATGATGTTAGAAAAAAACACTACATAGGGTGACTGTCTACATATAAGGTATCCGAACTTATATCTATTTTGTTTTGCCAGTTTTCCTCGCTATTTATACTGGGATCCTTATCCCAAGACACCACAGAATTTGAATCCAAATATACTTTATTGAAAATCTGCCAGTCAGCAAGACATTCAAAAACAGTATTTGGTTGTATAAGTTCTTTCATGTTAAATATTTTTTTTTCATTATTATCAAAAAGAAGAGAAATGGAAAAATCCTCATGAGCCTTTACATCCACAATACGCCTTCTGCCAGAAACAAAATATTCAGCCATCTTTGGAGAGAAACCTTTACTAATATACCAATCTACTGTTTTGTTCATAGTGGCCTAATGCAAAGGATCTATAGGAAATAACTCCTGCTTTGCAGCAGCTAATTCCCAATCTTCAAGCAATTCACTTTGATGAAAAGCAGCCCATCCCAAGACCATTTTCTGTTGTTTAGAAGGGATTTGCCCGTCAAGAACCTCTATGTCATTAATCGAGACGATGATTTCTTCTCCCGCATAGCTTGCATGAAAGTGAGGGGGCATGTGATCATTCCAGTTAATATATATCTTTATTCCTCTAAAGTAGCTTATAGTTGGCATAAAATCTCCTACACCAAGAATTTATTACAACAATGGCGTACTGTCAAGGTTCATGAATGTTCATATTTGTATTTGTGGGAATAATAATATAGCTATTTAAGATGTAAATATCCCTATCTTCGTTTATACCAAGTTCGCATTATAATGTAATATAAAAAAAGATAAGAACAAATAAATAAAAAATCAGACAACTTCTCATTTAATCTTAAATCTAAAAGTTTATTAAGACTAAACCATAATACAAGATTTAAGATGGCAGATACAATATTTAACAGCAAAAAAATTAATCCTTCTTTCATTACTCACCATTCCAACTTTTTTATATCAATCATAGTTGGAATTACATTTTCCCCAGCAACACCTGCTGTACCTGCCCAACTAGGTTGAATGATATTGAATAGGCTTCTCTTGAATATCCTGAAAATTATCCTTTAGTTTACAAATCATAATTTTTTCAGCTTATTGTAATACAAAAAATCACAAAATCAGCATGGCATCCCCGTAGGAAAAGAATCGGTACCGCTGCTCCACCGCTTGTTGGTAGGCTGCCATAATCCGTTCTTTTCCCGCAAAGGCACTTACTAGCATCAGCAAGGTGGATTCTGGGGTGTGAAAGTTGGTAAAAAGCTTGTCCACCACTTTAAACTGGTAGCCAGGATAGATGAAGATATTGGTGGATTTTGAGCCAGATTCCAGCTGCTGGGTTTCTTGGTTCCAGGCTGACTCCAAGGTTCGCACGGAGGTGGTTCCAACAGCCAAGATGGGGCGTCCTTCTGCCTTTGCCTGATTAACGGCTTGGGCTGTTTGGGGGCTTATTGAATAGGTTTCGTAGTGCATGGCATGGTCTTCCAGTCGCTCTGCACGCACTGGCAAAAAGGTTCCCAAGCCCACGTGGAGGGTAACCCAGGCCTTTTGGATACCAGCCTTGTCTAGGGTTTCTAGCATTTCTGTGGTAAAATGGAGGCCCGCTGTGGGACAGGCTGCAGAACCAGTTTCTGTGGCGTAGACGTTTTGGTAGCGCTGGCTGTCTTCAGCGGTGTCTTCCCGTCGAATGTAGGGTGGCAGGGGAATGTGACCGTTTGCCTCAAACCAGTCCTCGGTAATGGGGAAGGGAAAGGCCAAGGTGCGGAATTCGGTGCCTGTGTCCGAGGGATTTTCCACAATGGTGGCTACTGTTCCGTCTGCAAACTGGTACTGGTGGCCGCTCTTTTGTTTTTTTGCGTTTTTAACCATGGTTTTCCAAAAGCAACAGGCACCTGTAGCTACTGGTGGTTCTACAGGCTGGAGAAAAAGGAATTCAGTGGGGCGGCCAGTGGTGTCTTTGATGCCGTAGACACGGGAGCGGCGCACCTTGGAGTTGTTGAACACCATCAAGGCATTGGAGGGAATGAGGCTGGGTAGGTCTGCCATCTGGTGGTGGACCACCTGTCCTGTAGCTCTGTCAAGGAGCATGAGTCTGTCTTGCCCCCGCACCTGGGGTGGATGTTGGGCCACAAGCTCTGGTGGCAAGTCAAAATAAAAGTCTTTCGTCAGCATGGTATCGTCCCTGTACTCCAAGATGTTGGTATGTTTTTTCTGTAACAATGCGGCCACGGGGAGTCCGTTGCAACAGTCCGCACTGAATCAAATATGGTTCGTAGTAGTCTTCCAGAGTATCCATGGATTCTCCAATGGAAATAGCCAAGGTTTCCGCTCCCACAGGTCCTCCGCCAAAGTTCTGGATAATGGAAAGCAAGATTTCTCTGTCGTAGCGTTCTAGCCCCAAGGAATCGATTTCAAGACGCTGGAGTCCCAGCTCTGCAATTTCCTTTGTGATGGTGCAGCTGTAGGGGCCGTCGGCGGGGTTCTTGGTTTTGCCTCCCAGCACCTGGGCAAAGTCCCTAATTCGGCGTAGCACTCGGTTGGCTACACGAGGAGTTCCTCGAGAACAGCCTGCCATGAGCAAAGCCGCATCCTGATGGATATTCACCTCCAAAATGTTGGCGGATCGCTGGATAATGGCTGCTAGCTCCTCTTGGGTGTAAAAGCTGAATCGCTGCACAATACCGAATCGGCTGATAAGGGGACTTGAAACCATGCCCGCCTTGGTGGTGGCTCCCACTAGGGTAAACCGTGGAATGGGAATGCGAACGGTACGGGCTGCAGCTCCCTGGCCAATAATCCAGTCTAGCTCGTAGTCCTCCATGGCAATGTAGAGCATTTCCTCAATGGCGGGCTTTAGGCGGTGAATCTCATCGATGAAAAAAACCGTGCCCTCGGTAATGGTGGAAAGGATGCCGGCCAAGTCCTTGGGCTTTTCTAGGGCTGGAGCACTAGTTACCTTGAACTCAGCTCCTAGCTCTTGAGCGGTAATCTGGGCCAGCGTGGTTTTTCCCAGTCCCGGAGGCCCAATGAGAAAGAGGTGGTCCATGGCTTCCCCACGGCTTTTTGCAGCCTCTATACAGACGGCAAGATTTTCCTTCACCATCTTCTGCCCCAAAAATTCATTCAGGAACTGGGGCCGCAGGCTTATATTTTGAGAATCCTCTTCCATGGGAATATTTGCACGTAAAATCTCGTTCATGGCGTCCTTTTTTACGCTGGTGTTATCCAGCCTAGATTATGCCAGCTCCACAATGGCTTTGCGGAACAAGAGTTCTTCCTGCTGACTGGGAGTCTTACCCTGCAATTCCTGAGAGAGCTCCTGTTCCAGCCGACTGAGAACCGCCTCGCAGTCCCGCTTGTCGTAGCCCATGTCTGCCAGTGCCTGTACCACATCCTGCCAGCGGGTGGTGGCCGCCGTCTGCCGAGAAGGAGCTGTTTCGCCAAAGCTCAGCTTTCCCTTTAGTGCCAGCATCATCTTTTGGGCAGTTTTTTTGCCTACGCCAGGAAGCCGCTCTAGCTGAGCCAAATCCTCGCTGTCCAGAGCCTGGGAAAGCTGCTGGGGAGAAATACCAGACATGATTTTTAAAGCACCCTTGGCACCAACTCCGTCCACCTTCAGCAAATCCAGAAAAAGACTTCGCTCTTGGTCAGAAACAAAGCCAAAAAGCTTCATGGTGTCTTCTCGGTGTAAAAGCCAGGTGAACACTCGCCCCTGACTTCCCACTGGGGGAAAGGCGTCTAGGCTTGAATCGGGAACGGCAATGTCCCATTCAATTCCCCCTGTTTCAAGATGTAGGCATTGGGGCAACTTTGCGGTGATGGTTCCAGTAAGGCTATTGAACATGGCTTGATTATAGCGGAAAAGGGGAGGAAAGGCCAAGGTGATAGAAAAAGAAAAAATTAACAATATAAGAGAAAATAGAGGTAAATGGTGTACTCTACTTGAGCATTTTGTTTTTTAGTCGTATATTAGAACTATTCAATAAAAGCAATTTCATAGAATTGCATTCTCTTGTATTGAGGTTAAGTAGTATGAAGATGAACATCAGAACAAGAATAACCATCATTGTAGGTGGAGGACTTTTAGCCCTTTTGATGATTAACATTATCGGTGTTATGCGGATGATGGAGGTTAATCATAAACTGCAGGAGATGACAGAAATAAACTCTGTAAAGCAGCGATATGCCATTAACTTTCGTGGAAGTGTTCACGACAGGTCCATCCGTGTTCGAGACTATGTTTTGCTAGGTAATGCCAGCGACCGAGAGGTTGTTCTTTCAGAAATAGAGGAATTGGAGCAATTTTATCTAGAGTCAGAGCAGCTTTTGAATCAGATGATTGCCAGTGATTCTTCCGTTACCCAGAACGAGCGGGATATGATTTCTGAAATCAACCAGTCCAAGGTGTTTCTCACCCCCTTTATCGAAAATATCATTTCCTTGGTGAAGCAGGACAAACGGGATGATGCCTATATCATCCTCATGGCCACAGCTCGACCAGAATTCCAAAAGTGGCTGGACAGAATTAACGTGTACATTGATTATCAAGAGGACAACAACCAGGAAATTACCAACTACCTGCTGCATCGTTCCAACAGCTTCCAGCGGCTCATGACCATTATCACCATATTGTCTGGTATTTTTGGTGTGCTGGCCTTTATCTGGATGATTCGCTCCGTGCAGCCTCTGGGTACTGTAGCTAAGGCGCTGGACGAGATTGCAGCTGGTGAGGGCGACCTGCGGGTGAAGCTGGAGGTTTCCTCCAAGGATGAGATTGGTATGGTGGCAGAGCACTTCAACGTGTTCATTTCCTCCCTGCACAACATCATCTCTACCGTTAAGAAGTCTGTTGTAAGCCTGTCAGTTACAAGCCGTGGCCTTACCTCCAGCATGACTACTGCCCAGGGAGCCTTGGACAAGATTACTGGTGCTATTTCCATGGTTCAAGGCCAGATGAATACCCAATCCTCTGCGGTGTCCGACGTTTCCAACACCATTCAGGATATTGGCAGCAAGGTTTCCAACTTGAACAACATCATCGAGGAACAGACCTCCAGTGTAAACGACAGCGTTTCCTCTGTGGAGCAGATGCTGGCAAACATTCAGTCTGTTACCGATGCCCTTGCTCGTAGCACCACCCAGTTTGAAAACCTTTCACGGGTATCCGAGATTGGATTCCAGAAGATTGCCGACGTGCAGTCCAAGGTTATGGACATTTCAGGCAAGTCCCGCAGTATGTCCGAGGCAAACGCCGTTATCGACAACATTGCTGCCCAAACAAACCTGTTGGCCATGAATGCTGCCATTGAGGCAGCCCACGCAGGAGAAGCTGGTCGTGGATTTGCCGTTGTTGCTGGGGAAATCAGAAAGCTGGCAGAAAGCTCCTCTGCCCAGTCCAAGTCAATTTCTGCTGCCTTGAAGGAGCTGGTGGCTTCTATTACCGACGTAGTAGACACCTCCCAGACCTTGAGCAAAGCCTTTGAGGATGTGCGAAATGCCATTGCCGTTTTGGCCGATGAGCTGCGCATCGTGCAAAATGTTATGGATCAGCAGAGTGCGGGAAATCGCCGAGTACAAAACTCCTTTGATACAATCCATCGCTTGAACAATGAGGTTCGCTCCAGTGCTGCTCAGATGGCTTCTGGTAGCCAGAGCATTTTGGCAAAGACTGCGGACTTAGTGGCAATTACCAATGAAATCAACGATTCCATGTCCAAGATGACTTCCAGTGCGGAGGAAATTGGAGAGGCAGTTGGCAACGTTGTATCTCTTAGTAAGACTACAGAGCAGGGTGTTCAGACTGTTAAGGCTCAAATCGGCCGTTTTGTACTGTAGTTAGCAGGTAAGTGAAAAAATCCTTTCGTCCCTGGCAATGCTTGTGCAAGGTCAGGGAATGAGGATTTTCTTCTTCGTGGCGAAGGGAAGGCTCTCGTTCGCGGCGGCAGCCACCACGGCACAGGCCTAGTACGGGGCAGGTGGTACATGCATCCTCCCGCTTTTGAGAAGAAACAAGAAATTCCTGCATAACAGGATGATAAAAAAGTTCTTTTAATCCCATTTCCTTGATATTTCCAATGTACCAGTTGTCGCTGCAATAAAAGTCGCAGGGATAGAGGCTGCCGTCTGCTTCCACCGTAATGGTTGCGGGGCAGTAGCCCATCATACCGCATTGCTCTGGCATCCTTCCTTGGAGCATAGCCAAAAGATTGTCGTAAAATCGAATGGAAATTTCTTTTCCTTGGCAAAGATCCTGCCAATAGAGCTGGAAAAAGGTCTTGTTCAACTGGCTGTATTCCTGATTGGTGAGGCAAAAGGTGGTGTCCGAAGCATCTGGTGGAATGCAATAGATAAACTGGAGCTGGTTCAACTGGTGGCTCTGGAACCAACGGTAAATCTCCACTTCCTTGCCCGCCCAAGCTCTAGTTACCACGGAAAGCACCGAAAATGGAATCTTGTATGACTTCAGCAGCTGGATGGCGTCCATCACTTGTTGGTGACTATCCTGTGCAGCTGGATACTTCCGATACTGATTGTGGATTTCTGGCGGGCCATCTAGGGAGACACCGAGAATAAAATTATGTTCTGCAAAGAATTGACAAAACTCCTGCGTAATGAGGGTGCCGTTAGTTTGCACCATGTAGCAGGCTTGGCTTGGAGCTGAGTCTGCTTCTTGGCTTGGAACTTTGCCTGTTTCTTGGCCGTGGATCTGGGGCTGGAGCTGACTTTGGGCCTGTTTTTGGAGCTGCTTTTTTTGATGTTCCTGTACCTGCTGAACAAAGCTCTTGAAAAAATCCAATCCAGCCAGCAAGGGTTCACCTCCTTGGAACAGGTAGGTGACGGTGCCTCCACAGGCAAAATCCATAGTGGTGGCAATCAGTGCCTCCATCACTTCCTGGCCCATGATACCACGATTTGCCAGCTGGCGGTTGCAGGCTGTTTCAAGGTAAAAGCAATAGCTACAATGGAGATTACAAGCTGCAGAGGCTGGCTTTACCAGCACGGTAATGTTTCTCGGTTGTGGTGTGGCTTTGTTCACGGTGTTTCTCCTAGATCCTTGATAGAATTTCCCAGATGGATTTTTGGTGGAAACATAAAGGAAACCTCCTGGCTGTCATGGTGGCCATGGTGTATCATGGTCATGACTCCTTGGGCCAGCTTCACTCCCATTTCGTAGCTGGGATGGATAGAGGTGGTAATACTTTGCTCCTGCCAGTTGTCGGCAGAATAGTCAAAGCTTACCACAGAATAATCCTGAGGAATGGACTTGTTGTGGGAAGCCAATACCTCCAAAAGCATTTCCAAAATCAAGTAGTTGCAGCAAACAATGGCGGTGCAGGAGGGGAGGGCTTTGATGAAATTCCACATCTCCTTCTTAAACTGCTTGGCATCCTTTAGGTCGTCCGTCATGCACCACTTAAAGTAGCTGTCATCCATGTACACATTGTACTTAATCAAGGACTTGATAATGCCGTTGTATTTCTTGTTTCCCTGATAATTATCGTAGACAAAGAAGCCTGCAATATATTTATGTCCCTTGCATATCAGCTGGTACACCAGCTCCTGGGCACAGTTTTCATCGTCTACAATTACCTTGGGAAATTTGCTGTCACGATAGTAATTGTTGTAAAAGATAACGGGAATATTGTCGTTATAGAGCTTTTCGTAGATGTCGGCATTGGGGCTGGCCGTACTGGCCTTTACTCCGTCAATAATCAAAGCGTCAAAGCCAGAGGAACAGGCTGCAAGACATCGCCGCTCGTTGAGAATCTTATTTTCCGTAAAAAAGATTCTCACCTCAATGTCTTCCTTCTGAAATACATCCCGCACACCAGCTAAAATCTTGTAAATTGAATTTTTATCCTGTCCCTGTACAATAAGGGCCACCTTCTTGCTTTCTGTTTCTGGCAGGGAGCTGTTGTGGATAGAATAGCTGGTGTTAAAAAAAGTGCCACTTCCCCGCAGGGTGTACACAAAGCCTTCTTTTTCCAAGCAGGCAATGGCAGTTCGTACGGTTTGTCGGCTTACGTTGAATTTCCTACAGAGAAAATGCTCCGAGGGCATTTTATTGGTGTCGGTGAATTTATGTTCATCGATAAAGGAACGAAGATAGGAGGATATAAGCTGATATTTTTTTTCTCTTTGTGCCATATTCCTCCTGAGTGAAAAGGAGAGCTTACCTTGTTGGTAAGCCCTCCTGTAAAATTAGTCGTTTATAGTGGCTGTTATACCCTCAACATCCTGAATCCAATCCAAAAGGCTCTTTCTCAGCTGAGCCTTTGCCTGGCTATGAGCAGGATCTGCCACCACATTCACCAGCTGATGTGGGTCGCTGGGGATATGGTACATATAATCGTCGCTGTAGCTGTCACTGTTCATGTCCAGTCCACCGTCCTTGTTTGGAGCGTAGACGGCGTACAGGTACTCAGGAGTACGAATACAGCGGCCAACCTTGCTTTCAGAAATCTGAGCAAACACCTGATTCTTTCGATTATCATCCTTTTTTTCCACCACGTCAAGGAGGTTTTCTCCAATCATGGCGTCTCCCACCTGAACACCAGCCAAGGCCATAATGGTCTTGGGCAAGCTTTCAGTGGAAACCAGCTGGCTTTCACGATGGCCACCCTTAGTAAAGGCTCCACCACTAATTACCAGTGGCACCTTCAAGGCACTGTCATGGCCAGTGCGCTTGTAGTCGTCGTAGCCTCGCAGGGTACCGTCCTGATTTCGAGTACGGAAGTGGGAACCGTGGTCTGCACCAAAGATAATAACGGTGTTTTCGTAGATTCCCAATTCCTTAAGCCGCTGAACCAAGCGACCAAGGTTTTTATCCAAGCTGGCACAAGCTCCCAAGTAATCTGGATATTCCTCCTGCCAGTCTCCACCACCCAGCACCTTCAAGTCCTCTGGTGGAATAAAGTTAGCAAATTTTTCCTTTGAACCTTCGGGACCCTGGTAGTGATGGGCTCCATTCTGGTGGTGGGGTTCAATGTGGGAAATGGTCATAAAGAAGGGCTTTCCATCCTTGCCTTCCCAGCAATTTTTTACGGAGGAGTCAAAGAATTCCAGTGCAAAGTCGGTAATGCAGTCTGCACGGTAACCCTTAAAATCACGGCGATTCATGTCTTCATCGAAAACATATCCACCGTAGCCGTCAGAGGTAAACTCCAACACGTCGGCAGTTCGCCAAAAGCCCTTGTAGCCACCACGCAGGTGCAGGGGAACAGGCTCAATCTGGTAATCCTGATAGGGCTTTTTCTCCAGCTCTCCCTGGGAAGCCAAATGCCATTTTCCGATGTAAGCTGTCTGGTAGCCAGCCTCGTCAAGCCACTGAGCCAAGGTCTTTACATCCTGAGGAAGGGCAATGCTGTTGCGGTAGCAGCCAGTGTCGGTGGCATATTTTCCTGTCTGGAAGATTGCACGGCAGGGTCCACACACTGGCTGGGGAGAAAAGGCGTTTTCAAAGCATACACCCTCTGCTGCCAGCTGGTCCAAGCAGGGAGTAATGGGAAGCTGTTGTCCGTAGCAGCCGCAGGTGTCAAACCGCTGCTGGTCGGTGAAATAGAAGATGATGTTAGGTCGTGTTGTTTTTTCAGACATGATGTCCTCCTGATTTTGTTTCCGCAATCTTTCCACGGATAATGATAAACAAGGTTACTGCAATCAGCACAAGGAATGCGATACAAACGGGAGAAGAGGCAAAGATAGACCAGCTTCCGTCAGAGATAATGAGGGCTCGGCGGAAATTCTCCTCGGTCATGCGTCCCAGTACCAGTCCCAAAAGAATTGGTACTACAGAACATTCCAGCTTGGTGAGCATGTAGGCTACCACGGCAAAAATCAAGGTTAAGCCTACGTCAAACATAGAAATCTTTACAGAATAAGCTCCAGCAAAGCAGAAGATTACGATGATGGGAGCAAGGATTACTGGTGGAATCTTGATGATTTTAGCAAAAAGACCAGTCAGATAGCGTCCCTGCAGGAACATAAACAGGTTTACAAAGATAAGACCAATCATAATGGCGTACATGGTAACACCGTGATCGGTAAAAAGTCGTGGACCAGGGGTAAGGCCGTTAATCATCAAGGCACCCAGCATTAAAGCAACGGAGCCGTCTCCAGGAATACCCATGGTCAAAAGAGGAATCAATGTGGCACCAGTAACGGCATTATTGGCTGTTTCTGCAGCGGCAACACCTTCTACTGCACCCTTTCCAAACTCATCCTTGTTTTTGCTGATTCGTCGTGCCCAGTCGTAGCTGAAAAAGCTTGCTTCTGCAGCACCAGTTCCGGGAATAATTCCTACTACTACACCGATAATAGCAGAAAGGAGAGAAGGCAGGGACATTCGCTTGAGCTCTTCTTTGGTAATCTTTCCCTTACCGTCCTTCAGCACCTTTTCCTGAATTGCACCAGCGTCACTGGAGTCTGCATCGCTTTTCTTTGCTCGACCAATGATGGCACTCAAAGCAAACAAACCGATAAGACAGATTACAATGTCAAAGCCGGAATACAGGTTGATGTTGTTAAAGATAAAGCGGGTTCCACCAGACATGGGGTCCAGTCCAATGGTAGAAACAAACAGACCAAAGGCTCCTGCCATAACACCCTTCAGCAAGCTCTTTCCAGAAACACCAGCGATAATGGTAAGACCAAAGGCACAAACCAAGAAGTATTCTGGAGTTCCCAGCTTTTGGGCAAACTTTGATACCTGTGGAGCAAAGAACAGCAGCACCAATGCACTGAAAATTCCTCCAAAGGTAGAGGCATACAGGGCAATGTTCAAGGCCTTGTGTCCTTCGCCCCGCTGGGTCATGGGATAGCCGTCCAGCATGGTGGCTGCAGCGTGGGGAGTACCTGGAGTGTTAATCAGGATGGCGGAAATGGAGCCACCGTAGCTTCCTGCACAATACATTCCCAACAGGAACATAAAGGAAGGAATGGGGGCCAGTGAATAGGTAAAGGGCAAAAAGAGAACGAGACAGAGAATAACGGTCAGACCTGGAATTGCTCCAAAGATAACACCCAAAAGGAGTCCAATATTCATGTAGATGAAGTTGGAAATATGGAACAGCTCCTGACAACCTTGAATAAATAAATCCATGGCAATCTCCTTTATGGCAGGCGTACGTTCAGTACGTAACGGAAGAACACACCGATAAGTACGGCCACCACTGAAACGATAATATAGTAGCTAGGCTTCTTCACTCGGAAGAACATGAGCATGGCAAGTCCCAAAAGAATGGAGCTAATGATAAAGCCAATAAGTCCCATCAAAAGCCAGTAAAGAACCAGAATTCCCAGAATAATCAGGGCCTTTACCTCCACCAGCACGGTGGTTTCTACTATATTAGCCTTTTTCTTGGAAATGATGTTGTAGATTTCCTTTACCAGCAACACCACGCCGCAAATAATAATCAGGAGCATCAACATTGTAGGAAAGGTTCTTTCATTGATGCTACCACTGCTGAGAAGGGCAATTTGCTTGGGCATAGCCAGCAAAACTGCCACGGCAAAAATAATGAAGATGATTGGTGTAAGTATGTCCACATAGAGTTTAACCTTCTTTTTTTCCAGTTTTTCTCCTGTGGCATCAAGCCAAGAATCTATCCGCTGAATGAATTCTCGTGCCATAGTTTCTCCTTTTTTATAAGTTTAAAAAAATCCCCTGAACCCGTTCTTAAACAAGCTAGTGTGAAGATATAGAACGAATCCAGGGGGATGGTTTTGGAAAAATTACTGGTTATTCTTTACAATCTGAATAACGTCAGTAATATGGCGATCCATAGTTGCAGGTTCCAGTGGGTCAATCTCAATCAACATGGTTCCGAACAGCTCTGCAATTTCGGGCTTAGACAAAATGCGCAGGTAAGCGTTCTGAATCTTCTTGATTACAGCAGGATCTGTTCCCTTGCGAGCCAACAAGAAGCAGCGGTTTCGGAAGTAAGCTGTGTAGCCGTACTCTCCAACACCCTTAACACCAGCGAATACACCATTCTTCAGTCCTGTCTTATCAAATGCAACAACAGGAGTCAAAGTCTTAGCTTCTACGCTGGCCTGTGCCTGTGACTGGTGAGAAATAGCAAACTGAGTTTCACCCTTAGCAGCTGCATCAAGAGCCAGGTTTGCACCGTTGTAGCTTACCAATTCCAGCTTCAGTCCCAGCTCCTTGAACAGAGCCTTTGCCAAGAATGCTTCAGAACCAGCAACACCGTTTACTGCAACCTTCAAGGTCTTTCCAGCACCGTAAGCCTTCAATCCGTCCAAGTCCTTGATTCCCAACTTTGTGTCGGCAGTCATAACGAAGATAGAAGAATACAGGTTGATGATAGGTTCGTAGTCATCATAGGTGAACTGCAATGCTTCTGAACCAGGAGTATTGGGAGCGATAGAGAATGCACCCTCTCCACCAAAAATCAAGTTCAAGGAGTTTGGTTCATTCTTCAGGTAGTTAGTAAGAGCTACGTTTCCACCTGCTCCCAATTCGTTGGTTGCCAAAACAGGCTGACCAAGAACTTCCTGACCAAAGGTAGCCATCTTGCGGTTTACGATGTCGGCTACTCCACCAACTGCCCATGGACAGATAACAGTAACAGGTCCAGTAGGCCACTGGTCTGGGGTAGCTGCATCCTTTGATCCTGCTGCGAAGATGCTGCAGGCCATGGTGATAAGAACGAGAGTTGTGAACAATCTTTTCATCTTTTCCTCCAAAAATTGTAGTACTTAAATTGTACCACAGCTTTTTGATTCTTACAGATAAAAATTCATCTTTTTTGATAAAAGTTGTATTGTTTTTATGCCTAATATTCTAAGTTGTATTTTTTTCTAGTATTTCCATTTTTATGTGCAAGTACTAGCCTCTGACAGTATGAGGAATTTTAAAACCGTTGCCCTTTCTTCTATTTTTTTGTATTCTTTAATGATGAAATTGTACGCAAAGCATCAGCTTATTCTCACCGTTGTGGTGGTTTCTATAGTGGCATCTGTGGTAACAGGTCTTGCCACCTCTCGTTATGTTAAAGGTAAGCCTGCTGTTTCTCAGTCTCCTGTTCCAGAAGCAGCTTCTGATTCACAGCCTGCTACGGAGGATTTTGAGCCAGGAGCAGTGATAGCTACAGAGGAACGGATGGTGCCTGGCAACACTGATTCCTTTTTACTTCAGACTGCGGTTCGCTCCGACCCTATTTACACAGCGGATATGGTGGCTTCCTACACCCAGGATGAGCTGCAAAATATTAGCGTTTACGAAAAATGCAACGAAGCCGTTGTAAACATCAACACCCAGGTGATGGCAGTAAACTGGTTCTTGGAGCCTGTTCCCCAGGAAGGTGGTTCTGGCTCTGGCTCCATTATTGACCGCCGTGGTTACGTAGTTACAAACGTTCACGTTATCTCTGATGCATACAAAATTTATATCTCCCTGTCTGACGGCACCCAGTACGAGGGGCGAGTGGTGGGAACTGATGCTGCTAGCGACATTGCAGTGCTGAAATTTGACCCACCAGCAGGAGTGGAGCTTAAAACCATTGCCTTTGGTGATTCCGACAAGCTAAAAGTAGGGCAAAAGCTCATTGCCATTGGAAATCCCTTTGGCTTTGAACGAACCATGACCACCGGCATTGTTAGTGGCTTGGGGCGCCCCATTCAAAGTGCTACAGGAACCATTATCCGCAATATGATTCAGACAGACACTGCCATCAATCCAGGAAACTCTGGTGGCCCCTTGCTGGATACTTCTGGGCGGATGATTGGTATTAACACCATGATTTATTCCACTTCTGGTAGCTCTGCAGGTATTGGCTTTGCCGTTCCTGTAAATACTGCCCGTCGTGTGGTTTCCGACTTGATTCAGTATGGTACCGTTCGCCGTGGTGTTATTGCAGCTGATTACGTGCAGCTTACCTCTAGCATTGCCTCCTATGCCCACTTGGAAATTACTCGTGGACTTTTAGTTTCTCAGATTAAAAAGGGAGGTAATGCAGAAAAGGCTGGAATAAAAGCTGGTACAGAGGCTATCCGCTATGGTAGCAGCCGCAACTCCCGCATCATTTACCTTGGTGGAGATGTTATTACCGCCATGGACGGCATCAGCGTGGCAACCTTGGCAGACTATTATTCCATTTTGGAAAGCAAGCGGCCAGGAGATACTGTAAAGGTCACCGTTTACCGCAACGGAAAATATCAGGATATTCAGGTGACTTTGACAGAGGAGTAGGGGAGAATTGTATGCGAAAGTTTCAAGTTGTGGCACCCTATGAACCTTCTGGAGACCAGCCCCAGGCAATCCAGCGTTTGGCGGAGGGCTTTTTGCGGGGAGACAAGTACCAGACCCTGAAGGGGGTTACTGGTAGTGGAAAAACCTTTACCATGGCCAAGATTATCGAGGCGGTGCAAAAGCCCACCCTTATCATCAGCCACAACAAAACCCTTTCTGCCCAGCTGTATCGTGAGTTTAAATCCTTCTTTCCCCACAATGCGGTGGAATACTTTGTGTCCTATTACGACTACTATCAGCCCGAAGCCTACGTTCCCGCCAGAGACTTATATATAGAAAAAGATGCGTCAATTAACGATGAAATTGACCGTTTGCGTCTTGCTGCCACCTACAGCCTCATGGAGCGGCGGGACGTTATCGTTGTGGCCACCGTGTCTTGCATTTACGGTTTGGGAATGCCCGACTTATACAAGGAAATGCGGATTCACCTGGAAAAGGGACAGGAGCTAGACCCCGCCACCTTTGCCCGCCAGCTTATTGGCTTGCAGTACGAGCGAAACGATGCAGTTCTGGACAGAGGCCGCTTCCGTATCCGTGGAGATGTGTTGGAGGTGTATCCCGCCTACATGGAAACTGACGAGGCCTACCGAATCGAGCTGGACTGGGATCAGATTGTGCGGATTCGCAGGTTCAACACCATTAGCGGAGACACCATGGAGGAGCTGGACGAAACAACCATTTATCCCGCCAAGCACTTTGTGGTGCCACCGGAAATGCTAAAATCAGCAGCAGACAGAATCAGAGGAGAGCTGGAGGATCGAGTGGCGGTGCTGGAGCGAGAAGGAAAGCTTTTGGAAGCCCAGCGACTGAAAACCCGTACTACCTACGACCTGGAAATGATTACGGAAATGGGCTATTGTCCTGGAATCGAAAATTATTCTGGGCCCATTGCTAATCGGGAGCCAGGGCAACCTCCTGCCACCTTGCTCCATTATTTTCCCAGCGATGCCCTGTGTCTCATTGACGAGGCCCACGTCACTGTGTCCCAAATTGGAGCCATGTACGAGGGAGACCGCTCCCGCAAGCAAAACCTCATTGACTTTGGCTTCCGTCTGCCCAGTGCCCTGGACAACCGCCCCTTAAAATACGCTGAATTCGAGACCATGGTGAACCAGACCATCTACGTTACCGCCACTCCACGGGAGCAGGAAATCAAGCGGAGCACTCAGGTGGTGGAGCAGCTGATTCGTCCCACAGGCTTGCTAGATCCCATTGTGGAGGTGCGTCCCAGCGAGGGCCAGATGCACGACATTTACCAGGAGGTAAAGTTGCGTATCCAGCGGAAGGAGCGGTGCCTTCTTTTGACCCTCACCAAGAAGATGGCGGAAGATTTAACCGAATATCTGGATGGCTTAGGTCTTAAGGTACGCTATATCCACTCTGAGGTGGAGACTATTGAGCGAGTGGAGATTTTGAAGGGCCTGAGAACTGGTGAGTTCGATGTACTGATTGGAATCAACTTACTGCGAGAAGGAATCGACCTACCAGAAGTGTCTTTTATCGCCATCCTTGATGCAGATAAAATCGGCTTTCTCCGTTCTGCCACCAGCTTGATTCAGATTATTGGTCGAGCTGCCCGTAACCAGAACGGTATGGTGGTGATGTATGCCGACAGAATCAGCGACGCCATGAAGGAAGCCATTGATGAAACTCGCCACCGCCGAGCTGTGCAGGAGCAGTACAATCAGGACCATGGCATTACTCCCGCCACCGTATCCAAGGCCATTGAGGATATTCTGGTGCGGCAAAACGAGGAGAAAAAGGCGGCGGTGGAAACAGAAACCTCCGTGCTGCGAAAAAATGTGAACCTCTTTGTGGCCAAGGAACGCAAGAAGCTGATTAAAGCTCTGGAAAAGCAGATGGAGGAATTTGCCGACTGTCTTGCCTTTGAAGAAGCCGCCGCAATCCGAGATGAAATTGCCGCCATCAAAGAGCAGTACGGAGACTAGGAGAGTCTCCCCAAAGTACAAACTTGGGGAGGTCTCTTTTATATAGGAAGGATTTCTGGATGAAGTAAAAATTCAATCAAATTACAATGTAAAATTCCATCGTCATCAGTGAAATGTGAAGGAATATCATTTTGGATAATGATTTTTGCAAAGAAATCTTTTGTCAGTTTCAAAGAGTCAAGCTCAGCTTTAATTTTTTCATCTGTATTCATTTGCCATGCCGATTGAATGTATAACCGTTTGTCCCCCTGATTTACTACAAAGTCTATTTCTTTTTTTGCATTGGCACCATTTCGTCTGTCTACAACCACTCCAACATCCACGGAATACCCTCGAATCAATAGTTCATTGTAAATAATGTTTTCCATGATGTGACCAGTATCAATTTGGCGAAATCCTAATCGGGCATTTCTCAAGCCTATGTCTGTGAAGTAATATTTGTTTGGATAATCAAAATAATGCTTTCCCTTTACATCGTATCGCTTTGCTTCGCTGATTAAAAACGCATCCTTGCAATACTCGATATAGTTACTTACTGTGTTAGTACTGAGCTTTTCTTTTTTTACACTTTTGAGGGAATTTGTGATATTCAGTGGATTGGTAAGAGAACTTATGAATGTACTTAAAATATTTAAAATATCCTTTAGAAGATCAGGTCGTTCAATTTGATTTCTTTCCACAATATCTTTAATGTATAGTTCGTCAAAAAGATTTGAAAGATAATTCTTGAATTGTTCCTCCGTCTTCAAATGCAAGATGTAGGGAAGCCCTCCATAAATCATATAACGGTCAAAATTATCCCTTTTATCTCCTCCAATGGCCATATTGAATTCTGCAAAACTTAGGGGAAACACATGGATTTGAGAGGAACGACCTCGAAATTCAGTTGAAATATCTTTTGAAAGCATTTTTGAATTGCTTCCAGTGACATACACATCAAGATTCTTGTAATCTTTAAGCTCATTCAACATATCGTACACAGTAATTTCAAATCCATCATTGTCTGGGTCTGGCACAGAATAACAAAATTGAATCTCATCAATAAAAAGATAAAATCGTTCCTGTTGTTGAGAAATGATACTCTCTATAAAATCTGCCAAGACAATGGGATTTCGATATTTTGTATCCTTTCGTTTGTCTAATTGCAGCTTGATGATAGTATTGGGAGGAACATTGTTTTGCAAAAGATATTCGTAGAAAATCTCAAAAAGTAAGGTTGATTTTCCTGCACGACGGATTCCAGTAATCACTTTTATTTGTCCATCCCACATATAATCAATTATTTTCTGCAAATATAAGTCTCTTTTTATCACTGTTTTCCTCCTAAATAACTGAAAACTTTTGACGTTTTCGTCTGAAGTTTTCAGTCATCTTCTATGGTAGGAGATTTATAATCATCTGTCAATAATTGAAGGTGATGCTTCTGTATCCTTCCCCCTTAGACAAAAACCGCAAAACATGGTACAAACAGAAGTGATATTTTTTTGTTTGGTGGAGTGATTATGACTTTATATGAAGAATTGGAATGGCGTGGCCTTATCAAGGATGTGGCTGGTGAGGACATTAAGGATAAAATCAATAGCGGAAACATTTCCTTTTACTGGGGAACTGACCCCACAGCAGATAGCCTCCACCTGGGGCATTATTCCAGCCTGATTACCGCAAAGCGTCTTGCCAAGGCTGGCCATCATCCCATTTTGCTGGTAGGTGGAGCCACTGGTCTTATTGGAGACCCTCGTCCCACTGCGGAGCGAGAGCTGATTGCCAAGGAAACAATCGAAAAGAATATAGAAGGAATTAAGGCTCAGGTTTCTCGAATTTTTGACGGAAAGGCAGAAATCGTAAACAACTACGACTGGATGAAGGATTTCAGCTTTTTGGATTTTTTGCGTGATGTAGGAAAGTACATCAACGTAAGCTACATGCTGGGAAAGGACATTATCAGCCGTCGCTTGGAAACTGGAATCACCTTTGCTGAATTCTCTTACACCTTGATTCAGGGCTACGACTTCTTGCACCTGTTCCGCACAAAAAACTGCGTTATGCAGGCTGAGGGAGCCGACCAGTGGGGCAACATTACCACTGGTTTGGAGCTTATCCGCAAAATCGAAGGAAAAGAAGCATACGGCTTTACCATGCCCTTGGTACTGGACAAGTACGGCAACAAGTTCGGTAAGTCTGCAGGTAACGCCCTGTGGTTGGACATTAACAAAACCTCCAGCTATGAGCTGTATCAGTATCTGATTAACGTTGATGACTCCATGGTGGGCTCTTACCTGAAAATCTTTACCTTCCTTTCCCCCGAGGAAATTCAGGAATTGGAAGCAAAGAATGCCGCCAACCCAGAGCTGCGAGAAGCTCACAAGGCCCTTGCCCGTGAAATCATTACAGACCTCCACGGTGCCGCTGAGTTTGACAAGGCCGTGAACATTAGCGAGGCTCTCTTTTCTGGCAATGTGAAGGAGCTGAGCCTAGCAGATATTAAGGTGGGCTTTAAGGATGTGCCTACCGTAGAATTGGCCAACGAGGAAACCACCTTGATTGACCTGCTGGTAAACAACAAGATTTGTTCCAGTCGCCGTGAAGCACGGGAATTCCTTACAGCAGGCTCCATCACCTTAAACGGCGACAAGGTTACCGACGAAAATCTTTTGGTAACCCGCCAGCTGGCCATTGAAGGGGAAGTGATTGTGCTGCGTCGTGGTAAGAAGAAGAACTACATTGTAAAGTTCTAGACCTTGTCTTGTTGACGGCAAGAATCTTGGAAGGTATCTTTAAAGATGGAGGTAGAAAATGAATGATTCTGTAATTGCTCGAACCACTGAGGATGAACGGAAAAAATTTATGTCTGGTGTCTACACCTGGATGACACTGGCTCTGGCATTAACTGGGCTTACTGCCTTTGGTGTGGCTTCTAGCCTCACGGTGTTGAAGTTCATTTTTGGCAATGAGCTGGTGTTTTATGGCTTAATCATCGCTGAGCTGGCTCTGGTACTGTATTTTTCATTCCGTATCGACAAGATCAGTGTTACTGCCGCCAGCATGGTGTTCATTGTGTATTCCATCTTGAATGGAATAACTATGGCTTCCATCTTTATCGTGTACACTAGAACCTCTATTTTCAGTGTTTTCTTGATTACTGCTGGAATGTTTGCCGCCATGAGCATCTACGGCCGAGTTACCAAGCAGGACCTTCGTTCCGCTGGCCGTTACCTGACCATGGCTCTCTTTGGGGTGATTATTGCCAGTGTGGTGAACATCTTCCTGAAGTCCAGCGGCTTGGACTGGCTTTTGTCACTGGTAACTGTGGGTATTTTTGTGGGCCTTACCGCCTACGACACCCAAAAAGCCTATGCCATTGCAGAGCGTTCCGACGGCAGCGATATGTTTGCCAAGGCTTCCGTGGTAATGGCTTTAGAGCTGTATCTTGATTTTATCAACATCTTCCTTTCATTGTTGCGGCTGTTTGGAAAGAAAAACTAACAGCAGTTTGTGATGGAAATAAACCACTGCTTGGATTAGAGCATCCCGCTTTTGCGGTAGGCTTTGATGGGGCAGTGGTTTTTTATTTTTGAGTCTTCTCCACCTTTCTTTCCTTCCTCCTGTTCTTGAACTCCCTGCAAAAAATCACTATTATAAATATAGTTTTATCTAATATATTTTAATGATTCAGCCTTCCGTGTGGTGGGTTGAAGTCGAGGAGTAAATATGGTAGAGGCATTGCAGAAAAATCCTCAGTGGCAGGGTCGTCGTGGTCCTGTAGTTTTGGTGATTATGGATGGCGTTGGCTACGGAAAGTATGAGGAAGGAGATGCGGTTCGTGCCAGCCGCATGAAATACCTTGACTGGCTCACCGCAAATTGTCCCCACACCCAGCTGAAGGCCCACGGAACAGCCGTTGGTTTGCCCAGCGATGATGACATGGGTAACTCCGAGGTAGGACATAACGCCATGGGCTGTGGCCGTGTGTTTGCCCAGGGTGCAAAGCTGGTTGGTTCCTCCATTTCATCTGGACAGATGTTTGCCGATGCCACCTGGCAAAAGCTTTCAAAGAATGCTCTTGATGGAGCAGGGAAGGGAGCAGCCCTTCATTTTATCGGTCTTGTGTCCGACGGAAACGTGCATTCCCACATCGACCACCTGAAGGCCATGGTAAATCAGGCTTACAAGGATGGCATCAAGAAGCTTCGTGTTCATGCCCTGCTGGACGGCCGTGACGTAGACCCCACCTCTGCCTTGGAATACATTGGGCCTTTGGAGGAGTTCTTGGCTGGCTTTGATGGAGCTGACTACCGCATTGCTTCTGGTGGTGGCCGTATGTACATGACCATGGACCGCTACAATGCAGACTGGGCCATGGTACAGCGCGGTTGGTATGCCCACGTTCTTGGTGAAGGCCGCCAGTTTGCCAGTGCCACAGAAGCCATTGAAGTGTACCGCAACGAAAATCCTGGTCTTTTGGATCAAGACATGCATGAGTTCGTTATTGCAGAAAATGGCAAGCCCGTGGGAACCATTGAGGATGGAGATAGCGTTATCTACTTCAACTTCCGTGGAGACCGAGCTCTGGAAATCACTGCCGCCTTTGAAACTCCCGCAGCAGCTGACTTCCCCTACTTTGACAGAAAGCGTGTTCCTTCCGTGGAATATGCTGGTATGATGGAATATGACGGAGATGCCCACGTTCCCGGCCAGTACTTGGTAAGTCCCCCCAGCATTGACCGCACTATGGGAGAATACCTGACCAAGAGCGGCGTAAAGCTTTTGGCCATTAGCGAAACTCAGAAATATGGTCACGTTACCTACTTCTTCAACGGAAACAAGCAGGGTAAGTTTGACGAAAAGCTGGAGGATTACGTAGAAGTTCCCTCCGATGTAGTGCCCTTTGAGCAGCGTCCCTGGATGAAGTGTGCCGAAATTACTGACAAGGTAATCGAAGCCATCAAGAGCGGCAAGTACGACCACATTCGACTGAACTATCCCAACGGAGACATGGTTGGTCACACTGGTGTGTTCAATGCCGTTGTGTGCTCCATGGAAGGCATGGACCTGCAGCTTGGTCGTCTCAAGGCTGCCATTGAGGAAGCTGGCGGAATCCTGTGTATCACCGCAGACCACGGTAACTCAGACGACATGTACGAGCATGGTAAGGATGGCTCTGTAAAGAAGGGCGGAGACGGTGAGCCTAAGGCTAAAACAAGCCATAGCCTGAACCCTGTTCCTGGCATCATCTACGATCCTGAATACAAGGACGAGTATGACAAGGACAACTTGAATTCCGGTCTTGGAATTTCCAGTTGGCCCGCTACCCTGATGAACCTTATGGGCTTCATTCCCCCTGCCGACTACGATCAGTCCATCATCAAGATGAAATAAATTTCACATGAAGTGAAGCTTCATCTTGATGCTATGCTTCATCTTGAAATAACTTTTAGTCCGCCTCAATTTTGGAGTGTACTTCAAAACTGGGGCGGATTTTTTTTGCTGTTTTTGAAATAAAGTAAAAGTCCATCTTGATGTGAAATTGTATCTTGAAGTAAAACTTCATCTAATAACTTGCTATTATATAATTATTATAGTATATTATTAGTATATTATACTATAAGGAAGAGTTTATGCCGACAATTACCGTGAATGTAGAAGCAGAAGATAAGGAACAGTTCAATGCTATTTGTAGCAAGCTGGGAATGAATATCTCCACTGCGGTAAACATCTTTATCAAGAAGGTGAACAGTACCCGTAGCATCCCCTTCAAACTTGAAGTGGAGGAGGAATACAACGAAGAAACCTTGGCTGCCTGTCGTGAAGCCTTGGACATTTCTGAAGGTCGTATCAAGGCCAAGCGATATGACTCCTTTCAAGAAGCTATGGATGACTTGGGGTTATGTGTAGCAGAGGATGAGCCGGAGTATGGAGCATGAAGTACAAGGTTATCCTTTCAAATACTTTTGTAAAGGACTTAGAACGAGTAATTAAGCAAGGGAAGAATATAGCTGAATTGGATAAAGTTGTTCAGTTATTGCAGGCAGGGGAAAAACTTCCTGACCGGTACAAAGATCATCAGTTAAAAGGTAACATGAAGCAATTCCGAGAATTACATATTCAACCAGACTGGCTTCTGATATACATCCGCAACAAAAAAGAATTAATTCTTACCCTTTCTCGTACTGGAAGCCATACTGAACTTTTGAAAAAATAACAGTTCATTCCTTGGTTCTGAAGACTTATTTTCTATAATTTAAGCCTTGCCCAAGAGGGGAGAAAACACTAAAATCAAGGCAGACTTTGTGAACTCTGGAAATGAGTAAGGAGAAAATATATGGATTTACCAAACAAGCGACCTGACGACATGGCTCGAATTACAACTGAAGAGCTTGCCAATAAGTTTATTGAAGAGCAGATAGCTTTTGTCCGCCAGCAGGTGGGTGACAAGAAGGTGCTGCTGGCTTTGTCTGGTGGTGTGGATAGCTCCGTGGTGGCTGCCCTGTTGATTAAGGCCATTGGAAAGCAGCTGGTATGTGTCCACGTGAACCATGGACTCATGCGAAAGGGCGAAAGTGAAGAAGTTGTAGAGGTTTTCAAGAACCAGCTGGATGCAAACCTTGTTTACATCGATGCCACTGACCGTTTCTTAGACTTGCTGAAGGATGTGGCTGAACC
>JAFYWB010000069.1 GCA_017549025.1 Treponema sp.
GCCAGTGATTTCATTTCAGTTCGATTCCCCTCTTATTGTTATATTAAAGGAATCTGTCATACTTTCGTATGACTTGACTTTGTCGATTTCTCGACATACGCCACCTTAATGCTGACTTTTAACTTCTCTTTCAAGAAGCTCGTCGTATTTCTTCCCTTCCCTCATGATGTTTAAGACCGTGCGATTTTCATCGCTTTGCTTTCGCAAGTGAATCTAGTCTATCACAAACCATTTCACTTTGTCAAGCACTTCTCAAAAACTTTTTCAAGTTTTTTTTTCTCGTCGTCGTTAGTCAGTCACTTACAGTGCCTGTCTTGCGGCGACGTTGATGAATATATCACATGACATTTAAATTGTCAAGCACAAAAAAATAATTTTTTTGAAAAAAATTATTTTTTTTCTGTATTTTTTAGCAGGCCCCAGAAATGCACCAAATAATCGGTAAATGAAGCATATGCGGCGATCAAACACAGGGCAATTAATACGATTCGTCCAATATTCAACCCAGACAAAATAGATGAAATATCGATTCCTAATCTTCCGCAGGATTCAATAACTAAGCAGTAGAATGTAGTGATAACATACAGAACAGTCTTGAACTTACCACCCTTACGTGCTCCAATTGCAACACCCTTCTGAATTGCCATCATTCGAATAAAGTTCATGCAGAATTCTCGATAAAGAATTAACATGAAAATAATTCCAGGCATATAGCCAGAAATCACAAGACAACAAAATGTTGTAAGGTGTACCAAAACGTCTGCAAAAGGATCAAAGAGCTTTCCAAAATCGCTTACAGCCTTTAACTTTCTGGCGAAAAAACCATCGAGAAAATCAGTAAACTCCATGAAGCCTAACAGCGGAATCAAAATCCACACAGAAACAGCAGGTGAAAATCCTGTCCATGCTGGCAAAAAATACAGCAGGAAGAATACGGGAGACAAAACAATCCTTGACAATGTAAATTTATCTGCAATTCTCATAAAATCAGTATACCTGTTTGTTCTTTATTGTGTAAAGTCCATTATATCTCGTTTACGGATATGACTTAAAATCCTGCACAACGCTAACGGCAGATTCCACTACATATCCTTGCATAATTCCAGATGAAATTGCTACCGCCTTCTCTACTGCAGCCATAGAATCTGCTACACCTTGAAGGATAACTCGATTCTCTGTAACCACAGCCTTCAGGAAGCTAATATTTATTTTATGCTCGAAAACAAGAATATTTACCAGATGCTGGGCTTTTACCAATTCCTCTAGCTTTTTCTTGCCAGCTTCTTCCTTTTCCTTTGTGATCAGCTGATTGCAAAAATGAACGATTGTTTCGGTGGCAGCGTCTACATCCAGTAAACCTGTATTCATGACAAGATGGTAATGAGAGGGATCTTCATTGTTCAGATTAAAGAAGCTTTTGTGAAAGCCAAGACGGTTTGCATCGCTTTCGGTAATTCGTTGCATTGCCTGCTTTTCATCCCAAGAAAATTCGTTCATAAGACGTTGACGTCGAATTTCATCCTTGGCAACAAATCGCAATGACAACAGATTGGGCAAATCTTCCAGAATGACAAAAGAACCACGACCAATTAAAATACAATTTTGCTGGGAAGCAGCCTCTAAAACAGCAGTTTGAAGATAATCAAGATATTCATCTCTATCCTTTGTTAAGGAGGCAAAGAAACCAGGCTTGCGTTCATCATATTTTTTCAGTTTTTCTGCAGGAAAGCCTAAATCGATGATTTTCTGTTCAATTGCCTGGCGACCAATAAACGCATAATTCATTCGCTGGGCCACTGCTGTGGCAATTTCATCTCCGAGGGCGGCAACTTGACGAGAAATAGTTATAACAGCCATATTGTACCTCCAATATATCAATGAAACTACAAGAGTGATAGTGCAATTTTCATTGGGAAAGAATGCAATAACTAAAAAACCCTTGCGTTTTTTTATGAAAACTATAATCATAGGATAATCGCAAACTATCAGAATGTCAAAGAATTTTATATTTTGACATTCATTGAATAAGGATGAGCTGGTTATGGATGATTCTAAGCTTCAATGGCAGGCAGGAGAAAAAAAACTACTCTACGCTGCCCCAATTTTGACTGTGCAGCAACAGACAAGCACTGCGCCAGATGGTTCTAAGGGAGATTATATTGTTATAGATGCTCCCGATTGGGTAATTGTTGTTCCAGTGCTGGAAAATCCACGGAGATTTGTGATGGTACGGCAGTGGAGACACGGTTCTTTGACCATGAGCACTGAATTTCCCGGAGGCGTGATAGATGCAGGAGAGACTCCAGCCCAGGCGGCAGAGCGAGAACTGCTGGAAGAAACAGGATACAAGGCGGGAAGGCTTGTTCACTTGGGAAGCATGAGTCCCAATCCTGCAATTTTTTCTAATCAGGTGCATTGTTATGCTGCAGAGGATTTAGTTGCCACGGGAACTCAAGAGCTGGATCGAGATGAATTTGTTGAATACTTTACCCTGCCAGAGGATGAAGTGCATGCCATGATGGGGACACAGGAATTTCCCCATGCATTGATGACGGCTGCCATGGATTTGTACAAAAATTACAAGAGCAAGGCATAAAAAAAAGACTGTCCACGGTGAAGCTTGCATTGCAGGCTCACTGGACAGTCCTTTTTTTTGATTACACGAGAATCAGGAATCTAAAACTATTTCTTTTCAAATACACTGTATTTGATTTCTGGGTCATAGGTTCCCTGTCGTACTTCACCAGCGATACTGGGAATACGAATTGTAATTTCTGGCTGGATAACGTCGGGGTTGGAGGCATTATCCAAAACACCCTTGTTTGCGTTATACAGGATTTCCCACTTGTAAGGATCGTTGTAGACAAAGGGCTTGGCAGCAATGTTCCAGAAGCAGTCCTTGGTTTTATTCCAGTCGTGGATGATGTAATATTCAGGATAGGTACCAGCAGAAGCTGAAGCGGCAGCCAAGGCTTCTGCTTCGAGACGCTTTCGCTCATCATCCATTTCCTGCAAACCAGCCAAGGCGTCCATGGACTGAAGGGCCAACAGCTTTGCTTCTTCGTATCGTTCAGCAGAGAAGGCCACCTGAGCCTGCTCAACCAAGGCCGTGCTTTCGTTGTACATTTCGGGGAAGTTTTCATCGGCCTTGAGACTGCGGGCCCATACCAAGCGGTTTCGTGCAACACGAATCTGAGTATCGGCATCGGAACGAAGCAGCATCGTTTCTACATACTGTCGGGACAGCTCGGCATTTTCCTCGGCTTTAGCAGTATATTCCACAGCCAAGTCATATTCCCCAGAGTCAAAGGCATCCTGGGCCCGCACTGCATAGGCTTCTGCCAGCTTCTGGTACTGATTATCTGCATAGCTTGCGGCAGCAACCATAAAGGGCACAAGGAAAATAACTACAATGACAAGAAGCTTTCTCATAGTTCATCCCCCCCACCGAGAGTTTCGTTGGTAGTTTCATCCTGCAAGGGAGCGATTTCATCAGCTTCCTCTGCAAGGGCGGCAGAAGCAGTTACCTTTTGCTTGGCACGGCGGATAGCCTCTTCTGCAGTGGCTCGACGTACAAATACCTCGTCATAAACAGCGGTGAACTGCTTGGTGGCCTCTACAAAGCCATCATAGGCCTTGTCGTATACCTTGGTTGTATAGGCTGCTTCTGCACCAGAAAGCACTAGGGATGCAGCGGCATATTCGTCTTTAGCGGCCATGGCAGACTTGATGGAGTCAGCCTTTTCTTTGGCAGCCAAAGCCTGCTCCCGCTGGGACTGGCACATGGTGGCGTAATTAGCAGAAAGGATGGCAAAATATGCATCGTAAGCAATGGTAGCCTGTTCAATCAGCTGGGAACCAGTAGCACCTTCTTTGTACAAGAGCTGAACCTGCTCCAAGGCTGCATCACCCTTCTGGAAATTTTCTGGGTCAGAATCCTGCAAACCAGCATTTACAATCCGTTCCCGCATTTCTGAGGCCTGGGAAAGCTTCGCTAATGCCAAGTAGGTGTCACGAAGACTTTCAATCTGGCTGCGATAATCCTCGCTAGGATTTTCCTGCTGGGCCTTTACCAATGCGTCATACTCAGCAGAAACCTTTGCGAATTCCTCTGGGAAAAGAGATTCAGCTCCAGCAACAACAGCAAGGTCACGGGCTGCAGTAAGCTCTGCCATAAGCTTGGCAGTTTCTGCGGCCAAAAGTGCAGCCTCAGCGGCCTCCTCTTCATTCACCACAGATTCAACAGGTGACGCTGTAACAGGAGCCACCGTTTCTGGTTCGGCTTCTGGGGTGGAGCTACATCCCGTGAAGAACATCACCAAGGACATCAAAACAAAAAGAAACAAAAGACTTATGTGCCTTCTCACATTACCCTCCTCGAAAAGGACTTCCTAAAAATTTCACTGAAAATCAGTGATTATGAACTACAAAGAACCCATTCACTTCTGTAGTCCATTAGATAAAAACTTTGGTTGTATCAAGGATACAGTACATGGTTCTTTCAGGCAAGCAAAATCGAAAATAAATGAAAAAAAATTTGGACACAAAGGGACAAAAAGCATATTTTTCTCAATTCCATGCTATAATTATAGTGGATGTAGGGATGCACTTGAATAGTAGGTCATTCCTACACTTAAAAACTGGTTGCATATATGCTGCAAAGTAAGGAGTAAAAATGGCAGACGATTTTACCTTTTCCATTGAAAAGCAAATTGGTGTAATTTCCCAGGGCAAGGGAGGCTGGCAGGTGGAGCTGAACTTGGTTTCCTGGAGCGGACGGGAAGCAAAATACGACATCCGTAGCTGGTCTCCTGACCATCAAAAAATGGGCAAGGGAATTACCATGACCCAAGAGGAACTGAAGACCTTAGCTCAGATTATCAATTCCATGGAAAACTAGAAGGGGACTTCTTGGTAGCACTCCATGGGGGCTCCATTTTTCATGACGATGGAGTACAGAACAGTTTGTAGGATTGTTTCTTCCAGAGCAGTGCCACCAGTCCTAATTTCCATATCGCTTCGTGCCAGCAAGGCCAAGATTTGACTTGTGTGGGAAAGATTCCACAGGCGGCCAGCATTTTGGTATTGGCTGCGGGATTTTTTTGACACAAAGCCACTGGCACGATAATCAGCCTCAGCGGGAGAAGGATTTCCTCGTAGCAAAAGATGCCATGCCTGCAAACGGCGAAAGCAGTAGGTAAGGCCAGCCAAAAGCTGGATTCCAGAAGAATCCTTGGAAAGCCGGAGCTTTTGAAGGATTCCCAAGGAGGTGTCTAAACGCAGCGCTGGAGAACGATTTGCCTCAGCTAAGGCGTCAAAGAGGGTGAAGGGAGATTCCTCTCGATTGTGGGCAAGAATTTGCTCCACATCCTCCCCAGTAACGTGGTGGCCAGGCTGGAAGCAGAGAAAAAAACGGGAGCATTCTGTTTTTAGGGCTTCCGTGTTATTTTCCACCATGTCGAGAATGAGTTCTAAGGCATCGGAAGAAAGACTAAAACCATTTTTTTTGAAATAGTTCAGTAGCCACTGTTCCTTGCGGTTTTCAAACAGCTCCCAAAAAATCTGTTTGTTGGCCTTGGGAATCAGGGCTTCCAGCTTTTTGTCACAGCTTATTTCATCGGAAACCAGCACCAGTATGGTTTGGCTTTGAGAAGCAGACCCAATCCAGGCAGCCAGCAGCTCTATATCCTCCTTTTTTTTCAGCGTCTCAGCTCCGTGGAAAACCACAAAACGAGCAGAAGAAAAAAGGGACTCGCTGAGCAAGAGATTCATGATTTGAGGGAATTTTGTTTCCGATGCGTAGAAAGTATGTTCATCTAAGCTACCAGAATGCTTTCTGGCTGCCACCCGAAGCTGGAGAATGGCATCATTCCGCTCTCCAACCTCTGGGCCTGTGAACAAATACACTGGTGCGTTGCTCATCAATAATTCCTGATGATGCTAGATAGAGTTCCTACGATGTGCACATCTTGACAATAGATGGGCTTAAACTCGTCGTTTTCTGGCTCCAAGCGCACTCGGTTTGATTCACGATAAAAACGCTTGAGGGTAATGGCATCATCCAGCACCGCCACTACAATCTGGCCATTGTCTGCCATGCTGCATTGACGAATAACAGCGATGTCACCATCAAGGATTCCCGCATTAATCATAGAAGCACCCTTTACCTTAAGGGCAAAGTATGTTCCATCATTCTTGACGAAGGGCTCCGACAAATTAACATATCCGTCATAGTTTTCTTCGGAAAGCAGCGGCTTTCCTGCAGCCACCGAGCCCAACAAGGGTACACGAGTCACTGATGGAGGTGGTTCGTAGCCTTCTTCATCCATAATTACCCGAACGGAACGAGAGCGTTTGTCTGATTGTGAAAGGTAGCCTTTTTTTTGAAGGGCTGCAAAATGACACTGAATGGCCCCCAAGGAAATGTTAAAGTGACTGGCACATTCCCGAATGGTGGGAGGACAGCCGTTTTCCAAGGAATAGGTGCGGACAAAATTCAGTATTTCCAGTTGCCGGCCGGTAAGCGCCTTCATAAGCTATTCTTCCTCGAATTTGTTTTCAAAGAGAGCGGCAATAGCGGCTACTGCGTCGGCAGCGTCACTGCCATCAGCCTTCAACACCAGATTTGTATTGTAGCCAGCAGCCATGGTAATAACACCCATAATGGACTTGGCATTTACTGTGGTGTCGTTGGTTTCCAGCAAAATTTCAGAAGAAAATTTATTTGCAGTTTGGGCAATCAAGGATGCAGGACGTGCATGAATCCCTGCTCGATTGCGAACTGTTAAAATCTTCTCTACCATAAAAAACCCCCTGATGAAAAATCAAATTTATTTAGTAAGAATCGTCACTACCGTAATATGCAGCTTGGGCTGCACCAGTTTCTATCCACTTAAGGATATTCTGGTTAAATTCCTTGGCAGAATAGTAGCCCATAGACTTGAGACGCTCGTTCATGGCGGCCGTCTCGATGATAATAGGCAGGTTTCGACCAGGCTTAACGGGAATTTCCAAGAACGGAATCTGTACACCTAAAATATCCTGAGTGTGCTGCTCCGTACCCAAACGGTCGTACACCTTGTCTGCCTTCCATTCCTCCAGCTTTACGACCAGCTGCACTTCCTTTTGTTCCCTGATGGAACCAACTCCGTAGAGCTGAGAAATGTTGATGATGCCCAAACCACGAATTTCCATGTGGTGGCTTATCATCTGGTTAGCTCCTCGTCCCAGCAAGGTATTTCCGTTAACGCACCGGAGCTCCACCACGTCGTCTGCCACAAGACGATGACCACGTTCAATAAGCTCTAGAGCAGTCTCGCTCTTTCCCACACCAGAATCACCAGTGAGTACAATGCCCACACCGTACACCTCCACCAAAACACCGTGAATGCTTTTTCGTGAGGCAAAAATATCGGAGAAGATACGCAACAGTCGAGTGGAAAATTCCGTAGAGTCCAAGGTGGTTTGCAGCACAGCACAGCAGGCTTCGTCGGCTATGTCCAAGAACTCCTTGGGAGGCTCCAAGCCCCGGGTAAAGACACAACAAGGCAGCTCATACTTGAACAGCTCCCGCATGGCATCTGTGTTACCTTCTGCAGACAGCTTTTTCAAGAAGGCAATTTCTCCACGACCAAAGAGCTGAACTCGGTCATAGGCAAAGGAATCGTAGAAGCCTGTGAGTGCCAGTCCTGGTCGATTCAAGTCGGGAACAGTAATAGCCCGAACCAGCCCTTTTCGGCCACAAAGACAATTGAGATCCAGAGAATTGTGAGCTTTTAAGTCTAAATCAAGAAGATCTAGAACGGTAAACTTTCTATCAGGCATGGCTTTCTTACTATACACACTACCATACATTTTTGCAAGGTAGAACACAAAAAAAGGGCAGATACCTGCAGCTTTCCACGACGTACACTGACAGATATTACCCTTTTTCCTTATGATGACAGGCCATCATGAAAATGTGATGACCTGTTACCTATTTGATGGAATTATTTCTTTTCCTGAATCTTTTCTTTTTCTTTGTGTACCTTCTGATCCAAGATGTCCATCATCTTGTTGAGGGCTGCAGCAAAGTCATAATCATCTGCGGACACATGGGCTACGGTTCCCCAGCGGAAATTAACAGAACAGTCAAAGATGAACTTCTTGTCCTCTTTTACCCGAAGAATAAAATCCACAATTAAATCGTCGGCGTACTTTATTCTCTCAATCTTCTTGTTGATGAGATCCAGCTGATCTTGTTCAAAATCAAATCCAACTGCGTTTACTGATGTTGTCATAGAAAACCTCCCGGAGAATAAATGAACGAGGCCCCGCAGCTCACTTAAGATTTTCCTAAATCAAACTGCAGCACCTACACTACTTTTATAGTATACACCCAGAAAGCTAAATTGCAAAGTTTTTTTTCCAAACAAAAATCAGCAGTACACATCAGCCTTTATTGAGACAGCTGCTCCCGCTGAGATATGGAAATGTGGCTCCAAATGCGGGGATCCTCCTGACCGAGACACCAAAAGCCCACCGACTTAATGCCAGAATCAAAATAATTGGCAAGACGAAGGGTAAGAGAATGAACATCGTCGTAGTAGCCAGTTACTGTTACCGCTGGAACCTGGTAGGTAAAGGTGGGAATATGGTTTTCCCTAGTGATTTGATCTGAAGTTACACTGTTTTCACGCATAATTCGTTGGATACCAGAAAAATAAAAGGCTCTGTCCAAGGATACGTTTCCCCAGGTTCGGCCGTAAAATGGCAGTCCCATTACCAGCTTTTCTCGGCCAATAGTTTCCAGTGAATGCTTGGCGATATTGTTGCACCAGTCAATGGAGGCTACAGGTCCCGGCTTACTGGAGGACCAATGCTCGTCGTAGGCCATAACGAAAATCCTGTCTACCACGGCACTGAGACGAGTGTAGTCGTACACGTCGTTTTCCAGGGACTTAGTTCTGGCGGGAAGGGCCAGAGAAAGGATTTTATTGGGAAGACGTTGGCGTAATTCTTTGATAAAGGAGTAGAAGGTTTCCACATCACGCTTGGGAACCAGCTCAAAGTCGATTTGAAGTCCGTCAAAGCTGGCTGTAGCTGAAACTAAATCTTCAATGAGCTTGCTGCGAACAGCTCCAGCTGGATCCAAGGCAAAATGAGTGAGAGAGGTACTATTGCAGGCCACCACCAGATGGACTCGCCCCTGATAGCCAGACAATTTTTTGGGATTGGGTACTCCCACCAGCTCTCCGTAGGTATTCAGCTCAGCACTGAAATAGCCCAAGTCTGTGATGGGATATTCGTTCTTCAAATACTCTTCGCTTCCAGCAACGAGATAAGCCCACACCTCAAAAAAATTAGTGGATTGCGGCTCCACATTGGGGGCTTCTATAATAACGTGGCTTCCAATCATGGCAGGTTCTCCCTGGAGCACCGTCTCCGTTGAAGCTCCAGCGGGAGGCTCCATGGTGGCAGCGGGACGAGAACCAGCAAAGGCGGGAGTGATAAAAAGTGTTACCAGTATTCCCACCAAGCAGCTACACAAAAAACTTTTTTCTTTCATTCTATTTGTCTCCAGTTATAATTCGATAGCAGGGCTTTTCGTCATCAGCGGGAGAAAGGCGACTCTCCAGCTCTAGAATATGCTTCTCACAGGGTAACACCTCGGTAACGTCGTGGGTTACATGGAGCAAGGTGGTGGTTCCCGTGGCGGCAATAGTTTCCAGAAGATGAAGAATGCGACTACGCTGATTTCCGTCCAGACCGTGACAGGGCTCATCAAGAATCAGCAGCGGGGGACATTTTACTGCTGCCCGCAAAATCAAGATGGCACGCTGCTCACCGTAGGACAGGGAACTAAAGGCCTCATGCCCCCGCCCCTGAAAGCCACCAATTTCCAGCCATCGCTCCACCGCCATCTGTTCCACCTGAGAACGCTGCTGGTACAAACCGATGCTGTCGTGAAAGCCTGAAAGCAATACTGCTTCAATGTCGGTACCTCCCACCATGCGATATTCTAGGTGCAAGCGATAGGATACAATACCCATCTTTTCCTTCAGCTCCCAGATGGTTTCTCCCGTGCCACGACGGCGGCCAAAGATGGACACATTGTTGCAAAAGACCTGCATATTGTCTCCAGTAATCAGCTCCAAAAGAGTGGTTTTACCTGAACCGTTGGGACCACGCACCAGCCAATGCTCTCCTGATTGAACCTGCCAGTTCAGCTTGTTCAGCACCACTTTTTCGCCCCAGGCTACCCGAACATCCTGCATATCCACCAAGATTTCAGGCTTTTTTTCGCCATCTGCCGACTCACCTGAAGATGGCTTACTGAAAAAATGGGTTTGCTGGGCATGGAGCTCCTGAAAGGTAGATTCAGCCTGACGACGGAGCTCTTGTTGCTGTGCTGTTCCCCCTGCTTCAGCGATGCGGGAGGAAAGAAGATTTTTGTAGTGGTGAAGTTGACCTTGGAAAGAGAGTCTTCCGTCTGCAAATTCTGCCACATGTGTAATGCCAGCGGGGATTTCCTGAAATCGCTCCAAATCCACAGACTCCATGGACAGCATGATAACAGGAGCTTGGCTAGATTCCATTCTTTCGGAAAAGAAATTCTTCAGAATACCACGAGACTGCACATCAAGCCCCGCAAAGGGCTCAGACAAAATCAATAGTTGGCAGGAGGAAAGGAGACTGCGACAGAGCAACACTCGCCGAACCTCTCCTGTGGAAAGATATTTTACACCACGATTCAGCACGGAAGCCACACCACACAACTGCACCTGGGGCAACTGCTGCAGGACGGCCACCTCCACAGGCTCAGGCAACACCTCGCACATAAAGCTGGCGGCAGTACGGCCGATGTCGATACCACCTTCGATAAAATCCCCTTCGTCCCTGTCTCGCTCCTCCTGAATCAGAGCCGCAGCTGTTTCCAAGGATACCAGCTGGGTGGTGGCACTAAATTTATTAAAATACTGGCCCCCAACACAATCATTCTGGTTTACAGGCTGAGGACGGAACACTGGAAGTCCTAATCGTTCCCTCTGGTTTGCCAAGGCCTGAATAAAATACTCCTTGCCCCCACCACTGGGTCCTGTAATCAACCACACCTGACCTTCCTGCAGGTCCCAGGAAAATGACTGAATCACCTCCTGTTCCTTTGCCCAAACACTACATCTTTCAACCGAAATAAAACGCTGCCCTTCCATGAGCTTCACTATACCACGGTACAAGAATTTTGTTTAGCCTTAAAAAAAATTTTTAGTTTTTTTAATCTTTCTTTCTTTTCCCCCTTGATTAAATCTTTCTGATATGCTATTGTTTTCAAACCGAGCCGGCGTGGTGGAATGGTAGACACGATAGACTCAAAATCTATTGCGGGCGACTGCGTAAGAGTTCAAGTCTCTTCGCCGGTAAATTAAGAGGAGTTGCGAAAGCAACTCCTTATTTTTTTGTTCAAGAGTGCTGAAATGGAATATGGTGCATCAAAAAGTCAAAATCGTGAAAAAAATCGGCAGACTTTACTAGATTATTGTCACAAACAATTATGAAGAGTTTTCAAGAATTCCTTGGATAAGAATCGAAGATTGGACAAAGAACTAACAGAATCATACAAACCTCCTTTCCTCGTCATCTATTTTCCTATTGACTTAGTAGGAAAAGATAAGTACAATCACAGCCAGTAAATATACTGATAGGAGGCCACCATGGCAAAGATTTATACATCTGCAGATCAGCTTATTGGGAGAACTCCCCTGCTGGAACTTACTCGACTCCAAAAGCAACTGGGGCTGGAAGCTCGCATTCTTGCAAAGCTGGAGCTTTTTAATCCAGCTGGTTCCGTGAAGGACAGAATTGGTAAGGCTATGATTGATGCCGCAGAAGCAGCGGGAAAGCTGAAGCCTGGAGCCACCATTATTGAACCCACCTCTGGCAACACTGGCATTGGACTGGCCGCTGTGGCTGCAGCCCGTGGCTACAAGTTGATTCTGGTTATGCCAGAAACTATGTCTGTGGAACGACGACTTTTGGCCCAGGCTTACGGTGCCCAGCTGGAGCTTACCGAAGGAGCCAAGGGCATGAAGGGTGCCATTGAGCGAGCAAAGGAGCTGGCAGAACAAATCCCCAATAGCTTTATTCCCGGCCAGTTCGAAAATCCTGCAAATCCTCAGGTTCATCGTGAAACTACAGGTCCTGAAATCTTCCAGGACACCGATGGAGCTGTTGACTTCTTTGTGGCAGGAGTAGGAACGGGTGGAACCATTACTGGTGTGGGCCAATACCTAAAGGAAAAGATTCCCGGTGTACAGGTGGTGGCAGTAGAGCCCACTGATTCACCAGTGCTTTCCAAGGGAGTTGCAGGAGCCCACAAAATTCAGGGCATTGGAGCAGGCTTTGTTCCTCAGGTGCTGGATACACAGGTCTACGACGAAATTATTGCAGTAGCCAACGAAGCTGCCTTTGAAACAGGTCGATTGTTGGGAAAGAGCGAGGGCATGCTGGTGGGAATTTCCTCTGGTGCAGCCCTGTGGGCAGCAATCCAAGTGGCCCGCCGACCAGAAAACAAGGGCAAGACCATTGTGGTGCTGCTGCCCGACACAGGAGAGCGGTATCTTTCCACTCCCCTGTTTACAGAATAAGCCAACGAAAAACTGTATCGGAAAAGCTTTTCTAGGAATACTGTTCTAGAAGCACATTCCCATGCCCCCTTCGTTGCGGCGAAACTGAACAGCTTCTTCCATGGCCTCTGCTCCAATTACTGGGGTGGAGGCCATATCTGCAATGGTGCGGGCGATTTTGAGGCAGCTAGCAACAGCTCGAGGGGAAAAGCCTTCCTTTTGCACAGCCCGTCCCAAGACCTGTTGGGCAGCGGCGGTATACTGGCAGATTTCAGTGATTTCCTCTGGCAAAAGCTGGGCGTTGGGCTTTCCCTGCCGTTGACGCTGGATTGCCACCGCCTCCTTGATGGCAGGCCGCAATTCCGCCGTGGTCTTGTATTCGGAACTTCCTTCCTCCGGCACAAACACCGGAACACGAATATCCATTCTATCCAGCAAGGGAGCAGAAAATTTTCGCCAAAACTGCTCCACCGACTTAATGCTACACAGACACATTTTTCCCGGCACTCCAAAGTTTCCGCAGGGACAGGGATTCGTTGCCACTAAAAGCTGGAAGCGACAAGGATAACAGGTACTTCGGCCAGCCCGAGTCAAGGTGACCTGTCCTGTTTCTAAGGGTACTCGCAGGGCCTGCAAGACGGAGGTTTTGAACTCGGAAGCTTCATCCAGAAAAAGTACCCCATTGTGAGCCAGAGAAATCTCCCCTGGCCTACAGTGATAGCCCCCACCTACCATGCCCTCCAAGCTGGCACTTTGATGGGGCATACGGAAGGGAGGTTCCCGTACCAAGGACTGGTTCTGGGGCAAAAGACCAGTTAAGCTATAAATCCGAGTCACAGGTTGAGCTTCTCCCCAGGTAAGCAGGGGCAAAAGGCCAGGGATTTTTTGCAGGGCAAGGGTTTTTCCACAGCCAGGAGGACCAAAGGCTAAAAGGTTGTGACCACCAGCAGCGGCAATTTGCAGGCCCCGCACCAGCTGAGGTTGCCCCCGAACATCAGCAAACTCATACTCTGGGCTCACCTCAAGAAACTCCACCTCATCCTGCCGCCGAGATTCCACCACACTGGTCTTTTCCTTTTCCCAAGCAGCGTAGGACAAAAGCCCTGCAAAGGCTTGCTTTAAATCAGTGGCGGCAAAAACCTTCATACCAGCCACAGAACGAGCCTCTTGAGCATTGTCAGCGGGCACAATGCAACAGCAAATCCCCTGCTCCCGAGCAGTAGCGGCGGCGGCATTTACCCCACGAACAGAGCGAATCCTGCCAGAAAGCTCCAGCTCTCCCATAATCAGGCAGCGTCCCTCTGGTATCGAACCTGCTTCCGCCGCCTCCGCCAGCACCGCTAAGGCAATGGCCAAGTCAAAGCCAGCTCCTTCCTTTTTCAAGTCAGCAGGGGAAAGGCTGATGATAATTCGCTCTGGAGGAAATTGAAAGCCTGAGTTCAGCAAGGCGGACCGCATTCGCTCCCGAGACTCCCGCACCGCTCCGTCTGCCAAGCCCACCATGTCCACACCGGGAATACCTCGGCGTAAATCCACTTCAACGGTAACAATGGCCCCTTCGTAGCCAAAGGGCGAAAAACTGAAAATCTGCATTGTATCTTGTCCTTGAAAAAAAATTAGAAGGAATGCCTGGCAAGAAAAAAAGGAGGATTTTAGTCACCAAAGGGGGGAAGATTTTCGGGACTTTGAACCAAGCATCCTTCTATACTAATTATTAGCGTGAACTTTAAAAAATATGCGTTTTTTCAAAAAAAATTTTAAAAATCATGGATATTTTTTTTCTAATTACTATAATGATGTTCAAATCTATCAAAACTTTAATTTTAGGAGACATATAGTATGGCAGAAACAACAGAAACCCTGAGCATTCCAGAGCAATTGGAATTGCAGCCAAGTATTCCAGAGCAATTCCGAGACAAAGTGGTGCTGAAGGTATCAAAGATCATCAATGTGGAGCAGCATCCCGGTGGAACCATGCTCTACATCCTGACCTTGGATTGCGGCGATAAGGAGCCACGGCAGATTGTCAGCTCCATCGTACCCTTCTACAAGCCAGAGGAATTGCAGGACAAGCACATTGTGTTGGTGTACAACCTGAAGCCCGCTAATTTCCGTGGAGTTCGCAGCAATGGTATGTTGCTGGCAGCCTCAGAGGCAGCTGATGAAGAGCATGAAACCTGCGAGGTGCTTTTTGCCCCAGACTTTGCCGTGGGAACACAGCTGGAGCCAGAAGGATTGGAGCCACCTCAGGAAAAATTGTGCTACGTAAAACCTGACAAATTCTTTTCCTTCCCCTTGGTTACCAAGGACGGCTTTGTGGAGCTTGAAGGAAAGAAAATCGGTGCAGAGGGCAAGTTCCTCACCGCATCAGTGTACAAAAACGGAGTGGTAGGCTAATTCCAGCTCCCATGACAATTTCCGCCCTTTCTGCTATACTCTTGAGTCATGAACGTGCTTTCTATCAAGGATTTAGGCAAGATTGGGCGGGATGAGCCCCTTTTTTCAGGCGTAACCTTTGGCCTCAATAGCGGGGAAAAGGCCGCCCTCATTGGACGAAATGGCTGCGGAAAAAGTACCCTGCTGGCCTGTATTGCTGGAACCCTCACCAGCGAGGAAGGCTCCATCGTTACCGCCAAGGAATGCGGTATTTCCTTCCTTCCACAAAATCCCGCCTTCAATCCCCAGGACACCATCCGTGACCACATCTTTAAGTCGGAAAGCAGCAAGCTAAAGGTGATCCAGCAGTACGAAGAGGTGTGCCAAAAGCTTGCTTCCACGGACAGCCAGGACGCTAAGACCTCTGCCCAGCTGCAAGACCAGCTGAACCAGCTTTTTGAAGAAATGACCCAGCGTGACCTGTGGAATTATGAATCACAAATCAAACAAATCCTTACTACACTGGGAATTACTGACTTAACTCCCACCATGGGAAGTCTTTCTGGCGGCATGGCCAAGAAGGTGGCTCTGGCACAAGTGCTTATTGATGACACCGGCCTTTTGCTTTTGGACGAGCCCACCAACCAGCTTGACGTGCAGTCCATCGCCTGGCTGGAGGAATATCTGAGAACCACCGAGCGAGCCGTGCTGATGGTTACCCACGACCGCTACTTTCTAGACAATGTGTGTTCCTCCATCTACGAGCTGGCCCGAAAGCGAATTAAGCTTTACACGGGAAACTATTCCCAATATCTGGAAAAAAAGGCCACAGAGGCAGAGATAGAAGCCAACACGGAAAAGCGCATTGAATCGGTGCTGCGGACAGAGCGGGAATGGCTTTTGCGGGGCCCTCAGGCACGAGGCACCAAGGCACGGGCTCGGGTGGATGCCATTCACCGCATGATTAACCGGGAAAAATTTGCCGCAGACAAGGGCTTTACCTTTGAGGTGGCTGGACGCAGACTTGGTGGCACCATTTTGGAGCTAGAAAATGTTTCCAAAAACTGGCCAAAGCCTAATGGCAGCAGTCAAAATATTCTGAAGGACTTTTCCTATATCTTCCGCAAGGGAGAGCGGCTGGGAATTTTTGGAGGAAACGGCACGGGAAAATCCACCCTGCTGAACCTGCTCACTGGCAGCCTTGAACCAGACAGCGGCACCATCAAAACTGGAGTGAACACCGTCTTTGGCTACTACCAGCAAAATCCTCAGCTGGAAATGGCAAAGGAAGGCTGCCACGTTCCCACGGTACTGGAATATATTCAAGAAGCGGCAGAGGTCATTACCCTGAACAACGGTAAAACACTTTCTGCCACCCGCCTGTTGGAGCAATTTGGCTTTGAGGGTCGCATTCAGTATTCTGCCGTCACAAACCTGTCTGGTGGCGAGATGAAACGACTGTATCTAGTGCGGCTTTTAATGGGAAATCCCAACTTTTTAGTGCTGGACGAGCCCACCAACGACTTTGACATTTTTACCCTGTCCATTCTAGAATCCTTTTTGGAAGGCTACAGCGGATGTCTTGTGGTAGTAAGCCACGACCGCTGCTTTATGGACAAGACCGTAGACACCTTGCTGATTCTTGACGGCTCTGGCATGGTGTCTGGCTTTGTGGGAACCTGTAGCGAATACCTTGATTTTTTGAAGCAGGAAGAAAAGAAGCAGTCGTCTGTGGAAAATCCTTCCAAAGCAAAATCCACCTCAGAAGCCCAAGCCCTAGGGGATGCAAAATCTTCCACAGAGGCACAATCCTCCAAGGAAGAAGCTTCTGGAGCAAAGCCCTCCGCCTCCACAGCCACGGTACGCCGCCGCACCTACAAGGAGCAGCAGGAATATCAGACGCTGGAAGAGCAGATTATGGAGTTAGAGGAACGAAAGGATGAGCTGGAAGCCCTGCTTTCTGGCGGCGAAACAGATTTCAGCAAGCTGGGAGAGCTCACCGAGAAATACAACGCCCTTACGGCAAAGCTTGAAGCTGCCTACCTGCGATGGGAGGAGCTAGCGGAGCTCAAGGACTACTAGTTGTCAAGAGACAGCTTCTCGTTCGCCGCTACAAAAAGCCTAGCCTTCGCTGAGCCACTCCACAGGATTTGCCTCATGCTCTATGGGTAGGAGGCAAACAGAACCCTCCACAAGGATTTCCGCTCCTCCAGAAGCAATCACCTGCTCCACCTCCTTTCTGTTTCCCATGAAAAACACAATGTCGTTGTTGTGCAACACCGTGGCGCCCCGTGGAGACACCAGCTTTCCGTTCCGCACGATGGAAGAAATCACCATGGAGTGAGGCAGCTTCAAATCCATGAGACGCTTTCCCACCAAAGGACTTTCCTCATGAATCAAGGTATCCACCACGTCAATATCCGTGTGGTCCAGGGCAAAAAGCTCCAGTGAATAGGGAGAATGGATTTGAGGAGGAATGGCCAGCTTCAGCTTCTTTGCCAAAAATGACAGGGTGCTTCCCTGCAGAAGGCAAGAAAGAGCCACCACAAAAAAGACGATGTTAAAAATCATGCCGTCTTCATCAAGTCCCTGGGCCGCAGGATAGGTGGCCAAAATAATGGGAACAGCCCCCTTCAGTCCACCCCAGGAAATAAACAATCTATCCTTGTTGGAAAAGCGGAAGGGCAAGGTGCTCAGCCACACCGTCAAAGGGCGAGCCACAAAGATTAAGACTGCGGCCAAAATCAATCCAGAGCTCCACACCGTCACCATGGACTTGGGGAACACCAGCAAGCCTAGCAGCAAGAACACCACCATGTTGGCAAAGGTGGAAATACCTGAGATAAAGTGAGAAAGTCCCCGTTTGAACACAAACTTTCCGTTGCCCATCCAAAATCCCGCAAAGAACACCGCAATAGTTCCGTTGGCCTTAATCAGGTCGGCCACCCCAAAAATGGAAAGCACGGTTCCCACGTACAGCACGTAGTACATGGACTGATTGGCACTGCGAAATCGATTGAAAAGCCACAGGGCCACTCGGCTCAGCACAGCAGCCACAAGAATGCCACCGCCAAACTGCCACAATAGCTGCAGCACCAACACTCCGAATTCAGCGGGAGCAGGCATTCCTCCCTGAAGCACCATGTTTACCATAAAGGTGGTAAGCAAAATGGCCATGGGATCGTTGGCGGCAGACTCAATTTCCAAGGTGGAGGAAACCCGCTCCTTTACAGGGCGCTCTCGCATGATGTTCATGACGGCGGCGGCATCGGTGGAAGAAATGATGGCTCCAATCAGCAGGGAATACAAAAGATCAAGCTTTAGCAACAGATGAAGGAGAAAGCCCAGAGCAATGGCGGTAACAGCCACACCAGCAGTGGCCAAGGTAATAGAAGGACCAGCGTATTTTTTCAGGCTCTCCTTTTTGGTGTTAAAGCCGCTGTCAAACAAGATGAACAGCAGGGCAATGTTGGCCACATCTCGTGTCAGTCCGTAATCATCCAGTTGAATGAGATTCAAGCCATCGGTTCCCGCTACCATTCCGATAAGCAAAAACACCAGCAGCACGGGAACGCCAAACTTATTGCTGAGCTTGGAGGCAAAGGTTCCTGCCACAATCAGCAGGCCGAAAATCAAAATCAAGGTGGTGGACATGACAACTCCTAGTAATTAAGTATGAAATAAGTATACAATTTTTTCTCATTTCACACAGTATTTTTAGAACTGTATCTCGCAAATAATGATGTTTTTTACCAAATTTTAACTTTTCCTGCACTTGGTAAAATAGTTTTCCAGAAATTGTCTTCCATCCCTGAAATCTACATAAACAAAAGCAAGCTCAAGGCCATAACCACCATGCCAGAAATCAAACCGTAGATGGAAAGGTGGGCTTCGCCGTATTCCCGTGCAGAGGGCAAAAGCTCGTCCAAGGAAATGAACACCATAATTCCTGCCACCATGGCAAACACCACCCCAAAGGTCATGTCGTTTACAAAGCTTCGTAGAATCGTAAAGCCTACCAAGGCTCCCAGAGGCTCACTTAATCCAGACAAAAAGGAATACACAAAGGCCTTTTTCTTGCTACCGGTGGAAAAGAACACTGGTACCGACACTGCCACACCCTCTGGAACATTGTGGATAGCAATGGCCATGGCAATAGGAATAGCCAAGGATGGCTCCTGCATTCCAGAAATAAAGGTGGCCAAGCCCTCCGGAAAGTTGTGGATGGCAATGGCCAAGGCGGTAAAAAGCCCTGTGCGCAACAGCTTTGCCTTTGGGTCATGGGAGGGAACAGGACACACTTCGTTGCCATTTTCGTCGATGTAGCATTCAACCTTTTTGATTTCGTGGGGATTTTCCTTTTCTGGGATGAACTTATCGATAAGGGCAATCACCAGCATTCCACCAAAAAAGCCTGCTACGGTAACCCAATTTCCACCCTTTTCACCCAGCACTGCAATCAACGATTCCTTTGCCTTTACAAAGATTTCTATCATGGAAACGTAAATCATCACGCCTGCAGAAAATCCCAAGGAAACTGCAAGGAACTTTGTGTTGGTGCGTTTTGTCAGCAATGCCAGCAAGCTTCCCACACCAGTGGCAAGACCTGCAAAAAGAGTCAATAAAAAGGCAAAAAGTACAGAGCTCATAACCTATGCATACTAGTAATTTTTAGCAAAAACATCTACCCCGCAGCCTGCCACCTACCCCAGAGGACACAGCCCATTGGGACGAAGCTTTTTGTACAGAGCCCTGAATGCTCCAGCAAGCTCTCCCGCCAGCTGGTTTCCAGCCCCAGCCCCATCCCCCTCACTCCATCTTTGAGGAGTCCGATTGTACAACCATTGAGCCACAGCCTCTGCCTGGCACCTGCGTGTTCCAGCAGGAAAGCTTCCGTAGAAAAGCTCCCCCATGTAGCTCCACGTAAGCTGCAACCCACCCTTTGATTCCACCACCAAGGGGCGACCTCCCAACCAGCAGTAGTTGTTCCAGTTTTTGCAAAACCTATCGTAATCACGGTAGGCTCCGTCCCGCTGCTTTTCGTAATGTGCAATGGCCTGTTCCACCAAATCTGGAGCCACCGAGGGACGGGGCATAGCAAAGGGAAACCACTTGGTCACAGGAAGCTCCAAGTCCTCACCATGCATCCAAGCAGCAAGAGCCTGATTCAAGGGATTTCCGTATCGGCTGCTTTTTTCCTCCCCAGCAAAACGCAGGTCGTTGGAGGCAAAAATGCTTTCCTCACTCTCATCCAGTCCCAGAGGTTTCAGCTCAGGATACAAGCCTGACTTCCACTCCTGAAAGGCACGAGAATGGCGAGTTAACACAAACTTATGCCAAAAGGCACTGTCTAAAAGCCCCGAAGCAAAAAGCTGACGCAGGGTTTCCATGGAATCAATGAGCATTTGAGGTGTTTCTTGCCAGTAGCCGTAAATCATGTAGGCGTGGGTCAAAATCCCCGCTTCCTTAAAGGCGGCACAGGCAGACACAATGCTTTGTAAATCCGTGCCCTTCTTCACCGCATCAAGGCCAGTTCCACAGGCAATTTCTATGCCTCCAGAAACAGCCCGTAAGCCGCCATGGGACAGCACATCTGCTAAATCCCTCGTAAACACCTTTTCGTAGCGAATGTTTCCCCAAAACACCAGTGGCTGTGAAGCCTTTAAGTTTTCCAGAGCAAAGTCCCGCAATGCAGCAGGAGGTGCAGCCTCATCCACCAAATGCACCCCACGAACTGCCGAACCGTGAGCCTGAGCTGCAAGCTTTTTGTACAGCTCCTTTACAGCAACCTTTTTGTAGGAACACACGTAGTCAAGGCTAGTGTCACAAAAGGCACATTGATGCCAATAGCAGCCGTGGGCAAGATAGGCTTTCAGCCAAGCCCCATCAGACCACAATCGGTGCATGGGATTGGTGCTATCTGCCAGCCGAGGATATTGTGAAAAATCAATATCACTGTAATCTGGGGCAAGGCTGGCAGTAAACCCATCCTCCACCGCCACCACCTCAGGCTTTGCAGAAAAGTCTTGGTCAAGGGCAGCATCTCCGCCAAAAAACTTCATCTTATAAATTGAGTAATTTTTTATTTCACCAGGAAATCCATCAGCTGTATCAGCTCCCTCCAGCTCCATCAAGTGACTAAAAAAATCCCAGTAGGAACCGTAGCCTCGGTCATAGCTGAGGGCATCAAGATACCCCGCCAAGGCAGGCTCCCGCACCTGACGCAATTCAGTGTTCACGTAGCCGCCACCTAAAGCCACAAATACCTTGTTTCCCAAAGCCTCTTTAAACTTTTTACAGGTAAAAAGAGCTGCAGCTAAAGTTCCTGGGAAGGGACAGCTGACGCACAGCAAAAGCCGCTGATTTTCTTCCAGTCTGCCGTATTCCTGCAGCAGCTGCTGGACTATGGGACCGTAAAAATCCTGCAGTACGGGAGCGGCCAAGCCCTCCTCCACCGCCTGAAAGCCCTTGTGACTGGTGGCCAAGGACTCGCCATAACGCACCAGCTCAAAGGAGGAATCAAAAAAAGCGCCAATAAAATCAGCTAAATCAGCCAAGGCCAAGGAAGCAAGAATCACTGCATCATCCACCGAAGGCAGGGATTCCAAGCCAGCCAAAAAGTTTTCCATCCGCTGGCCCCGAGGAACAGCCGGAGAAGCCACAAATTCATGGCACAATTCCCGCTGGCTTCCCTGTAAGATGGCCACAATGGTATCAATCCACTGAATCCAACTATCCTGCTGACTCAAATATCGCCGCACGTTAAAGGCTTCGTTGTGACGACCAGCTTTCTCCCACTGAGCAGCCTGTTCCAGAGCCTTTTTCTCCGTGACAGAAAAGATATGACGCAGCCCTTCCCTACAAAAAATCTCATGAAACAAAAGATTGCAGCCGTCCACCCAGCGGATTTCACCAAGCTTCCACTGAGGCTTTTGAGTTTGCAATTCGGAAAAAAAAGATTTGAGATAAGCCCCCGCAGGATAGGCAGTATTCAACTGCACCAGGGGAGGCTGAACAATGAGGACAGAGGTACGTGTAACCATGCTCTCAGTATACCTAATTTCTCAACTTAATCAAATATCTGTTGCTTTATACGAGGTTATATGGTATATTCTGCCAAACTTTTCATAGGAAAATACATATGCGAAAATCTTCTAGCTTGAGCTTTACCCTTGTTATTACAAGTATCATCATTTCCGTTGTTATTGTTTTCAGTATGGGCGGCTTTTCTATTTTCAATCTGAAGGCAGCCCACCAAAATTCCAATGACAACTACAAGACAGCCATGTACAATGGCTACCGTGCGGAAATTAAATCCCAGGTGCAAGCAGCATTGGCTATTCTGCAAACCCTCCATGACCAGGAATTGCAGGGTATCATTACCACAGAAGAAGCCCAATATCAGGGAAAGGAAATTATCCGTGGTATGAGATACCGTGACGACCATTCTGGATATTTCTGGATTGACGACAAGGACTATATTCTGGTAATGCATCCCATTCTCACCTATAACGAAGGCAAGAATCGGTTTGACCTAGAAGACCAGAATGGCGTGATGATTGTTCAGTCCATCCTAAAGGAATGTCTTGGTCCAGAGGAAGGCGGTTTCAATTCCTTTTACTTTACCAAGGCCGACGGTGTAACCGTTGCTCCCAAATTGGCCTATTCTGGCTACTTTGCGCCTTGGGGCTGGGCAATTTCCACAGGAAACTATGTAGACGACATGGACAAGCAAATTGCTGTGGCAGAAAAGACCAGCGAAGATAATATTTCCTCCATGATTTTTACCATCATCCTAGGAACCGCCATTCTTTTGGTATTTGCAGCCATAATCATCAGCGTGGTTATCCTAAAGCTTGCCGTAAAGCCTCTCCGTATTCTGGACCACAACATTCTTGATCTTGCAGAAGGAAGTGCCGACCTTACCAAGCGTCTTGACTTCCACTCCTTCAAGGAAATGAACTCCATTACCAAGGGCTTCAATCTGTTTACCGAAAAAGTCCACAACACTGTGGCAAAAATTAAAAACGCAAAGGTTCATCTAGAATCCGTTGGCCATCAGTTGAACAGCAGTACCTTTGAAATGGTAGATTCCATTAGTCAGATTACCTCCTATGTATCAAAGGTAAGAAACGAAATGGGAAAACAGGCTGGGAGCGTGGCCGAAACAGCTGGAACTGTCAATGAAATCACCTCCAACATTCAATCTCTGGAACGGATGATTCAGTCCCAGGCTGCAGAGGTTACCCAGGCCTCCGCTGCTGTAGAAGAAATGCTTGCCAACATTAGTTCTGTAACAAACTCCATGTACAAGATGATGGAGGTTTTCAGCCAGCTTTCAGGTGAAGTGCAAATCGGAACAGAAAAGCAAGAGGATGTAAACCAGCGAATCAAGGAAATCGAGCTTCAATCAACCATGCTCCACGAAGCCAACGTGGTGATTGCCTCCATTGCAGAGCAAACCAACATGCTAGCCATGAACGCTGCTATAGAAGCAGCCCACGCAGGAGACGCGGGCCGAGGATTTAGCGTTGTTGCCGACGAAATCCGAAAGCTTTCTGAAACCTCCTCCGAGCAGTCTAGAAACATCGGAACGCAGCTCACAAAGATTCATTCTGCCATTGAAGAAATGGTTGCCGTTTCTGAAGAATCAAGCCGTGTGTTCAACTCCGTTTCCCAGAAAATCCAAGACACCAACTCCTTGGTAGTGCAGATTCAAGGCTCCATGAACGAGCAATCCAACGGCTCCCAGCAAATTGCCACCGCCCTTCACACCATGAACAACAGTACCATGGAGGTTCGCACTGCTTCTGCAGAAATGTCCGAAGGCAATAAATTAATTCTGAAGGAAATTCAAACACTTCAGGTGGCCGCTGAACAAATGGAAGAAAACATGAACTACATGAACAGTGAATCACAAAAAATCTTTGAAAAGGCCAAGAGTCTTTCCGACATTAACGAGCGAATGGAAGCCACAATCCATGACATTTCCCTTCGCATAGAACAATTCAAGGTATAAAACCACGAAGACTTCGGGACGAAGACAAAAAAAGCATCCTAGCCTTAGGATGCTTTTTTTGTCTTTAAAAGCCAACTGTGGGACTGGGCCTTTTGCTACGCAAAACGCTAACACCATTCCAGTAGTCGGTTCAACTCCGACTTTAAAAGCCAACTGTCGGACTTGAACCTTGTTTCCGTGCAGTTACTTCCTGTAACTGCACTCCAACCGCCTTCGGTCGCTGGCGCCGCCGTCCGTGGCGGCTTACCTCGCTAGCTCGGCGCTCCCTCCGGTAGTCGGTTCAATTCCTCTTTAAAGCCAACTGTCGGACTTGAACCGACTACCTGCACGTTACGAGGGTGCTGCTCTGCCAGGTGAGCTAAGTTGGCAAAAAATGTGAGATTAGTATACAAAAAATGAAAACTTGGGTCAATGAGACTTAATTTATGGTGCCTCGTTCACGGCGGATGTCTTCAACACGCTTCATTTCGGCCACACGCTTCATGTCGATAATGTTGTTCACCACGATATAGTTGTCAAAGACCTCGATTCGGCGTTTTTCCACGAACTTGTTCACTTCGTCACGAACCACATCGCCAGGCAAACCAGACCAGTGGGACAAATCAGAAATTGTTAAGTTGAACCTTCGTGTTCTATCCAAGGAGCTACTAGCAGGCTGCATTTCGTCAAACATCATGAAAACGCTGGCCAAACGAGACTGTGGCTCAGCAATCAACAGAATCTTGAGGCGACGCTTTTGGTCGTAAATACGCTTACAGAACAGCTTCAGCAGGATGAGGGCCATTTGAGGGTTGCCAGTAATGAGGGCTTCAAAGTTTGCCTTGTTGAATTCCAGCACTTCCACCTTGTCAATGGCAACGCAGGTGGCAGAACGAGGAGAATTTTCCAGAATAGCCATTTCACCAAAGAATTCTCCAGGCTGCAAAATATCAAGATTTTTTCGCACACCGTTCACACACTTTACCAGCTGAATGGAACCAGACTGAATCAAATAGAAGGTTTCACCAGGCTCATACTCAGAAATAATGACAGAATCCCGCTCAAAGGTTTTTACAAAGCGCTCAAAGCCAGGCAGATAGAATCCAGAGCTACCAGTGGGAACAACAATTTGCTCGCCTGTGCTCTGACGAGAAGCCTTAGCTTGCATCATATCGAGACGCTTTTTGGAATCTGCGTAAAGTCGAGCAATAGAATCCTTTTCATCAGCATTGGGATAGAGCTTAAGGAATTTAAGACAGATGTCACAGCAGGAACGATAAAACTCCCCATCATAGAAGCATTGAGCAACAGAGGCCATTCCCACCTGAGGATTTACACCCTCTCCTCGACCAAGGATTTGTTCGCTTTTTTTGTGAACAGCCCGCAGCTGATTGGAGAATACCCGCAGCATCTTCATAATAATCTGCTTGTTGCTGCTAAAAAGCTGCTCGAATTCAGCCACAGACATGGCAATAACCTGGGAATCAGCCACAACAGTAGCTGTTTCTTCCCGAGGGAACCGACCAAAGGCTGATTTAACTCCAAAGAATTCTCCTTCACGGGCATACTCAGTTACTGGCGCTCCAGTTTCAACATCAGTGGAGCTGAGAACCACAAGTCCCTTTTGGAGGATAAAAATACGATCATCCTTGTCTTCTTCAAAATAAATAATTGAACCTTTTGCAAATGCTATTTTTTTAGGCATTTTTCGCCTCCATATTTAAGGAAAATTCAAGAAGTCTTTTCAAAATGATAACATACTATTTAAAAATATGCTATAGTTTTTTTATGATTGACTTACATACCCATTCTACAGCGTCAGATGGAAACCTTTCACCCACCAACCTTGTGCTTAAAGCAAAGGAACGGGAAATTACCGTCTTGGCCCTTACTGACCACGACACCACCGCTGGTCTTGAAGAAGCCGCTACCACAGCCCTTTCTCAGGGTATTACCTTTGTGCCGGGAATCGAGCTAAACATTACCTGGCCCACAGGAGAATTCCACCTTTTGGGCTTGGGGCTCACTCACACCCACCAGGAGCTGCAGTCAATCATCACAGATTTAAAGGAACAGCGAACAAATAGAAATAAGAATATTATCCACAAGCTTCGGCAAGACGGATTTTCCGTGAGCCAAGAGCTTTTGCAGGCTGAATTCCCCAACTCAACCCTGGGACGCCCCCACATTGCTGCCTACTTGGTAAAAATCGGTGCCTGCAAAACAGTTCAGCAAGCCTTTGACCAATACCTGGGAAAGGGGCGCCCCTACTACATTCACCGTGCAGGAGCTGATCTACAGGAATCCATTCATGCCATTAAAGCCTCTGGAGGAATTCCCGTGGTGGCCCATCCTCTTTCACTGTACGTTTCCTGGGGAAAGATAGAGCCAGTGCTACGAGGCTTGAGAGAAGCTGGAGTAGAGGGACTAGAAGCCTACCATCCCGGTGCCCGCCGTCCCGAAGGCTTTCGTTTGGAGGAAATGGGCCGTAGATTAGGCTTTTTTATTACAGGCGGTAGCGATTTCCACGGAGAAGGCATTCGCAAGGACAGGAAGCTGGGCCATGGCTGTAAGGGAGACAAAATTCCCCATGGGCTATGGACAGAGGAATTACTGCCTCGACTTACAGCTATAGAAAAGGTTCAGGATTCCACTGAAGGCGGGGCAATGGAGCCTGTGTTCAAGATTTGGAAGTCCAATACCACCGACTGAGCTTCTTGTTCACTGTGATTCTGTGGGCTAGACAAAAGGCTAAACAATTCCACTGCAGCCCGCCAGCCTTTCTGGAAGCCTGGTTGGTCTACGGTGGAGGGCTTGGGATGCAATAGCTGGCTTTGGGGCAAATTGTCAAAGGTTGCAATGGAAAGATGCTGGGGAATGGAAAGTCCTCGCTCCTGAATCACCCGATAAAAGCCATAGGCCTGAACGTCTGCCATACACAGCACAGCGGTAGGAGCAGGATTTTGGGATAACAGGCTACGGGCTGCAGCAAGAGAGCTTTCGTAGGAGGTACCCACCTCATGATATTCCACAGTAATATCCCCGCTAGAACATTCATCCAGTGCCCGCTGAATCCCCTTACATCGATTACGGATTGTTTCTGAGCTACCAGAAGCTTCCAAGGTTTTAGACAAAGGCTGCAGGGTACAGACGCAAATATTTTTGTGGCCAGCTTCCACCAACAGCTGAGTCAATTTATAAGCAGCCTGCTCATCGTCAATTCCCACGTTTACGCAATCATTACTAAAACCAGCATCAATAGTAACATAGGGTAATCCCCGCTGACGGCACACCGTATGTACATCACTGTCACTGGCAGCACCCAGAATAATTACTCCATCAACAACGGCATTGTACACCGCATGGGTAAAAATTCCTTCCAGAGGAGACAGAACGAGAATAGAAAAATTTTCCTTTTCGCAGGCCTCCCCAACTCCACGAAGTAATTCGGTGATGTAGGGATTCTGAAAAACAAAGGCGATTGACTGGGGCAATAAAATACCAATGCATTGGGTTTTTCTTCGTGCCAAGCCACGAGCCATAGGATCAGGCACATAGCCCAGCTCTTGAGCAATGGAGAGAATTTTCTCACAGGTTTCTTTGGAAAGCCGCTCAGGAGCATTAAAGGCAAAGGATACCGCTGTTTTGGAAACTCCAGCCCGCTGGGCCAAATCCTTGATTGTGGGACGTCCCGTTCGTTTCATATCTTTTATTATAAATCGGTTTACAAAAAAATCAACTAGGAGACGCCATTCCTTCCCACAGCTGTAGCTGTTGAATTATAGCTCATCATCACTTCGCTGCTCCACTGTTGCCCTGAGCCTTTTCATCTGATATACTAAATCCAATTTTTTATTGAGAGGTGATAAAATGGCTCATTGCATTGTTCCAGAAGCAGAAGAGATTTTAGATAAAGAATTCAAGGTATTAGATAAAGGCTTTGTACGGCTGGTAGACTACATGGGAGGCGATGCAAGAATCGTGCAGGCTGCTCGTGTTTCCTACGGTGCCGGTACAAAGACCGTGCGGGAGGATGCAGGACTCATTGACTACCTGCTGAGAAACCAGCACACCTCCCCCTTTGAACAGGTAGTGCTAACCTTTCACATCAAGCTGCCCATCTTCATCGCTCGACAATGGGTTCGCCACAGAACAGCCCGCATGAACGAGATTTCCGGTCGCTATTCAGTAATGCAAAACGAATTCTACCTGCCCGCTGACGAAGACGTGTCCATTCAAAGTGCCGACAACAAGCAGGGCCGCAGCACCGAAGCTGTTTCTCAAGAATTTGTTGGTACTACCAAGGAGTTGCTGGCAAAGGGGCAGGAGGAAGCATACGCAGCTTACACCCAGCTGGTGGAATCTGGACTTGCTCGAGAAATTGCCCGAATCAACCTACCTTTGGCCCTGTACACAGAAATTTACTGGCAGTGCGACCTGCACAACCTGATGCATTTCTTGAAATTGCGCCTTGACGGTCATGCCCAAAAGGAAATTCGCGATTATGGAAAGGTAATTCTGGAAATTGCCCGCAAGGTGGCCCCCCTTACCATCGCATCCTTTGAGAACAATATTCAAAAAGGTGTTTCCTTTTCTGGCGAGGAATTGGAGGCATTGCGGGCCGTTATGGAAGGAAAGGAAAATCCCCTGTCTGGCAAAAAGCTGGAACGCTTTACTGCCAAACTGGAACAGGGAATTCAAAAATAAGGTTATTTAGCTATTGGCCCCATCTTCGGGGGCCTTTGCTTCAGCTTCAGAGTTCTTGGCTCCTAGAGCCGCTCCGGAAGTGGCTCCATGGGCCTTGAGGCTGCGAGCAAAGAGCAGATTTTGATCATCCCGCTCTGGAATAGAAAAGATTGGCCGTCCGTCATCATCAGAAATACGGCACACTGGCACCTTAGCTCCATTGTAAGCAGGACTGGTCTTGCAGTTTATCCACCAGTTCAAGACAGAAGCAACAGCATAGGTATATTTCAGCAAGGTAAGGTTTGTGGCACGAGCTCCCTGCTTTTGGCGAGTAGAGCCCAGTAGCACATTCATCCGCTGAGAAACCACGTTGGGCAAAGAAAATTTGTAGGGTGCAAAAATATTAGAAATCTCGTCAAATTCTTTTTCTGCATTTGAAGATGCATCTGCAGCAGAAATAACACGAGCCAGTTCATCCACCAAGCTGGACACACGGTTTGGTAGAGGACGAATCTTGGATTCATTGGAAGGCTTATCCAACAACAGCTGTTCAAACCGCATGTAGGGCAAGAAATTATAATAGATATGCCAATGCAGGTTGGACATCAGACGCTTTCCGTATTGATTCCGCAAAAAATCCCGCTGAGCGTAAAGATTGTTTACAAAGTCCCGCAAATTAGGCAGATAGAGCTTTTCAAATACAATCTCTCGGTATTCTGACCAATCATTTATGATGGAGGACAGGTAATCGGGAGCCAGATTGACTTCCCCTCGTCCATGAGACTTGGTTTTATCAATCTCAAACATGAGGTGACGGCAGCCTTCAAACAAGTCCTCAATAATCTTTACCAAAATGATAGTAACCTGCAGAGGATTTTCTGGAGAAATCAGATTGAAACCGTCTTGAAAGTGATACAGGGGCTGATAAAAAGGATACATATCAGGCATTGTATCCAAGGAAAGCCAGCCTGCACCGGGAAAGAGCTGATCTAGCACCTTGAGTCCCGTGGTGGCTCCTTGGAATTCTTCCCGTAGAGCAGCCTGTTTTTTTTCCTCTTCTCCCAGCTCATCTTCATCAGCTGTGGAATCGTCATCCTTTTGCCCAGGCTTTTCCATCAATACGATGTCGTATTTTGTAATTCCCAAGAAATTAAACACCTTGTTCAACTGCTTGGAGAACAGCTCGGAGAACTCAATATATTCGTTGCTGCACATTCTCAGCAGCAGAGGATACATTCCCCGAGGAATACGCTGGTACACATACATCCAGTCAGCAGTGATTCCCTGCACCAAGGCAATAAGCATTTCCTTTTGAATTTTTGGATAGGCATTGATTTCGCCATAAACCTTTTTCAGTAAATCCACAAATTTCTGCTCTCCCAAAAAGTACACCGTCAAAAGATATTTGTAAATAACTCTGGTAATGGGCACCATGGTGGTTACAGTAATACCAGCTGGATTACGCAGGAGGTTTTTATACATGGTCTCCAAGGAATGCATTGACCACTCACCAATTACCTTCAGCATCTTGTACTGGGGAGCTGGATTTTGAGCGATTTTTTCTTGGATGGGCTGAGGTGCCATAGCAATGAGTTTAAGCACATTAGTCTGGAAATTGCCCAAGCGGGAAATATAGGCTTCCAAGGTAATTTCAGCAAATTGATCAGAAATCTTATCGTAGCCATTTTTACGTAGGCCGTTGAGAAAGTTGAAAATGCCGTAATTCGTCTTAATGCCGTATTCGGGAAGCATCATCAGCTTTTCCATCTTGCTACGAGTTTTGTTATCCAAGCGAGGAAGAATATCCTTGCGTACCATTGTTGCTGCTGTGGAAGTGGCAGCTGGTGGAGGCGTAGTGGTTTTAACAACAACTCCTTGAGTCTCTCCTCCTTCACCACGGCGACTAGCAGGACGATTTCCAGCACGAAGGTCTTGGGAAACACGGGCAGAACGAACTCTACGGATGGCCTTTTCGTCAACGGGAGCAGATTTTTCCAATCCAATCTCACCACCCAACACCTGTACCATCTTTTTAGCTTCATCAACCTCTACAAAGCCAAGGTTCTTTCTGGTTTTATCCAATTCTCCTGGCTCATAGCGATATACCGGCTTCTTTGGTTTATTCTCCTGTTCATCCATACCTGTCTCTCCTGTCTTTACAGACGCATCAATTGCTTTCTTACCATTCCAGAAAAATCCTTCAGAGGAATCTCTCTTCCGTCCTTTGTTTTTAACATTCCTTCAAAAGTACCATACATAATATGCTTTTGTGCCCGCAAAACCATGAGGCTTACGATACGGCTGTGGTCGGAAATGGGGGTGAAGGATAAATCCACCATGTTTTCTGTATCTTGAATAATCCATTTGCCCTTTATGCCAAAGGGAAAGGTTATCTTTACTGGTGGCAGGGGGGTAAGCTCCCCGTCCACAAACAATACGTTCTCATTATAAGTATCGGGATTCACAGCATCCAGTGAAGAGGAACAAATGGAAAAAGCCACTGTTTTTTCACCGATTTGGCCTGTTCCCCAGGCTTCCCTGCTTCTGGTCCGCAGCTTGTTGTAGGAACGTACACTCTTAAACAGCACGCTTCCCTGCAAATTGCTGGACACTGGCTGTTGATTTTTAGCATGGAGAGAAAGACTTCCCTGCAGAGGAGAAGTCATAGTCCACACCGCCTTACAACGACGCATGGTGGGAGCAGGCAGCACCGCAGAAAAAGCACGGAAGGTTCCATGGTCAAAATCAGACTTTATGGCAGCAGCCACATCTGGCCGAGCTGAATCACCTTTTAGGTTGCAGACAAAGCTCATAACCTGTTTTTCTCTGTCCCAGCCAATTCTGATGTAACGCCGATGACTAAAGGAAATACAAGCTCCCTGACGAGTATTCTTAGAAATGAGGCGACGACGAGGCCCTGTGGTTGTATGGTAAACGTATTTTCGCCCTGTCTGCTTGTTCCAAAAAAGCACCTCTCCGTGACCAACAATCTTCAAATCCAAAAAAGAAACTACACCGATATACTCATCCGTATTAAAAATGTAGACCAAAGAGCTACGGATTCGTAAATCAGTAATGAATGTGGGCAATGGAAGGACACCAAAGGGACGGTACACACCACAAATATCCAAGCTGGGAGGAATTCCGTCAAAGCTGCCAAACACAGGCTTTCCGTGGCGTATCAGTTTTTCTGGGGGTGGCGTCATCTGTCGTGAATACACAATACAAACCTCATCTGCCCATTATACAGAAATCTTTTCACTCTGTCTAACTGATTGCTTTTCTGCCAAGGGGCAAAATTGTTTTTCTTGCGGATTTGGGAATTCGAGTTTATCATATAATTATGGGAATTACACTTTATTCTTTGGGAGCAGCCCAAGAAGTGACTGGCTCCAAGCACATTTTTGAGATTGACGGCAGGGCCTTTATGGTGGACTGTGGTGCGTTCCAAGGAAAACGAAAGGAATCGGACGAAAAGAACCGTAACTTTGAAGTTCCTGTGGACAAGGTGGAGTCTGTCATCATTACCCATGGACATTACGACCACTGTGGACTTTTGCCCATGATGACTAAAAACGGCTACAAGGGCAATATTTACGCCACTCCCGCCACCAGAGACCTGGCAAACCTGATTATGATGGACAGTGCCCGCATTCAGGCACGAGACGCCGAGTACTTGCGGAAGCAGGCTGCCAAGAAGGGAGAAAAATTCACCTGGAAGCCCCTATTTACCGAGGCAGACGTAGTGGCCGCCACCAACCAATTTGTAAGCCTCTCCTACGACCGCAAGATGTACATTGCCCCCGATGTGCAGCTGGAATTCTTTGACGCAGGCCACATTTTGGGCTCAGCCTACGCCTACATCACCATTACTGGACAAAAGGCAGGTGCTGCTGATGGAGTTCAAGACAAGGGAGCTTCACCCTCCAGCTTCTGGAACCGGCTTTTAGGCAGAAAGGCCAGCGACCTGCAGCCTGCAAAAAAAGCCAGCTCCAGCGACAACGAGGTACGTATTCTCTACACGGGAGACTTAGGGCGCTGCAACAAGCCCATTATCCGTAATCCTGCCACCAATGTTCCAGCACCAGACTACATCGTGCTGGAAAGCACCTATGGCGACCGTCGCCACGAGGATACACAAATCGCCATGGACGAGCTGGTACGCATTGTGCGGAAGGCGGTAAACAAGAAGGGAAAGATTATCATTCCATCCTTTGCCATTGAGCGAACCCAGGAATTGGTGTACTACCTGCACCTGCTGCTGGACAAAAAAAAGATTCCACCAATTCCAATTTACGTGGACTCCCCCATGGCTACCAATGCCACTAGCATCTTCCGTGTTCACCCAGAATGCTACGATGAGGCAACTCACGCCGCCTTCCTGGATCACCACAAAAACCCCTTCGGCTTTAATGCCCTCACCTTTGTCCAAAGTGTGGAGGAATCCAAGGCCCTGAACGAAAAGAAAGGCCCCATGATTATCATCAGTGCCGATGGAATGTGTGAAGCAGGACGAGTGCTGCACCACCTAGCAAACAACGTGGGAAATCCCAACAACCAGGTGCTGCTGGTGGGCTACATGGCAGAAAATACCCTTGGTCGCCGCCTGAAAAATGGAGAGAAGGAAGTGCGCATCATGGGAGACTGGTTCAAGGTGCAGGCCGACGTGGAGCAAATCAACGCCTTTAGTGCCCATGCTGACTATCAGGAGTGCTTGGACTGGCTCAACACCATCGATACCTCTCGTCTGAAAAAAATCTTTTTGGTTCACGGAGAAAAGGATGCACAGAACACCTTCGTGAAGTTCCTGGCTGACAACGGCTTCCCACAAACGGAAATCGTTAAGTACGGCGAAAGCTACGAATTGTAGCGACCAGCCCATAAAAAAAGCCCTGTTGGTGTAGCTTACCAGCAGGGCTTCTTCGTTATCGATGACGGAGAATAACTACCGCTTATTTTTTATGCTGAAACTTTGCCTTGTCGTTTACCATCAGCACAGGCTGGCCAGTGGAATCCATGGCATCTCGCCACAGTGAACCCTCTGGATTTACGGTATTTCTGCGGGCAATAACAAGTCGCATGGGCAAATGTACGTACTTGTCGTGAACAAGACCGATTACCAGCTTTGTTTTTCCAGCCATAGCAGCATGTACCGCATTGTTTCCCAAACGCTCGCAGTAAATTGAGTCTGTAGGAGCGGCGGGAGCAGAACGAATCTGGTAGCTGGGGTCAATGTACTTCAGGTTAATGTGAATATTCTTCTCCTTAAAGTATTGGTTGATTTTATCCCGCAGGAAAATACCAATGTCTCCCAGCTTCTTGTTTCCAGAAGCATCCTTTTCGTTGGTAGCATTCAGCTGATCCTGACCAGCTCCTTCTGCCACGATAATTACCGCATGGTGGCTGGAATGGATTCTGTTTTCCAAGTGAGTCAGCAAGCCCTCAGGGCCTTCGAGGTCAAAGGGCACCTCTGGAATAAGGCAGAAGTTGGCCTCGTGGCTGGCAAGGGCGGTGGCTGTGGCAATAAAGCCAGACTCACGTCCCATCAGCTTAATCAAACCGATACCGTTGATGTGGGAGCGAGCTTCCATGTGGGCAGCGGAAACCGCCTCTGTAGCCTTCTGCACCGCCGTATCAAAACCAAAGGAGCGCTGGATAAACACCAGGTCGTTATCAACAGTTTTGGGAACACCAACGATGGCAACCTTCAAGCCACGCTTTTCAACTTCCTCGGCCACCTCAAGGGCACCACGCTGGGTACCATCTCCACCGATGATAAAGAGCATGTTCATGTTCAAGGCTTCAATGGCATCTACAATGTCCATCACTCGGTCTCCACCACCACGGCTTGTTCCCAAAAAGGAACCTCCCGTTTTATGGATGTCGTCCACTAACGCAGGAGTCAAGTCCAAGGTATCAAAGCCCATGTCGGAGAAAAAGCCCTTGAAACCAAAGCGGATACCACGGATACGGCGGACTCCATAGCGATTGTACAAACAGCGGACAATAGCACGAACCACATCGTTCAAGCCTGGACACAATCCTCCGCAGGTACAGATTCCCGCATTTACATGCTTGGGATTAAAATAAATATATTCACGGGGGCCAGCCTTCTGGATGAGATTCTTGGCACAATCAAGATCAGCCTCCCCTTCCTTCCTGTCAATATCATATTGGATGCGCTCTCCATCCCGCACGTAATTGGCCTGATAATCCTCTTCTTCTGTGGACAAATGAATGGGGGAAAGCACCTTGCGAGGTCCCAACTCATCAACAGTAAAATCAAAGCATCCTTTCATGACATAGCTCCTTTCTTATGGTATAATCCGAGAATAGTACGATTTACTGTTTTATGCAAGTGTAGCTTGTAGCCCCAAAAGGAGGAGCTATGTTCGACAAAAAGCTGTATAAGGTGCAGTCATTGCAGCGACTGAAGGGAAACTGGAAGATAAATCTTTTAGTTTCAGCCATTATCCTTGCTTGTAGCTATATTTCCAGCATGCCCTTTGCTGAGGAATATATTGACGAATTTGATTTTTACTATGGCATTCACCTTGACCTTTCCATGCTCTTGTCCTTGTTGCCACTGGCCATATCTGGAATTATTACCTTGGCGGCATGCTATTTTTCCATCAGGTTTTTCAAGCACCGAGAACAGGTGAGCTTTGCTACCTTTTTGGAAGGCTTGAACCTTTGGCTCAAAGGAATTCTTGCCACCCTTTGGATGACCCTGTGGACCTTTTTGTGGTCCTTGCTCTTTTTGATTCCCGGCATTGTAAAATTCTATGCCTACTCACAGATTTATTTCATTTTGGCAGAATATCCAACCATGTCGGTCCGAAAGGCTATGGAAATCAGTAAGATTATCACCCGTGGCTACAAGGGCAACCTCTTTGCCCAAGACTTGGGATTCCTTGGCTGGCTTATTCTGTGCGGTTTTACGGGGGGACTGGGACTACTTTTCCTCAATCCCTACTATTTTGGCGCAAAGGTCTATGGCTACAGCTTCCTCAAGGAGCAGGCCCTTCGTACCAATCTCTTGAACGAAAGTGACTTTTCTAACAATGACTAGGAGTTCCCATGGATTTTGACAATACAAACCAGCAAAATAACCAGCACACCAACCAGCAGCTGGAACCAATTCCAGAAAAGAAGAAGAGCAAATCTCCCAAGACGAAGAAAACCGGCTTGATAATTCTCCTTGTTCTCTGCGGAATTTGGGCTGCACTGAGCTTCTTGAACCGACTGAACAATACAAAGGATTCCTTTTCAGTGTCTTTTACCAAGGATTCTCCCATTAAAATCCTTGCTACCAAAGAAGCTTCTTCCTCAAAGCAGCAAAAGCATATTGCAGTCCTCCACATTGAAGGAACCATCCAAGCAGCCAACGAAACCTACAATCAAGAATGGCTCATTTCCACCATCCAAGACCTTACCTATGACCCCAACAACATCGGGCTACTGCTGTACATTGATTCTCCCGGAGGCGGTGTTTACGAATCCGACGAGGTGTATCTGGAGCTTCTTGACTACAAGAAAATAAGCGACAAGCCAGTATGGGCCTATCTTGGCACCCTTGCAGCCTCCGGAGGCTACTACATTGCCTGTGCTGCAGACTATATCGTTGCCAACAGGAACTGTCTCACTGGTTCCATTGGCGTTATTGCAGGCCAGTCCGTGGATTTTTCCGAATTCCTAGAAAATCACGGCATTAAGGTAAACACCTTTACCGCGGGCAGCAACAAGGATATGCTGGGAATCAGTAGCCCCGTTACCCAAGAACAGGCTCAAATCATGCAAGCCATTGCCGACGATTGCTACAACCAGTTTATAGGAATTGTTGCCAACAGCAGAAAGCTTACGCTGCAACAGGTAACCACCTTGGCCGACGGAAGAATCTATACTGCATCACAAGCCTTGAATCACAAGCTTATTGACGATATTTCTCGCTATGAAGAAGCCTGCAACAGCTACCAAGCAGCTCTCAGAAAAGGCACTGTGGAATTTGTCCATTATTATCCAGAGGTGGAATTGGATTTTATGGACTACGTAATGAAAAACATCACATCCTTTGTTTCACGGCTCACTGCCACCAGTCCCACGGAAAATCTCTTGCAACGAGCTCAAGAACAGGTGTTACCAGAAATTTCTTATCCAGCATATTACTTTTCTCCCTAAAAGATACATTTAAAAAAAAAGCGGGTACGTTAAAGTACCCGCCCAACAGGAGCTTAACAAAAAAGCTTACAAAAATGTCTGCTACCAGCCCCTTTTCAAAAAAAAGCCCTACTTAGAAGCCTTAGCAAAAGCGCTCTTAATTGCTTGGCTCAATTCATCCAAAACCACAGGCTTACGGAAGAATGCCACAGCATTCATTTCCTGAATCTTATCCTCAATACCAGAATCCTGCAAAGCGGTAATAACAATGATGGCAGGATTTCCAAAATCATCGGAGGAATTGATTTTCTTGCACAGCTCAAATCCATCTACACCAGGCAGATTCAAGTCCAGCACCACTACAGTGGGCTTCTTGCTTGACATCAAAGCACCAGCTTCAAATCCATCAAAAGCCTGGTAAACCTGTGTACCAGCAAATTCCTTAGAAAGATACTGATGCAATACAGTGTTCAATCCCATTTCGTCTTCAACCACCAAAATGCTGGTATTGGAATTGTGATTGCAAAGAGAAGCCAGATTCTCTGGAACACGCATATTCCGCTCTGTCATAAAGCCCACCAAATCATCTGCGTATACTCGGTATTGTCCGCCAGGAGTACTGTAGGCTTTCAAATACCCATTACGAATCCAGTTGATGGCAGTCTGGTTTGCAACGCCGCAGATATTGGCTACTTCTAATGCTGAATAAACGATCGTCTTCTCAAATTCTTTGGACATAAACTCACCTCTCTATATAAACATCACAAAAATGAATTTGTTTCAAATTGTATATACTAAACTTTAATACTATACATCAAAAATAACAAGTCAAATATGGGCAGAAAAGCAAAAAATTTGAAAGATTTTTTACAAAAATTATATTTTTGAGATTTTAGATTTAAAATCCTTGTAAGAAAAGCCTTTTCGAACCAAATATTTTTCCGTAGCTTCCACAGACTTTCCCAATCTCCGACATTTTTCAATAGCCCGATCCAAAAGCTGCTGCTGATCAACCCCTTCAAAATACTCATCCAGAGCCTGGTTTGCAAGCTTCCTATCGATTCCCTTAGTAAGCAACCCGCAGAGCAACCGACTTCGTCCTTCTGCATGGTTGATGGCCCGATTCCGAAGCCACGCCTGAGCATACCGCAAATCGGAAAGAAAGCCCCGCTCCTGAAGATAATCTAAGGCACCATCAATAGCCACATCTCCATGGCCCTTCTTTTTTAACTTTATAGTCAAAAGAAAACGACTATGCTCCGCTCGCTCCAAATAAGCCACCGCAGCCTTTTCCGCCGCAAACTTTAAGCCCGCCAACACCAAGTCATCCAATTCAGCATCAGATAACTGCCGCTCCGCCACAATATCCTGTGCAGGAAGCAGCTGAAGATAACAGCTTCGGACAAAAAAAGAAGACCCCATGGAAAGGGTAACCTGTACACAATCCCATGAGATCTGCTTTGTTGTGGTAATTTGAACCACTAGCGCTTGCTGAACTGGAAGCGGCGGCGTGCACCACGCTGACCGAACTTCTTTCGTTCAACCATTCGGGAGTCACGAGTAAGGTAACCGTTAGCCTTCAATGAAGCATAGTTACCCTGGTCTACCTGAGTCAAAGCTCGGGACAAACCATGGAGACAAGCACCAGCCTGTCCATTCAATCCACCACCAGTAACATTAATGAGAACGTCAAACTTGTTCTCGCTAGCTGTTACCATAAGGGGCTGACGTACTACACGAACCTGATCCTCAGTTGCAAAGTAGTCAGCAACGTCCTTGCCGTTTACAACAATCTTGCCTGTTCCTTCCCGCAGGAATACACGGGCAACGGCAGTCTTTCTTCTTCCTGTACCAATTCCGATATTCTTAACCACAATATACTCCTGTTAGATGTCCAGAGGCTGAGGATTCTGGGCGGCATGAGGATGCTCAGTTCCAGCATAAATCTTTACATTCTTCAAGATTGCACGTCCCAAAGGTCCCTTAGGCAGCATTCCCTTGATGGCCAACATCAAAGGAGCGTCGGCGTGGCGCTGAATCTTCTTCTCGAAGGTGAAAGTCTTCAATCCACCAACATAACCGGTGTGGTGGTGATACAACTTGTCGTTAAACTTGTTTCCAGTTACGGCAACCTTATCAGCATTGATAATAACAACAAAGTCACCCATTTCCTGGTTCCGAGCGTAAGTAGCCTTGTGCTTTCCTCTCAGAACACTAGCAACCTTAGCTGCAACCCGTCCCAGGGGCTTGCCTGCTGCATCGATAACATACCAGTTACGTACAGCATCGCGTTCATTCACAAAAATAGTCTTCATGCATATACCTTATCTACTAAGAATTCTAAAATCGCCTTGGCTTCCAGCATCGGAAAACCGCAGCCCCAAGTCAGGTGAGCAGCCCAACTCGGCACGCCTTCGCGCAGATATACGGGAGAATATCCTACCACGGAACCCCAGCGATTGTCAATAATCATATCTCCAGAAATCACCACTGAGAGCTACTTTGCCAGTACCAAATTAGGAATGGATACCGGTACCTTTTCCAGATACAAATGCTTCAAGGGATGAATGTCTAGGGCATTCAAGTACCAGCCCTTTACTCGCTGCCGATCGATGATGTTGAGGGTAACAGGGTGGGACACAGGAATAATCAGTCCATCAGACAAAAGAAGATCCTCTGCAGCAGACAAAAGCTCCAGTCGTTTCTCCCCAGTGGCAAAGGCTGCTTCCTGCAAAAGCTTATCGTATTCGCTATTGTTCCACTGGGATTCATTCAAGGTGGAGTCTGAACGGAACAGCTCTAAAAATGCCAAGGGATCTGCAAAGTCTCCAATCCAGGTGTAGCTGAACAAATCTGCATCCCAACTAGGAATGCTATCAAGATACCGCTGCATGGGAGTAATACTCAAATGAACGGTAATCCCCAGCTGACTCCAGCTTTCCATCAGGATTTGAGCCTGACCTTTGGCATATTCTGTGTCGGAAACTGCCAGGGTAATTTCTAGCGGGGCATCGGCAGCCATACCCGCAGCTTCCTTTGCTTGAGCCAAAAGCAGCTTTGCTTCCTCCAAGTCGTAATCGGTAAGACCAGCAGGAGCAACATAATTTCCGATGGGATAGATCAAGGTGGTGGCAGGAACAAAGCTATTGCCCCGCACTGCATCCCAAGGAACCGCTGCCAAAAGGGCATTACGAAAGGAAGCTTGATTCCAAGGGGCCTTGTGGCTTTTGAAAAACAAGTATTCCGTGGCAAATTCAGCGTTAATCAGCACGGAATTGTAATCGATGAGAGAAGCAATGTCTGCCACCGACAGCACCCAGTCCACCTCACCAGTGTTGTACAGATAGGAGTTCTCCACAGTATCGTCCGATTGGAGCACAAGGATTTCCTCCAGCGCCACGTTGGCAGCATCGTGATACTGAGGATTCTTCTTCATACGAAGCTGGCTCCCATCGTAGGATTCCAGCAGAAAAGGACCACTGTAAACAGAACGGTCTGGATGAACGGCGGAAAAGGAGTGATGGCACAAAATGCTGGGTAAATGCTCCGTGGGAGCTACAAGCCGCAGGGTCAGCTGATACTTCCCCTGAACGGAAATCCCCACCTCAGCCGCCTCTCCTTTGCCAGTGCGGTATTCAGCAGCCCCCCTAATGCAGTCCAGCAAGGAAGCAAAGGGAGCCTCGGTGGCAGGATTCAGCAGGTTCAGCCAGGAATCCTTGATGGTTTGAGCGGTAATCTCCTCTCCGTTGCTAAAGCGGGCTCCCTCCTTAAGGGTAAAGGTCCAACGGAGCTTGTCTCGAGAAACCTTGTAGTCAGCAACCAAGGCTGGCACTGGCTCCAAGGAAAAAGGATCGTGGGAAAAAAGCCCCTCGTACAAGCCCGTTAAGATTTGAGCCTCGGAGGAATAATTTGCAGTGTGAGGATCCAAATTATAGAAATGAACTGCATCCACAATGGTAAAGGGCCGCCCAAACAAAAGGGCTGAACTGAGGAAAAGGAGAAAAAGAATCAGCTTATTCTTCATCAATAATTCCTAGCTTTTTCATCTGAGCCTGTTCCTCCACGTAGGCGGCATATTCAGCCTTTCGCTGATTTGTCTTTACCATGGTGTTTTTAATAGAGGTAGTTTCCATAGACAAGCCCTTTACCTTGGACTTGTTGGGACTTTCCACCTCGTTCTTGAAAAACTTATCGTAGCCCAACAGCAGAAGCAACATCTGCTGACATTCAGCTAGCTGTTTTGTCAGGAAGTTGTAAATTTCTTCTTCTTCCTGAGCTTCCATTTTCTGATAGGTGGGACTTTCACGAGAAGCCAGGGCTGCATACAGGTTCATGCGTTTACCAATGTCTGCCAAGCTCTTGTTAAAGTTTATCTTCTCCGTAGTGGAGGTTTTTGTCATGGTATCCACAATGGGAATGGGGTATTCAATTGCAGGTGGCTTGAGACCAAAAGCCTTGCGGAAGGCCCGCTTGAATTTTTCCCAAGGTGAGTCGTTCTGAGTTTGTAGCAGGGCACTATTCTCCCGCAGCTTTAGGGAAACACCTTCCAGCTGAGGTGCCATTCCCGCAAGATTACGAACAGCCTCCATAATCAAGGTTTTAGTGTTTACCTGCACCTTTTTCTTTGTCTTTGTCTGGTGTACAACCTTAAGGCGAGCCAGCAAATCCTGCTGCTTTTGAATGGAGGCAGAACCGATTGATTCTTGGGCGATTTCTTCCACCAGCTCAGGATAGAAGGGCTGGCGTCCCATGATGGAGGGAAAGAGGCGCTTTACCCGCTGCACCACATCGGGAACAGCTTCACCCTTTTCCCAAGTAAAGCTAGGATGGGCAATGACATTTTTGCGGACTTCTAGCTTGTAAAGCTCCCGTTGCAGGTCGGAGGATTCCTTGAGGGCAGCATTTATGTCTACAATGGCCTTGGAGGCAGCAGAAACAGCTCCGTTGATGGAGCCTGTGGCCATGGTATCAGTTCCCTGTCGAATATTGGTAAGCAAATCCGCCAGTGCCTTAGTGTTAGGATGCTTGCTGGTAACCACCAAGCCACCCCACTGGAAGCAGTTATTCAAGCCAATCAATTTCTTGATACGAGGCAAGGTCATGTTTGAAGCAGAAAATTTAAAATAATTACACAGGAAGTCCAGCACCCGCTCGTAGTCGGAAAGACGAATTCCCATTACCTGACTTCTTCCAGACTCTGCGAATTCCACATCCTCTGGAATTACCACATCAGAGATTTTTTTGTCTAACTTGTAGGGATCGGGAGTAATCAAGCCCTTTTGAAGCAAGAGCCCCATAACATTGTTTGCTGCCGAATAGAGAACACGGTAATTATCCAGCATCTCTACCATCACGTTGGAGTCAAACCAAGCGACTTTTTCCTCTAATGCTTCTTGTAAAGCCTTCTCAAAGTTAAAATCTTCTGCCATATATCTATTATCGGTAAAAAAAGGAATTTCTCAAGAAAAAGTCATGGTCACAGATGGTTTAACAAAAAACTCATAGCTTCTAAGCTTCTAAGCTTCTAAGCTTCTAAGCTTTTAAGCTTCTAAGACCGCACCTCCTGCAAAAGCTGACTGTAGTATCTACCTTCTATAGCAGCTTCTGCTATTCCACAGGCGAACAGCACCTGACGCAGTCGCTGGTGAGCAGAAGACACCACCTGAGGCGCCTGGCTTTGGCACAATATTTCCAGCTCCAAGAAATTTCCCAGCTCTGGAATAAAACACAATTCCAAAAGCACCTCATCCCATTGCCAAGCAGCCACCAGCTTTTCCTTTTTCAAGTGAATAGCAAAGCCTGCATCCTGTAAAAACAGCTCCAAGGGCTCCCGTTTGTCTACTTGGAATTCCTGCTCCTGATTCACTTCAAAGGAATTTTTCATCAGCTCCTTTCGCTTGTAGGTAACAAGAAGCTGAGAACTACAATCTGCAGGAAAATCCTCTGTTTTGAGGGGCCATTGTTCAGCGTGAAAGCAAGAAGCCTCTGTAAAAAAGTTTTTTTCTTCCCGAATGCGAATTTGCACCTGTTTGTGAGGCTCCTTCCAATAGGTGTCGCTTTTGTAGCAACAGCGCTGAAACTGGGCAAAAGAAGCCAACCGTGAAACGAGGTCTGCCACATCTTGAACATGGGCTTTTAATTCAATTTCTACCATATTTATAGTATACCATAACCAAGTAAAAGCAGATAGAGGTGGTAATTTGCCAGCACGCATCAGCAAAAGCGGAACCATTGCAACTACCACACTGTAACAATACTTCATTTTTGAAACACTACTAAAAAAATACCTTGCATTTATCTTCTAAAAATGTCATAATCTTGCAACTTGTTTGGGCTAAAATACCATAAAATCAATCAAAAAAAGGCCCACACAAGATGAATCTTCAAAATCACGAGGCGATTTATGGCAAAGCTGAGAGGTGCATTTACTGCACTGATAACTCCCATGCTCCCCAACGGTGAGCTGGACTACGAGGGATACCGCTCCCTCCTGCGCTACCAGCTTGACAATGGCATTACTGGACTGCTTCCCCTGGGAACTACAGGTGAAACTCCAACCTTGAAGGAGGTGGGAGAGGAAGACACACTCATTGACATTGCGGTGGAGGAAGTAACAGCCTATCGAAAAAAACAGAACCGTGAGATTCCCCTTATCATTGGAGCGGGAAGTAACAATACAGACGAAGCCATCCGCTACGTAACCCGTGCACGAGACAAGGGTGCCGACTACGCACTGGTGGTTTCCCCCTACTACAACAAGCCCTCCGACGAGGGAATTTTCCGACACTATGAGGCCATTTCCAAAATCGGAATTCCCATCCTTGTGTACAATATTGCAGGACGCACAGGAAAGAACATTTCCACCGCCCTCTTGCAGCGGATTGCAGAGCTTCCCAACATTGCTGGTGTAAAGGAAGCCTCTGGTGACATTAACCAGATGATGGATGTCATTTCTACCATTGCCCGCAAGAAAAAGGATTTCTGCGTCCTCAGTGGAGACGACGGACTGACATTGCCCTTGATTGCAGCTGGTGGAGACGGCATTATCTCCGTAGTGTCCAACTTGGCTCCTGCCGAAGTTACCAAGCTTACCATGGCAGCCCTGGAAGGAGACATGGATACCGCCCGTGACATGCACTACCGCCTGATGCCCTTCTTTAAGGCAGCATTCTGTGACGGAAACCCCACTTCCATCAAATACGCCATGAACTACAAGGGACTGCCCGCAGGTAGTCTCCGCTTGCCCTTGGTGGAGGCAAACGACAACGCAAAGAAAACAATCCAGGCTGCCTTGGCAGAATGTGGCCTGTAAGGAGACAAGAAAATGAGTGGAAACAAGATTACTGTAGGTGTGCTGGGTGCCACCGGTATGGTTGGTCAGCGGTATATTTACCTGCTGAAGGATCACCCTTGGTTTGAGGTAACATTTGTAGCAGCCTCTCCTCGGTCTGCAGGAAAGAAATATAAGGATGCAGTGGCTTCTCGCTGGCTTATCGGAAGCGACATTCCTGCTGGCGTGGCCGACCTGATGGTGGAGGATGCCTCCAACGTGGAAGCTGCAAAGGGAAAGTGTGCCTTTGTATTCAGTGCACTGGAAATGGACAAGGATGCCATCAAGGCCCTGGAAGCAGCCTATGCTCAGGCTGGAATCCCTGTAGTTTCCAATGCCAGTGCCAACCGCTGGACACCCGACGTGCCCATGTTGATTCCAGAAATCAACCCACACCACACTGACATTATCGCTGCCCAGAAAAAGCACCACGGCTGGGACAAGGGCTTTGTGGCCGTAAAGCCTAACTGCTCCCTCCAGTCCTACATGATGCCCATTTTTGCCCTGCAGCAAGCTGGCTATCCTGTAAAGCGGATGATTGTTACCACCCTGCAGGCCACTAGCGGTGCTGGCTACCCCGGAGTTCCCTCCTTTGACATGATTGACAACATCGTGCCCTACATTGGCGGCGAGGAAGAAAAGACAGAAAAGGAAGTTCTGAAAATCCTTGGAACCGTACAGGGAGATGAGATTGTAAACGCAGCAGGTCCCTTGGTGGCAGCCCATTGTAACCGTGTGCCTGTTATCGACGGACACACTGCCTGTGTAAGCCTTGAATTCGACCTACCTGCTGACAAAAAGCCTTCCTTGGAAGAAATCGAGAAGATCTGGACCAGCTTTACTGCCCTGCCCCAGAAGTTGCAGCTGCCCAGCGCCCCTGTTCAGCCCATTATCGTGCGGCACGAGGAAAATCGTCCCCAGCCCCGCCGTGACCGAGAAAACGACAAGGGTATGGCCGTTACCATTGGCCGCCTGAGAAGCTGCCCTGTCTTTGACATCCGCTTTGTGGCCTTGAGTCACAACACCAAGCGAGGGGCTGCCTTGGGTGGTATCTTGAACGCAGAGCTGTTGAAGGCCCAGGGCTTCTTTGACAACCTGTAATGAGGAAAGCATGAGCGAAAAGAACTTTCCCTTGAACAAGGAACAGCTGGAACAACTGACGCAAAGCTACGAAACACCTTTTTATCTCTATGATGAAAAGGCCATTCGTGAGAATATGCGTCGGTTTACCAAGGCCTTTAGCATTTTTCCTTCCTTTAAGGAATATTTTGCGGTAAAGGCCTGTCCCAATCCCTACATCATGAAGATTCTGAAAAACGAGGGCTGCGGGGCAGACTGCTCTAGCCTTCCAGAATTGATTTTGGCAGAAAATGCTGGCATGCAGGGAGAGGAGGTAATGTTTACCTCCAACGAAACTCCTGCCAAGGAATACATTTACGCTAACTTGAAGGGTAACATCATCAATCTGGACGACATTACCCACATCGACTTTTTGGATGCAACCTTGGGTGGACTGCCAGAGCTGATTAGCTTCCGCTACAACCCAGGCCCTTTGAAGGCAGGAAACGCCCTTATCGGCAAGCCAGAGGAAGCCAAATACGGTTTGACCAGAGAACAAATCTTTGAAGCCTACAAAATCTGCAAGGATCGAGGGGTAAAACGATTTGGACTTCACACCATGGTGGCTTCCAACGAGCTGAATCCCGACTACTTTGTGGAAACAGCTCAGCTACTGTTTACCCTGGCAGTGGAGCTTAAGGAAAAGGTTGGGGTGTCTGTGGAATTCGTCAATCTTGGTGGCGGAATCGGTATTCCCTACCGCCCAGAGCAGATGGCAGTGGACTACGACTACGTGGCTAGGGGAATCAAGGCTGTGTACGACAAGACCATTGTTCCCGCTGGACTGGACCCACTGAAAATCTGCTGGGAATGTGGCCGCCCCATTACCGGCCCCTACGGTTGGCTCGTTACACGGGCATTGCACCAAAAGCACATCTACCGGGAATACATCGGCGTGGATGCCAGCATGGCAGACTTGATGCGTCCCGGCATGTACGGTGCCTACCATGAGGTAACGGTTAGCGGTAAGGAAGCTGCAGCGAAAACTGAAACCTATGATGTGGTGGGTTCCCTGTGCGAAAACTGCGATAAGTTCGCCGTTCAGCGCCAATTGCCCAAGATTGACATTGGAGACCTGCTGATTATCCATGACGCAGGAGCTCACGGTAGAGCCATGGGCTTTAACTACAACGCAAAGCTCCGTTGCGGGGAATTGCTGCTGCGGGAAGATGGTTCTGTGGTACAAATCCGCCGAAAGGAAACGGTGGATGACTACTTTGCCACCTTGGACTTTAAGGGCTTACAATCATTTTCAGTATAAATAGCAAAAAGGTACACTTCACATTGGAGTGTACCTTTTATTTAATAACGTTTAATTTCAACAGTGCAAGGCATTGGTAGCTTACTTCATCACGCCGGTAATTAGGTCGTGGGCAACGGAGCCACGGAGGGGAATGGCAGGAAGATTATTTCTGTCAAACCAGTGCAGCTCGTGAATTTCGCTTGTTTCTGGCACCAGCTCCCCGCTTTCCCATTCAGCACGGAAGGCCAGCATCAACTGATCTGGGAAGGGCCAGCTTTTGCTACCCACATAGCGGATATTCTTTACCCGTATGCCCGCCTCTTCTTGTACCTCTCGTGCTACACATTCCTCCAAGGTTTCTCCAGGCTCCATGTAGCCAGCCAAACAGGTGAAAATATCGGTGTTGCGGTGCTTGTGGCGGGCAAGAAGAATCTTTCCTTCTTTTTCCACCAGCACAATCATGGCAGGAGACAAGCTGGGATAGTACACATTGCCACAAGACAGGCAAACTCGTGCAGTTTCGTCGGTGGAGTCGTGGAGCTGGCTGCCACACTTGCCACAGAAGCGGGAACGCTTTCGCCAATTCAGCAGAGCCAAGGCACGGGCCACCAGCGGAGCCAGTTCATGCTTGGCAAAAAAGACCTCACGAATAAACACCCAGTGGCAGCCCGCAGGCTCCGTAGCTGTTTCTTCCAGCAGCATGGTGGCATAGCCCTGCTCTCCTTCCACAAACCAATCGGAAGCTAGCTGGTATTCAAGAAATTTATGATAAATCTCCACAGGTGGGGGAACGAGAATATCCTGTCTGACCGTCAATATTTGATTTGCCCTGAAAATAAACAGATACTGGGCATCATCAACATGGGTAGTTGTAATCATGGACATATCTCTATGATACCATGGGTTTCTACCTCACGCAAATTTTTTTTTCGGGCATCGAGGGAAATGCCAACACCGCCACTCCCGCAAGTTTTCAGGAGCCGGTTCTCTGATTAGCTCATTAGGAAGAAATCAGGTGAGAAAGGCTCGTTCAAATGGATATAACAGAAAAGTAATAATAATCATTGAAATCATAATGTATAGATGATATAATAAAATTAAAATATAATACAAAGGTTGTATTAAGTGAATACACGAATTATGCAAATAAGGGCACTGGATAAAAAAACCTCCTCACTTACAGCTGCAAAAAACATCGTGCCCAATGGCTCCTCCTGGATAAATACAGTTCGCGAGGCAATCGGCATGACAGCACTTCAACTTGCGGCCCGGTTAGGTGTAACCCAACCGAGAATTACTAAAATGGAGTCGAACGAAGAAAACCTAAAGCTTTCCACAATGAAAAAGGTAGCAGAAGCCTTAGATTGTGAGTTTATATATTATTTTAAGCCAAAGTCTACCTTCCAAGATATCGTCGAGAATCAGGCCAAAAGGAAAGCCGAGGAAATCCTCCTTGCTGTAAACATAAATATGGCATTGGAAAATCAAGGTATCACCATCCAGGAGGCTATACAGGATATGACTTATGATTTTATAAACAACAATACAAAGAGAATTTGGGATTAGACTATGGATATTTTTGAAACAGACGACAATGCAACCCCTCTCACATCTGAAGAAAAAAATGGCCTGAAACTAAAATGGATTACACTCCGATCCGAGCTTAACGAGGCGGAGGCTCGGAATGTTGCACAGGCACAGATTTGGCTTTTATCAAACAAGAGCAAGGATATTTTTTCTGATACTTTCTTGCGTGATTTACATAAAAAGATGTTTGGTGATGTGTGGAAATGGGCCGGAATTTACAGAATTTCAGAACGTAATATTGGTGTTGCACCTTACCAGATTCCCACAAGACTGAATCAACTGTTCGATGACGCAAAATATTGGATAGAACACGGCACATATCCGAATAGAGAAATTGCGGTGAGGATTCATCATAAGTTGGTCCAAATTCATCCATTCCCTAATGGTAATGGTCGTGTTTCCCGACTCATGGCTGACTTAGTACTGGAAAAGCTTGAGGGAACAAAACTCTACTGGGGAAATGCAAACCTTGCCAATGTTTCAGAAGTTCGTGATACATATATTGCGGCTTTACGAAAAGCCGATGCAGGCGATTACACCGATTTGTTAAGATTTACGGAAGGAAAGACTTAACTCGACTAGCCTACAATTCGTGATATATTGGAGTTATGAGCAACTACCAGCGTCCTTCTCCCAAGGACATCATAGCCATACCGTGTACTGGCTATCGTCCGCGGCTCGTCATCGATGACACGTGAGCAAACCATGCAGCTCTGCGGGTTGTACTCATAAACAGCGTTTGTAAAAGGAACTAGTTTGTGACAATGATTTACTCTTCCTTCTCATCATAAAATATAAAATGACACAAAATGACATAATGGTAAAGAATCACCAGATTTACTATTGAAGCCCCGATAAGAAAACCTGTGAAAGGTAGAATATTATTCAGCAGCACTTTACCCGCTATCAAATCAATAATAATGGAAACACCCAGTATACAGAACAGAAGCAGAAATTTCTTTTTCTGCTTTGAAAAACTTTGACTTATGGTTAGTGTTCTGCGTGCATGTTTTTTCTTAAAGAAACATTTGATGACAAGAACAGAACAAATCATGAAAAAGAGAAGTAGAAAGTAATTAATGTAATCCAAAACAAGTTTTACGGTAGTATCAGTTATTCCATAAAACAAACTGATATAGAAAAGATAATAATAGGCTAACAATCCAATTGAAATGGTTGATGCGATTTTTAGTTTCATTTTTCACCCCCTTTGTTACTTCCCGTTTTTTCTTGCTCGAATAAATATTATCAACATATATATAAATATTATTAACATTTCAAAAAATGTAATATTAAAAACAGATTGCCCATAAACAAAACAAATACAAACAAATGCTAATAGTAATATCGAGAGTAGTACCATAGCCAGTACCATATTATATTTCCAAAACAGAATTATACAGAAGCAAAAAAATATTGCAATTAATCTTCTTATTCCTGTATACTGAAATCCAATAGTAACTATTTCATTGATTTCCCAAATGACTAACAAAAAAACTGTCAAGATAATAAGATAAAATATTCCCTTACTCATTTTCCCTTCTTCTCCTTTCGTTGCTCAGCGTTTGTATTTGTATTTGTAAAAACCCATACCCCAGAATTTTGTTCTTGGCTTGTTTGGGGAAATTCCGGATGTTGCTGGCGATTTTCATATGCTAAAGCCGCTAACCCAGCAACCGCTGCAATCTTTCCTCCGGGGCCATTATCTGGGGGAATATATCCCGGCTCACCCAATTTACTGGGGTCTGGAACATTTTCAGGACCAGCATTTGCTTTCTTGCCTAGCGGACCAGGACTTTGATTACCAGGAGGAATTGGATTTCCCTCCTCCACTCGTACTGGTCGTTTCTCGATAACATTATCAACAAAATTGCTTATTGCCGCACTTACAGCCCCGTCGCTCCCATAGCCTCAATTATATTTCAGTTGTTACAGCTTTGCATAAAATACATCCATGTGCCCCAAAACTTGTAGATAATACCACTAATGATAACTCCCCCTTTTCTATCCTTGAGATTTTCTCTTGAATCCAAGGCTCTCCTTGTTGATAGGATTCAATATTCAGCAAAAAAAATAAGTCATTCTTGTCTCGTAAATCTAGTGACTCCGCAGTAATTATTTCAATATCAAGTATGATGTTTCCCAAAGAAAAATCACAAAATCTGCATTCAATCACATCAAAAAAGTAGAGAAAACGCTTATTAACAAAACCATCTTCGCATACAATCAATTTCAAGATTTGCTCGCCACAAATTTCAATACCTATCAAAAGATTATCATGGAAAGAGTCAGTTGAAAGAAATTTATCAAGACACATTACGGCAAAGGTTCTCCTTTTTGTCGATTTATTTGACTTGGCTCATCTCCATACTTATACCGTAAGAAACTAAAAGAAGCGGAGGGCAACCACAGACACTCCCATAATTATGAAAAATACTAGAAATTTTTTCCAGTATTTTGCAGGAACTAAACCATATACCTCATAAGGAAATCCTTCTCGTATATCGTAATCCTTCACAGTTCTGTTTCTCCAATATTGATACTTATTGAGTGTATTATCATATTGTTCACGTCCAACTTTGAGTCCCTGTAATATTGTAATGAAACATGCTATCAGACCGAAAATAAAAATAATAATACAACATATTTCAATCATACTTCCCTGCCTTACCCATAATTCTATCAGTAAGACTCTTGCCAAAATCTTTCACTTTGTTGATAAATCCCCCTACGCCAATCTTTACTGTATGAACTTTTGTTTCAGTATAATAGGTGTGTACATCATTTGATGTTAATCCTCCTCCTAAGCCTATGCTTGCCGTTGTTACAGGTTTTCCTCCTTCTAACGATTCAGTCAAATTGTATGAAACAGATGCAGGAGTTATAGTCACTCCTATTCCAGTTGTAATTCCCTTACCTCCAGCTTCAGCAGCAGTTCTGTTTTCCGATGTGGAAAAATCTATAGAGACTGCCCCCGAAACTCCTATGTGACTTCCCATTCCATAAGTCTCATATCTTCCAATTTCAAATATTTTTTCTTCAGAATCCCATGCAACTATGAGTCCACCACCTATTGTTCCACCCGTCCCAGCACCACCTGCTGCCGAGACACCTGCTTGAAAAGTGAACAACCCCCACAAGTCAACATAATTAACCGGATCGTTGTTCACGTATGCAAACCAATTGGCTCCATCCCGGATTGGATCCACCGTGGTGAACCGCACGGTCTGGGGGCTGTAATCACGGTAGCCGTAGTTGTACAAACCGGTAATGCTATCGTAGGGCTTGCCAAGGTAGCCGTAGTCAGTGCCAGTTGTATAGTTGCCAGTTATCGGTGAGCCGAATATGTCGTAGTCGTAATAGCTTTCTTGTATGCCGTGACTATCAGTTACGGAGCGGGTACTGCCTAGAATGTCTGTCCCAAGGTATCCACGTGTGCCGCTAGAGCGATTTATGGCAACAGGTGAGCCATTAGCATAGAGCATGGTACGCTCGCCAGTATATCTGCTGGAAACGGTTTGGTAGGCATCATCTTCCATATATTGGTATTTTCCACTGGCGGCAGAAGTTCTATCGTCAAGGTAACGGTATCTCTCACCAGTGGTATGCCCTGCTGGCAAGTGTTGTATCCCAATATTGTACGTGTCCGTAAATCCACCATTAGCATATACTGGCGATTCCTTCACCACATCCATTTTGCCTTCTCCATCATTGCAATGAAGTCCTCTATCCGTACCTCGGATTTTTTACACTTGCCAATGATTATGCAAACAGAATTGAAATTCTCTTCTGTTGCACTTAGCTGGTAATTGGTGTAATTGAACATAACATCAAAAGTACCCCAATGGACACTTCCAAAGTATTGAAATACGACCTCATCAAAGGTAAAAATCGAGTTTTTCAAGGCAGTCTTTATTTCAAAGCTGTTGGAATTAACTATGACTACATCAGCTATATGCAAAGTTCGAATGAATCCATATACAATTGACATCAGTGCTATCGCCAGAAAAGGAAGAAAAGACAAAAGAAGTCCTCTTTCTGTTTTCATAAAGACGAATGCAACAAGAGTCCCCGTAAATGAGGAATAGGCAACTAATGAACCTAGAGATTTCAGGGATGAAACTTTATTGAACTTTATCACTTTTCTCTCCCATCCCTAAATGAAATTATAGTTGTATGTCCAAATCGAATATGTCCTTCTGCTGGTACATTAGGTGGAGACACCCCTATACTTCCTGAAACACTCGTTCCAATAATTTCTTTGTCATAATTTACAATAACATCACCTCCAATTGGACCTATTGACATACCTGTTTCAATGTATGGTCCGGCTGCATCCTCCTTGCTTCTATATACACCAGCAGACACTCCGGCTGAGGCAGACAGTCCTAATCCTGTACCAGACGCGACCTCGGCATATCCTCCCACATCTTCCACATTCATGGCCATTACGACCATACCAACTCCAGAAGTGACAGAGCTTCTCATCAAGGATGTAGCCAACACATGCAAGGCGTTGTTCTTCGGATTGACATAGACACCTGCCCCTACAGCACCAGAAATACCTATTCCTGTTGCACTCGCAGATAGCCCATAGGTAAATATTTGCTTGCTGTCATCATCCTTGAACAGTCCCTTGACAGTATCGACAAACCCGCTAAAAATATTCTTGGAGCGTTCAGGTTCACTAGCCAGCAACCCCCACAAGTCCACATAGTTCACCGGGTCGTTATTCACATAGGCAAACCAATTGCTGCCATCCCGTATCGGATCCACCGTGGTGAACCGCACGGTCTGGGGGCTGTAGTCACGGTAACCGTAATTGTACAAACCAGTAATACTATCGTAAGGTTTGCCGAGATACCCATAGTCAGCCCCTGTGGTGAAATCACCAGCTACAGGGCTACCGAAAATGTCATAGTCGTAATAGCTTTCTTGTATGCCGTGGTTATCAGTTACGGAACGTGTGCTGCCTAGAATATCTGTACCCAGATACCCACGTGTGCCGCTAGAGCGATTCACCGCCACCGGTGAGCCGTGGGCATACAACATGATTCTCTCACCAGCATACCTGCTGGAGACTGTTTGGTAGGCGTTATCTTCTATATATTGGTACTTCTCACTGGTGGCAGAAACTCCATCGTCAAGGTAGCGGTAACGTTCGCCAGTTGCATATCCGGCGGGTGAGTATTGGATTCCAGTATTGTACGTGTCAACAAATCCACCGCTAGCATATACTGGGGATTCCTTCACCACATCAAAACCCAAGCCATCATACAAAGTACGCAAGGTAGCAGCATTATTGTCTTGTACCAGCGTCCTTCTCCCAAGGACATCATAGCCGTACCGTGTGGAGGATATCGTCCGTGCCTCATCGTCCACCACACGTGAGCGAACCATGCGGTTCTGCGGGTTATATTCATAAACAGCGTTTGTAAAAGAACTGGTTTGTGACAGCAGGTTTCCGTTGCTATCATAGGTATATTCTACACCAACACCAGTGTTGCCGCAAGTCTTTACCAGCCGGTTCTCGGCATCGTAGCTGTAGGTTATCGTGCCGTAGGCGGTGGTCTTGGTGGCACGGTTGCCGTTTGCGTCGTAGGTGTACATCTCCGTCCTGAACACCTGGGTTGTGGGCAAAAAGCCACTGCCGTTTCGCATCCACACAAAAAGCCGGGACAATTCGGTGTACTCGCCGGTGGACAGGTGGCCGTTGGAAAGCCCGCTGACTCCCTCCTGCCAGAAGAGGCCGTGCTGGCGAGCCTCCTGCTCCCCCGCCGTGGCCATGTTGCCCGCCGCGTCCCAGCCGTACTGGTACCGGCCGCCGTGGGCGGAGGTCTCCGCCAGCACCCTTCCTGCCGGGGTTAGGCTCCGCTCCCCCCGCTCACCTAGGGCGTTGGTGGTAAGGTCGGTGGGGAAAAGCACGTAAAGAATTAGTCAAAATGTTGAAATGATACTAGTCGAGAATCATGGCTTCACTATAGAAACAACTTCAGAGATTTAATATATCTCTATACTCTTCTTCTATTAATTTCCTTATTGTCTCTCTTTCTTCGACCTTGATATCTTTCCATTTTGCCATCAAATCCAAAGAACGAAGTATGGATTGAAGCATGAGTTTTTTCTTCCCATTATAATCTGCTTCAATGAAATCATGATGAGCAACTTTAAGACGAAATTCCAAATCCATATCCTTTAGACTTCTTCTCACCCTTTCTTTATAAGGAGGTCCTTTTTCATTCAAAATCATTACAATAAAATACCATTTTACATATTTTCCTAATGTGCATTCTTTAATTAATTTATTGATCCTTGGCTCAATCTCACATTGAATTTTCCAGTAATCATGAGAACAATCATGCATGAGTTCAGCAGACATCCAGAATACCATATTATCACCTCCTAAAACTACCAATCTGATTTATTTAGTGGAGGTCTTTGACCTCCATGCTCAGCTTTGTATTCAAGTATCTTTTCATGTTGCCAATCATGCATTTCTCGTTTAGTTCCTTCTACTCCTATTCCAGCTGCGATCTTCACTCCAATTTTTGTACCTACACCAACTCCAGTGTTCCCGCAAGTCTTTACCAGCCGGTTCTCGGCATCGTAGCTGTAGGTTATCGTGCCGTAGGGGTACTTTCTGTAATAAGCCACCCTGACTTTTTATGGTAGTTTAATCAGCAATCCATCTGAATATTGCGATATTTTAATGTGAACATCAATTGTTGTACCAAAAGGAGAGAATATAAATTCCTCAAGATTTGCAAGAGAGGATATATCTATCCCCTCACTTTTAATTCTTTTTAACTGTTCTTGTGTTACATATCCTCGAAACTCAAGTTTTTTTAGGTTTTTTATGCTTTTCAAAATACTGAAGTCAAAAAAAGGACCTGTATTGATGTATAGCTCCTCGCAACTGGAAAGCTCCGAAAGAAAATCATAGGATTCCAAAAATGCAAGCGATTGAAATTCCAGAGTTCTCAGATATGGAAACTGCCCCAATCCATAAATATACTTCGTTTGTCGATTATTTAAATCGGAATCAAAGAGGACAATCGTTTGTGTATTTTCTGGATACATAAGCGACACTTGGCTTCCGTCAATCATAACCAATGTCACTTCCTTATCAATTGAAAAGCAAGAACTAGCAAAAAGGAACAATAGTATTAGACCAATCTCTTTCTTTATAGTCATTTTTATCTCCTATGGATTATTCAAAGGTACGTATGTTGCTGTCCCTCCCCGTCGTAGGTGCAGGTGATGGTGCCGCTAAGTAGATATCATCCTATCACCATCCTTCAATAATTCGCCCCTTATACGTTGGATATACAAAGGTTGTTGCATCCTTGACTAAAGTCTGGCACATCTGCTTTCCATTAACTTCAAAGGTTACAAAGTATTTGTCGTGCTGTTCTGCAAACACCTCTAGAGGTATTTCGGTTATGAATCTGATGGAACCATAGTCATCCAGTTTATTGTCTATACGATATTGTGAGGGACGAGAGTTAATATGATTGACAACAAGAGACTCCTCCATAAAAAAGAGTTGATTTCCACTGGAGTCCATGATGGTTAATTTTTCAACAGTAATCTCAAATGCATCCAATGGATAAGGATATGGGCTAATACTTATTCCAGCTACAAAAGAATCTACTGTTTCAACAGCATAAACAAAGAAATACATCCCATTTACTTCATACTTCTGGAAACGAACAGTATCAGATTGCTGGGTAAAAGCATCGTATTCCATATTAAAATATCGTATCACAGTAAAAGAAGCGCAATTACAAATGTTGAATAATGAAATTATAGATAACAAAAATAATAAAACAAATAATTTCACTTTACTCCTCCCGTTCATTTTTTTTACCAGTCAAATAATAGGGAATGACATCAGCAAAGACATGGCCAATTTTTGGTTCATTCCCAATACCTTTTTATATCATTTCTGAATGACCTTGATTTTCCAAAAACCAAGATGATGGTCAACTCTATAGAATTCAAATGTTTGTTCACCAGACAATGTGAAAGTAGAATATGGCAAAATATTTATATCTCTATAATTCATAAGGAACGGGAGAAAGAATACTTGTCGCTCAACCGCCTTAAGGTTTCCCATGACTTTAATTCCATGTCCATTGTAGCATCCCCTGCTTAAAACTGAATTTTCCTTGATAAAAATATCATCCACAAAATCTGATAAAATCCATGGTAATCTTTGGGTATATTCATGAATCAGCAAGTAATTGTTTGTTTCATCCTTTTCATGCAAAAATAGACACCTTGAATCAAGACATTCTCTGACTATAGTTTTCCTTTCATCAACAGAATATGAATAACATCCAAGATTATAGTATTTTCCGATAAGTTCTTCATGGAAATTATATGTATATCCATTGTAGATTTTTCCATCATGTGAAACGTCAAGGTATTCTTTATAAAACGGATAGAAAGGAAAAGATTCAGCCAACTCCCATTGTACCAATTTCTTGGATATTTTCTGTATCATAACATAAATTGAAGCAAGTCATATACACTGATAAAACCATCATTCTTCGCACATATCTGTTGATTAACAGTAATGTGCGAAGAAGTCGAGAACACTTCTATACAGACATTATTTGGTAATACAATTCTCCAATCCAGATTATTATTGAAAGGCTGAATTTCGATAATATTTGTGGAATTGACGTGCGTTCTCGGAATGATTTCCTCTTGTTCATCGGTACAATCACGGCTTCCAACTAAAATCCTATCATTCTGTAAAATTCTCCATTCACACTGATAAAATTGTAGAGTACATTTTGATTCCATAAGCTTACTTGATTGAGTTGTTTGTAGGTCAATTAACAATATATCACCTGCATCCCTGATATACATGCGTTTGATTGAAAAATCCATCAATACACCTCGGTTGATGTAAGAAAATTATAGAAATTTATCTCTTGTCCTTTGAAATTAGTGAAATACTCTGGCTGATCATACGTGTCTACAGTACAGACAAAAATATCTATACTGAACCCCGAAGAAAACCGCAATCTCCTTGTTATTCCATTTATAAATTCACATGAAATCAATCTTGCTCCAAGGCAATATTTCCCAGCTATTTGCTCCAAACAATCCTCATCTTCTGTACATCCATATAAAATCAAATCTCCTTTGACTATCCTCCAACAACAGTTGTAATATGCAAGCGAATATTCACCTCTCACAACCTCCCAAGACTTACCCCTTTGGTTGGTATACAATGTCTTCCCCATGTCCCCAAAGTCCATTTCTAGGGAACCACCATAGAGTCTAGTTAAACGAGATAAAATAAGTTCTTTCATACGGCCTCCTCAAATATTCATGTTGAGAGCATCCTCGGCGGCCTCCCATAATTCCTCTTCCGTTAGAGAGGGATTTCTTTCTTCTTTCAAGCGTTTGCCATTCTTTATTTTTTTCATTTCTGAATGCCACTTACTCTCCTCTTCTTTCGTCAAAGGTCTTCCTAATTCTTCTTGAATCTTATTCTTGATTTTGTTTCGTGTCTGTGTTTCATGGCTATGTTTTGAAATGGTTGTAATAGCATCACTTACTCCCTTTACTACTTCGGACATACCCTTTGCTATTTCTTGCACACCAGTACCTGCATATACTCCAGCAGCAACAGCAGCAGGAACTGTCAAGGCAAGTGCTGCATCATTCACGACAAGGACACCAGTAACATTGTCAGCAACAATAACTGTAGAAGCTAATCCTGCTGCAGCTACACCAAGTCCCCCAGCAATAGTTTTCAGTGTGCCTGTTCCAATTTTGCCAACACCTGAAAGGATTGCTCGACTAAAACCTTTTTCCACCTTAACATCACTAGCCAGCAACCCCCACAAGTCCACATAGTTCACCGGGTCATTATTCACGTAGGCAAACCAATTGCTGCCATCCCGTATCGGATCCACCGTGGTGAACCGCACGGTCTGGGGGCTGTAGTCACGATAACCGTAGTTGTACAGACCGGTGATGCTGTCGTAGGTCTTACCTAAGTATCCGTAATCAGAACCAGTTGTATAGTTGCCAGTTATTGGTGAGCCGAATATGTCATAGTCGTAATAGCTTTCTTGCACGCCGTGGTTGTCAGTTACGGAGCGGGTGCTGCCAAGTATATCTGTCCCAAGGTATCCACGTGTACCGCTGGATCGGTTAATTGCTACTGGTGAACCGTGGGCATAGAGCATGGTACGCTCACCGCTGTATCTGCTGGAAACGGTTTGGTAAGCATTATCTTCTATATACTGGTATTTCTCAGTGGTAGCAGTGGCTCCACCATCAAGGTAGCGGTATCTCTCACCAGTTGCATATCCGGCGGGTGTATATTGGATGCCGGTATTGTACGTATCAACAAAGCTACCACTGGCGTATACCGGGGATTCCTTCACCACATCAAAGCCCAGTCCATCGTACAGGGTACGCAGGGTGGTAGTCCCGTTGTCTTGTACCAGCGTCCTTCTCCCAAGGACATCATAGCCGTACCGTGTGGAGGCTATCGTCCGTGCCTCATCGTCCACCACACGGGAGCGAACCATCCTATTCTGCGGGTTGTATTCATAAATGGAATGTTTCAAAGAACTGGTTTGTGACAATAAATTTCCGTTATTGTCATACTGGTATTCTACACCAACTCCAGTGTTGCCGCAAGTCTTTACCAGCCGGTTCTCTGAGTTGTAGGTGTAGACTATCGTGCCGTAGGAGACATCTACAGATATATCGTCAAATCCTATACATCAATTACAACGTTAGGATTCACCTCCTGTATCTTGGCAAGAACCTCCCTTCTTATAATTTTTTTACAAAAAGCAGCGTTAAGAGGAAATACTCTACCACTATATGTATACAAATACCACAGAGAACCTAGCTTACCAATACTTGTAACCTTTGCAATTGATTTATAGAAAACTTTCAGGTTTCCGAAAGGGAAGAATAATAGACAGATGTAATCCGAGGTATAAGTATATTTAAAAAACAACATTCCCCATATCGAACATATAAGTAAAAGTAGAAGAAAAATAATATTTACATTTGAAGGAGTCTCTTCTATAAATATTTCAAATGAAAGACATGCAGAACTGATCACAAATAAAATGAAGTACTCAATCTTCTGTCTAAATCTACACAATCTTTTTTCCATGATTTTACTCCTGTGAACTGAATATCCACTTCTCTACAGTTGCTAATCCATTATCAACCAAAGAACTGACTGCAACACCAGCAGCCACACCAACAACTGCTGCCCCTACAGCGCCAGGAACCGTCAAAACTCCTCCGCTGAGAGCAGTGACTGCACCTGTTCCTAATGTAGATACAATTTTTGATGCAAATACCCCTGCCGTCAATGATGAAATATTTCTTATTCCCCTAACAACACCTCTTGCAGTACTCCCAGTCTCTTTTGCCACATTGACAGCATCAACGATTCCAAGCACTCCTGCTACTACAGCTAACCCTCTTGACACTCCTTTTGAAATGACAGCTTTGTCTGTCACAACATAATCTTCAAGAACTTTTACATAACCTACAGTCATACCATTCTTTTGTACCGGATGGATTATAGATTTTCCTAAAGTTTTGTAAATCGATTCACTAACACTTGCAAAGGTATCAGAAACATCAATAGCGATACCTATACCATTCTCTATATTGAATGTTTTTTCAGGTTCACTGGCGAGTAGGCCGAGTAAGTCCACATAATTCACCGGGTCATTATTCACGTATGTGAACCAGTTGCTGCCATCCCGGATGGGATTCACCGTGGTGAACCGCACGGTCTGGGGACTATAGTCACGGTAGCCGTAGTTGTACAAACTGGTGATGCTGTCGTAGGGCTTGCCCAAATATCCATAGTCGGCACCAGTTGTATAATTTCCAGTTATTGGTGAACCGAAAATATCGTAGTCATAGAAGGATTCTTGCACTCCATGGTTATCAGTTACAGAGCGAGTACTACCAAGTATGTCTGTTCCAAGGTACCCACGTGTACCGCCGGAACGATTCACCGCCACCGGTGAGCCGTGAGCATACAACATGGTTCTCTCACCAGCATACCTGCTGGAGACTGTTTGGTAGGCGTTATCTTCTATATATTGGTACTTCTCACTGGTGGCAGTGTCTCCATCATCAAGGTAGCGGTATCTGTCGCCTGTTGCTCTGCCAGCGGGTTCATATTGTATCCCAATATTGTACGTGTCGGTGAATCCACCGCTGGAATATACTGGCGATTCCTTCACCACATCAAAACCCAAGCCATCGTACAAAGTACGCAAGGTAGCAGCATTATTGTCTTGTACCAGCGTCCTTCTCCCAAGGACATCATAGCCGTACC
>JAFYWB010000070.1 GCA_017549025.1 Treponema sp.
CCTTGCCCAAGAGGGGAGAAAACACTAAAATCAAGGCAGACTTTGTGAACTCTGGAAATGAGTAAGGAGAAAATATATGGATTTACCAAACAAGCGACCTGACGACATGGCTCGAATCACAACTGAAGAGCTTGCCAATAAGTTTATTGAAGAGCAGCTGGCTTTTGTCCGCCAGCAGGTGGGTGACAAGAAGGTGCTGCTGGCTTTGTCTGGTGGTGTGGATAGCTCTGTGGTGGCCGCCCTGTTGATTAAGGCCATTGGAAAGCAGCTGGTATGTGTCCACGTGAACCACGGACTCATGCGAAAGGGCGAAAGTGAAGAAGTTGTAGAGGTTTTCAAGAACCAGCTGGATGCAAACCTTGTTTACATCGATGCCACTGACCGTTTCTTAGACTTGCTGAAGGATGTGGCTGAACCAGAGAAAAAACGAAAGATTATTGGTGGGGAATTCATCAAGGTGTTTGATGAAGAAGCCCGCAAGCTGGAGGGCATTTCCTTCTTGGCTCAGGGAACCATCTATCCTGATATTTTGGAAAGCGACGGTGTAAAGGCTCACCATAATGTTGGTGGTCTTCCAGAGGATATGCAGTTTGAATTGGTAGAACCTGTTCGTCTGTTGTACAAGGACGAGGTTCGTGTAGTAGGAAAGGCTTTGGGATTGCCTGTTTCCATGGTAGACCGCCAGCCCTTCCCTGGTCCTGGACTTGGTGTACGTTGTCTTGGTGCCATTACTCGTGACCGCCTCCATGCCCTGCGGGAAGCAGACGCCATCCTTCGGGAGGAGTTTGACAATGCTGGCCTTGCAGGAAAGGTATGGCAGTACTTTATCTCTGTTCCTGATTTCAAAAGCGTTGGTGTAAAGAACGACAAGCGCTACGAGGGCTGGCCTGCCATTATCCGTGCCGTAAACACCACCGATGCCATGACTGCCACCATCGAGGAGATTCCTTATGCCGTGCTGCACAAGATTACTGCCCGCATTACCGCTGAGGTAGAAGGCATTAACCGTGTAGTCTACGACCTGACTCCAAAACCAGTTGGAACCATTGAGTGGGAATAGTGAACCCCGCTGAAGTATGATAAGGACCCCACGGCAGGCGTTTCTTGCTGTGGGGTCTTTTGGTATGGAGATACGGTAAATGAGACTTGATGGTTTTGGCTTGTTTTCCGTTCCTTTGAGTGTAAAGTTAACGAAATATAGAGAATAAATGTGGAAAACAAAGGAGTTATGGATGGATAATTTGATTTCTTTATCAGAACTTTTTGACAAAAAAATATTCAGAATTCCCGATTATCAGAGAGGTTACGCTTGGCAACAGCCACAGTTATCTGACTTTTGGGATGATCTTTGGAATTTATCTGAGGATCGTTATCATTACACAGGAATGCTATCTTTGAAGCAGCTGAAAAGTGATGCTTACAAGGATTGGACAGAAGAAAAGTGGTTGATTGATCAAAATGGGTATAAATCCTTCCATGTTGTTGATGGACAGCAGCGATTGACCACATTTATCATTCTTGTAAACTCCATCGTAAAGTTTGCTGAAAAGAATCACATTGAATACTTAAACAATAACGAATTAGTAGAAATCAAGACACGTTATATCGTTGAATACCAAAGACCAAAGTGCATCCTCAAGGCGTATAAGTTTGGTTATGAAAAAGATAACCCAAGTTTTGAATATTTGAGATACAATATTCTTGGCGAAGAAGCATCTGGTAATCTTCAAGAAACGTTTTATACACTAAACTTACAAAATGCAAAACAATTCTTTGATAAAAAATTAGAAAAATTTTACGAGGAATACGGTGAGCAGGGCTTAGAAACTCTCTTTAGTAAGCTCGTTAATCGTTTGAAATTCAATATTCATTACATTCAGGATGACTTTGATGTATTTGTGGCATTTGAAACTATGAATAATCGTGGTAAGAAGCTTTCAAACCTGGAAATTCTGAAAAATCGTCTTATATATCTTACAGCAATATTCCCAAACTGTGCATTATCAATGGAAGAAAAAAAGCAGCTTCGCTCGGATATCAATTCAGTATGGAGAGAGGTGTACTCTGAGCTTGGTCGGAATAAGAATCATCCTTTAAATGATGATGAGTATTTGAAAAATCACTGGATTTTGTATTTCAAATATAGTCGTCAAAAAGGTGATGACTACATTAAATTCTTGCTTAATGAGTTTTTTACTGCGAGAACGGTGTATGGAGCAAAAACTGGTTTTGAGGAATCTTTACCGAACGAGGAACACCAACCGTATGATGTTGAATCCGATGAGAGCAACAATATAGGTGTTATTGATTCAGTAGACGGAAAACTCTATCCTAATGAGATCAAGGACTATGTAAAAAGTTTGAAACATGTCGCTCAATACTGGTATTATTCTTTCAACCCGAATGAAAGCCCGTACACAGCAGAAGAAAAGAAATGGCTTGATAAGCTGAATCGTGTGGGAATTAACTATTTCCGTCCTCTGGTTGTTGCAAGCTTTATCAATAAAACTGTTACATCGGAGCAGCGCGTAAAACTTTTCATCAGCATAGAAAAGTTCATCTTTATGTGCTTCCGTATGGCAAGATATCAGTCTACGTATTTGAGCCATATGTTTTATCGTTACGCACGTGAGTTGATGCGAGGTGAAATAACCGTTGATGCGATTATTGAATATACCGAGAGCAAATTTGATGCAAACATTTCCGAAGCAACGGAAACATTTACATCAAAAATGGTAGGTTATTTCAAGAATGACAAAGGTTTTTACAATTGGTATGATCTCAAGTATTTCTTGTTTGAATATGAAATGAGCTTGAGTGAGAAAACCAATATTGTACGTATGAACGATTGGTCGAACTTTACCAAGAATGAAAAGGATAAAATATCTATTGAACATATTTTCCCGCAGACGCCAAGTAAATGGTATTGGAGAAATCAATTCAGAGGATATACTGAACAGGAGTTCCACTATTTTGCCAATTCTTTAGGGAACCTCTTGCCGCTTTCTCAAAGCGTGAATTCCTCTTTGCAGAATGATGAATTCAGTAGCAAGAAAGGTGGTTCGGAAAAGCGTGAGAGAGGATATTCTAATGGTTCTCACGCCGAGCAGGAAGTTGCAAAGTATATTGATTGGAATCCTTCAACAATTCTCGAACGCGGAATGAAACTTTTGCAATATATGGAAATGCGTTGGGGATTTTGTTTCAAAGATGATGTCATGAAGCTTTCTGTGCTTGGATTGTCTTTTATGTCAGATGAACGAGTTATACCAGAAGAGTTGCCGGAGGAAGATTTCAATTTTGATGCAGAAATTGTATCTGATGCAAATATAGATGAATTGCGTTTAGGATATTGGACTTATGCAATACCGATAATTGCCGTAGCACATGGTGGCAACGGTCCATATAGTGGTGTTGCTCCATCAAACAGAACATTTTGCGATGGGTTCTTTGGAATCGGTGGCATTCATCTGTTCTGTTCGATAAAATCTCGTTCGCATTGCGCCGTCGCGGGATTGTGGATTGATAAAGGTGAGCCGGAGAGTAGCAAGAGGATGTTTGATCTGTTGTATCGACATAAAGATGAAATAGAATCCAGAATGTCCGCTTCAATCATTTGGGATCGCAAGAATGAAAAACGTGCTTGCAGTATAGAGATTGTTCTTGAAAATATTGATTTTTCCAATTCCGAGAACTGGTCTACTATTGCAACTTTCCATGCAGAAAAAACGAAAGAATTGATGGATGTTATTGTTTGTCCATATAAGGATGAACTGATGAATTTGTGACTTGTTGATTGTTTTTTATTGCAAAATGCTAACCAATTTTTATTAAAATCACCTGAGGTGGTACAATGGGTTTTTTAAAAGCCAAAGGCAAAAATAAACTATTTATAATTACAACGACGATTGTGTTCAGTTTTGCAATTATCGTAGGAGCTATGATTCTTTATCTTAATGATTACTATCGGGCTGATGAGGAGGCATTTGCGGGAGTTATTACAAACAAAAATAGTTCCCGGTCTGTTTCAAACAAGGGAAATGTTATCTTTGAGCCTCAAAATGCTACCTGTGGTTTTATATTCTACCCTGGTGGCAAGGTTGAACATCGTGCGTATGAGCCTCTACTTGCTGAGCTTGCAGAAGAAGGAGTGCTGTGTGTCCTCGTAAAAATGCCCTTCAATCTTGCTGTGTTTGATATTAAGGCGGAAGCGGACAGCATGAAGGCGAGATTGCAGAGGAAAAAACAGGAAGTGCAGGAACGAGAAAATAGTAGACAGAGCCATCGACATAAAAATGCCAGAGGGGCAAGGTAGTATCAGAAACGGAGTGGGAAACTGCTCCGATTTTGTATTATAAGGAGTGTAAATAATTGATGGAGAAATTGTATATATCTTGATATAATTGATATGTTCGATGAGAGCGAAAATTTGAATTTTACGGAGATTTATATAATGGAATACATTAAAGTTACAAACGAAAATATTGAAAAAGAGCACATCTGCTGTGCGATTTCTAATGACAATGATATTCAAGTGTCTTCAAAAAAGGCGTGGTTGTCAGAGCGGTTTGAAGATGGTTTAGTTTTTCTGAAAAGTACAGAAAGAGGAAAATGTTTTATTGAATATATCCCTGCGGAAAACGCATGGAATCCGATTTTAGCAGAGGGTTATATGTATATCGATTGTTTGTGGGTAGCAGGTTCATTTAAAGGTCATGGTTATTCAACTGATTTATTAGATGCTTGTATTGAGGACAGCAAAGACAAAGGGAAAAAGGGATTATGTATATTGGCATCAGCAAAGAAAAAGCCATTTTTAGCAGACCCTAAATTTTTGAAGTACAAAGGATTTAGAGTTTGCGATGAAGCAGATAATGGTATTCAGTTATGGTATTATCCATTTGATGAAAATGTGGAGCTGCCAAAGTTTAAGGAATGTGCAAAACAGCCTTGTATAGAAGAAAAAGGATATGTTTTATATTACACCAGTCAATGCCCGTTTAATGCAAAATATGTTCCTGTAATTGAAGATATTGCAAAAGAAAAATCTGTACAGTTTAAAGCAATTCATTTGCAGAGTAAAGAGGAAGCACAGAACGCTCCGACACCAATAACAACATATGCACTGTTTTTAGACGGTGACTATATAACAAATGAGCAGATGAATGACAAGAGGTTTTTGAAATTATTGGAGAAGCAAAGTTTTAATAATACGGAGCGATGAATTTGCGTATAGCAACAGCGAGTTGCTTTGCAGTTTGATATGTCGAGTATATAATAGTTGTGGAGGTGAAAGCAATTATGGAAACAAAGAGTATTATATTAGAGTTGAGAGATAAAGCAGGCTTATCACAGGATGAGCTTGCAGAAAAAGTATATGTTACTCGTCAAGCTGTATCACGCTGGGAGAATGGAGAAACGACACCAAACACAGAAACCTTGAAGTTGTTATCAAAACTATTTGATGTTTCAATCAATACACTTTTAGGTTCTCCACGACAGCTGATTTGTCAATGTTGTGGAATGCCTTTGGAGGATTCTACCATTAGTAAAGAAACAGATGGTATTTTTAATGAAGAATACTGCAAGTGGTGCTATGTCGATGGAAAGTTTACATGTAGTAGCATGGATGATTTGATTAACTTCTGTGCCGAACATATGTCAAATGAAAATTGGACTTCTGAGCAGGTACGAGTATATATGAAAGAAATGTTACCACAGCTAAACTATTGGAAACAATCAAACAAGTAAGGTGCAAATTTCAGTTCTACGGTGCCTTTATTTTGCTGAAGTGCTGATTGATTTAATTGTCGGTTGTGCTATAATATCTTCATGGCAACACTTTGGCAACAGAAAATCAGTAAGCCAAAATAAAGTGTGCAAATAGAGTAAAATATCGGCAGATTTCAAATAAAACTTAAACAAAATAGTTTAAGTTAGAGCAACGACTTGCCGAGTGGGAATAAGTCCCGCTGAAACAAGGGTATAGGACGGGGAACCTGAGGCAGGAGCTTCCTGTGGTGGGTTCCCCTTTGTATTCAGCAGAGGAGGCTGGAAACAGGAGTTGTATGGTACGAGTAGAACACATTGCGATGTATGCAAAGAATCTGGAAAGTGAATCTGGCGGAGGGAATGGAGATGAGGCTTGATGGCTTTGGCCTGTTTGTGGAGAATATGCCCGCAATGGTGCGTTTCTACCGGGAGGTCCTTGGCTTTGAAATCAAGGAGGATGAGAACACGTCCAATGTATACCTTGTCAAGGATGGAACCTTGTTCTTGCTGTACGGCAGAAATGATTTTGAAAAAATGACAGGCAGGAAGTACCAGTACACCAGAGGGGTGAACGGCCACTTTGAGGTTGCCTTGTCTGTCGATACCTTTGCAGATGTGGACAAGGAGTACGCCAGAATCATTGCACAGGGAGGCAGGTCTGTCTTGGAGCCGACAACTGAACCTTGGGGACAGCGGACCTGTTATATTGCGGATCCAGAGGGAAATTTGGTGGAGATAGGCTCTTTCAACCGCCCCTTCGGACTGCGGAACCAACTGTAATGAAGTGTCGGGAAAGCACGTGTAGCCAAATCACCGCTCCCCTACACCATCACCACCCAAGGTTCATTGTAATAGGTGAACTGTCGGTCGTGGGTCATGAATAGCATGGAGTCTGCCTTGGCCTGGGCTAGCATGATTTTATCAAAGGGATCTTTGTGGGGAGGGCTATCCTCCTGTCTAGTGAGATTTTCCAGAGCTAGCACGTGGCGTTCATCCACAGGGAGCTTTTTGAAACCAGCTTGCTCGCAATAATGCAGGAACATGGCTCCAGAGATGGGGAGCTTGCCTTTGCTGTACTTGATGGCGATTTCCCACATGGATGCAACGCTGTAATAAATTTCATGGTTTGGATTGCAGATGATTTCCCGCACTTTGACTGGAAGTTTCTCTGAATCTACTAATACCCATAAAAGGATGTGGGTATCAACTAAATAGGATGTCATCATCGTCCCCCTCGAACATGGCTGCAATCTCATCGTCCATTTCGTTGATGTCGTCTGGAACAGTAAACAGTCCCTTGGCAATGCCAATTCGTTTGGACACATCCACCTGGGGAATCAATGTGATTCTCGCTATCTCCTTATTGTTCTTGCAGATAATGATTTCATCCTCCTCTCGATTCTCCAGCATTGCTAAAAGCTTTGAAAAATTGGTTTTTGCTTCGAGAACATTCATCTTGCACATTGTCGTCTCCTGAATTTACATACAGCGATTTTGGTACGTGAAAAACTATGATTTAATAAGTTAGTCAACTTGACCAAGATTCTTAAGTTCAGTATAATTCATGGTGTGGAATAAGTCAAGTTCTTTTTGATGCTGTTGTCATGCTTGATAACTGAATGGTGACAGTATCACAGAAAGAAAAATAATTTTTCAGTATACTGGGCAACAAGGAGGATATATATGAAGATTGTAATTGTGGGAGGTGTGGCTGGTGGAGCAACTGCTGCTGCACGAATCCGTAGGCTTGATGAAAAGGCCGAAATCCTTGTGTTTGAACGAACGGGCTATATTTCCTATGCTAACTGTGGCTTGCCCTATTATATTGGAGATGTGATTCAAAAAAAGGCGGACTTGACCCTCCAGACTCCAGAAAGCTTTTGGAAGCGATTTCGTATCACGATGAAGGTGCAGCATGAGGTGCTGGCAATTCACCCTGAAAAAAAGAGCGTTTCTGTTCGGAACCTAGCGACTGGGGAAACCTTTGAGGAAGGCTACGACAAGCTTGTGCTTTCTCCCGGTGCAAAGGCGGTGGTACCTCAGCTTCCTGGAGTGAACAGCAAGAAGATTTTTACCCTGCGGACGGTGGAAGACACCTTTGCCATAAAGGATTTTGTTACAGAGCATAAGCCTCGATCCGCTGTCATGGTGGGCGGTGGCTTTATCGGTGTGGAGCTAGCAGAAAATCTGCGGCAGCTGGGACTAGAGGTAACCATTGTTCAGCGGCCAACTCAGCTATTGTCTCCTTTTGATGCTGATATGGCTTCCTTTATCCACAATCAAATGAGAAAAAATGGAATCAAACTGGCACTGGGAGCCACAGTAACAGGCTTTCAGGAAAATGCTGAAGGAATCTCCGTGCTGCTGAAGGATGGGAATACTGTCCACGGCGACCTAGTGGTGCTGGCTATTGGCGTAACGCCAGAAACAAGCCTTGCCAAGGAAGCTGGCTTGGCCTTGGGACTCAAGGACAGTATTCTGGTGAATGATCGGATGGAAACTTCTATAAAAGACATTTATGCCGTAGGAGATGCCGTTCAGGTAAAGCATGCCGTAACAGGAGAGGACTCTCTCATTGCTCTAGCAGGACCTGCCAACAAGCAGGGACGCATTGTGGCAGACAATATTTGTGGTGGAGATAGCCGCTATCTTGGAAGTCAGGGAAGCTCTGTCATCAAGCTCTTTGACATGACAGCTGCCACCACTGGCATTAACGAAAAGCAGGCACGTAAGGCTGGTCTTTCCGTAGACAGGGTAATTCTCTCTCCCATGAGTCATGCCGGCTACTATCCCGGTGGCAAGATCATGACCATGAAGGTGGTGTTTGAAAAAGAAAGCTATCGTCTGTTGGGAGCACAGATTGTAGGGTACGATGGCGTAGACAAGCGAATCGATGTGTTGGCCACTGCAATTCATGCTGGCATGAAGGCCACGGACTTGAAGGACCTTGACCTTGCCTATGCACCTCCTTATTCCTCTGCCAAAGACCCAGTGAACATGGCTGGCTTTATAATAGACAACATTTCCAAAGGTTCAAAGCAGTGGCATTTGTCCGATCTAGAAGGGCTTCTTCAGAACAAGGCTGTTACCCTGCTGGATACTCGCACCCCAAAGGAATTTAGCCAAGGTCATATCGAAGGCTTTACTAATATTCCTGTAGATGAGCTTCGGGAACGAATCAGTGAGATTCCAGTAGAAAAGCCTGTGTATGTGATTTGCCAAAGCGGTCTTCGTAGCTACATTGCCACCCGCATTTTGGAGGGCTATGGCTATGAAGCCTACAATTTTGCCGGTGGATACAGGTTTTACGAGGCGGTGGTACAGGACAAGGTTCTCAGTGAAGCAGCCTTTCCCTGTGGCATGGACAAGTAAGGGAAAACAGCGTCTTTTCTCTAGTTACTTCTTTTGAAATATGGTAAACTGACGATTATGGACTTTATTAACTCAATACATGGCGTAATTTCTGCCATCAGTAACTTCTTGTATTCACCTTGGGTACCACTGTTTTTGGTGGTGGGTGGATTCTACCTGACTTTCAGAACAGGCTTTGTTCAGTTTAAGCTGTTCGGTGAGTCAATTCGTGTGGTCAAGGAAAAGCCAAAGGATGAAAAAGGAATTTCCTCCTTCGGTGCCTTGATGATGTCTACTGCTAGCCGAGTAGGAACTGGTAACATTATCGGTGTATCCACCTCTATCTGTCTTGGTGGTGTGGGGGCTATCTTTTGGATGTGGGCCATCGCCATTATCGGTGGTGCATCTGCCTTTGTGGAATCCACCTTGGCCCAGATTTACAAAAAGCGCAATCCCGACGGAACAAGCTTCGGTGGGCCCGCTTATTACATGGAGTCTGCCCTGAAGCAGCCTTGGCTCGGTATGGTTTTTGCTGTTATCATCATCCTAACCTATGCGGTTGGATACAATGCCTTGGCATCCTTTAACCTTCAGTCCACCTTCTCTGGATTCTCCTTCTACAATCCAGAAAGTACACCCCTTGTTATCGGTATCATTCTGACTGTGCTTTTTGCCTTCTCCATTATGGGTGGTGCCCGGAACTTGGTAAAGGTTTCCAGCCTGTTGGTTCCTCTGATGGGCGTAATTTACATCGCCGTGGCCTTGGTTATCATCGTCATGAACATTGGTCGCTTCCCCGCTATGATTGCCAATGTATTTGCAGATGCATTCAACTTTAAGGCTATTTTCGGTGGATTCAGCGGTTCCTGCCTCATGTACGGAATTAAGCGTGGTTTGTACTCCAACGAGGCTGGTATGGGTTCTGCTCCCAACGCCGCAGCCACTGCTGATGTTTCTCATCCGGTAAAGCAGGGCTTGGTACAGATGCTTTCTGTATTCATCGACACTCTGTTGATTTGTTCTGCCACGGCCTTTATGTGTCTCTTGTCCGATGTTACTCCTACTGCAGAAATTGCTGGTGCAGCTTATGTTCAGCAGTCTCTTCAGTCCACCTTGGGTAACTTTGGCCCCATCTTCATTGCAGTTAGCATGAGCCTCTTTGCCTTTACCACCCTCATCGGAAACTATTCCTACTGCGAGGGCTGCTTGCGGTATCTGCTGCGGAAGGAACCAAGCAAGGCTGTACTGTTTGGCTTCCGCATTGTGGCAAGCCTCTTGGTATTGCTGGGAGCTGTAGTTCAGATGGGCTTTGTATGGGATACCGCCGATATGCTGCAGGGATTGATGGTTGTAATTCACATTCCTGTTATCGTGATTTTGGCTAGTACTGCCGTTAAGACCCTCAAGGATTACCTGGATCAGAAAAAGGCTGGTGTAGATCCTGTATTCAAGGCTTCCTCCATCGGCATTAAGGAAGAAACTGATTTCTGGAAGTAGTTTGTTCTCTAAAAAGAGCAAAGCACCTTCTTGGTTTTTATAAACCAGGAAGGTGTTTTTTTTGATACATATATTTTTCCACTTTCCCAAAAATCTATGATATAATGAGTTTGACTTCAACTTTTCAGGAGAAAAAGATGGGAAAAGAGGAAAATATCATTATCTTTGAGGATACGGTGGAAAAATGTCGTGATATTCCCAAGCTGATGGACAGCATTGTGGCCAGTCGCAAAGGCCAGCAAATTGTTCTTGAGCAAGATGCTTTTCCCTGTGGCAAGGGACATCCTCGGTTCCAAGAGCCAGCCCAGCTGGTGCTCAGTAGTCAGAAAAGCTTTGAGGCGGCCCAAAAATATCGTTGTAATCCTGAGTTTGCAAAAAGTAAAATCTGTGTCTTGAATTTTGCCTCTGCCATGACTCCTGGTGGTGGGGTAAAGCATGGCTCCAGTGCCCAGGAGGAAAGCCTGTGCCGTTGTTCCACCCTGTATTTTTGCCTTGACGAGGACATTTTATGGCAGCAATTTTATCTGCCCCATCGCAATGGCCTTTCATCCCTTCACAACGATGACCTTATCTACACACCTAATGTGACGGTGTTCAAGGATGATAGCCCTCAAAACAAGCTCCTTGATGAAAAGGACTGGTATCACGTTGATGTGATTTCCTGTGCCGCACCCAATCTCCACCGTTATTTTGGCCAGCTGCTGAAGGATTTGGGCGAAGCTGAAGAACCTGCCATCAGTGCCGAACATTTGTTCCAGATTCATACAAAACGACTGAGCCGTATTCTTGATGTGGCGGTGCAGCAGCAGGTGGATGTGATGATTCTAGGAGCCTTTGGTTGCGGGGCCTTTATGAACGACCCTGTGGTGGTGTCTAAGGCCATGGTGCAGGTGGCACGGGAATTCGCCTATTGCTTTAAGGTGATTGAGTTCCCTGTGTTTTGCAGACCGCGGGAAAGGGAAAATTACCTGGCCTTTCAACAGGCACTGGAAGGATAAACTTGACAGCCTCCTAACTCTTTCTTAAAATTGCCCCATGAAAATGAGGTGTAGGTAATGAAGCAAATAATCATGGTGAGTTTTGGAGTGCTTTTTCTGGTGCTGGCATTCTTAGGCATATTTTTGCCAGTGCTACCCACCACACCTTTTGTATTGCTTTCAGCCTACCTTTTATCCTGTAATCCCAAGGCCCTTTCTTTGGCATTGAAAATCCCCTTTTTCCGTGAGCATTACGAAAATTACAAGGACCGCAAAGGTATTGCTCGAAAAACCTTGATAAAAAGCTTGGTATACCTGTGGGTTACTATGATTATTTCTATGATTTTGGTAAAACGACTCTGGCTGGTGCTACTTTTGGCCTTTATCGCTATTTGCGTTTCCATTCATCTAGTACACATGAGTCATGCCCGTACTGAAGATGACACTCAGGAGAAAAAAGAAGAAGGCCGAACCAGCTGTGCAAAAACAGACTGATTCGACCTTGTATCAACTGAATTCCTTTCTTAAGCTCTTTTCTTCAATCTAAAAGCAGGTTCCCAAAACTTCCCTTGAGAACCTGCCTCACTAAAAATCATTAAAACTCATTTCCAGGAAAGCGGGGAATTGCGTCGGTTCCCTTGCGAATATCCTCGTCAGTAGGAAGGTAGTCTCCCATGGTGCCGTTGTTAAAGGCTTCGTAGGCCTTCATGTCAAAGTAGCCGGTACCAGTGAGGCCAAAGAGGATGGTTTTTTCTTCTCCAGTTTCCTTGCACTTGAGGGCCTCGTCAATGGCGGCCTTAATGGCGTGGCTGCTTTCTGGGGCAGGGAGGGTACCTTCGGTGCGGGCAAAAAGCTGGGCTGCCTGGAAGATTTCTGTCTGCTGGTAGGAGCGGGCTTCCATGTGGCCTTCGTGGTACAGCTGTGACAGGACGGAACTCATGCCGTGGTATCGTAGTCCGCCAGAATGGCTTGCAGCTGGCATAAAGCTGGAGCCCAGGGTGTACATTTTTTGCATGGGGCAAACTCGACCAGTGTCGCAATAGTCGTAGGCATAAACTCCTCGGGTCAGGCTGGGACAAGAGGCTGGCTCCACCGCAATGAATCGGTAGTCCCGTTCGCCCCGCAAGGTTTCTCCCATGAAGGGTGAAATCAGGCCGCCCAAGTTAGAGCCGCCCCCTGCACAGCCAATGATGATGTCAGGCACAATGCCAAACTTGTCCATGGCCAGCATTGCCTCCAAGCCGATGATGGACTGGTGCAGCAACACCTGAGACAAAACGCTTCCCAAAACATAGCGGTAGCCTTCACGGCTGGTGGCAGTTTCCACAGCCTCGGAGATGGCACAGCCTAAGCTTCCCTGGGTGTCGGGGAATTCAGCAAGAATCTGACGGCCAACGGCAGTGGTGGTGGAGGGGGAGGGAATTACCTGGGCACCATAGGTACGGATAACCTCACGGCGGAAGGGCTTTTGCTCGTAGGAGCATTTTACCTGGTACACAATGCAGTCTAGGTCAAGGTAGGCACAGGCCATGGAAAGGGCAGTTCCCCACTGGCCAGCTCCTGTCTCGGTGGTAACACCCTTCAGTCCCTGCTTTTTGGCATAGTAGGCCTGGGCAATGGCTGAGTTTAACTTGTGGCTTCCAGAGGTGTTGTTTCCCTCAAACTTATAGTAAATTTTTGCTGGTGTACCAAGCTTTTTTTCCAAACAGTAGGCACGAGTCAAGGGTGCGGGACGATACATTCGATAGAACTGGAGGATTTCATCAGGAATAGGAATGTAGCGATCCTTTTCGTTCAGCTCCTGCTTCACTAGCTCATCACAAAATACCTTTCCCAACTCCTCTGCCGTCATAGGCTGGTGAGTTTTGGGATTGATGAGGGGAGACAGAGGTGTTTTCATATCTGCCCGCACATTGTACCATGCCTGGGGCATTTCATTTTCGTTCAAATATATCTTGTAGGGAATCTCGTGGTTCATAGCAACTCCTTGTATCTATCTATAGTAACAGTATAACTGTTTCTATAAAAAGAATCAAGTGGATTTTACTGCTGTTTAGTTGATTAAACTCTGTACTACATCCATTAGAAAGTAAATTATCTGGAAAAGTAATTCTGCCAATGGCTTTTTTGAGGATGATTAGAGGAAACAAATTGAGTTTATATTACAGACGTTTTACAAAACGAAATGAAACCAATGAAACTGTAGAATCCTAACTTCTAGCTCATCTTTCTAAAGACTTTTCCCCTTGTTTCCCATTTCCTTTGATGATAAACTAAGGTCATGAATAAGTTTAAGCAATTATTTCACTCAGTAGCCAAGATGGTACGAGTGTATCCTGTGCTATACAGTCTCATTTTTGTGGTTTCTCTTTTGGCAACATTGTGGATGCAGCAGGAACTGGATGGGGGCACTAACAGGCTTCTCGTTTTAGACTTATTTTGTAGCTCTTTGTTGGCACTTCTTGCCTGTGTCATTACGATTTTGTGGCTGGAGAGACGGGAAAAAAACATTTGGTGGATAGAGGCACTGGTAAGTCTCCTAGGCTTTGGGCTTGGGCTTTTGATTCGGTTTTTGTGGTATGCCCCAAATACTGGGATTTTTGGTGCCTGTGCCTGTTTTATTGCCATTTTCCTCTTTTTTTATGTGGGTCGCAGGAATAACAATCTTCTTTCTGTATTGGTGAAGGATCTGGGCTTTTGCCTACTTTCAGCTTGTGCGGTGATGGCTGGTCTTGGAATAGTGCTCTTTGCTGTAACGGAAATCATCGTTTCCCTTTCAGGGGAAGTCTTAGAGATTGTCGGGTCATGTATTTTTGGCTTTGGCTTCTTTTTTGTTCCCCTTTCCATGATGGTTACCTTGTTGTTCAAAAAAGAGGTGGTAGTTTCGAGTGGCCGTGGATTCAAGATTTTTATGCTGCGGGTGCTCTTTCCCCTGTATTTGGTGTTGCTGGCAGTTCTCTATGTGTACCTAGTAAAGATTTTAGTCCTGCAGGATATGCCTTCAGGATTAATAAACTGGTTCGTGTCCTATGCCTGTGCCGTGTTCATGTTCTTTTACTTTGTACTAGAGGAATTTCAGCAGGAAAAGTTCGTGGCTATTTTTCGCGGTCTTGGTGTTTTTTTGCTCCTTCCTCTGCTAGCTGTTCAGTGTCTTGCAGTGACAATCAGAGTGTCAGCCTATGGGCTCACTGCCCAGCGATGGTATAGCCTCCTGTTTATGATCTTTTCCTTTGTTTTTGTGGTGGTTGCTCTTGTTAAGAAAGGCCGTTACCGCACTTTTTTGTTTCCTCTTTTGGCCCTCTTGCTGATGGTGGCAACTCTTACCCCCTTTGATGGCCAACAGATGGCATTCCGTAGTCAAAGTGGCAGAATCCACCAGCTTTTTAATCGCTACCAGGTGCAGACAACGGAGGATTTTGAAACAGCTCTAAAGGACATGAGCAATGAAGAGCTAGAAATTCTAGAGGGAGCTTTTGACTATCTTTATTTTCATCGAGAATTAACTGACCCACAGGTTTCGATGTTCTTTTCCTCTTATGAAGATTTTTTCAGGGAAGAGAAACTGGAACGGGGCATATCGGAACGTACCATCGTAAAGGAATTCCAGTACAATATCTATTCCGATTTTGACAAATCCCCTGAGCTGGATATTTCCCAGTACAAGACCATGCACTGGTACAACTATTCTGCAGCTCTTTTCATAGAAAAGTCTCTCCTGCTCCCCATAGGTAATGGAGAATATCTTGATATGACAGACTACTTTATGGAACGCCTCGTAGACACTTCATCTGAATTTGCTGGCCTTGACAATGATTACCTGCTGGTATACCAACAAGATGATCTTGCCATTGTCTTTACTCATGTGGCATTACGCTGGGACAAGTTTATTACCCAAGATGCATGGATTGAAGAAGGTTTTACCTGTGCCGAAATCCAATATCAGGTGCTACGTCTTTAGGGGGAGGACAACCCTCTACTCGGAAGCGTTGGGGCAACAGGGAGGTCCCCTGAGCAGCCGAACTGTGAGCGTAGCGAAGTGCGAGGCTGATTAGGGTTTCCCTGTTGCCCCTTTTCACTTTCAATTTACCTATGCTATACTCCACCCCGTGAGTACTTCCCGAAACAAAACCATTACCCTCACTGATGAGGAGCGTCATTTCTATCAGGCTCAGCTACTGGAGCCCTCTGCAAATACAGACAAGACACCTTTTTCCCTGAGCCAGTTGCAAGACAAGATTCTCCACGGTGACCTGTTACAGCTCATGGATTGTTTGCCTCCATCCTGTGTTGACTTATTGATTCTAGACCCTCCCTACAACATGGCCAAGGATTTTGCCGGCATGAAGTTCTCTGCCCTTAGCGACCAGGAATATCTTGATTACCTAGAAAGTTGGTTCCCCTCAGTTTTTCGTTGTCTCAAACCTACAGCCTCCATCTATTTATGTGGTGACTGGAAAAATTCCGCCTGTTTGTACTTTTTGCTGAAAAAATACGCCATTGTACGAAACCGCATCGTGTGGCAGCGAGAAAAGGGCAGGGGAGCCAAGGCCAACTGGAAGAATGCTTGCGAGGATATTTGGTTTGCCACCTGTAGTCAGGACTTTTACTTTGATGTGGAATCAGTCAAGCAAAAGCGACGGGTGCTAGCTCCCTATCGTCAGGAAGGAAAACCAAAGGACTGGCAGGAAACTGAGGAAGGCCGCTTTCGTCTCACTCATCCAGGAAACTTTTGGGACGACATTTCTGTTCCCTACTGGTCCATGCCAGAGAACACGGAGCATCCCACCCAAAAGCCAGAAAAACTCATTGCCAAATTGATTCTTGCCAGCTGCCCTCCAGAAGGACTGGTACTTGATCCCTTCTTGGGTTCCGGAACTAGTGCCGTGGTGGCAAAAAAGCTGGGGCGCCACTTCATTGGAGTGGAGCAAAACCTTGAATATTGCCTTCTGGCTCAAAAACGCCTTGCCATGGCAGAAACAAATCCCTCCATCCAAGGCTACACCGACGGCGTCTTCTGGGAACGAAACACTGCTTTATTACAGAAAAGTGTTTCGTCCCGGACCCCTGCTCCTTTGAATGAGGATTTATTTTAATGGTGGTGAGCTCTCGTCATCAGCCTCTCGCTTTTTCAGCACTAGGCTCCGTCCCTGCTTTCCAACCTGTTCCACCAAGCCCATTTTTCGCAACACCCACAGCATTCGTGGAACATTCCTGCCCTTCAACAAACTGCTAGCCTCTTTTATGGTAAAGGTTTCTGGTAATTCCTTTGGTAAAAGCTCAAGATAATCCTTCTTGCAAGCAAACTGGTGGGTAGCGTGGATTTCCTTCAAGCTCTTGTCCTCCTTATACCAGTCTCGTTTGAACCGCCTGCTTTTGTTGGCCAGTTGAACAGGAGCAGCTTCTTTTATCCGATGTTCCACCACTGAAACCTCCAGAACCTCCAAAATAAAATTCTTGTCAAGGAGATAGGGAAAGATAGCGGTAAGCTCGCAAAACATATCCAGCAAGCATTGCTTTTTTGGGCTTTTTCTACAGGACACCAGCGTGCCGTCTTTTTTCCTTGTCTCAATAGTTTTTCTCACCACCAAGGGATACACCACCTTCACCTTATAGTGGGGGAGTAGGAGGCCGAGCTTTCCGTGGAGCTTGGAAAGGCTTCCCGTCTGAATCTCGATGATGCTTCCGTCTTTTGCAACAATGTCGCAAATCTTTCCAGCCACTTCTTGTTCCACCATTCCTTGGCTAGCTTCTGCGTAGAGGTTTTTCAGGGTATGGTGAAGCTGGGATTCAGCGTAGGTGTTAATCATGATGAAACTATATAAGTGTATAGATAAAAAGTAAAGGCCTTTTTTTAGTTTTGGCTGAAATCCCATAAAAGGTCATTGACAGGTGATTTTTTTTGATTAAAATGAAAATAGGTGGGAAAAAAACGTAAATAGTGGGAAATTGTGGATGGATTTACTTACTGGTGAGTTCCGCAACACCTTGGACGAGAAGGGGCGGATACCCTTCCCAGCCAGATTGCGGCGGGAGCTTACAGAAGATACACTCATCATCACTCAGGCGGTGGACCGTTGTTTGTGGTTATTTACTGCCGAGGAGTGGAAGAATTTCTCATCAAAGCTCATGGGAGCCGCATCTCCCTTCAGTGGGCGAGATCGATCTGTAGTTCGTCGGCTTATTGCACCAGCTCAAACGGTGGAGTTCGACAAGGGTGGGCGGATCGGTATTCCCCAAAGCTTGAGGGAGTATGCGAGCTTATCAAAGGAATGCATCTTTTTAGGAATCAACAAGTATATTGAGCTGTGGGATGCTGACATGTACAAGGCGTATCTGGAAGAAAGTGAAAGCTCCTTCCGGGAAGCAACAGAGGGCCTCAGCGCCATCTGTCTATAGGAGTAAGTCTTGGATAATTCATCTTGTCAGACCATTGTCCACACCCCAGTATTGTTGCAGGAGTGCCTTCACTATTTGTCTCCGGAGGGGGAGCCTTTTAGTGAGCATCCCTTCCTGATTGATTCTACCCTTGGTGAGGGTGGTCATTCCAATGGTTTTTTGAAAACCTATCCCAAGCTACAGGTGCTGGGCTTAGATGCCGATGCCAACATTCAGGCAAAGGCTCGTCGGCGTCTGGAGTGTTATGGGGACCGAATGAATTTTCATCTCGGTTGGTTTAACGATTTTTATCGGGACTTTGATTTTTCTGCTGAAAATCCTCGTCCCAATCTCATCCTTTTTGACCTGGGGATTTCCGTGTTCCATTACGAGGAATCTGGCCGGGGCTTTTCTTTCAGAAAGGATGAGCCACTAGATATGAGGCTCAATTCAAATGCTGGGCCTTCTGCCGCCGATGTGGTAAACAGCTGGTCGGAGCAAAAGCTTGCAGATATAATCTATCTGTACGGTGAGGAGCGCTACAGTCGTAGAATTGCAGCTGCCATTGTTGCAGCACGAAGCAGTTCTCGGATTGAGTCTTCAGCAGACTTGGCAGAGCTAATCTATAGCGTGGTGCCTGCAGCCTATCGTCATGGCCACCTGCACCCTGCCACCAGAACCTTCCAGGCCCTGCGCATTGTGGTAAACGGTGAATTGAACCGCTTACCCCAGGTGCTACCCGCAGCCTTCAATGTGCTGCAGGTTGGTGGAAAAATGGGAGTTATCACCTTCCATTCTCTGGAAGATAGAATTGTAAAAAATTATTTCCGTGATTTGGGTAAGATCTGTGTGTGTCCGCCTGAGCAACCAATATGTAAATGTGGTGGCTCGCCCCATGCCCAGGTGCTTACGAGAAAGCCGGTGCTACCATCTCAGGAGGAGGTGGCGGCAAATGGCCCTTCTCGCAGTGCCAAGTTGCGGGTTATTCGAAAGTTAAAGGAACTCGACCAGGAGACGTCACGGATGATTTCTCCTGCTGCAGAATAAAACGGAGTTTACGATGAAAACGAGAAGTGCATTGGCAAAAGGAGTTGCCATTTGCCTGCTGGCTGCCAGCATTCCAGCTTTTCTAGCTGTGAGCGGGATCCAGTCTCAGAAATTTGCCCAGTTGAAGGGTGAGATTGCTGGATTGGAGCGTGAACAGGCTGAATTGGTGGAGGAGAACAAGAATCTGATTACTGGAATCAGTGTTCTTGCTGGTGCAGACAGAATCGAGGCCCTCGCCTCAGGTCAATTAGGAATGCGACCTGCTGAAAGTAGCGAAATCATCCGTGTTGAAATGGGTGGTCGCTAGCGCAAGGCTGGTGCTTTCCATCCGGTTTGGTAGTTGGGGGGAAACTGCCAAATGAAAGGGACTTTGTCCAAGCCGTTGCAATTTGTGGCGGCAAACCTGTTATATTGTTGTGGGAGCGTTAATAACAGTGGAACGTGTAGTGGGTGTAGAATCATCCAAAGGGGATGGGCTTTGCAGTACAATGCAGTCCATCCCTCAAACATCTTTATTGTCTCTTGTTGAACTCCTGGCCGCCACTGGTGGAACTCCTGTTTTGGGATGCCCAGAGAAGGATTTTTTCTTTGACTCTGTGGCAACAGACAGTCGTAGCGCCGTGGCGGGAGGAATGTTCATTCCGTTGGTTGGTGAATTTCAGGACGGTCATAAATATATTCCTGCCGCTCTGCAACAGGGAGCTACTGTCGTTCTGGTAAACAAGGATTTTGCCGCCTCTTCATTAGCTCTTATTCAGGAATGGCACAAGGACTATCCAGCTGTAACCTTTGTGGCTGTGGAGCATACCATGTATGGCTTGCAGGCCGCTGCCGCCGCTTACGTGCAGAAATTTCCCCAGCTAATTCGTATTGGAATTACTGGTTCTAGCGGCAAAACTACTACGAAAGAAATCCTCGCTTCTCTCCTTTCCACCCGCTACAAGGTGGTGATGAACAAGGGTAACTTGAATTCGGAAACAGGGCTTCCTCTGTCTTGTTTTGAGATTCGAGCCCATCATCAGGTGGGAGTTTTTGAGCTTGGTATGAATAGACAGGGGGAAATGGCAGAAATTGCTGGTGTTCTTTCTCCTAAACTCGGTGTTATTACCAACATTGGAACTGCCCATATCGGGATTCTCGGCAGTAAAGATGGAATAGCACAGGAAAAAAAGCAAATTTTTTCAAATTTTTCACAGGATTCTGTGGCTTTCATTCCAGCACTGGATTCTTACAAGGATTTTCTGAAGGAAGGGCTTGCAGGAAAGGCTGTTGAATACGGTCCCGCCATGGTAACTAAAGTTCAGGCCTTGGGACTTGACGGTACTTCCTTTGAGTATCAGGATGTAACTATGACCTTGCCTCTTCCTGGTATGGCAAATTTCTACGATGCCTTGGCAGCTTTGGCTGTAGCCCAGGAGCTTGGTCTTACTCCAGAGGAAATGAAGCGGGGCTTGGCAAAGGTGCAGCCTCTTTTTGGTCGTAGTCAGGTTTTGCGGGGCGATGTTACCTTTATTCAGGATTGCTACAATGCAAACCCCGATTCCATGGAAGCTGCCTTGGACTTTTTCTGCGACTTGGAGCTTACTGCTGGACGTAAGATTTTAGTGATTGGTGACATGCTAGAGCTCGGAGCTGCCAGTGAGGAAGCCCACCGTAAAGCTGTAGCCCAGGCCCAAAGAACAGGCTCCTCCTTGATGGTTTTTCTGGGAGATGCCATGAGTGCAGCCGCACATGCAGCAGATGTCTTTACAGCTGATACCATGATGGCAGTGGCTGGTAAGGGTGAGGATACCATGAGTCAGGCTATAGAAAGACTTTCCTCCTTTTTGCAGAAGGGTGATGTGGTGCTTTTGAAGGGTTCTCGTGGCATGGGCTTGGAGCGCATTACAGCTGCCCTGCAACCTGTCGTTTCGGGAGGTGATGCATGAACGTAAGAAAGATTTTTGCCGAACGTACTCTCATAAAAGGACGCTACATCGATGTAAGCCTAGTAGTGTCCATAATCCTTTTGTGGGGATTGGGCTTGTTGCTGTTATATGTTTGTTCTGCTGAATATGGGAAAAAACAGTTTTCAGATGCTCATTATTTTATCAATCGTCAGTTGATTGTGTCTGGAGTAGGAGTTCTGGTGATAATCATTACCACCTTCCTGCCCCAAAAATTTATCCGTAAATGGCTTCCAGTGATTGTGGTTGGTACCTTACTTATGTGTTTGCTTCCCTTTGTGTCAATTTTCTCTGATCCCCGTAATGGGGCAAATCGCTGGATCTCACTGCCATTTGGGGGAGAAACCTTCCAGCCCTCTGAGCTGGCAAAAATTGCGGTTTTATTGTTCATTGCCAACTGGTTTGATAAATTCGTAAAAAAGCCAGAAGATCGATACCGTAGTTTGTTTCCACCACTTATCGTCCTCTCTGTTTTTTCTGGTATAGTACTTAAGCAGAATGACTTTTCCACCGCTCTGTTGATTTTTTTTATTGGGCTTTTGGTAATATATGTAGCAGGAGGCCGTTTGCTGCCCCTTATACCATTCTTTTTTTTGATGATAGGTTATGCGATTCTCTTTGTGTTTACCTCGGAGTTTCGAGTAAATCGTATCATTGCCTTCATCAATCCAAACTATGATACCCATGGTGGCAATTATCAGGTTTTGAGAGCTCGCACTGCCATTAGCGATGGTGGTTTTTTGGGCAATGGATTTGGTGTGGGTTTGGATAAATTTAATCTGATACCAGAAAATCATACCGACTATATTTTTTCTGGTTGGGCTGAAGCGATGGGATTCCTTGGTGTCTTGGGGTATTTTTTAGTTTTGGCTTTTTTTGCTTGGAGAGGTTATACTTTGATGATGGAAAGCAAGAACAAGTTTTCTTCCTTGCTGGCCTTTGGATTAACCACCAGCATCTTGATTCAATCCTTAGTGAATTCTGGTGTTGTATGTGGTGCCTTGCCAGTAACAGGAATAACCTTGCCCTTCATATCCTATGGAGGCTCATCATTGTTGGTAACCTGTTGTATGTGTGGTCTTTTGTTGAACATATCTTATCATAATAGTATTGAAGAGATTGACGAAGTATAAGTAAGGGATTTTTTTTGATTGATAGCGTGAGGATTATATGAGTGACAGTATGACATATTCTGATATCAGAAACTTTATGGTGGACGAGCAACAAAAGGTGCCACAAGCAGATAGAAAATTCAGGGCTCTAAAATTCATTGTGGGAGCCCTTTGCCTCATTCTATTGGTAGAGGTGGTGCTGTATACGGTAGTCATTCCATCTAAGGCTCCAGTAAAAATTTCCTTTACCGGCTTGCAGATGTATTCTCCAGAGGAAATGTGCCGTATTTTGAATGCCAACTCAAATCAAACCTGGAGTAGCTTTGATTCAGCTCAGGCTGCCGCTGTACTGGCTGACTGCCCGTGGATTGAGTCTGTTTCTGTGGAAAAGAAATTCCCCGACAGTGTTGCCATTTCTGTAAAGGAACGTGTTCCCGTGGCTGCCACCCTGCTGAATCTGAATGGTAAGACAGTTCCTGTACAAATCGATGAGTCTGGTGTATTGTTTACCGCAAAGGCTGGTGCTTCCATTAGCCATCTGCCTTTGATTTCTGGCTTGCCTGTGGAAAATTTTAAGGATGGCATGGGATTGCCCAGCATCTACAAGAATTTCATTGGTCAGCTGGCAAAAATCCAGCGTCTGCCACAAAAATATTTAGCAACCATTTCTGAAATCCATCTCAATACCAAGGAATATGGCGGATTTGATTTGATTTTGTATCCAGTTCACTCCCAGACACGGGTTCTTATGGATAGAACTTTTAGTGAGGATTCGTTACAATATATGGTTGTTGTCCTTGATGTGGTGAATTCCATTGGATCAAATATTTCTGAAATTGACCTACGCTATGGGTCAGTTTCCTTTCGTACTAGGGTCCAGTAGCAGGGAAAGATAGTTTCACCGTTTTTAGGAAAGGGCTCAGTGGGAGGTTGTTTTGAGTGATGTTATCGTCGGTCTTGATATTGGTTCAAACTATATTAGGACAGTAATTGGCGAATATACAGATACTGATACGTTTCAAATTATAGGCTTGGGAAAGGTTCCTTCTCCAGGACTTCGCAACGGAACTATTGTAAATATAGAGTCCACCATGAATGCCATCAAGCAGTCCATAGAAGATGCGGAGATGGATTCTGGTTGCGAGGTTCATTCCTGTGTGCCAGCTATTGGTGGAATACAGATTAAAAGCTGGGATTCTAACGGCATGGTGCAGGTGGCTGGTAGCAAGGGAATCACTCCCCGGGAAATTACTGAGCAGGATATGGCCGATGCCATTGAGGTGGCTCGTTCTCTTCCTATTCCTCCAGATCGCCAGATTCTCCATGTGGTGCCCCGCTATTACAGCGTTGATAAGCAGGAGCAGGTGAAGGATCCCAAGGACATGCTGGGAGTAAAGCTAGAGGTGGAAACCCACGTTATTACTGCTTCCTGTACCTCCGTAAAAAACGTCCAAAACTGCATTGGTAGGGCTGGCTACAAGGCCGAAGGCATGATGCTGAAAACCTTGGCTGCCACTAAAGCTGTTATGACAAAGGATGAGCTGGAGCTGGGTTCTATTCTCATTGACATGGGAAGTGGTACCACCGACGTGCTGGTGCTTTTGGGGGGTGCACCCATATGCTCTCTGTCCATTCCCGTAGGAAGCTCCTTCATTACCAATGACATTGTATACGTTAAAGGCATTGCCTTTGACACTGCCGAAAGCACCAAGATAAAATACGGCTGCTGCTGGGAGCCCCTTCTAGATGAGGATGAGGAGGTGGTGATTCCTGGAATTGGTGGTCGTGGTCCAGAATCCATTTCTCGCAGGGAGTTGTGCCAGATTATTCAGGCCCGTGTGGAAGAGATTTTTAACATGGTTCGAGTGGAAATTGTTCGTCAGACAAAGCTAACCCAGCTTTCAGGTAATGTGGTTTTGACTGGTGGTGGTGCTCAGCTTATGGGAATCGTGGAGTTGGCTCAAAAGGTATTCAAGACTACTGCTGTGCGCATTGGTACTCCCGGTAATTTCGGGGGAAAGACTGAGGTGTACCGCACTCCAGAATATGCCACTGCTATCGGTTTGTTGATGGGAAGCAACGAGGTCCGCCGTCGTATTGATACAAAGCGAAACAAGCAATATAATAGGTCGGAAGATACAAAATCAAAGGCAACTGGTTTTAGTGGACTCAAGAATTTTTTCAAAGAATTTTTCTAATTTACGAAGAAGCAATGTTTGGGTTGGGAGGAATATATGCTTGAAGGATTGTCAGTAGAAAGTGCAGAATCCATGATGAAACCTACTGTTATAAAGGTTGTTGGCTGCGGTGGTGGTGGATCCAATGCTGTCAACAGAATGATAGAAAATGGTCTTGCAAATGTTGAATTTATTGTTATCAATACAGATCTTCAGGCATTAGGTCATTCACAGGCCCACAGAACCATTGGTATTGGTTCTAAGATTACTGGTGGACTTGGTGCTGGTGGAAAGCCTTCTGTTGGAGAGGCTGCAGCCCATGAAAGTGAGGATCTGATTAAAGATGCCCTGCAGGGTGCTAACATGGTGTTTGTTACTGCTGGAATGGGTGGTGGTACCGGTACTGGTGCAGCTCCCATTGTAGCTAAGGTGGCAAAGCAGCTGGGAGCCCTTACGGTGGGTGTTGTAACAAAGCCCTTTGAGTTTGAAGGACGTGTTCGAATTAACAATGCGGAGGAAGGAATCAGAAAGCTCCACGAAGAGGTTGATTCCCTTATCGTTATTCCCAACGAAAATCTTTTGAAAACCATGGACAGACGAACTCCTGTAAAGCAGGCCTTCCTAAAAGCTGACGATGTATTGCGTCAGGGTGTTCAGGGAATTTCTGATGTAATTACTAAGCCCGGTCTTATTAATCTGGACTTTAACGATGTTCGTACCACCATGGAAGGCAAGGGTGATGCAATTATGGGTATTGGTGTGGGTACTGGAGACAATCGTGCCACAGATTCTGCTTCCCAGGCCATCGACAATCCCTTGCTGGAGGATTCCCGCATAGACGGAGCAAAGAATATCCTTATCAACATTACCAGTGGAGAGGATTTCTCTCTGTTGGAGGTAGGTGAGGTTGCCAATATTGTTAAGGCTGCGGCAGACCCTGACGTACACGTTATTTATGGTCACGTTATTGATCCTGCCATGGAAGGTTCCGTATCTGTTACTGTTATTGCCACTGGTTTCAATGACCCAGAGGCTACAAACGAGGTGGTAGTGCCTGAGCATCCTGCCAAGGTGGAGTCCAGTAATTCAATTACCCTGGGACAGTTCCAGGCATTGCAGAAAAGTTCCATTTCAGACCAGCGCAGAGGTATGCCTCAAAGCGCCATAACCAGAAGTGAGGACAGCATGCCAAAGGTTGGTGGTGGGCAGCTGGGTTCCAGTGAGCCTCAGTATCAGCCTCCACGACCTGCTGGTTCTGGAGCTCCTGCTTCAGGTGCGGCTGGTACAGGAATTCCAGCAGTGAATCGGCTTGCTGCAGGTGGTGCCATGACTAGCCAGCATTCATCAGGAAGTATTCCTGCAGGAAGTATTCCTGCAGGAGCCATGCCTACTGGTGGTATTCCTGCTGGGGCTGGAGCTGCTGTTCCACGACAGGGTGGCACCGTTGGTGGAGGCTTTAATTTGGATGGTACTGGTTCAGTTCCCTCTCCCAATGATTTGAAGACACCACCTTATCTGAGAAATAGAATTCAGCTGGGAGATTAATTCCCTTGAAGGCAACCATTTCCGCCGATTCAAAGTCACAAAGCTCCTCTCCTGTTGGAGGGGAGTTACTTATTAGACGCTATTGTTCCCAGTTGCTGGCTGTGGATAGAAAATCTCGACTTACGGCGGAAACCTATCGGTTGGTGGTGGAGGAATTCCTGTGCTGGCTCCACAATAATTTTTCTTGCAAGGAGATGTCTTCCTGTCTTTCGGGATTGGTGGTTCAAGATATTTCCAACTATTTGATTTGGAGACGAACCCAGCATTTGGAGCAGCTGACTGTGGCCAAGGATGTTTCGGCTCTTCGTTCCTTTGGAAGCTTTTTGGTGGAAGAAGGCATTTGGCAGGAAAATCTTGTTCAGCTGGTAGAACGGCCTAAAATCCAACGAGCCCTGCCACGGGTATTGTCGGTGGAGCAGGTGGATGCACTTTTGGCCGCCATTGACACTAGTGAGCCCTTGGGAATACGTGACCGGGCTCTCTTTGAGCTGGTGTATTCCTGCGGACTTCGAATCAGCGAGGTGGCAGGACTTTTGATGCGAAATGTGCACCTGCAGGAGCGGATGCTCATTGTGCTGGGAAAGGGAAGCAAGGAGCGGGTGTTGCCCTTTGGAGATGCAGCCTATGAATGGCTTTCCCGATGGATTCAGGAAGGGCGTCCCGCTGTTTTAGGCAGCAAGCAGGTGGCAGAGGTCTTTGTAAATTATCGTGGACAACCCCTGTCTCGCAAGGGTATTTGGAAGCGGTTTCAGGAGCTGGAGATCTTGTCGGGAGTTACTGCTAAGGTGCACACCCTGCGTCATTCCTTTGCTACCCACCTTTTGTCTGGAGGGGCTGACTTGCGTTCCGTGCAGGAGCTTTTGGGTCATTCCGACCTTTCTACCACCCAAATATATACACATATCGAAAAGGATGAATTACATTTATATCATAAGGAATTTTTTCCCGGAGGTTCAGAATGAAAAAAAGATGTACTGTGGGTGTGGCAGCCCTGATTGGAATTGCCCTGGTGCTTTCTAGCTGTAGTGGTACCAATGCCAAGACCATCAAGCGAATGCAGCAGCTTGAAGAAGGGGTTTCCAGTCCCACCACGGAGGCTGAATTAAAGGCCGCCATTCAAAAATACCAGACCCGTGTGGAAGACATGGTTTTGGCCAACCAGCAAATCGGTATTTGGTACAAGATGCTGGGTTCTCGCTATCTGGACAATCAGATGTACGGCGAAGCTTTGGAAGCCTTCAGAATGGCTACCACCTACTATCCTGCAAACCAGAATCTCTATTATTATGTGGCAGTTTGTGCAGGCTACATGGCAAACCAATCCTTGGATTATTCTGCCACAGGCTCCACTGCCCAGAAATTCAATTATCTGAAGCTCTCTGAATCAGCCTACCTTGAAGCCTTAAAAATCGACCCAAAGTACGCACGTGCCTTGTACGGCATTGGGGTTTTGTATATCTTTGAACTGGATGAGCCAGGAAAGGCAATTCCCTATCTTGAAACCTTGGTGGAGGTAGAAAAGCGGAACGTGGACGGTATGTTCCTTTTGGCCAATGCCTACTACCAAACCTTTGAGTTTGAAAAGGCTATGGCGGTGTACGACAAGATTATTTCCACCACCACCTCTGATGAGAAGAAGGCTCAGGCAGAGGCTAACAAACGTCAGGTTCTCGAAGCTGCCTATGCGGGATGAGCTTCTTCCTCTGGCCATTAGTGCCATGTATTTTTTGTCCTTCAGAGAAAAACTTATTCTTGAGGAAAAACTTGACACTGTTGGTGACCTTGCAGTACTTTCAATTGATGATATTTCTTGCATTGTAGGAAGAAGAATCCGTTCCCGCTGGTGGAAGGGGCAAGAGTGCCAGAAGCAGGCTGAGCAAAGCAAAAAGTTGATGGAGCTGTATGGAATCCATGGAGTACTCCATCATCAGCTGGACTATCCTGCCATGGTGGCAGAGATTTTCGATCCTCCCTACATGTTGTTTTATCGTGGAAATATCCAAGCGGTGATGGAGCCCTGTATTTCCGTAGTGGGAACACGTAAGCCAACACCAGCCGTTGCCAAGGCTACCTTTGATTTTTCCCAGGAAGCGGCAACCGCTGGCTACACCTTGGTGTCTGGCCTTGCCTTTGGCATTGATGCCGCTGTACACAAGGGAGCCTTGGCGGGGAAGGGGAAAACGGTGGCAGTGTTGCCCTGTGGTGCCGACGGTGTGGTGCCCTTGAGCCACAAGCGACTGGCTGCCACCATGCTGGAACAGGAGGGATGCCTCCTTTCCGAGTATTTGCCGGGAGTGCCTGCAGAAAAGTTTCGTTTTCCCCAGCGGAACAGAATCATTGCAGCTCTGTCTCCTGTAACGGTGGTGGCAGCGGCTCCAGAAAAGTCTGGTGCCTTGATTACGGCAGAATTTGCCTTGGAGCAGGGCAGGGACGTGTATCTTTTGGCAGCAGGATTGGCAGAAGCCAGCTGCAGTCAGGGAATGGAAGCCTATCGTCAGGATGGAGCGCCAGTTATTAGCTCTGTAGCTGACTACGAGGCCGCCCTTGCAGCCCTTCCTGGGAGCAGTTTAGAAATTGCTCAAGCTGGCGGGAATTCTAGTGTTGGAAGAATTTCTGCCGAAACAAGATATTGTAGACAAGAGAAACAATTATTATTTTAGAGGTTCACATGGCTGAAACTAAGGCGACTGCCAAGAAGAAGACAAAGAAATCAACGCTGGTGATTGTAGAGTCTCCAGCAAAGGCAAAGACAATAGAAAAATATCTTGGCACCGGTTATACCGTTAAGGCATCCATGGGCCATCTCATCGACCTTCCCAAGTCCCGCATGGCCATTGATGTGGACAATGGCTTTAACCCAGAATATATTACCGTTCGGGGGCGGGCAAAGCTGTTGCGGGAGCTCCAAAAGGATGCTAAGAAGGCTGATGAAGTGCTGCTGGCAAGCGATAATGACCGGGAAGGAGAATCCATCGCCTGGCATTTACGTCAAGCCTTTGAGGGAAAGACCAATGCTCCCATTAGGCGAATCGTGTTCAACGAAATTACTCCCCAAGCCATTACCGAGGCAGTTACCGCCCCCTCCGACATTGATGAGGCCAAGGTAAATGCTCAGAAGGCTCGCCGTATTCTAGACCGATTGGTGGGCTACAATCTTTCTCCCCTGCTGTGGAAAAAGGTCAAGAACGGCCTTTCTGCAGGACGAGTTCAGTCTGTGGCTTTGCGACTGATTTGCGAACGGGAAAAGGAAGTGGAGGAATTCATCCCTGAGGAATACTGGAGCTTGGATGCAGACTTCATCAAAGGAAAGTCCAAGTTTACCGCCCAGTTGATGCAATATCAGGACAGAAAGCCTGAGCTGCCTAACGAAAAATCGGTACAAGCCATTATCAACGAGATTGGAAGCTCTGTGTGTACCGTGGTGGACATTAAGGCCACAGAAAAAACGGTTCGTCCCAAGCCACCATTTACCACCTCTAAGCTTCAGCAGGCAGCGGCTAATCGTCTTGGCTTTACCTCCCGCAAAACCATGCAGATTGCCCAGCAGCTGTACGAAGGTGTGAACATCGGTTCTACCCGTGTGGGTCTTATTACCTACATGCGAACCGACTCTGTGCGTATTTCCCAGACCGCCATCGATGACGTGCGAAAGTGGCTGGCTGAGAATTTCCCCAATGAGCTTCCAGAAGCCCCCATCGAGTACACTGTAGGAAAAAAGGCTCAGGATGCCCACGAAGGTATTCGTCCTACTTACACCTCTTACACACCAGATTCAGTGAAGGATTATCTTACCCGAGACCAGCTGCGACTGTACACCATCATTTGGGAGCGCTTTGTTTCCAGCCAGATGAACAATGCCAAAACCCGTACCACCAGCGTGGATATTCAGGCAGGTCATGCTTTGTTCCGTGTTTCTGCCAGCAAGGTGGTGGACAAGGGCTTTTACAAGGTTATTAAGCTGCTTTCCTCCAAGGAAGATTCCTCTGGTTCCCTGCCTTCATTAAAGGTAGGAGAGGAGCTTACCGCCCAGAAGTTCTATCCTGAGCAGCACTTTACCCAGGGACCAGCCCGCTACACCGATGCCTCCATCGTTAAGACCTTGGAAGAAAAGGGCATTGGTCGTCCTTCTACCTACGCACCTATCATTTCCGTGCTACTGGACCGCTACTATGTTACCCGTAGCAATAAGCAGCTTGTTCCCACTCCTCTGGGCCGAATGATTAACGACATTTTGGTGGAGTCCTTTCCAGAGGTGGTTAACGAGAATTTCACCGCTCGAGTGGAAACAGAATTGGACGAAATCGAAGAGGACAAGATTCAGTGGTCAAAGATGCTGGGAGACTTTTTCTTCCCCTTCCGAGACAAGGTGGAAAACGTTATGGCCACCCACGAAAGTCTCAAGGGCTCCATGGACGAGGTCACTGACAAGATTTGCGACAAGTGCGGTCGTCACATGGTAAAAAAGCTCGGTCGATTCGGCTTTTTCTTGGCCTGTTCAGGCTTCCCAGAGTGCTACAGCACCCGCTCTATCCCCTTGGCTCGCTGCCCACGACCTGGTTGTACCGGTGAAATTGTGGCTCGAAAGACAAAGGGCCGTGGCAAGGAATTTTACGGTTGTACTAATTATCCTGACTGCGACTTTATCAGTCACTTCAAGCCCATCGACGTATATTGTCCCAAGTGTGGTCAGTTCATGGTGGAAAAATACGACAAGAAAAACGGCAGCTACAAGGCCTGCATTAATCCCGATTGCGATTATCTCCACCTGGGAGAAAATCCTACCTCCATCATTGACGAAGGTGATCTGGACTCATGAGCTCTCGTCCTGCCTGCCTTTCTGAAGCAATAGAAGAATTTCTCTCCTATCAACAGGGGGTGCGTTGCCTTTCTGCAAACACCCTGGCAGGCTATGGCAATGACTTGGGAAAACTGGCAACCTTGCTAGATGGACAGCGTCCCTTGGATTCTGTCACCAAGGAAGATTTACGGTATTGCATGGGAGAATTAACCCTGCAGGGCTCCGCAGCCTCCAGTATAAATCGATTTGTGGCGGCAGTTCGCTCTCTTTTTGCCTATTGCCGTCGCTATGACTACATCCTGCAAGATCCTGCCTTGGAAATCCATACGGTAAAGCAGCCCAAACAGCTGCCTAAGTTCATGACCCCCTCTGAGGTGCAAGAGCTTTGTGCCGCCCCAGAAAAAACCTCCTTGCTGTGGGAGGCTCGTGACAAGGCTCTATTCCAGATGTTTTATTCCTCTGGCTGCCGTGTTGCAGAAATGGCGGGCCTTACCTTGGAAGATTTTTCTCAGGATTTAAGCTCTGCCATGGTGCGGGGCAAGGGTGGAAAGGACCGCCGAGTATTCTTTACTCCCACCGCATCCACCGCATTGAAGGAATACCTTCCCCAGCGGCAGGAAAAGCTCCTTCGTTCTGGTAACCAGGCTACCAAAGCGCCAGTTCGGGCCTTGTTCTTGAACAATCAAGGTGGGGCTCTTACCACTCGGGGAATTCGTTATATTCTTTCTCGTTATTCTGGGGTGGAAGGAACCAATAATCCTGTGTCGCCCCACGCTTTTCGCCATACCTTTGCCACCGCCTTGTTGTCAAATGGGGCAGATGTTCGTATGGTGCAGGAAATGCTGGGACATTCCAGTATTTCCACTACTCAACGGTATACACACATTACAACAGCTCAGCTGGTAAAAACATATAATCAAGCTCATCCCCACGGTGGCACTGAAGGACAGGTTCTTTCGGTGGCTCGTGAAGATGGGAAATCAGGAGATTGCTGATGAAAAAACCTCAGATTCGTAGCACCACCGTCATTGCAGTAAAAAAAGACGGCAAGGTGGCCATGGCTGGCGACGGTCAGGTAACCATGGGAAATACTGTTATGAAGGGCAATGCCCGCAAGGTTCGCCGCATGTATGACGGCAAGGTATTGACTGGTTTTGCAGGAGCCACTGCCGATGCCTTTAACCTGTTTGATAAATTTGAGTCAAAGATCAAGGAGTATGCTGGAGATTTGACTCGTGCAGCAGTGGAGCTGGCCAAACAATGGCGCACCGACAAGGCCCTCCGTCAGCTAGAAGCCCTGTTGTTGGTGGCAGACAAAGACAAGATTCTGCTGATTTCTGGAACTGGTGATGTTATCGAGCCAGAAAAGGATGTGCTAGCCATCGGTTCTGGTGGAAATTACGCCTATGCCGCAGCCTTGGCCTATCTTGAGTCCTCCGACTTGTCCGCCAAGGAAATTGCAGAAAAAAGCCTGAAAATCGCTGGTGACATCTGTATTTACACAAACAATCACATTACGGTGGAAGAATTGTCCTCCACAAAGGAGCTGTAATCATGGAAATACTTGAAAAAAAAGAAGATGGCTCTGCCTTGACTCCAAAGGAAATCGTAGCCCGTCTCGACACCTATATCATTGGCCAGAAGCAGGCAAAGAAGGCTGTTGCCATTGCACTACGAAACCGCTATCGCCGCCTTCTTTTGTCTGAAGACATTCGTGATGAGGTGGCTCCCAAAAACATTCTGATGATTGGACCCACTGGTGTGGGAAAGACAGAAATTGCCCGCCGTCTTGCCAAGCTCTGCAAGGCTCCCTTCTTAAAGGTAGAGGCCACCAAGTACACAGAGGTTGGGTACGTGGGCCGTGACGTAGAATCCATGGTTCGTGACCTCATGGCTGTGGGCTACAACATGGTCAAGGAAGAAATGCAGGAAACCCTCCGCCAGCAGGCAGAAACTAGGGTAGAGGAAGACCTTCTGGATTTGCTCTTGCCCGGAAGTCGCCCCGACAAGGCCAATGATGCTTCATCTAGTGGTACCTTGCCCTTTACCATCTTTGGAACACCAGCTCCAACTTCCAGCGACAACGGCTCCACTCCAAAAATCGAAAATCAGGATGCCCAGCAGCTTTCTTCCACCAGAGAAAAATTCCGTACCATGCTGCGGGAAGGCAAATTGGAGGAGCGTGAAGTTGATGTTACAGTAAAAAAGCAGAACAACATGCCCACCATGGAGATTTTTGCTGGCGGAAACATGGAGGATTTGGAAGCAGGCATGCGTCAGATTACCTCCCTGTTTAACGGAAATCGCTCCAAGAAGAAGACCGTAACCATTCGTGAAGCTCGCATCATTTTGACAGAAGACCATCTGGACAGAATGATTGACCCCGACAAGGTTTCCGACGAAGCTCGCCAGCGGGTGGAGCAGTCCGGTATTATCTTCATCGACGAAATTGACAAGATTGCAGTGAAGGGTGAGCGTGGTGGTCAGGACGTTTCTCGTGAGGGTGTTCAGCGAGATATTCTTCCCATTGTAGAAGGCTCCAAGGTCAACACCAAGTACGGCGTGGTGGACACTACCCACATCCTGTTCATTGCAGCTGGTGCCTTTAGCCTGGCATCTCCCTCCGACTTGATTCCTGAGCTTCAGGGTCGCTTTCCTTTGCGAGTTGAGCTGGACTCCCTCCACACCGAGGATTTCCGCCGTATTTTGCTGGAGCCAAAGAACGCCCTTACCAAGCAGTACGCCGCCCTTTTGGCCACAGAGAATGTGAACATCATTTTTGCCGACGATGCCATCGACCGTATGAGCTTCTTGGCTGCAGACGTAAACTCCCGCTCGGAGAATATCGGTGCACGGCGGCTCCATACCATCATGGAAACCCTTTTGGAGGAGCTTTCCTTTGAGGCTGACGAACACGCTGGAGAAACAATTACCATTACCAGCGAGTATGTAGACAAAAGGTTACAGAATATCGTGGAAAATCAAGACCTGTCACGGTATATTTTGTAGCTTTCTACTAAACATACGACTTGAATTTGCCGATATGAAGTACTAGAATAGTAAAACCTTTTTTGTTTTACCTAATTTGGAGGTTAATGGAATGAGTTCATTTTCACGGTCTGTAGACTTGTTGCACAGAGCAATGGATGCCAGCACCCTGCGGTATCAGGTGTCTGCCAACAACTTGGCCAATGCCGAGGTTCCTAATTTCAAGCGGACATCAATCAGCTTTGAAAGCGAGCTTAAGCGTGCCATTGAGTCCGAGCGAAATTCCAAGGATGCCTTCCAAATGATTACTACTCATGAGGGACACATTCAGTCTGAAGGCTTTCAGGATTATCATGATGTGGAGCCTCGCCGGGTAACTGACTACTACACCACCTCAAAGGCCAACGGCAATAACGTGGATGCAGAGCAGGAAGCCATGGATATTTTGAAGACACAGCTGAATTACCAGCTTTTGACCCAGATGCAGGCCTTTGAATTTTCCCAAGTGAAAATCGCCATGCAGAAATAAGGTTTGGAGGAATTAAAGAATGGGACTTTTTACCAGTATAAATATTGCAGCTACAGGAATGAGTGTTGAGCGGCTTCGAACCGACGTAATCGCCAACAACATTGCCAACGCTTCCACCACTCGCACTCCAGAGGGAGGAAAATTCCAGCGTCAAACTGTAGTTCTCCAAACCTTGGGTCAGGAAAACATCTTCCGCAATCCCTACGTTCCTTCTGATCTGGATGAAGGGCCAGGATTAGGTGTTAAGGTAAGTCGCATTGTGTCGGACACTTCTGAGGGGCGCATGGTCTATGACCCCAGCCACCCAGATGCCATTAAGTCTGGCCCCAATGCTGGTTATGTGGAGTATCCTAACGTAAACGTGGTAAACGAAATGGTAGACTTGATTTCCGCATCCCGTGCCTACGAGGCCAATTCCTCTGTAATTCAGGGATCAAAGGAAATGTTCAATAGCGCCCTACAGATTGCAAAATAAGGGCGTCATGCATGCCCTACAGATTGCAAAATAAGGGCATGATAGCTGTTTATTGAAAATGTAGTTTTGGAGGTAGAGGATGATAGGTAACTTGGAATTGACACGAACCCACGCAGCTCATATTGGTTCTGCACCAGTTGTTTCTGCCCGTGGTATGGCTGGTGCAGGCCAGTTGTCTGGTTCCAGTCAGGGAGAAGGTCTGGGTAAGACTCGTTCCTTTGACAGTTATCTGGCGGAGGCTGTGGATTATGTAAACAACAAGCAGATGGCATCCGCCGCCAATGTGGAAAAATTGATAATAGATCCTGATTCAGTTGATATTCATGATGTGACAACAGCCATGGCAGAGGCAAACATGTCCTTGAGCCTTGCCCAAACGGTAATCAGTCGCATGGTCAGCAGCTGGAACGAAATTACCACAACACGGTAACGTCTTTACGGATTTATTGTAAATATTTGTTCTGCAAGGATTTGCAGTTTTGGAATTATGGTGGCGGTAAGAATATTGCCGCCATAAGTGGCATTTTTTCTAACGATTAGAAATTGTTTCTGGTTCGTTCGTTGGAGGGGGGGAATACCTCTCCTATGGGAGGCATAAATGAACGAAAAATTGAAGAAGTTGATTGACTCAGCAAAGGGGCTATGGACAAAGTGGTCTATAGTCCAAAAGATTATACTCTTTGGAATCATTGCTGCCGTTGTGGTTGTCCTTGTTTTTGTGACAAGAATTTCCGCAGCTCCTACAACTGTTCCCTTGTTTGATGTTGCCATAACGGATACTGTTGCTCGTGACAACATCCTGTACCGTCTGTCAGAAGAAAATGTGGAGGCTCACGTAAGCTCCGATGGAAAGATTTCTGTGGCAGACCAAGCCACCGCTCGTCGTATGCGCAGTATCCTTGTGCGTGAGGACTTGGTTCCTAATAACGTGGATCCTTGGGCCCTTTTTGACGTGGAGCGATGGACAACCACCGACTTTGAACGAAACGTAAACCTGCAGCGTTCCATCACTCAGATGGTAACCCAGCACATAGAGGCATTGGATGATGTGGACGACGCCAACGTTACCCTCACCATGCCAGACAAGGCACTTTTTGCTGCGGACCAAAATCCCACCACTGCCAGCGTTATCATTACTCCCAAGCCAGGGAGCGACATTACCAGCAACAAGAAAAAGATTTTGGGAATCCAAAAGCTTTTGATGCGGGCTGTAGAAGGGCTTACTGCTGAAAATATCGCTATTTCTGATAATTCTGGAATTATCATCAATGACTTTGAGGGAATGGAAGCCAGCGAGCGGGTAGACATTATTGCCAAGGAACAAAAATGGGTTCGTGAGCAGGAAATGTATTATCGTGCTCAGGTGCTCCAGTCCCTGCAGGGAATCTTTGGTAAGGATCGTGTTCGTGACCTTAACGTAAAAATCGATATGGATATGTCCAAGGATATTCAGTCTGGTGTTGAATACACTCCCATCGAAATCAAGGCTGACAATCCCGACACTCCCTACGATGACTCTGAATATAGAGACTATTTGCCCATATCATCAGAAACCGTCACCAAGCGCTGGACAGGTACTGCCCTTACTCCCGAGGGACCTGCTGGAACAGAGGGGCACAATCCTCCCGTGTATTCAGATATGTCCAATCTCTACGGTACCTCTGAGGAAACTGGTGTAAAGCAGAACAACGTTATCAATACCATGGAGTACCAGAAGGAGCGAAGCCCCACCATTGACAGAATCACTGTTTCTGTCAACATCGATGGTACTTGGAAGAAGATGTATGATGACAAGGGTAAGCTGATTATTTCACCAAATGGTGAGATTGAACGGGAATACATTCCTGTTGATGCAGCTGACATTGCTGCCGCCACATTGTTGGTACAGGATTCCATTGGCTTTAATCGTTCCCGTGGCGACTCCGTAACGGTTCAGAATATTCGCTACGACCGCACCGAACAGTTCCAGGAAGAAAGCATGGCATACATGCGGTCTCGTCAGCAAAAGACCACTATCCTGATTTCTATTGCTGGTGTTGCTGCTATCTTGATTGCCTTTATGGTTATCAGGCTCATCAGTCGCTCCATTGAGCGCCGCCGCCGACTCAAGCAGGAAGAATTGCTGCGTCAAAGCCAGCTGGAGCGAGAAAAGACAATTTGGGAAGCAGAGCAGGCTGGAATGGAAGTTACCATGTCTGTTGAAGAGCGGCGCCGTGCAGAATTGCAAGAAAATGCCGTATCCATGGCAAAGGAGCATCCAGAGGATGTGGCCATGCTTATTAGAACTTGGTTGATGGAGGAATAGGATGTCAGATCAGAATGCAACAAAGTCAAAGTCCTCTGGTAGCAAAAAAGGCAAGGACTTTAAGAACTTAAACGGTCGGCAAAAGGCCGCCATATTCCTGGTATCCTTGGGATCCGAGGTTTCATCTGATATCTTCAAGCACCTGCGAGAAGATGAAATTGAAACCTTAACCTTTGAAATTGCCCGTCTGGAAAACATTGATTCTGAGCTGAAGGACAGCGTACTGGAGGAATTCCAGGAGCTGATGGCTGCCCAGAACTTTATCACCACCGGTGGTATTGATTACGCCCGTGAGTTGCTGGAAAAATCCTTGGGTAGCCAAAAGGCCATCGACATTATCAACCGACTGACCAGCTCTCTGCAGGTTCGTCCCTTTGACTTTATCCGTCGTACCGACCCTGCTCACCTGTTGAACTTTATCCAGCAGGAGTATCCTCAGACCATCGCCTTGATTTTGGCCTACTTGGAGCCTAACAAGGCTTCTGTCATTTTGCAGAACCTGCCTGAAGATATTCAGAGCGAGGTAGCTAAGCGTATTGCTACCATGGACCGTACCTCTCCTGACGTTCTCCGTGAGGTTGAGCGTGTTCTTGAAAAGAAGCTTTCTACTTTGTCCAGCGAAGACTACACTGCAGCTGGTGGTGTCGAAAGCATCGTAGAAATCTTGAACTTGGTAGACCGTTCCTCCGAAAAGTCCATCATCGAATCTTTGGAAGAAGAAGATCCAGACTTGGCAGAAGAAATCAAAAAGCGAATGTTCGTGTTCGAAGATATTGTTATGCTGGACGACCGTGCCATCCAGAAGGTTATGCGCGAGGTGGATGCCCAGGAATTGGCAAAGGCCCTCAAGTCTGTGGATACGGAAGTACAGGACAAGATTTTCCGCAATATGTCCAAGCGTGCTGCCAGCATGTTGAAGGAAGACATGGAGTTTATGGGTCCAGTACGATTGAAGGACGTAGAAGAAGCCCAGCAGAAGATTGTATCTACAATCAGGCGGCTTGAGGATTCTGGTGAAATTGTTATTGCCCGCTCCGGCGAGGATGAATTGGTGGTATAATATATGGCTAAGACAGTTTTTCGGCCCTTTGAAATTAAAACCATTGACGAAAAGGTTATGTTTAAGTTGCCCCACAACTTTGAGCCCGAAGTGGAGGAGGTTCCTGTAATTGAGGAGCCTGTCTATGAAGGTCCCACTGCTGATGATTTGCGTCGTGAGGCAGAGGAATTCAAGGTGCAGTGGGAGGCTGAAAAGCAGCAGATGCTGGCTCAGGCTCAGGCTTCCGCAGAGGAAATTGTTGCAAAGGCAGAAAAATCAGCCTTTGAAGAAGTGAAGCGACAAACTGACCAAGCTCAGGTTATTAAAACCACCGCAGAAACTGATGCTGCAGAGATTTTACGTAAGGCTCAGGAAGAAGCTGCCACCATCATCGCTGATGCAGAGGCTCAAAAGCAAAAGATTCGTGATGAAGCCTATGCAACAGGCTTTAGCGAGGGGCAGGAAAAGGGCTTTGCTGAGGGCAACATGGAAGCTCAGCGCCTCATCGACAGACTCCACGTTATGCTTGACAGAATCATGGACAAGCGAGAGGAAATCCTTGAAGGAACAGAGCAGCAGATTGTGGAGCTGGTGCTTTTGATGACTCGTAAGGTTGTTAAGATTATTTCCGAGAACCAGCGCAATGTTGTTATGTCCAACGTGTTGCAGGCCCTCCGCAAGGTAAAGGGACGTGGTGACGTTACTGTTCGTGTAAATCTTGCTGACGTTAAGCTTACTACAGAGCATACCAAGGAATTCATGGCAGCAGTGGAAAATATCCAGAACATTACCATTGCAGAGGATTCTTCCATAGACCGAGGTGGTTGTATTGTGGAGACAGACTTTGGTGCCATTGATGCTCGAATTTCCAGCCAGTTGGCAGAGCTGGAGCAAAAGATTCTGGAAATTTCTCCCATCAAGTCTGTGGCAAAGACCTCTGGACTTGAATCAAAATCCTGATAAAATGAGGCTTTAATGGGCTCTTTTTTTGACAAATATATTGACAGCGTCCGTGAGACAGAAACCATTCTCTACACAGGAAAGGTTATGTCGGTACGGGGAATGCTGATTGAAAGTACTGGCCCTCGGTCCGTCATTGGGGAGATGTGTACCATCAAGCTAATGCGTGGCGGAGGGTCTGTTCTTGCTGAGGTTGTTGGTCTTGATGATACTACCGTTCGCCTGATGGCCTATGGTGAGACAAAGGGTATTGAGGTAGGCTGCGAGGTGGTAGCTTCTGGTCACGTCTTGCAGGTAGCTGTTGGACCTGAGCTTTTGGGTCGAGTTATCGATTCCACAGGAAAGCCCTACGACGGTAAAGGTGAGATTGCCACTAACATCCATTATCCAGCCTTAGCAAGTCCTCCTTCTCCCTTAGACAGAAAGCCTGTTTCAGAGCGAATTATTACTGGTGTCCGTGCTATTGACTCTATGTTGGCGGTGGCAAAGGGGCAGCGTTTGGGAATTTTCGCTGGTTCTGGTGTTGGTAAGTCTACCTTGCTGAGTATGATTGCCCGCAATACCAATGCGGACGTAAACGTTATCGCTCTAGTAGGTGAGCGTGGTCGTGAGGTTTTGGACTTTATCCATCGTGACTTGGGAGAGGAGGGACTGAAGCGTTCTGTTCTTGTAGTGTCTACTTCTGACCAAAGCTCCATTTCCCGATTACGTGCGGCCTATACCGCCACCGCCGTAGCAGAATATTTCCGTGATCAAGGTAAGGACGTGATGCTCATGTTCGACTCTGTGACACGTTTTGCCCATGCCCAGCGTGAAATTGGACTTGCAGCGGGAGAACCACCAGCTCAGCGTGGATATCCGCCTAGCGTATTCGATATGCTGCCAAAATTGTTGGAACGAAGTGGTACCAGCAAGAAGGGCTCCATCACAGGCTTTTACACCGTGCTGGTAGACGGTGACGACATGGATGAACCCATTACCGACAAGGTTCGTGGTACCTTGGACGGACACATTGTTTTGAGCCGAAAGCTGGCTCACCGTGCCCATTTCCCCGCCATCGACATTCTTGCCAGTATTAGCCGTCTTGCCAAGCGTGTTTCTGGGCCAAAAACCCAAGAGGCCGTGTTGACCATGCGGCGAAAGATGGCCTTGTATGCTGAAAACGAGGATATGATTACTGCAGGAGCCTACCAATCAGGTTCCTCGCCCGCCATTGACGATGCCATTAAGAGTCACGATGCCATTGAAAATTTCTTGATGCAAGAGGAATTTTCACCATCAACTCTGGCAGAAACCATTTCCAAAATGGCAGAAATTACTGGTGTTGCAATCCCCGCCGAAGAATACGGTGGAAATGAGGAATCAGTTCCAGAGGGTGTGTAAGCATCATCTGGGCCATACAGTAGGTTGCCGTAAATGAAGCGATTTTCCTTTTCTATGCAAAAGATTCTTGATATTCGAGAATTTGCCGAACGTCAAGCTCAGATTGAACTGGGACAGGCGGTGGCGGAGGTAAATCGTATCAACGAGGAGCTGGAAGCGGTGGCACAGGAAAAACAACGGATGATTCAGATGAATCTGAAGGCTGCCTCCTTGAACGAGTTTCTTGTTCACGAAAATTATATGAAGCGACTGGAGTTGACCAAGGAACGACTTTTACAGGAATTAGCCGCCGCCCAGCTGGTGGTGGATGAAAAACGTGAGATTTTTGCCGAAGCCATGAAGCAACGAAAGATTCTTTCCAATCTGAAGGAAAATCAATTTACCCAGTACAAGAAGGAAGCCTTGGTGGCAGAGGACAATGCGGTGGATGACTTGGTTACCTCCCGCCATGGATACAATCAAAACGAGTAAGCTGAAAAAAAAGGCTGTCCAAGGGGTTTACACTTCAATGAAGTGTGCCACAAGGACAGCCTTAATTATTTTATTGGAGGCTCGTGCCGGAATTCGCTACCAGGTGGTAGCTAGTATTTAAATTCGCTACCAGGTGGTAGCTAGTATTTGAATTCGCTACCACCGATAAATTCTCGGATGATGGATTTTCCTGGTACATTGTTAGCGGAAATGGGAGAGAAGTTGTTCAGGAAACGCAAAAGTCGTGATGCCTCTGCATATTCCTTTTGCAGGGGACTAACGCAACGAAGCAATGGCTCTGCAAATACCTTCAGAACTGGTAGCTCATAGTCCAAGGCAGTGTTCAGCATGGCGTCTGCATTGTCCTGGAAGGGGAAAATGTGGAGACGCTCTCCTCGTTGCACGCTATCCCACATGGCAATGGTGTCAGCGGCGGACTTGCCTCTAAACTGGGAATCCCGCACAATGCGACGAATCAAGCGATTGTCGCTGGTGGGAACACGGTTGTGGTCGTCCAGATTCAGCTGGGTTAGGGCTGAAAGATAAATCTTGAACTTGTATTCTGCGGGAACCAGGGGAGTGAGCTTGTCGTTCAAGCCATGGATTCCTTCTAGAATCAAAATGTCTTGGGCATCAAGCTTCATGGTTTTGCCGCTGTAGAATCGCTTTCCTTCCACAAAGTTGTAGGTGGGAAGCTTAATTTCCTTGCCAGCAAACAAATCAATCAAGTCCTGGTTCAGCTGAGCCACATCCAGGGCTTCAAGACATTCGTAATCGTATTTTCCATCGGCATCCTTTGGAGTCAGCTCTCGGTTCACGTAGTAGGTGTCTAGCTCAATGACCTTTGGTCGGTATCCCAGGGCCTTAAGCTGCAGGGACAGCTTTTTTGAGGTGGTGGTTTTTCCTGAGCTGGAGGGGCCGGCAATCAGCACGGTTTTTACGTTGCCACGTTGGTGGATTTGGTCTGCAATGTCTGCAATGCATTTTTGCTGGAAGGTTTCTACCGTGTCGATAAAATCTGCCACGGAACGACGGTGAATCAAATCATTTACATCGGCGGCAGAGGTAATGCCCTGCTGCTTTCCCCACTTCTTGTAGCGAGAATAAACGGAAAAGAGCTGGGGACTGTCCTCAAAGGGGATGAGGGTGCTAGGATCGGCAGTAGCAGGGAATCTGAGCAAAAAGCCTTCACCATAGGGCATCAAGTCAAAGACAGGAGTTTTGCCTGTGGATGGAACTAAGGGACCAAAATACAGGTCGCTATAGTCATCAATCCTGTTGATGGTGATTTTAGGTGGACAGATAAAGTTCAGCTGCTTGCGGGTTTCTATCTGTCCAATGCCTTCAAACAGCTCCAGTGCATCCTGGTAGGCAATGACATCAGTTTCAATGGGAATATCCTGCTGAATCAGCTCCTGCATCTTTTGGTGGAGCTGCTGAATGCTGTCGTTATCTAGCTTCTTTCCTGTTTCTAGGGTGTAGTAGTAGCCATAGCCCAAGCTGTGGCCTACCAAAAGGCGTACTCCAGGAAAAAGCTTGTGGGCTGCTGCTGCCAAAATCAGGCACAGGGAGCGACGATAAATTGCTGAAGCTACCCGTGTACCTGGAAGAACAGGCTCCAAGTGGGCGTTAATGTCCAAGTGGGTGGAAAGAGAGCAGATTTCGTTGTTCACAACCACTGCCAGCATTTGTTCTGGCTCCCTGCAAATTCTTTGGGCCACATCACTTGCTTTGATTCCAGCGTTTGTGGTGATGGAAGAACCATCGGGAAAGGTAAGTGTAATAGTCTTCATAGATTCAGTATACACCCGAAAACTCAAAACCGCAAATCAATTATTTGAATCAGGCTTTAAGCTGCTTTCTGAAAATGTAAATCCTCAGGAAAAGGACAGTTCCCTTGCCTTTACAACTGCATTTTATTTTATTATACTTGCAGTGTATGAGAATAGCTATGTTTTCAGACTGCTACTATCCACGGGTTAATGGGGTAGTGGTGTCGGTTCATTCCTTTGTGCAGGAATTGGTGAACCGTGGACATATTGTAAAAGTTATCACGGTGGAATATCCCGACGACTACCAGTTCAATACGAAGGGGTATTCCGACGCAGGATTGGTTGACAGTCCTCATTTTTCACTGAATCGACTTTCCTCAAAGGAAATCATTTTTTCCAAGGAAGATCGTCTGGTGCGTCTCAAGCAATGGCATATTCTGAAGGGAATTCTTGATGAATTCCAGCCTGATATTCTTCATATAAATAGTGAGTGGTTGGTGGGGTATTTTGGAGCAATGTATGCCCATCACCGACGAGTTCCCTGCATTTTTACCTTCCATACCCTGTGGGAGGATTATATTCAAAATTACGCTCCGATTTTGCGGGAAAAGATTTCAAAAAAAATTGGCCGAGACATTGTAAAATTCTATCTGAAAACTGCAAACCATATTCTCGCTCCTACTCCCCAAACTGCCCAAACAGTTCGTAAATACGGCATCGATACACCGGTGGAGCTTTTGCCCACGGGGATTCCTGAGTCCATGTTCATGGTGGATGAAGAAGCGCTGGAACAAATGAAGGAAAGAGTGTTTACACGTTTTCCCCAGCTGAAGGACAGAAGAATCTTGCTTTTTGCTGGTCGTGTGGCAAAGGAAAAAAATCTGCCCTTCCTGCTTCCCGTGTTACAGCGGGTAAATCAGCTACTGGAAAAAGATGCTGCTTCAGATTCATCTGCTAGTTCCACCAAACGAGCAGCTTTGCTAGTGGCTGGTGACGGCAACTTTATGCAGGATTTGAAGGACTTGGTGGAACAGCAGCAGCTAACTCAAGATGTATTTTATCTTGGCTACGTGGAGCGGAAGGACTTGGCCTCCTTGTATCATCTGGCAGATGTGTTCACCTTTCCCAGCAAGACTGAAACTCAGGGCCTCGTGACGGTGGAGGCTATGGCAGCAGGGCTTCCTGTGGTGGCTATTGGAGAGATGGGCACCATAGACGTAATGCAGGGGGACAATGGAGGCTTTATGGTGCCAGAAGATGTGGAGATTTTTTCCCAAAAGGTGTACCAGCTTTTAACCGACAACACCTTGTATCAAGAAAAAAGTCAGGAGGGAAGGGCCTGGAGCAAGCGCTGGGGAATGTCTGCCCTTACCGATAGATTGGAAGCTGCTTATGCCACCTGTATCGCCGACCACCATGCTGGAAAAAAAACAGGTGGCAGCGAGCTTGATAAGGCTCTTTCTGCCACCACTGTTCTTACCATCATTGGTTTGGGCTATATCTTTGGCTAACTACTCTTTTTTTGAAAAATTCTCTGTAATGTATTCCTGTGCGGAAAATCGCTTGTGTTCCCGCTTGTCAAAGGCGGCCTGAATCAATTCCTCTGCATCCAGCTCTTGATACAATCGTTGGGCTTCTTCCACAGAGGCCCTCAGTACTGGGTGCTTTGGTGAGAAAAGCACGCAGCAGTCTTCGTAGGGCAGGATTGAAGTTTCATAAGTACCAATGGCTTTTGCTGTCTCCACAATTTCCTCTTTATCCAGTCCCACCAAGGGCCGCAGCAGAGGATAGGGGCTGGCAGATGCAGTAACTGCCATATTTTGTACCGTCTGGCTTGCCACCTGGCCTAGGCTTTCGCCACTGATAAGACAATGAGCCTTGATTCTGTCTGCCAGCAAGGTGGCGGCCCGCATCATACACATACGAAGCAGCAAGGTGCTGAAGTTTTCTGGGGCACGCTGTCTAATGCGCATTTGCACTTCTGTAAAGGGAATAATGTTGATGTGGGTGTCCACACCGTATTGAGCAATGATTTTTGCTAGGTCTTCCACCTTTTGCTGGGCCTCTGCAGAGGTGTAGGGGTAGGCATGGAAATACACGCAGTCCACCTTCATACCCCGCCGCATCATACGATAGCCTGCCACTGGTGAATCCAGGCCGCCAGAAAGCAGCAATAGTCCGTGGCCACCAGTTCCCACTGGCAATCCTCGGCATCCCTTGTTTCTGTCGCAATAGACAAAAACCTTTTCCCGTACCTCTACCCGAATGATGACATCGGGATTCTGGAGTTGCACTTCTAGCAATCCTTCATCAAACACATCGGTGGCGGCCTCGCAGGAAATCTGGTAGGAGTTCATGGGGAAATTTTTGTCTGCTCGTCGGCTTTCGATTTTAAAGCTTTTTGCACCACCTTCCTTGGCCGCTACAGCTTCTTGGTAAACGGCTTTTCGGATTGCCATAATGTCTTTTTCGCAAACCGTAGTACGGGCCCAGCCAGTGATTCCAATCAAATGCTGCAGGGTAAATTCAATGGCGGCACAGGATTCCTCTGGCCCTTCGATATACAGGCGGCCTGCTCGAAGCCGTACGGTTGCTTTTACCGACTCAAGATAGAGCTTTACGTTGGCGGTAAGCCGATTTTCAAATTCCTTCAGGTTGGAGCCTTTCAGGGTTAGTTCTCCAAGCTTTGCTAGATAGGTGATGTTTTCTGCCATGAGAAGATTTTACTTGATTTTTCTCTTTCTGTAAACATATTGCATTATGACAAAAAATGTGATAATGTAATTTTCCTACTGGAGGATTTATGGCTAAAAGGAAAAGTGTAATAGACACAAGTGTCCGTAAAAATATTCCCTTGCTGCTGCGTTCACGCATGATTTCGTGTCCAGAAATCACCCTTCAGGCAGCTAAGGATGAGCAGGGTATTTTCCAGATGCACAGCTACAAGCAGGTGTACAAGAAGGTTGTGGAAATGGCTTGTGCCCTCAAAAGAATTGGTATTCAACGGGGAGACAAGATTGCCCTGATTTCAGATAACCGTCGGGAATGGTTGGTGGCAGACATGGCTCTGCTGTCCTTGGGAGCAGCTGATGTTCCCAGAGGCTGCGATTCCATGGGCGCCGAGATTCGATTTATTATTTCCTTTGTGGAATGCAAGATAGGTTTCTTTGAAACTGGCTGGCAGCTGGCAAAGGTGTTGGAAAAGCGGGAGGAAATTCCCACCCTCAAAACGGCGATTCTCTTTGAGGCTGCAACGGAAGAGGTGCTGCAAACTGCCAAAGCTGCTGGAATCACTGTTATTGATTATACTGAGCTAGAAAAGGTGGGAGAGGCTGCCAGTGAAGCAGAACGTGCCGTTGTGGAGCATGAAATGGACATGACAGAAGGAGACGAGGTAGCCACCATTATCTTCACCTCTGGAACCACTGGTATTCCCAAGGGGGTTATGCTCACCCACGACAATTTCTTGGCCCAAGTGGAGGTGGCTCGCTCTGTTCTTACCACCACGGAGGACGGAGAATTGTGGTTCAGCGTTCTTCCTGTATGGCATAGCTTTGAGCGAGCCTTTCAGTACTTTGTTATTGGCTTGAACAGTGGCTTGGTGTATTCCAAGATGGCGCCCAACATCATGCTGGCTGATATGGCTGCTGTTCGTCCTCACGGTATGATTGGTGTTCCCCGATTGTGGGAATCCATGGCACAAAGCATTTGGAAAAATGCCAGAAAGGAAGGTGGCTTGAGCTTTCTTTTGTTCCGCTTTTTTGTGGCAGTAGGAAAGAAATACTATTGGGCAAAGACCCACGTAAAGGGCCTCATCGTTCAGATTCATCGAAGAAGCCGCTTCTTGGATGCTTTGGTGGGAATTGTGCCCTACATTTTGCTTGCTCCCTTGTACGCCTTGGGAAATATTGTGGTGTACAAAAAGGTTCGTGATAAATTCGGTGGAAGAATCGGTTGTGTTCTGTCTGGTGGTGGAACCCTTCAGTACGACACGGACATGTTCTACCATGCCATTGGCTTTAATCTGCTGGAAGGCTACGGTATTACAGAAGCTGCTCCAATTCTATCCATCCGTTGGCCCTCCAAGGCTCGCTCTGGCTGTGTTGGCCAGGTATATCCCAGTGCCGAGATAAAGATTGTGGCAGAGGAGCACGGAAAAATTATCTCATCGGAGCCCCTTCCTCCTGGCAAGCGGGGCTTGGTGCTGGCCCGTGGTCGCCAAATCATGAAGGGCTACTACAAACGTCCCGACCTTACCGCTCAGGTTATCGATGAAGACGGATGGCTCAATACCGGGGACTTGGGAATGCTCACCTACGACAACGAAATCAAGATTACAGGTCGTGCCAAGGATACCATCGTGCTTTTAGGTGGTGAAAACATTGAACCTCAGGTTTTGGAAGCAGCCTTACGGGGAAGTCCGTACATCGAAATGGCTGTTATCCTTGGTCAGGACAAGAAATATCTCGGTGCCCTGATTGTTCCCGTAAAGGATGCACTGTTGGCCTATGCCCAGGAGCATGGCATTGTCACCGATGACTACGAAAAGCTTCTGGAAAATCACCACATTATGAACCTCATCCGCAACGAAATCGACTCAAAGATTTGCGATACGGCGGGATTCAGAATCTGTGAGCGAATCTATCGTTTTGCTCTTCTGAAAGAAAGCTTTACTGTTGGCAGGGAATTATCTGGTAAGCAGGAGATGATGCGGCACAAGATTGTGGAAATCTACAAGGATAAAATTGCCACCTTGTTTGAATAGTGTTTCAGATAGAAAGAAATCTGTTGCTTGGTCAAAAGATAGCCGATACTGATTGTATGAAGTTGTCTTTTGGCCGGGTTGTAGTATTTTTTCTCACCAGTTTTTTCTGTTCCTGTCTGTGGTGTCAGCCAGCGGAATTTTATGGACAGAACTACATGCAGGGTGGAGGAGAGCAGGAGCTTTTGCCAGTTTCTGCTGACGGAGCTTCAGCTTCCCTTCCTCCCTTGTTGGCTGGTTTATGGCAAAACAACCAACGGATTGTTTCCTTTGAAAATCTTGATTCTGCCAGCGTCATCTTAAAATTGTTCTACGGCTGGTATTACGACCGTGCTGCAGAGCCTGGAGCTAAAACTTTGGTGGACTCCACCATGAGCACCACCCAAATGGACTTTAATTACAGTGGTGAGTCTCAGCTAGATTTTACAGAACGAAATAGCGTCACCATTACAGAAGAAGTTCTTCAATATGATTCTCTTCCTCCCCGTCCCAAAAACGATGCCACCGCTCCCCAAGCCCAGCAGCTTGTGGTGGAATTTGAACCGCTGATTCCCGAAACAGAAACAAGTGGTGCTTGGAATATCTGGATTACCTACCCAGATGTTAAAGAACGTCACGCCATTCCTGTGGCAGTTTTTGACGGAAAGCTGTACGTAAACTTCTATCTTGGAACAAGCGACACCCTGTCCCGATTTTTCCAAGCAGCCTCCAACACCAATGGAATCACCATAAGCACTCCTTTGCTAGATAAAGAGGTAACTTCTTATCTTGTAACAGGTTCACGCATGTACAAGATTCGCTATTGGCAAACAGATATGGAATATGACGGAGAAACCCAGGCCATACTTTCTGGCGAGGATGGACGTCATCAGGTACCTAAGCATCTGTTGATTGGTGGCACCGTCTATACCTGTGTTGCCGGAAGACGGGTGGATATTCGCAATGTGGAAGAAATTCCCCTTGATATTTCTGGCTTTACCATGAGCAGCGATAATCGAATTGTGGTGGAAAAATCTGCCTACCTTTCTTTAATGGATAACAAGGCTTCTGAGCTGTACCAGCTTATTGACGAGGCCAACAGTCGTAAGGCTCCACCACCACCGCCACCAATTCCCTTAGGTGACCTTGATTTTCACTATGCTGAAATTGAAGATTTACGAAAATATATGATTCCCCAGCCTGAATTTCCAGAATTTGAAGATTGGGATTACATCAAGACTGCAACGAGCCAGAGCTTTTAGTACCAATTTTTTTCAGAATCAAGGCTCCCACAAAACCCCCGATTCCTCCTAAAAATCCGCCTGCCACATCAGCAAGCCAATCCAAGGCTGAAGCGTACCGTCCTGGCACAAAGTACTGGTGGATTTCGTCCACTAAGCCATAGGCTGCTACAATGAGGGTAACGTACAGAATCTGTTTAAAGGGCTTTTGGAGCCAGTCCTCTTTTTTAAACCACCAGGTCCAGAAAAAGCCCAAGCCAGCAAAGCAAACTAAGTGGATAAGCTTGTCGGACACGGAGGGCAGGGTGACTGTTTCCAATGTACCAGAGGAAAGATACCAGCTGATTCCCATGGTAACAAGGGCTGGAAGCTTAAGAATTATCTTTTTCATTGGTTGGTGAAATTTCTACTTTTTCCGAAAGAATGCTTCGTTGTTTCCGTAAAACGGCACGATGAGTATAGTGAATCACCACAAAAAAAGCAGTTACCACACAGAGGGCTCCTAGAAGGATAAAAAATCCCTTGATAGAGCCACACCACAATCCAATGATTGTAAAGGAACAAAGTCCAAACTGCAATAACAGAAGGATGGCTAACAGCCCCTTTGTGCTATATCCCATGTTCATCAGCTTGTGATGGAGATGGGCCTTGTCTGGTGAAAAGAATGAACGTCCTTCTCTCTTACGTCTCCAAATAGCTGCAATGGTGTCTAAAATTGGGATAGAAGCCAAAATGGAAGCCACCAAAATTCTGTTATAATCAAAAGATTTATTGAAGGGGAAAAGGGGAATGGCTGCAACCATAAATCCTAGGAATTGGCTTCCACCATCACCCATGAAAATCTTTGCCTTAGGTTTGTTGTACAGCAAAAAACCTATAACCGCTACTGCTAGGATAAAGCAAATACCTGCAATATCCATACGATTGGCCACAAAATAGAGAAATCCTAAGGTAAGGAGTACCAATGTAGAAATGCTTCCACACAATGCATCAACACCATCAATGAGATTGAAGGCATTGATGACACCGATTGTCCAGAAAAAGGTGATGGGATAGCTGAAGATTCCAAACTGCAGGGGCCCAAGCTGTGTAAAGCGATTCCCAGAGAAAATCATGATGAAGGCAGCAACCATCTGGACGAAGAATTTTAATTTCGCTGGTAAATCAAAAAAGTCATCGATAATTCCAAAAAGGAAGATAATAAGCCCTGCGATAATGATGGGAAGAAAATGTGTTAGGGAAAAATTTACTTCTTTGTGAAGATAGAGACAGGTTGCAATAACAAAGGCGGTAATAAAACCAACTCCACCAAGACGGGGAATTGAACCGGTATGGACCTTTCGTTCATTTGTCTTGTCATACCATCCTTTTTTCTTGCAGAGAAATATTATTAAAGGAATGAGTATTGCAGATAATAAAAATGATAAAATAATATATATAAACAAATTAATGCCCCCCCCCCATATATTAGTTTAGGGCGTTATAAAAAATCCTAACTGTAAAATAGGGCGAAATGATTCTATTTCAATAATGTTTACGATCTCATAGTAAACATTTTCTCTCATATAGTATAACGTACATAGTATTTTTTTTCAACTTATGGTATAAATATAGTATGTATGAATCTGGTGAAAATTATTTAGAAGCAATCTTAATTCTGGAACAGGAGAATGTTATTGTCCGTTCCATAGATGTGGCTCATAAATTGTCTGTGTCTAAGCCCAGCGTCAGTAGGGCCATGGGACTTTTGCGTCAGGATGGATATATCGAAATGGCTGACAATGGCCCCATCTTTCTTACTGAGAAGGGAAGGGAGCTGGCGGTGAAAATTTATCATCGCCATTGTATTCTGACTGAATTCTTAGAAAAAGTGTCAAAGGTTCCTCATCAACAGGCTGAAGAAAATGCCTGTCGCATAGAGCATATTCTTGACGAGGATGTATTCCAAGGAATTCAGAAATTCATGAAGGAAAATTTATCATAGGGGTGAATATCATGGAATCAACGGCAAAGGGAGCAATGGAGGGCGGAAATCACGCCGCATTGTGGCATGGAAGATTTCAGGAAGGGCCAGATGCTCAGGCTGTAGAATTTGAAACTTCAATCTATGTGGACCAGAGAATGGCTCAGGACGACATAGCGGGAAGCAAGGCCCACGTGGCTATGCTGGGAGCTAGTGGAATCATTCCCCAAGCTGAGGCTGACCAAATTATTCAAGCACTGGAAGGAATCTCTCAGGATTTGGAAAGTGGTGCCTTGACTATAGATTATTCTGCTGAAGATATCCACTCTTTTATAGAAGGAGTGTTGACGGACAGAATTGGAGAGGCTGGCAAGAAGGTTCACACTGGTCGGAGCCGCAACGACCAAATTGCCTTGGACGAGCGGTTGTATTTGCGCCATGCAATTCCTACCTTGCAGGGAAAGATTCAGACCTTGGTGTCTGTTTTGGTAGATATTGCTGATGAACATAAGGAAAGCCTTCTCAGCGGATATACTCATCTTCAGCGGGCTCAGCCTGTTACCTTGGCTCACCACCTGTGTGCCTGGTGCTGGATGTTACAGCGTGATTGCCAGCGGTTAGAGGATGCCTTGTCCCGCATTCAGCTCAGTCCCTTGGGAGCCGGTGCCTTAGCTGGAAGCTCTCTTCCATTGAATCGGGAGCTGGTGGCTCAAAAGCTGGGATTTAGCGGTGTTACTCCCAATTCTTTGGATACCGTGGCTGACCGTGATTATTGCATTGAGTTTACTGCAGCCTTTTCTCTGCTAATGTCCCATCTTTCTCGCTTTTGCGAGGAGGTGATTATCTGGTCAACAGAGGAGTTTAAGTTCATCGATCTGTCAGAAAGATGGTCTACCGGCTCCAGCATTATGCCACAAAAAAAGAATCCAGACTTTGCCGAGTTGATTCGTGGTCGTACTGGTCGTGTTTACGGAAACCTTATTGCCCTGCTTACCATGGTGAAGGGCTTGCCCTTGTCATATAATCGTGACATGCAGGAGGATAAGGAAAGCCTTTTTGATGCCTACGACACTGTAAGCTCCTGTCTTGAAGTTTTTACCAAGATGATTGGAACTGCTCGTTGGAATACACAGCGAATGGCTGCTTCCTGTACTGGAGGACACGCCAATGCCACTGACGTTGCAGAATATCTTGTTCGCAAGGGAATGCCCTTCAGAACTGCTCATGGAGTTGCCGCAAAGGCCGTACGAATGTGTATTGATCGAGGCTGCAACATAGAGGATTTGCCCTTGGAAGATTTGCAGTCCTGCTCTCATCTTATTGAAGAAGATATTTATTCTCTCATTACTCCACGAGCTTGTATGGAGGCACGAAAGGTTACTGGTGGTCCTGCCCCAGAGGCTGTGGCAGTGCAGATTCAGGCTTTGCGACAGTGGTGTAAAAAAGACTAGTTGATTTTACTGCCAAATAGCATTATTTGGCAGTAAAGATTAAAAAAGTTCTTGACGAATTGCTGTTTAGGAAGTAGAATTCAGTTTTACAATGTATTTCTACAAAATCTCACTTTTGTAGAAAAAAATGGAATAGGAGGAACTATTGTGGACGCATTGAACTTAGCGCGAGCCCAGTTTGCAGTTACCACAATCTATCACTTTCTCTTCGTACCACTGACCATTGGTCTGTCATTCTTGGTGGCAGTTCTTGAGTCTGTGTATGTAAAGACTGGTGATGAGAAGTACAAGCAGATGGCAAAGTTCTGGGGAAAGTTATTCTTGATTAACTTCTCCATGGGTGTTGTAACTGGTATTGTTCAGGAATTCCAGTTTGGTATGAACTGGTCAGGATATTCCCGCTTTGTGGGTGATATCTTTGGTGCACCTTTGGCTATTGAAGCCTTGGTGGCATTCTTTATTGAATCCACCTTCTTGGGTGTATGGATTTTTGGTTGGGAAAAGCTTCCAAAGAAGGTTCACCTGCTGTCAATCTGGTTGGGCGCAATCGCCACATCCCTTTCAGCTTTCTGGATCTTGTTGGCAAACTCCTTCATGCAGAATCCTGTAGGATATGTTTTGAACGAGGCAGCTGGCCGTGCAGAAATGGAAAGCTTTACTGCATTGTTGACTAACCCCCACCTGTGGTGGCAGTTCCCCCACGTATTGTCAGCTGGTCTTACAACAGCCGGCTTCTTTATCGTAGGTGTTTCCGCTATCAACCTGTTGAAGAAGAACAACGATGCCTTCTTTACAAAGTCCTTTAAGTTCGGTGCTGTAGCCGCTTTGGTTGGTGCCGTTCTGGTGCTCTTTGTTGGTCACGGACAGATGATTTCCATCAAGGACGAGCAGCCCATGAAGGCCGCTGCTGCTGAAGCATTGTGGGAAACAGCAGATCCTGCTCCCTTTACTATTGTTGCAGATATCAACCAGGAGGAGCGTAAAAATGACAGAGCTCTTGAGTTGCCTGGTATGTTGAGCTTCTTGTACTACATGAAGCCTGCTGGAGAGGTTTTGGGTATCAATGACGTTCAGGCTCAGATGGAAGCTGAGTATGGACCTGGAAACTACATTCCACCTGTTGCAGTATTGTTCTGGAGCTTCCGTATCATGGTTGGTGCAGGTTGTCTCATGCTGTTGTTGGGTGCAATTTCCATCATCATCAGCCGCAAGAAGAAGCCTTTGGTAAGCTACAAGAAGCTGATGGTTGCTTTTGGTTGCTCCATCATTCTGCCCTTCTTAGCTAACACCTTTGGATGGATTATGGCCGAAATGGGTCGTTATCCTTGGGTTGTTTATGGCCTGATGAAGATGGAAGATGGTGTTTCCACTGTAACTGGTTCTGGTTCAGTTCTTATTTCTTTGGTTGGTTTCATCGTAATTTACACAGCATTGGCTATTGCAGAGCTTGTATTGATGGTTCGCCATGGTATTAAGAACC
>JAFYWB010000071.1 GCA_017549025.1 Treponema sp.
AAGCTATTGAAACTGCTCAAATTCTTCTTGCCATGAACTTATCTTTAGACACTATAGCACAAGCAACAGGTCTTTCCTTGGAAATGCTAGAAAAACTTACACCAAAGGAAAACGCTGCTCATAAGTAATTGATTCACAGCACGCACCCCCCACCACACCACCACAAAAAAAGACCGTCCTTGCGGACGGCCTTTTTTTAGCATTACGCTACACTAAGATTAGAAGCTAATCTTTGCTGTAAAGTCAAGAGTTCCCATTGTGTCTTTATCAGCATTCAAGTTGCGGGATGTCCAAACAGCAGACAGTGTAGTGTTGTCGATAAGACCAGCTACGTCTACACCTGCTTTTACCTTAACGCTGTCTCCAGCAACCTTGTTGTAGAATTCAACACCAGCCTGAGGAGTAATGGTCAATGCATCTACACCGATAGCATACTTTGCACCAGCAGCAAAGTAGACTTTGCCTTCGGGCTTAGCAGCCAATTCTTGAGATTCCTTATCACCATCTACATTTATTGTCATCTTAGATGCCTGTGTAACCTGGATTTCTGCATAAGCTGCAGCAGTCAAACCAGGAACAATCTCTCCACTGTAAACAGAAGGCTTCAGTGTAACAAGGGTGGTATCAGTCTCGGAAGCCTTAATCTTAATAGTCTCAGTCTCATCAAGTACTGTTACTTCAGTCTTAGAACTGCCAACTGTAGGAAGTGGAATTGCTGCTACAAGAGAAACACCAGGAGTTCTTTTCTTGTCATTGTCGTCACTGTTCAAGAAGTATACACCAGGATTCTTATCCTCTGTTGCACCCCAGCCGAACAATACACCAGCAGCCATTTCCATTGTAGAAGTATTCATTTTGGATGTATAGGAGTAACTCACACCTTTTTCAGACTCTGACTCGAAAGTAGTATTTCCAGTAAATCCTACCTGTGGGCGGAGATAGAAGGTATCGTCAATAGCCAACTTGTAACCAGCGGATACACCGTAACCAAGCAATCCATTTTCCTTAAGCTCGTAGCTTACACCAGCCTTTACACTCAGATTTTCTACAGCCTTGAGCTCTGCTTCTGCAGCCATTGCATACTCATTGGTATACTGAGCAGTCCCAACGGAACGAATATCTACGTCAACCTTAACAACGTCGCTATCAAATCCAGCTACAATACCCTGTGTGTAACCATCTGCACCAGCGGCGGGTACTACAGTCTTACCAGAGCGAACAGCTGCATCCAACTCAAGCTTACCAACCTGTGCGTCACCAGAAGTGATTCCAACGTAAGCAGGACCAAAGTGAATCTTTGCAGTGTCAACCTTTACACCCAACTTCAGGTCTTTTCCCATACCCTTGTTGGCACCGTCACCATCTTTTACAGTATTGTTCCAACCTACGAAGGTGTCTCCGTCAGTCTTGATAACCAACTCACCCCAAACTCCGTCACCAGTGGTGCTCTTGCTACCACCGTTCAAGAGGTTCAACTTCAAGGTTACATCTGTACCATTCTTGAAACCAGTCTTTCCAGAATCCAGGTCTACACCCCAAGTTACAGCAGCGTTTCCAGTGAACTCAGATACTTTTACACCTGCAACAGGCTCGTCGGCAAATGCACCGAAGGCCATGGCAGCCATAAGGAACACACTAAGTGCTTTTTTCATATTGAAAATCCTCCTAGATTTTACAGAACGGACTTGTTCCACAGCGCCACGTATGGCCTTTGCGGTATCCGTTTCCTTTACACTACCAGAGTACTACGGGTTTATGGTTTTGTCAAGGAAAAATAGTTACAATTTATTTATTCTTAATGCTTAAATTATTCTTAAATCTTTTATAGATAATGATTTATTTTATTTTGACAATTTTTGTTATTTTGTTTTAATGGAAGGAATGTGTTAGGAGGGGACACCCCCTCTACTCAGAAGCAGTGCAAGTGGCCCCTGCGGCACTTTTGCAGGGACAAAAGTGAGACTCGCTAAAATCGCTCAATATATCACGATTTTCCTGCTTTCAGCTGTCGCTCCCTACCTAAGAACCCCGGGAGAAGATTTTTTTGGCGAGGGAGAATAGATTTTTGTGCTAGAATGTGGACTAGGGGGATTGTATTAGACTTTGTACTGTATCGAGCGGCAGGTTGGTGCAACGTGCTACGAGCTGTAGATCAATACCTTCTGCAAGTAGATTCTTTGCTGTCTCCAGTGCTTTTTCGTATGCTCCACGTATTCGTCCTTGTTCTAGTCCTTGTTCTAGTCCTTGTTCTAGTCCTTGCTCACGGCCAAATTGAAAACCTTGTTCACGACCTTCTTCATATCCTTCGTCGAAAGCATCGTAGCGGATATCTGCCATCTTTAATGCTAGTGTCATAAATGCTCTCCTTTCAATAGAATTCGTTTTTAGGGTGGTGATTTTGTGAGAAATCTCTTGGGTCAAGGTAGACTCAACAACACCCTCTTGTAAATAATGATAAAATGCTTGGAGTTTCTGGTCAAGGGCTGTAAGTTCAGTTGCCTTGGTGTTCAAAAATATGCGGATAGATCCATCTTTCAGTTTAAGTCGGTGAGGGGATTCATTGCAAGTATATTCAAAGGTATAACGAGGAAGATTTTCTTCAAAAGGGTCAAATGTACAGATAAAAATCAGTATATTGTCTGGAAGCTCTCTATATTTTGCACCAGTTGGGGTTGTGTTAACATCTGCAACGCTTTGGTAATAACGGCTTCGATGAGGGAGTTCTTTTTTGTGACCAGTTTGAACTTCTACATTTATGATCCGATTTTCATCCCGTAAAAATACGTCCATAATGATTCTCATGGAATCGGGATCAGTTTTATGTTCATCTTGAGCAGAAAGATAGCGAATCTTACCAATTTGTACTCCAAGAATAACTTCAACCACTTGACGACAAATATTCTCGTCGTGCATGACACGAGAAAAAATGAAGTCATCGGTAAAAGTTAAACTTTCCCATTTTTTTTCTAATTCAGTATTTGTGAGCATTGCATTAACCTCCAAAAAATTTTTCTTCTATACTATATTTATAGTGTTGAACTTGAAAAAAAATGCGTTTTTTGGGGTAAAAGTTTGTTTTTTTTAAAAATTTTCTCTTTTGATTGGATGAACTTTTATAGGTGGATTGCTTTAGAAAGTGTAACTTTTTGTGACGGAATTGTTTTTTTGTGGTATATTTCATGGGAAATAATACTTCTATCTTTATAGAAGAAAGTTAATTGAGGAGGATATATGCAGCGAAAAGTTTTTGCTTTGTGTTTTGTTTTGGCGGGATTGCTTTTATTTTCTTGTACCACCACGAAGGAACAAGAGGTTGATCCCAATTTTTTGGGGGACTATGAGCCTATCCGTTTGGAAAATGCAATGGGCTGGGTAACGACATTCGACAAGGAAAAACCGAAGGAAATTGAGTTATACTTTGTGCCACGAACTAACCGTGTAGAAATGTATTTTAGGGATATGCAGAATCGTATTTGTATTGTCTTAGCTCCAGAGCACCGCCAAATGATGATTGATGCAGCTGTTCAATTTATGGCTGAGCAAGAGGCTGGTAAAATGCCGGACAGAAAGGCTAATTCTAAGAATTTCTATTCTCAGGCAATCTGTTCTGTTGGCTGGGGTGTTACTGGTATAGGTCGTGTTACAGAAAAGTCAAAGCTACAGTTCAATTATGAATACTTCAATGACAAGCGACCTTATTTCTTAGTAAAGGCATTGCCTGCTCCTGATAAGGACGAGCCAGATGTTTTTTCCCCTACTGTAGAGGTGTATTTTTCTCCTGCACAGCTAGAGGCTTTGTATGAAATCTTAAATCAAGAAGCATTGCAGGCTTTGGTGGATGAATTAGATGAACGAGCTTACGCCTACTAATTGATTTTTGTTGATGGTTTTGGCTCCCGATAGGGGGCCATTTTTTTAAATGAATAAATACATAGTTTTATGTAGATAAAAAAAGCCGTGGAGCTTTACAGTTCCACGGCTTTCTTTTGCTTACGTAGTATCAAGCAAGGTTAAATCTTAGAAGCCTTCGCTTTCCATAATTGCACGTACATTGTTAAAGGCTGATTTCTGGGCATCAGTTGTTCCTTCAGTCTCGGAAGCAACCTTGTCCATCATTTCCAGAACCTGCCGATCCAGCAAGTCTTTGTCAATGGTGTACAGCACGTAGCAGCGATATTCATCCTCATACTTCTTCTTTGCATCAGGATCATAGCGACGAGTCAGTACCCACCAGTCATTTACCTTGCGTGCACCAGAATAGCTTGCATTGCTAGAATTCTTTACAATGTTCTCAAAATAAGTTCCATACTCACCATCAGGAGAACCACTAGCAGCACCAGTAAACAAAGCATTTACACGAGTAGATACACTTGCTGCAATCTCGCTGGGGATGTCAAAGGAAGAAACCCAAACCTGCAAAGCATCCAGATTGGTACCAGCTTCCTCACCCACAAAGCAGTAGGAGCCTTCGTAGCTTGAAAGCTTTTCTACAGCCAAAATTCCTTCGGTAATATAGGTTTCAACCCATACAGGCAACTGATTTACACCTAAGGCAGTTCCCTTATGCTCCAAAACCTCGGACTTTACCTTGGATTCCAATTCCTTTGGCTCTGGCTCTTCCTGTTTAGAAGCACAACCAGAGAAAACCAATGCGGCGGCAATAAGAGCCAATACAATTCTTCTTCGAATCATTTACGAACCTCCAAAAATAGTTTATTCGCAACTATTTACATTATATCACATAAATGCATAAAATCCTACCATTGTTACAAATTCTTTCATTTTACGTGGTAAATCTTGACCGCAATAGTTTGATTTCAGACTCATATCCTGAAAGCTCGTTTGGGGTCTCCAACACAAAGGGCAAGTCCCGCAACAAAGGATGATTGATTACTCTCACCAGCGCATCCAAGCCAATCTGCCCTTCCCCAATCTTTGCGTGGCGATCCTTTCTACTACCAGCAGGATTCATGCTGTCGTTCAAATGACAGGCCTTAAGCCTATCCAGTCCCACCACTCGATCAAATTCCTGCAACACTCCATCAAAATCATTGATAATATCGTAGCCTCCGTCGTGAAGGTGGCAGGTATCCATGCACACTCCCAAACGACTGCGAAATTGCTCATCAACCCCATCAATAATGGCCTTTAATTCTTCAAAATTCCGTCCAATCTCAGAGCCTTTTCCCGCCATAGTTTCCAGCAACACCGTAGTATGCTCCGCCAAGGGCAACACTTCATTCAATGCAGCCACAATAAAACCGATTCCAACCTCCACTCCCTGTCCCGTGTGGCTTCCCGGATGAAAATTGTAGTAATTACCAGGAATCAGCTCCATTCGAGCCATATCATCCTTCATCATGTTCAAGGCGAACTCTCGTAAACCACCATCAGCGGAACACAGGTTCATGGTATACGGAGCGTGGGCTACCAAACGGGCAAATCCCTTGTTCTGGCACAGTCTCATCAACTCAGCACCATCTGCTGGGTCTGCAGCCTTTGCAGAGCCACCTCGTGGATTGCGAGTAAAAAAGGCAAAGGTATCAGCCCCAATGGTCAAAGCGGTTTCCCCCATGGCAGTAAATCCCTTTGACGACGAAAGGTGACATCCAATATGTAGCATATTCTTCCTCCAAAAATCTTTCTTCAATATTCTATCTTCCTCACCCCCTCCCGTCAAGGCGGCCTTCAACCCTATACCACAGGAAAAAAATCCAGTATACTGGTTCTATGAAGTTTCTCCACACTGGCGACCTGCATTTGGGAAAAGCCTTTCATGAACACTCCCTTATCCAAGACCAAGAGCATTTCCTCAACCAGCTGATTCAAGAGCTTGTTTCACCGGAAGAAAATCCTTCCTCCCAAAATGAAACTAACAAGGTTTACCAAGCCTTGGTGATTGCAGGTGACGTGTACGACAGGGCTGTTCCCCCGCCAGAAGCAGTAGCCTTGTTTGATGCCTTTCTCACACGGCTCAAGGAAAAACTCCCCCATTTACACATTATCATTATTCCTGGCAACCACGACTCCCAGCGTCGTCTGGCCTTTGCAGCTTCCATGCTAAAATTCCAAAGGATTCATATTGCCTCCACCATGGAAGATGTGCTTAATCCCGTTATTATCGATTCTGTGGCCTTCTATTCCCTGCCTTTTATGAATCCAAACTTTCTCCAAGACGGACAAACTCACCAGCAGGACATGATTCAAACTGCCATCCAGCAAATTCTTCGTTATCACCAGGAGCATCATCCTCAGCTAGCAAAGGTGTTGGTGGCTCATCTTTTTACCCAAGGCGCTCTTTCCTCTGATTCAGAGCGAGTTTTTATTGGTACCGCCGAACTGGTAGATGCGAGCCTCTTCCAAGACTTTGATTATGTGGCCTTAGGCCATCTTCATCGCTGTCAAAATCCCGGTGACAAGCAGATTTGGTATTCAGGCTCCCCTTTAGCCTATTCCTTCAGCGAGGCTGAAAATACAAATGCCTTTCTCAAGGTAGAATTGAATCCCCAAAGTGAAAATCCTTCTGGAGATTCTAAGCCTGTACTTTCAGTTAGCAAAATCCCCGTGGAAACACTGCATCAGGTGTGCCGACTGGAAGGTAGCTTTGAGGATTTTTATCAAGACAAAGAAGGAAAATACAGCAAATACAAAGATTGTTATCTAGAAATTTCATCCACGGACCTGTTCCCCAAGGAAAATCCCATTGCCTTGCTGCAGCCTCGCTATCCATACCTTTTGTCTTACCGACAAGATTTTGCCACTATCAACAGTAGTTCCGCCACCATGGAGCAACGGCGCCAGCTGATTCAAGATGCAGGTGAACAGGGCACACCCACAGCTCAGCTATTTACCGCCTTCATGGAAGACATGTATCAAGAGCTTCCAAAGAATTTTAGTCAGGAATTGGAGCTATTCAAAAAGATTTTGGAGGAAATAAAATGAAGCCACTGGAAATTGTACTTAAAAATATCGGCCCCTTCCGCCAAGAAACCATCGATTTTACCCAGCTAGGAGATATGTTTCTTGTTTGTGGCAAAACTGGTGCTGGGAAATCCACCATTTTCAACTCCATCACCTATGCCCTGTACGGCAAGCTTCCCGGAGAGCGTTCCAAGGTTACTGGCAATGAGCTTCGATCAGATTTTGTTGCTGCCCACGAAGAAGCTGCCATCACCTTCACCTTTTTACATCACCAAACCTGCTACAAGATTCATCGAGTTCTTCCCTCCGTCCACCTGACAAAAAAAAATACTGAAACAAAACAGGCTGAAAGTGTAGAATTATACAAAAAAAATCAATCGACCTTCGAGCTGCTTCAAAACAAAAAGTCTGAAGCCGACAAGGCATTGGAAAATTTAATGGGACTGACGGTGGAAGAATTTTCCCGCATTATTCTTTTGCCTCAAGGAGAGTTTGCAGAGTTTCTGAAGCAAAATTCCAAGGAAAAACGGGAAACCTTGCTAAAACTTTTTCCCCTTGAACAGTACGAAAACCTCATTAAAACCATAAAAGAAAAAGCTGACGCAGAAAAAGCCAAGCTTAAAGCCATTGAGCTACAGCTTCTACCCTTTGGTGATTTTGATTTGGACACGCAAAAAGAAAAAATCAAAGAATACGAAGACATTCTTGAGAACAATACTCAAAAACAGAATACCTTAAAAGAAAAGCTCCACCATACTGAGCTTGAAATTGCAACACTGAAGAAAAATCTTCAGGAATTTAAAAATTACGATAGTATTTGCCAAAATTTAAACCTTCATCTGCAAGGTGAACAGGAAATTATTGCACAAGAACAACAAATTAATCTTGCTGTTAAGGCCACTCCCGCCTACCTTAAAATCAAAGAGCTGGAAAAAATCACTCAATCTTTTGATACAATTACACAGCAACTCATTTCTACAAAAAAACAGATTGAAAATCTTGCAGCAGAAGCCCAACAATTGGATGAACAAAAGGATTATTTTCACCAACTAAAGGAAACCTGTGCAAAAAATACAACTCTACTCCATGACTTGAACAGTGGAATTTCCCTACAAAATGAATTAGACCAACTATCTTCCCTTGATGAAAAAAATCGCAGTGAAATTGCAGTTCTTGAAGAAAAACAACAAATACTTACCACTGAAAAAAATGATTTACAAGAAAAACTTAATTCTTTGGAACCATTTTCTCCTCTAGAATTCCAGGATTTAACCCAAAAGCTTACAGACAATAAAACCGCTATTCAACAAATTAATTTCAGCATCAAGGAACTCAACCGTTATAATGAATTAAACTCCGCCATCAAAGAAAAAGAAGAATATATTCAAAAAGCTATTTCTAAATCCAACACAGTAAAGGTTCAACTTGAAGAAAAAAAACAACTGCTAGAAACATACAAGGAACATAACTACGCCAAGCAGCTTGCAGAACATCTTCAAGAAGGAACTCCTTGCCCAGTTTGTGGCTCTCTCCATCACCCCTCCTTAAGGAATTCAACTGGCATAAATGCAGATTTTGCCGATTTCGACTATTCCAACGAACAAAAAAAATTCACTGAGCTAGAAACTGAACTTGATAAGCAGCTTCTCCACATTTCAAAGGAAGAAGGATCCTTGAACCAGCTCGTTCAACAGCTCAATACCATCGAGCTTCCCACAACAAAGGATGATTTATCACGTACTCTAATAAACCTCACAGAGGAAAACCAATTTCTCGAAGATAGAATTACATCATTGAATAAAAACTCTCAGCTTCAACAAGAACTCCAATCAAAGCTCAACCAAAATATCGAAATACAAGCTCCATTACAAAACCAAATCCAACAGCTTAATCAACGAATTGCATCTACTGCAGGAATTATTCAAGAAAAAAAGCAATTTTTAAGTAAATATCTTCAAACAGCCGCTGACTATGGCTTTATAGGTCAATCCATTTCATCAATTTACACCGATGTGAATAGCTGGCTTACAAAGACACAAGCCGCTATCACCCTGTATGAAGAAAAAATCTCGTCCAATAACCAATGTTTCACAGCAGCAACTGCCCGTTATCAACAACAAACAGAATCATTTAATTCTTTACAAAGTGAAATGATTCAAATTCAAACTGATTTAAATCAAATCCTCACAGAATCGAACTTCAATACTAAACAACAGGTTTTAAGTGCATATTTAAGTCAAGAGTCTATCCAACAATTCCAAGAAAAGATTTATCAATGGAAAAATCATCGCATTAAACTAGAAACTCAAAAGAGTGAAATCGAAAAAAATCTCACAGGAACACAGGAAGAAACACATACAAATTTAACTCATCGAGAGCAACAACAGAAGAGTCTAAATCAAGAGCTTCATGATTTGGATTCAACCTACAAGATTGCCCTCAAAGAATCTGAACAAATAAAAAATACGTTGCAAAACTGGATTGATTTGGAATCACAACGTAAACAAATTCAAGCTACAGAAGCATTAATCAACCAGCTTTACACAGATATTTCTGACAAAAATCCTAAAAAAACAGCTCTTACAACTTGGATTTTAGGAGTATATCTCGATCAGGTAGTTTCATGTGCCAACAGTCGATTGAAAAGAATTAGTGACGGCCGCTATACGTTACATTTTTCCAAAGATAAAACTGGAAACGGTGCAAAAGGTCTAGATTTAGAGGTTCTCGATTCCTACACAGGTAAGAATCGACCTTGCTCAACTTTATCAGGAGGAGAAACCTTCATAGTATCCATCAGCCTTGCCCTTGCCCTCACCGATGTTGTCACCTCAAAACGGGGTGGAATCAGTCTTCAATCCCTTTTTATCGATGAAGGCTTTGGCTCCCTCGATCCAACATCCCTCGATAAAGCCCTTTCTATTCTAGAGGAAGTACGGGAAGGCCGGTGTGTAGGTGTCATTTCACATGTATCTGAAATGCAGAACCGTATTCCATCTCGCCTTGAAGTTATCAAGACCTCCACAGGCTCCTCAGTTAGAACTATCACTGATTAGTTACATACTCGTTTTACAAAATAGATAGAGATTCTAAATCATTTATCGCAATCAAAGGCAAGGTTAAGGTGTGGGTCATTACTGGTGGAAATACAATACTGTGTCATGGATGAACTTTAGCATAAAGCAGCCTCTCAGGACAAGTATTGTCAATAACTATATTTAAAAAGATAAAGGCCAGACACCATTAAGCGTCTAGCCTTAAATCCATAGAATATCCAGGAAACTATTCAAAAGTCAGCGTAATGGAAACGATAATATGGTCAAGCCTCACGACCTATTAGTACCGCTCGGCTGAAC
>JAFYWB010000072.1 GCA_017549025.1 Treponema sp.
TTGGATGATTTCTGGATTAACTTCGGTAACATCACCTACGTAGCCTAAATCTTCTCCGTTGGAATCGATTTTTTTTGCCCGCAGCAGTCCTGAGTCTACACCGCTTAAACCAACTGCACGACCACCATTTTGAAGCAAAAGTCCAACAATGTCTTTATTCAGCTTACCAGTGAGAACCATCTGCACAATTTCCATGGTTTCTCCGTCGGTGTACCGCAGGCCATTAACAAAGCGGGATTCCTTGCCTACTTTTTCCAGCATGGCATTGATTTCAGGGCCACCACCGTGAACCAGCACCACATGAACACCGATGGTGTTCAAGAGTACAATGTCCTGCATAACGGCAGATTTCAGCTCCTCGTTGAGCATGGCATTTCCACCGTATTTTACAACTACGGTCTTTCCAACAAACTGCTTGAAATAGGGCAAGGCTTGAACAAGTACGTCCGCCCAGTCTTCGTTACAAATATCCATTTCTCTATCCTCTATGAAAAAGCCCCGCAAAGTTGCAGGGCAAGTATTGATACCGCATTAGGTGCGGTAGTCTCCATTTATCTTCACATATTCGTAGGTAAGGTCACAGCCCCAAGCGGTACCAGAACAAGCTCCGTCCTGTAATTCCACCATAATGCAGGTTTCATCCTCAGTCAGAATCTTTCGGGCAAGCTCCTCGTCAAAGTTCAGGGGAACACCCAGCTGGAACACTTGAATGCTTCCGGCCTTGCTAACGAAGGAAACGCTGGTTTTTTCTGGGGTGAAATTTCCGCCAGAATATCCCATGGCACAGAGGATTCGTCCCCAGTTGGCATCCTTTCCAAAGAAGGCGGCCTTTACCAGATTGGAGGAAATTACAGCCTTGGCAAGAATACGAGCATCCTCCACAGAAGCTGCACCCTGCACCTGACATTCCACCAAGTGCTCCGCACCCTCTCCGTCGGCGGCGATTCGCTTGGCCATGATGGTGTTCAGTTGATTCAAGGCTGACAAAAAGGCTTGGTAATCCTGATTTTCCGTGGTGATTTCTGGGTTTCCAGCCATACCGTTGGCAAGAATCAGCAGAGTATCGTTGGTACTGGTGTCTCCGTCTACAGAAACACAGTTGTAGGTACCAGCCACGCTTTCTCGTAATGCCTTGTTCAGCATGTCAGCGGAGATGGCGCAGTCAGTGGTGATGAAGCCCAGCATGGTTCCCATGTTGATATGAATCATGCCAGAGCCCTTGGCCATGGTTCCTAGGCGAACAGTCTTACCGCCGATAACCGTTTCTACCGCAGCTTCCTTGTAGCGAGTGTCGGTGGTCATGATGGCTTCTCGAGCGGCAAGATGGCCTTCCTTGGAAAGACCTGCTACCAAATCAGCAATTTTTGCTTCAATCTTTTCTACGGGAAGCTGCTGACCAATAACTCCAGTGGAGCAGACAAGCACATCTGTTTCCTGAAGCTGCAATTTGTTTGCTATAGCCTGAGCCATACGACGGGCAGCCTGAGCTCCCTGCTCTCCAGTACAGGCATTGGCATTGCCAGAGTTTACGATGATGGCCTGAGCCTTGCCGTCAGATACGTGGCTTTTGGAAAGCTTGACACATTCGGCCTGAACCTTGTTCTGGGTAAAGACACCAGCGGCAGAGCACATTCTTTCAGAAAAAATCACGGCGGTGTCAGGCTTTGTTCTGCTGGCCTTAATGCCAGAAAGCACACCGTTGGTGGTAAATCCCTGGGGAGCAGCTACTCCCCCATCAATAAATTCCACGATATTCTCCTTAGTTTACACCCAACAAAGGCTGACCGAGCAGCTCGTACATGAAGTCCAAGGGAGCGATTTCCTTGTTCAAGATTCGATACAATCCATCACAGATAGGAAGTTTTAATCCCTTTTCTACACAAATTTGATGGATATATTTACAAGCCACTGCCCCTTCTGGCAAATAACCAACTTCTCCAATGCGAGCAATCAAATCGTCCAAGTTAGAGAACTTTCCCAACAAATCCTTCTGGATAATTTCATGTCCAAAGCGACGGTTACGGCCATACTTACTACGACAGGTTACATCCAAGTCTCCTACGCCAGCAATGGAACTGAAGGTTTCTGCATGGGTAGCTCCCATGGCAAAGCCCAAGGTTCTGATTTCATCAAGACCAGCTGCCAGCAGCAGGGATTCTGCATTGTCTCCGAACAAGTCAGAAGTTTCAGCCACAGCATCGAGACTTCCGAACACCACGGCGATAACATTTTTGGCGGCGGCACAAATCTGCACACCAATAACGTCAAGGCTGGAATATACCATGAGACCACGGACACGAAGCAATTCTCGGAAACGGATGGAGTTCATGGGGTTTTCGCTGGCGGCAATAAGACCAGTGAGCTTGCCCATGGCAACTTCCTCAGCATGGCTAGGGCCAGAAATATAGACTAAGCTCTTGGCGTAGACAGGAGGCAGAACCTCTTCCAGTGTTTCAAGGATAAGGCGAGGCCCCTTGTCGGAGGGAACAAAGCCCTTTGTTAGGACACCAATACAGGTAGAACCATCTTTTATAGAAGGAACCTCCAGCAACTGGGTTACTGTAGAAGCCAAATACAAGGAAGGACTGGCTAAAATCAAGAATTCCTTGTCCTGAGCCACCTTGAGTATGTCTGTAGAGGCGGTAAGATTTTCGGAAAGCTTGAACTTTGGCAGATATCGATTATTTTCGTGATCATGATTGATACCATCCACAACCTCCTGCTCACGAGCCCAAATCTCCACAGTGTTTCCACCACGAGCCAAGGCCTGAGCAACGGCTGTTCCCCAAGCACCAGCACCAATAACACCTACTGACTTAGCGTTCATCCTCTTTCCCCCTTACATCCAACATTCCAGCTCGTCCTTCCAGAAGCACAGCTCTTCATCCTTGAAGTACAAGGACACTTCTCGCTTACCGCTTTCTGGAGAGTCTGAGGCATGGACAACATTGTGGTTTGTATGGGTACAATAATCTCCACGAATGGTCCCGGGCTGGGCATCAGATGGCTTGGTGGCTCCCACCAGCTTACGAATCAAGGCAACACAGTCGTCTCCCTGCCATGCCATGGCCACCACAGGGCCACTGGTAATATAATCTACAAGATCCTGATAAAAGGATTTTCCAAAATGTTCGGCATAGTGACTGGCAGCTGTCTCGTCGGAAACTCGGATCATCTTCATTCCCACCAACTGCAATCCTTTCCGCTCAAAACGAGAGATAACCTCTCCCACAATCCGGCGATTAACTACACCAGGCTTTAACATTACAAAGCTAATTTCCATAACATTTAAGAGTATACAGTAAAAGGATTTCTAGGTAAAGGGAAGGGGCAACCTAAAAGTGTCTCCAAATTTGGAGAACACTTTATATAAGGCAGGAATTTATTGGGGCTCTCCAGTTTTCAGGAAGGCTTCGTTTACATAGGCAGTATAATCTCCATGATACACGAGACTCTTGTAGGTCAGAACTGTATTGGAGCCAGACTTAAGATCCTGCATTCGTACCTTGGTAGCTGACCAAATATCCTGAATGGCTACACATTCTAGCACCTCTAGCAATTTGACCAGCTCGTTTTTCTTGTTGTACATTTCGCTTCTAACAATAATCTTTTTTTCAATGTCTACGTGATGGATGATTCGGTGGTACAGTTTGTTTTCCAGAGGATAAGCTTCCACAATGCAGCCTGCACTTCCGTCTGACAAAACAGTTGTTTCCAATAAGGTATAGTGGTCAAAGGAGGAATTTCGAGGATTCATGTCTCCCGTGTTGAAGTCCATGCCAAAGAAGGACATGTCTGAGCTTACAAAAGGAATCTTCATGGTGGCAAAAAATGACTTGAACTTGATGGCAACACCAGGAACGCCTCCTTCCTCTGGAACCGAGGTAAGGATTCTGGTTCCGTCGAAGGAGTTGGGAGCAAAAAAGGCAATCATCACGTTGATTTTTCCCTGGCTACGATTGGTGTACATGTTGTATTGCATTACCGTTTCGTTTCCTTTCTTTGAGGTAATGAGGGCGTCAACGGAGGCTGACAAGGAAGCACCTCGGTCAAAGGGCTGAGACTGACGCATTAACTCCTTGAGCTCTGGAGTGGAAGCCCAAAAATGAGGTACAAGATTCAATACTATTGCAAAAAAAAGTATTTTTTTCATGTTTATTTGACTCTTTGCAATAGATTATATCTGATTGGTTTCAAAAGAGCAAACCAAAGAAGCTGCTTTTTGTTACAGAAAAGATGAAAAAATAATAATTTTGAAATAGACGGCCAGTCAAAGGAGCAAACTCCCCATGACGGACAAGTCATGGCATGACTTGTCCGTCATACCTGCCTAGCAAGTCATGCTCCAAAATCGTTCCAGCTGCTCGCCATCCTGTATTTCCTGCAATCGCTTGATTACTGGATAGTCTGCTTCGGCCCAATCCAGCTTTTCGATGGTATCCAAATCGCACCAGCACGAATCAATGTGTTCTTGAATTTCGAAGGGACCATTGGGAGTGCAGTAATAAAAATGGAGCTTTACCTTGAAATTAGAATACTCATGCTCCACCGTCATGAGAAAATCGTCCACAGAAATGGTGGTTTGCAGCTCCTCCCAAATCTCTCGCCTAAGGGCATCCTCGTGGCTTTCCCCCTCTTCAATTTTTCCTCCAGGGAACTCCCATTTGAAGTCTGTTTCCTTAGGCTCTTTACCTGGCTTTGGCCCCGGACGTTGAACACAAAAAATCTCGTAGCCCTTTTCAAAGCTCATTTTAGTAAAAATTGCGGCAACCACCTCAATCTGCTTCATACATCCTCCTAAAACATTGTGGATTGTAACAAAAAACAACACTTCTTCCAAGAATAGGCTACAATACTGGCTAGAAGTCAAATTTTTTGGCTAGAATTATTCTTCTAGCCTTTCCACTGAATTTGGGATATAGTGAAAGTATGGAGCAGCAGAATTCCTCCGCACCCAAAACCAAGCGATACACTCTGAGAACCTTTGTTCAGGAAACCTTTCTCACAGGGAATTTCTTTATTCAGAACGATTTAATAACATACGCATCTGCCTGTGCCTTTAGCTTTTTGTTCTCCCTGCTGCCAGTGGTGATTATGTGTGCCGTGATTTTGATTCGAGTGCTGAAGGCAAGTCCCTCGGTGCTGAACAATCTCTACCAATTTGACACGGGATTTTCCCAAATCCTTGATGTTTCCCATTTGGTGAATTCGGTGCTGGATTTCCAGGGGGGAATTGTGTTCAATATCGTTGTGGGTGTTTTTATCTTCTGGATGGCCCGCCGACTGTTTAACTCCACCATGAAGGGAATCGGCTGCATCTTTCACAAGGAGCTGGTGGTGCGGCCCCTGGTGTCTCAGCTGATTGTGGTGGCTGGAGAGGTGCTGCTGGTGGTGGTGATTGCTCTGGCGATTTTTGTGCTGACTTCTGGAAGAACACTGCTGGAAACAAGCTTTTTACAGGAGCTGATTCCCCCAGTGATAATTGCCCAGAGCAACCGACTGGTACGATTCTTGCCAGCCACCTTGATGTTTAGCTTTGTGACCATCTGCTTTAAAGTGGCCACTAGAACACATCCCCGATGGAAGCACTGTATTCTGGCTGCAGCAGCCTGTACCCTAACCTTCTTTGCCTTTAGCTTTTTTTCCTCCATGCTTCAGAACACCACCACCTACAACATGATTTATGGCGTTATGAGCAGTATCATCATCCTGCTGTTGAAGGTTTTCGTGTTCTTTATCCTGTTCCTGTTCTTTGCCCAGGCACTTTTTGTCCACCAGTTTTTTGATCAGCTGCTGTTAGGTGAGCTGTATCTGCTGCCTGGCCGAGATGAGACACAGCTTCATCTGGTGCTGCGGAGACTGCTGTTTATTGATCCAGATTATTTTATTCTGCGGATGGCAGCGGCCACGGACTACAAGAGCGGAGAAATGATTTACCAGGAGGGAGATCAGGGGGAATGGGTTTATTTCCTTGCCCAGGGACAAGTTCAGATTACCGGAAAGCACCACATCCAGCAATGCCATCCCGGGGATTTCTTTGGGGAGCTTCCTTGTATTTTGGGAAGAAGCCGAGAGGAATCTGCCATGGCGGAAACCCAGGTACAGGTGATTCGCATTGAGGCAGAGGACTTTATCTCCATGCTGGAAAAAAATCCTACAGCCAACAAAAAAGCCCTGTCCCAGGTGTCAAATTATTTTTCAAGCCACAGCTAGAATGACACAAGGAACAGCTTTCAGTCAGGACAGGGAGGGATTTTTCAAAACTGCCAGGGCTGCTTCCATGTGGGGTGGCAGAGGAATCTGAAAGGTGGTGGCTCTCCCCTCCAAGGGAATGGTAAGGCGGGTGGCGGCCAACTGTAAGGTCTTTATGCCCACCGCTTTTTTTACCAGCTTGTTTACCTTAAAGTTACCGTGCTTGTCATCTGCCAAAATGGGGCAGCCAGCCTGAGCCAAGTGAATGCGGATTTGATGGGTGCGGCCAGTGCCTAGAGTAAGATTCACTAGGGAGAACAAGGGATTTTCGCCTAAGTCAGCTAGCTGTTCTTTCATACCAGCAATTTCAGCTGCAGGAAAAACTCCTGCCACCTGATAAAAGGTTTCAGCCGTCTTTCCTGCACCTGCCACCTGCACCCGCTGAGTCAGTCGCCCAGTTTTTCCCAAGGCGGATCTTGATTTTAGCCCCTGCACCAGCCCAAAGCACAGAGCCTGATATTCTTTTTTTACCTGACCAGAAGCAATAAGTCCTGTCCACAAACCAGCGGCAGCAGAGGTTTTTGCCACCACCAAAAGGCCAGAGGTTTCCTTATCCAGCCGATGCACCGGATACACCTTGGCACCAAGCTGTTCACTCAGCAGGGAATCCAAGGGATTTTTGACCCCTTCTCCCCCCTGTACCGCCAAGCCTGCGCCCTTGTTTACAATGAGGATTTCGTTATTTTCATAAATAATGGGAATCTCTTTCACAATTACTCCAAACCTGATATCAGTGATTGTACTTGATACATGGAAAGCCCAGAAATATCAGCAATTTCTTCAAGAGAATCACCACGAGCAATGAGTTTTCGAGCCATTTCCAAAGTTTTTTGGTAGGCTCCTTGTTGGAGTCCATCTTCACGGCCAGCTGTAAAGCCTTCATCAAAACCTTCCTCGTAGCCATCATATCGAGCATCAGTCATTTTAACTGTCCATGTCATGTAAAACCTCCTCTCATTGGAATTATTTTTCAGGGTTGTGATACTATCTGAGATAGTTTGAGTCAGGTCAGATTCCACCACACCACCCTGTAAATAATGATAAAATGCTTGAAGTTTCTGGTCAAGGGCTGAAAGCCAGATTCGATTTTGCTACGTAAAATCTGGGGTTTGTCCAATAGTGCTTGTAGTATTAGCTGAATCTTACACCCCGTACGTAAAAATCACTTTCCCCTAGGAAAATCGTAGATTTTCCGAAGACCTGTGGCATCATAATTCATAATTTTTCTCCAGAATACCTCACGAATCCTAGACAAATGAAAAAATTGCATTATAATATTTGCTATAGAAATTTTATTTTTGGTGCCTCGGCTTTGCTGGGCAACCAGTGTATTGGAGTGTAAAAATTGTATCTTAGCGTAAAAAAAATTGACTTGTTCTCTGCAAACCTCTTGACAAGTAAATTTCCCACAGTACAATCCCTGAACACAACACAACACAACACAA
>JAFYWB010000073.1 GCA_017549025.1 Treponema sp.
AAAATTATACATGGGGGCTGGGGAGTTCCCTGCCCAGCCGAACTCTGAGCTTGCGAAGCGTAAGGCGGGGTAGGGTTCCCCAGCCCACAGAGATGATGTTCCTGTTTCCCAGTTTCCCAAGATAAATTTGGTTCCCCTGCTTCCCGGGATAGAGTTGAGGATTCAGGCTCCCGGGATGCTGTTCGTGTTTACTGATGTGGGCGCTTCTCGTGCAGATACGTGTGTCGGGCAAAGAAATAGTGGCCTACGAAGCGGCTCATAAAGGCATTGAACTTCCACTTAAAGGCCCACAATGCGATTTTCTTGCCTTTTTGCTGGCAGATAAGGGCATGACGAACAACCTTGTCTACAGGCTTTCCGCCCAGCACTTCTTTTCGGGCTCCATTGGAGGCCACATTGGCAAATTCGGTGGAGACAGAGCCTGGGCACAGGGCCAGAACGTGAATGCCTTTGTTTTTCAGCTCGGCAGCAAGGGCTAGGGAAAAGTTCCGTACGTAGGATTTTGAGGCGGCGTAAACGGCAAAGTTTCCCAAGGGGATGTAGGCTGCAAGGCTTGCCACATTGATAATGCTGCTGCCACTGGCAAGGTAGGGCAAGGCCGCCCCACAGATTCCTGTGAGAGAGGTGATGTTCAGCTCCACCATTTCCAGTTCTCGTTCCACAGGAGTTTCTTCAAAAGGGCCGTAGGTGCCAAAGCCTGCGTTGTTCACCAAGGTATCTATGATAAAGTCTCCCCTTTGGGCTTCTTCTGCAAAGAGCCTTGAAAAAAGCTGGTAGCCTTGTCTTCCAGAAATATCCTCTGGAATCACCTTGATCACAGGGGATTTGTCCCCTGTGTTGCGATTTTGTTGCTCCAGTGTGGATTCCAGTTCAGCTTTCAGTTCCAGCAATCGCTCTTTTCTGCGGGCCACTAGCCACATTTCATCTCCATGACGAAATTGCATAATCTGCCAGGCAAATTCATGGCCGATTCCAGAGCTAGCTCCCGTAATGATGATAATTCGTTTCACCTCATCAGTATATCACGGGGAGGCGGGAAGGAAAAGTGTGATACAGCTATCGTTTATCTACCACGTACAAGTATTCTGTTACGTGAATATTTCTATTTTGCAGGTTGCGGGAGCCTCGGAAGGTGTTGTAATTACATTCCAATCGCTGGACTTTTCCGTATTTTCCAAGGAGATGTTCCATTTGAGCAGGCTTAATAAATCCCTCGGAGTTAAAGGAAATCAACAGGAAGGCAGCGGGAATAGTGGCAATAAGGTTTTCCAAAGCCTGTTGAACATAGCGAGCCTTGTTGTACTGAGAGCGATTCCAGTTATTTGGAATGCCAGAAACCTTACTTATTTCAGCTTCATCAGGCTCCTGTCCTGTGGCTAAGAGATTCAGCATAAAATAATTGGAGCCATAGGGATGCTGATTGTAGGGCGGGTCAAGATAGGCTACATCCACGGGAGGTAATTGTTGGGCTGCAGCTTGGGCCTCCTGTTGCAGTACCTCTACGTGGCAGGAAAAGTTGCTAAATACGGGATAGGGCAGGGTAATGGGAGCTGCAATGCGTTGCAGGGCTTCACGGGCTGTGCCACCGAATTGACCTACTCCTTCCTTGTTTTTGTAAAATCCCTTGAACACGCCAGAGGTGTTGGCATGAATGGAGGCTTGAGAAAGCAATGGGGCAAGAAAAAAGTCTTGTAGCTGAGGTGGCACCTGCTGGTCAATGAGCTTGCGAGCGGTGTCTAGGAATCGGGCGTTGCGGGTGGTGTAAAAGCACCGTTCTCCCCGCTGGATATTGGTGTCATCTGTAGGCGCATAGTGGCGGGAAATAAAGCCTGGTTCTAAAGGCTGGTTTTCCAGCTGCTGACAAAGCTGAAGATGGAGCTGACGCAATTCTTGAGTGTCTGCCTGTGCCTTGTTGCTTTGATAGCAGCGGTTGATGATGGCCGAATACAGCTCCAAGTCATTGACCCACAGCTGGCTTGCAAACTGCCGGAAATAGCGAGCCACCACCCCAGAGCCAGAGAAGCAGTCAAAGAGAGAAAGCTTCTCTTTATGTAATTCCTTTTGTGCAATGGAAATCCCCTGTCCAATAAAATCTAAAAGAGCGCGCTTGTTTCCGATGTAGGTAATAAGCTGCTCCTGCAGGTAAGCGGGATTTTCTTGAACAGTGGAAAAATCCTGGAACACGGATGATGGGTGGCTCACGGCAAAATCAGGTGAGGGGGAGAATAGCGCACCATATTACAGTGGCAATTCCTGCACAGCCAATGGCAAGACCACTCATGGCTCCTTCTACCTCGCCCATTTCCAGGGCCTTGGTGGTACCTGTTACGTGACTGCTGGTTCCCATGGCAACTCCGATGGCCACTGGGTTTGTTATCTTGAACAGCTTAGCCAAGGATGGACAAACCAAGGCACCAAAGTTACCAGTAATGATAATACCCGCTACGGTGATGGCAGGAATTCCACCAAAGGCCTCCGTAAGGCTCCATCCAATGGCGGTGGTAACAGACTTGGGAGTCAGAGAAAGAATAACGTTCCAGTCCAAGTGGAACCATTTTCCCATGATGATAATGCTCCCTACAGCGGTGATGGCTCCCACGGTTGTACCCACCAAAATAGGCAGAATATTTTTCTTTAAGGTTTCCAGCTGCTCGTACATGGATACTGCCAAAATAGCGGTGGCTGGAGACAGGAAGATGGCTATCATATAGCCACCAACATAGTAGCTTTCGTAGGGGATTTTCGTAAAGCCCAAAAACAGACAGCAGACTACAATAGCTATCAGCAGGGGATGGGTAATGGGATGCTTCCATTTTTTGTAGATAACCAGTCCCAGCTGATAGGAAAAGATGGAAAGACACAGACCAAAAAATGGTGAGTTGATAAAGGTTGTCCAGAGGGTTATAAGTGTCTCATTCATTGTCGTCTCCTTGGGAATGAGTCTGTGGGACAGATTTTTTCTTTTGGGTAAGCTTCATGGTGAGATTTACCGCAAAGGCTGTGGCCAAAAAGGTAAGAATAGTGGAAACCATACTAATAACCAGCAGGGGAATCAATATTTCTTTCAGCAGCTCGGTGTGCTGGATGATGCTAACACTGGAAGGAACAAGAAAAAACGCCATGTTCTGCTTTAAGAACTGAGCCTTTTGACGGATGTGGTCAATCTTCATTACCCGCACCAAAAGCAGGGTGAAAATGATTATCATTCCGATGATATTTCCCGGAAGGATAAAGGGCAGTATGGAGGAAATAGCTTCTCCTACCAAACAGATGCCAAGGACAATGCCAATCTGTAACAAGATATTCATGCCCACATAATGCCACTTTTTGGAGATTCTTGCAATCGAGGTGAGAAAAATCCTATTCTTTGTGGAGGAGTGATGTTCTCTTTTATTTTCTTAAATAAAAAGAATTTAGCAGTAAAATTTAACCTCTCCAAAGGTTTCTGTCCACTTGCGTATGATTTCAAATGAACGGATTTCAATAATCCTCATTATGTCCGTAATGTGGCTGAGAATCTGTCTGAATTGTTGCTGAGCCGGGATTATTCAGCAGTAACTAGCGAGCATTTCCTCTAACTCTTTTTTAGTCATGCCGTTTGCAAGCGCTTTCTTTTTATAATTTTCACATTCTTCTTCATCTTCCAATAATGTGTAGATGATGATGAGATATTTGATTGATGGAAGGATTTTAGGGTCATATTCTAGGGCTTTTTTTGCATTTTCTATGGCTTTGTCAAACTCACCCATTATAAAATATATCCCTGCAAGACTATTATAGGCAAAGGTATTTTTTGAATCGATTAGAAGGGCCTTTTTACACGCTTCTATTGCCTTTTCTGTCTGGCCATTTTTTCTATATGAATTTGCTACATTTGAATATATTATACTGTCTGCAAGTCCATATTGAATCAATTCTTCATAAATTAGGCAGGTTTTATCAGTATCACCTGTTTCCTCATGGTTTAAAGCAAGAAACAGCTTTGTTACATATTTTTCATTGAGGGTTTTGCAGTCTGGTAACAAGGATTCCAATAGTTGAATTGATTTATCAAATTTGTCTTCATTCAATAGCTTTATGGCTTTCAAAAGCTTTTTCAGAGATTTCTTATCATTAGAAAATGAATCTCGTATAAAGTCCTTGTAATTTTTTTTATAATAAGACAATGATTTTTTTTTAGTGTTACCATTGTACATTCGGAACAATCCCACAAGGAGGGCAACAAAAAATGTAAAGGCGTGTTTGTTTTCAAGAAGAATTGCAGCTTCTTCATTAAAAAAATTATTGTAAAGAAGAAGCCCAACGCAAAAAATTGCCAAGGAACTATACAATAGAAATATGATTTTTCTTGCCACTACGGAATCTCCATATACTACAAAATTCTGTTGGCAATTTTATCAAAGTAAAGTGTGATTTTCAATATGGAAACTGCTCCTTCTTCCCCCTGCACGGGCAAATTCAAAGAACAAATGAGCTCCCGAATGGATTATATCTGAAAAATAATCAATGTCTTGAGGTGAGAAGTCTGTTATATTTTCCCAAGTATAATCTGGTAACCAGCAGGTTGCACTGGCAAATCCACCATCAATGGGACGTTCAATATAAACTTTGACAGTTTCCTGTTTATCCTTCATTATGATTTCTGAATGGACAATTTCTGTTTCGTCTGGCAAGGTCATAAATGGATACAGCATAAGATTTTCTCCTCTTTCTTAAAATAATACCATATTTCTTTTTAATTGTCTTTTCTTTTCCTACTTGTATTGTAGAAAATGGCTTTTTTGTGGTAATATTACAGAGTTTTTACTAAAATTTAAGTAGATTATTTTATAGCCTTTGGGGGTAATGACTATGAAGAACGCTTATGTAAAGCGGGTTTGGGAGCAGGTGCAGGCAAAGAATGGCCACGAAAGCGAGTATTTGCAGGCTGTCCAGGAGGTGTTGGAGTCTCTGGAGCCAGTGGTAGAAAAAATGCCTGAACTGGAAGCCAACTCCATCTTGGAGCGAATTGTGGAGCCGGAGCGTGTCATTATGTTCCGTGTGCCTTGGCTGGACGATTCTGGAAAGGTACAGGTGAACCGTGGATTCCGTGTTCAGTATAACAGCGCCATCGGTCCTTACAAGGGTGGTATTCGTTTCCATCCCTCCGTTAATTTGAGTATTTTGAAGTTCTTGGGCTTTGAGCAGGTATTCAAGAACAGCCTTACTACCTTGCCCATGGGTGGCGGTAAGGGTGGTGCCGACTTTGATCCTCGTGGCAAGTCTGATGCCGAGGTAATGAGATTCTGCCAGTCCTTTATGACTGAGCTGTATCGCCACATTGGTGCAGACACTGACGTTCCTGCTGGAGACATTGGTGTTGGTGCCCGTGAGGTTGGCTATATGTTCGGCCAGTACAAGCGGATTTGCAACGAATTCACTGGTGTATTCACTGGAAAGGGCTTGCAGTTCGGTGGTTCTCTGATTCGTCCCGAAGCAACCGGTTATGGTTGTGTATACTTTGCCCAGAACATGCTGGCTGTGAAGGGAGAGGATTTCAAGGGAAAGGTTTGTACCGTATCTGGTTCTGGAAACGTAGCTCAGTTCTGTGTAGAAAAGCTGATTCAGCTGGGAGCAAAGCCTGTGACCCTGTCTGACTCCTCTGGATTCATCTATGACCCCGATGGAATCGATGCTGAAAAGCTTGCCTTTGTAAAGGAATTGAAGAACGTAAAGCGTGGACGCATTAAGGAATATGCAGACAAGTATCCTAGTGCAACCTACACCGAAGGTCAGCGTCCTTGGTCTGTAAAGTGTGACTGTGCCTTCCCCTGTGCTACTCAGAACGAGTTGAACGGTGATGAAGCAAAGGCTCTGATTGCTAACGGTGTAAAGCTGGTGGCAGAAGGTGCCAACATGCCCTCTACCCCAGATGCTGTAACAGCATTCCAGGGTGCTGGAGTTATGTTCGCTCCCGGAAAGGCTTCTAATGCAGGTGGTGTAGCAACATCTGGATTGGAAATGAGCCAGAACTCCATCCGCATGTCTTGGAGCCGTGAGGAAGTTGACGAAAAGCTCAAGGGTATCATGAAGAATATCCACGACAATGCCTACGCTGCAGCTAAGCAGTTCGGTATGGAAGGCAACTACGTGGCTGGTGCTAACATTGCAGGCTTCCTGAAGGTTGCCCAGGCCATGATTGCCCAGGGTGTTGTGTAATTTAGGATACGCTATTATCCAAAGAGCCTGCTTTGTGGAGATTTCGGTACAGTGGTTTCCACGTGCCCTGTGCTTCACGATGCAGGCTTTATTTTTACAAAGGAGAAAATTATGAAGATTGAAACAGAATGCCTCCACGCTGGCTATACTCCAAAGAATGGAGAGCCTCGTGTTGTTCCCATCGTTCAGAGCACCACTTATTGCTTTGACTCCACCGAGCACATTGCCCAGCTGTTCGACATGCCCACGGAATTTATGTATTCCCGTTTTGCAAACCCCACCTGTGATGCAGTAGAAAAGAAGATTGCTACACTGGAAGGTGGCATTGGTGCCATGCTTACCTCCAGCGGTCAGTCTGCTGTTTTGTGTACCATCTTGACCCTGTGTAAGGCTGGCGATAGCGTTGTAGCTGTTTCCACCATTTACGGTGGCGTTATTAACCTCTTGTCCGTTACCCTCAAGAAAATGGGAATCGATTGTATTTGGATTTCTCCCGATGCTACTCCTGGCCAGATTCGCAAGGCTATCCGCAAGAATACAAAGCTGGTATTCGGAGAGACCATTGCCAATCCTGCCCTGCGAGTGCTGGATATTGAACGCTTTGCCAAGGCTGCCCACGAAAAGGGTGTTCCTTTGGTAATTGACAACACCTTTGCTACACCAGCTTTGTGCCAGCCTTTGAAGTGGGGTGCAGACATTGTGGTTCACTCCACCACCAAGTACATGGACGGCCATGCATTGCAGGTGGGCGGTGTAATTGTTGACGGCGGTTCCTTTGACTGGACTGTTGGGGACAAGTTCAGCGACTTTAACACTCCTGACGAAAGCTACCACGGTGTTGTGTACACTAGAGATTTTGGCAAAATGGCCTTTATCATCAAGGCTCGAATGCAGATTATGCGTGATTTGGGTGTTTATCAGTCTGCTCACGCTGCCTTCTTGTTGAATCTGGGCTTGGAAACCTTGCCAGTTCGTATGCGTCAGTACAGCTTGAACGCTTCCATTGTGGCTGAATACTTGAATTGCAGCGACAAGATTGAGTCTGTAATCTATCCCGGCCTGCCAAAGAGTCAGGACAAGAAGCTGGTGAAAAAGTACCTGCAGAACGGCTGTAGCGGTGTTATTACCTTTGTTATTAAAGGTGGACGTGAGGCTGCTGTTCGATTTATGGATTCTCTGCAGCTGGCTTCCCGTGTTGTCCACGTGGCTGACATTCGTACCTGCGTATTGCATCCTGCTAGCTCCACTCACCGTCAGGCTACTGATGAGCAGCTGGAAGCCGCTGGAATTAACGCTGGCATGATTCGATTCTCCTGTGGTCTGGAAAATGTGGAAGACATTATTGCAGACATTCAGCAGGCATTGGAGAAGGTGTAATTGGCTGGAATCTCTAATTTCCACACCCATACCTATCTCTGTGGTCATGCGGAGGGCTGGGTTCCTGACTATGTGCAGGTAGCCCAGTCTGCCGGCTGTACCGCCTTGGGTTTTTCTGATCACTGTCCCTATCCTGAATCAGATTCAACATTCTGGCAGGGAGGTGGTGATCAGTCTGCCCGTCAGCTGAATACCTGGCCAGAAATCAGAATGACAGAGGCTGAAACTGAAGACTATGTGAAGGCGGTACGTGAAGCGGCCACCACGGTGGATTTTCCTATTTACTTGGGCTTTGAGTGTGAGTACGACAAACGGCTGTATAGCTGGTACAAGGATGAGCTTTTAGGCCGCTGGGGAGCTGACTACTTAGTTTTTGGTCCTCATTGGGTGGCTGGCGGCCAAGACTTGCCCTACATACCTGTGGTAACGTCAAAGCGGGAGCTTCGCCGTTATTTTGCTGGTGTGGTGGATGGCATTGCTAGTGGCCTCTTTGCCTTTGTGGCTCATCCCGACTTGGTGATGGCCAGTGGCCGCCAGTGGGATGCTGACATTGAAGCTGGTCTGAAAGATGTGTTACAGGCCGCCATTGACTGCAAGCTGCCAGTGGAAATCAATGGTCTTGGCTTAGCCAGAGCAAATCAGGTGGGAAAGGCTGGCCAGCTGTATCCCTACAATCGGTTTTGGGAGCTAGTGGCAGCCTCTGGAGCGACCGTCATCTGCAATTCCGATGCTCACCAAAGTGAAAACACCATAGCCCATGCTCAGCTGGCCAGAGACTATGGCGCCCAGTTTGGTCTGGTTCCAATCGAAACTATTTTCTAAAAAGTTTTTGTTCAGTGGCGGGGAAGGGAGCTCTTATTTTGTAGCTGCCATTCCCTCTACCATGAATTCCTTGGGAATTGGTGCGGGGCGGCCTTCCTTGGTGACACAGGCCCAGGATACTTCTGCTGTAGCACAGATGGTTCCATCTTCTTTACGAACCAACTGGTGAAAGATACCTGACATGGCCTTTGTTTTGATGGGCTCCACATCAATAAAAAGCTTGTCTCCCAAAACGGCAGAAGCCTTGTAAAAAATATCAATGTGGGTAACGTAGAGATAGTAGCCTGCAGCCACAATTCCCTCGTAGTCAAAATTGATGGCACGAAGAAATTCCATGCGGGCATATTCAAGATAGTTCAAATAAACGGCATTATTTACATGATTATAGGAATCGCACTCGTAGGAGCGCACCGTAAGGGTTGCTGTATGTTTCATGATGACAGTATAACAGATTAAGTGTAAATGTAAAAGTGCAGAAAATTAGAACTAGTCTTGCATTAATCCTTGTACCACATCCAGTGGGAGCTTGGTACACAGGGCTACTTTTTCTGGGGAATCACCGTAGGAGAGGAACATTCTTGCTGTTTCCAGAGCTTTTTGGTGGGCTCCACGTTCTAGACCTTCCTCATACCCTTGTTCTTTTCCCTGACGGAACCAGTCAAACTCCTTCTGACGAGCGGCGATGTAGTCAGTAAATCCAACCTCAATAGTTTTCAGCTCTTCTACCATTTTGTCCAGCCTCCATTCTTTAGGGGAAGGACAACCCTCTACACGGAAGCGGGGTTTTCCTTCCCCTAAAACCCCATCCTTTCCCAGCACCGCTTAGGGGCTTCCTGCCCCTAAGAACCCCGGGAGTGTATTTTTTTGATTTTTGACATTGTAAAATATTTTCTTGGTCTTGTCATCGTAGGGATGCTGGTTGTTGGGATCGATGTAACTGTG
>JAFYWB010000074.1 GCA_017549025.1 Treponema sp.
AACCATCCTTTAGCTTGAGTCGTTTATCTTCGTTGCAGATATACTGGAAGGTGTAGCGGGGGAAATTTCTATTAAAAGGGTCAAAAGTACAGATGAAGATGAGGATATTTTCTGGTAAATCTCGGTATTTTGTTCCAGTTGAAGTTGTGGACACATCTGCCACGCTTTGATAGTAACGGCTTCGTTTTGGTAGCTCCTTTTTGTGACCAGTTTGCACTTCCACATTGATAATGCGGTTTTCATCACGTAAAAACACATCCATGATGATTCATTCTTTAGGGGAAGGACACCCCTCTACTCGGAAGCGGGGTTTTCCTTCCCCTAAAACCCCATCCTTTCCCAGCACCGCTTAGGGGCTCCCGCCCCTAAGAACCCTGGGAGAAAATTTTTCTCCAATCCGTACTCCAAGAATCAGCTCCACCACCTGACGACAAATATTCTCGTCGTGCATGACGCGGGAAAAGATGAAATCGTCAGTAAAGGTGAGACGTTCCCACTTTTTCTGTAATTCGGCTTCTGTTAGCATTTTTCCTCCAAGTAGTTTTCCTTGCATATATATTATAGGCTTGGAGATGAAAAAAAATGCGTTTTTGGCAAGAGTTGTTGGATTTTTTTGTAAAATTTTTCCAAGATGTAGCTTATGGGTTGGGCTCGGTGATGGTGGTATTCTGCAGTGGCGGATAGGGAGTGTGGCGGAAACACCAAAAGGAAACAAAATCTCCAACTTTCAAAAAAATTACTTGACGATTGCACAGTGCTTTTCGTACCTTTATAGTACGATTGTAGGAGGGCTGTTAGCCTTCTTTCTAAATTTTTTATAGATAGTTCACCGGAACTATGGCCTTGCCCAGCAAACGTGCCGCAAGCAAATGAATGTCTCCCCACAGCCACTGTTGCTGATGGGACTTTTTTTATCAAAAAGCCAGCAAACAAGCTCATCCCTGCTGGCCCCCTCCATTTCTCACTGAGATTGCATCCATTTCTCACTGAGAATCACCTGCTTTTCCAGTGAGAAAATTTTTTTTCTCACTGAGTTTCCAGACCTTTCTCACTGAGAAATCACCCTTCCGTCACGGCTCAATTCCATCATGTCAGAGGTATAGGTAAGATACCTGTTTCGCTCCTCCGGTAAAGTCAATAATTTTGTTTCAGCAGAAGCTGACCTTGCAAACATAAAACAAAAAAAATGTTCCACTGTGTCATTCATTGGGACAGTATGAGTGTTACAATAAAACTAAACTGGAGGCAAACACCGCCAGCAAAAAAAAGGAGTATACCATGGTACATATGATTCCACCCTACAGGACATACCAAGCTGCCTGCCGAAACAAAAACTACACGGCCTGCGTGATGGAGGGACTTGACTGCTCAGAATGGGTGACAGTCACAGACAAGAGAACTGGCAAGACAAACCTGCTACGGATTCCCAACAGCCTGTATCAAGATATGGCCAGCGTACCTGAGGTATTTCGAATGCAATTCACCAGTGAGTGCGTGTCGGATATGATAGACAACTTCATCTAGAATAAAATCCGAGGAGGTATGTAAAAGTCCCAGAAGATATTTCTCGCACCATCCACTACAGTTGTGCCCCAAACCCAAGGTGTAGGCTTTCAAACAGAATAATTCACAACTGAGCTACCGTTATATTTCTTGTGCCAGTTCTAGGACTGTTTCTAGGGGAAGGGAGGTGTATTTAGAAATTGTTTCTACAGGAATTTTATCCAAGAACATTGCTTTTGCTGTCTCCAGCTTGGTTTCGTAGGCTCCACGTTCAATTCCTTGTTCAATTCCTTGTTGTATTCCAACTTGGATGCCCGCTTCACGACCTTCGTCAAACCCTTCCTCGTAGCCATCATATCGTGCATCTGCCATTTTAACTGTCCATGTCATGTAGTGTCTCCTTTAGTTAGGAGGGAACACACCCTCTACAGGTCAGCGGTGCAAGAAGCTACGATATCTATCCCCTTATCCCCTACCTCCCCCCATCCTTCGCTAGAAGCTTCGTACTGTTGTGCTCGCTGCGAGAACCCAGCACCGCTTAGGTAGGGAGCGACGGCTTAAGCCGGAAAATCGCGATATATTGAGCGATTTTAGTGAGTCTCGGTTGAGTCCCTGCGAAACTGCTTCCCGCCCCTAAGAACCCCAGGAAAAAATCTTTCCAATCCGTACTCCTAAAATTAACTCCACCACCTGACGACAAATATCCTCGTCGTGCATCACCCGGGAAAAGATGAAATCGTCAGTAAAGGTGAGACTTTCCCACTTTTTCTGCAATTCGGCTTTTGTTAGCATTTTTCCTCCAAGTTGTTTTCCTTGCATATATATTATAGGCTTGGAGATGAAAAAAATGCGTTTTTGGCAAGAGTTGTTGGATTTTTTTTTAATTTTTTTTGACTGGTATGGGGAAGCCTGGTTGCTGAGCCAGTGGACAGGTACCTACCTCAAGCGTGGCGGGAACAACACAAAAAACTTCCCAGCTACAAGTCAAAACAGCAGCTACGTTACTTCACCAATTCTCTGGATCATATCCCTCATCATCTACCGCATTGAACAAGGAAAAATCATCTTTTTTCTGTAAATCTGTCAAATTTTCCCACCTCCATCTCTATAATAAATATGGAGTACATGAATAACCTTCAATCAGGGCTCCCTGTTCATGCTCTAAAGGAGAAACAATGATGCAAACTCAACAGTTGCTAGAAAAATGGGAACAGCTTACCTTTGCAAATGATTTTATCTTTTCGCAGGTTATGCATGACAAAAACATTTGTCGGCAAGTAGTGGAACTAATTCTCGGAGTAAAAATAGGTAAAATCCAGTATTTATCAGCACAAGATGAACACCGAATTGATCCAGATTCTATGAGAATCATCATGGACGTATATCTAAGGGATGAACAACGAATCATCAATGTAGAAATGCAAACCAGTCATAAAAAAGAGCTACCTAAAAGAAGCCGCTATTACCAAAGTGTAGCCGATATCAGTAACACCCCCAGCGGAACAAAATATCGAGACCTTCCTGACAATATTACCATCTTCATCTGTACCTTTGATCCCTTTGATAAAGGGTATCCACGCTACACCTTTGAATATACCTGCCTTGAATCACAACATCTTTTAAGGCTTAATGACGGTTCCCTACGTATATTTCTCAATACCAAGACCACATCCATTTCCCACCTTGACGAGAAGCTGCAAGCATTTTATCATTATATTCAGAATGGAGTTGTGAACTCCGATTTGACAAAGGCTATTTCTCATAAAATCCATAGCCTCAAAGCTGATTCCATTATGCGGAGGACCTATATGACATTGGCATTGAAAATGGCAGACCTACAATATGATGCCTATGAAGAAGGCTGGGAAAAGGGACACAAAGACGGTATGGCCATTGGTTTATCCCAAGGTTTAGAGCAGGGATTAGAACAAGGTTTAGAACAAGGTTTAGAACAAGGTTTAGAACAGGGGTTGGAGCAGGGAGCCTACAACAAGACAGTAGAAGTGGCACAAAAACTTCTTTCTATGGGTTTTTCTCCATCCCAAGTAGTGGAGGGAACAGGACTTCCACTGGAAAAAGTGCTACAACTGCGAAACTAACTCTGTACCGTAATACCAAAGATTTAGTTTAACCACATTTATTTCTCACCAGTCATATAGTGGCAGTTCCATCTGCCACTATACCTCTCTAAAAATAAACCAACCACTTCACCAATTCTCTGGATCATATCCCTCATCATCTGCCGCATTGAACAAGGCTGCTTCATTAGAGCCAGGAGTCATCAGCTGTTCAAAATCCCTATCCCAGCGGGCAGGGCCAAACATACTTCCAGACTTTTTCTTGGGCTTTTCAATAAAGAAATCCATGTCTAAATCCTCGTCAAAGTCGGCATCACACCAACCGTGATCTGAACTATATCCCCGGCCCTGCCCGTTTCCAGCATCAGTGGAATCTAGAGCCTTGGCTATACCAACAAAAAAGCCCACCAAACCAAATATAATCAGCACTACCACAAATCCCATTGTTTTCCTCCACGTTATTTTTCCTGCAGCTTCAAGCCTGTAAAGCCACAGACCCAGTCCACTGCCATCAGCTGTAAGGGATGAAAGAATATACTGAACACAATACTAAAGGCCATAATTTTCTCAGCACCAGCGCTATCAGTCACACGTGTCAAGATGATTCCAGGAACCAGAAACACCACAAAAGCTACCAAAATAACCAACAATGCTTTTTTGCAAACCATAGAACACCTCCGTACCAATGTATATTTTTAGTATACAAATAGTAGTGTCCCAAGGAGTGATACACCGAGAAAAAAAATTTATTTTTTTAGTACAATTGTTCCATGGCGGCAATTTCCTGGCGCACCGCTTCCTTTAGCTCTGGAGGATTCAGCACCAGAACCTTTCGACCAAAGGACATAACCCAATGGAGGATTTCATCAAACTGATTTGTTTCAAAGGTCAGCAAAACTTTTCCATCTTCCTGTTGGAGGCATTTTTGACCTACGTGCCACTGTCGCTCCAGAATAAGAGTATGTACATCTTTAGAAAACAACAGCTCCACGGTAAAGCTCTTTCCCTGAGCCCACACTCCAAAGTCTGGGTCAATGTGGCTGTTGATATCAAAGCTTTCGTCCCACTCAAAGCCTTCTGCCACCGTCATATTTTGAATACGAGCCATGTTGTACACCCGAAACTCCTGGTGTCGGTGGCAATATCCCAGAATATACCAATCACCTCGCTGACATAAAATCTTGTATGGATTGAATTTACGTTGAATGTACTCCTGCCGCTTAATGGAACGATAGGCAAAATCTAGGGTTCTCCGTTCCTGAATCCCCTTCAGCACCGCAAAAAACACCTCTTGGTCTATCTGGGGCTGAGGATTGGAAATAAAATGAACTTGATCTGCATTAAAGCTGGTGGAAACAGCCACATCCTTGGGCAGCATGTCCAGCATCTGCTTCATAATGGATTCAAACACTGGCTCCAAGGGAGTTCCCTTGTACTGCTCCATTAAAGGGAGAATAATGTGCAGAGTAAAAAGCTCCCCCTCCGTCAGCAAAAAGCTAGGAATGGTGTAGTTAGGATCACTTAAAAAATAGCCGTTATGCTCCTTGGAATAATCCAGAGGAACCATGTACCGGTCCTTCAAAAAATCAATATCCCGCATTACCGTACTGCGAGACACCTCAAACTTTTTCTTAAAATCTGTAGCGTTGGGATAATTCCCCTGCTTCACCATGTCTACAATGTGAAGCAACCGTAGCTGTCGAGCCTTGTCTTCCCGACTCCCACTACCCTGTTTACAACCCTGTTGTTCTTGCTTTTCCCTCATTCTTCTATTATATCACGATTATTTACTTCCCCATAGCAACAATTCATGATATTGAATCAATAGAAAAATGGTGTAACGTGAACCAAAGTAAAACTAGGCTCTCACCTGATTTCGGCCAAGATTTTTTGCCTCGTAGAGTTTTTTGTCCGCAGCCTCCACGTTCCTGTCCACACTTAAGCGAGGATCGATTGCTGCCACACCAAAGGATATGGTACAGGTAAAGCGTGGATACTCTGATAAAAAAGCAGTTTCTGCTATCTTCTTCCGTAATTTTTCTGCAAAAGCTACTGCAGTAGTGATATCATAGTCCTTCAATATGATAACAAATTCCTCACCACCCCATCGAGCCACGCAGCCATTACCTTCCACCGCCTGAGCCAAAAGCTCTGATACAGCCACAAGTACCCTGTCGCCACAAGCGTGTCCATAGGTATCATTAATGGCCTTGAAAAAATCCACATCACACATAAGAATACTGGTATCCTTATCCTGCAGGCAGCCCTCAACTTCCTCGGTATAAAACTCCCACAACCCACGACGATTCTTCAAACCAGTGAGGGCATCCAGCAAGGTTTCTTGATACAACAAATAGGCTTCCAAGGTACGACCACAATAAGCTGCAGCCATGGCAAGACGCCGCACATCCTTTTGTTCAAATATACCATAGCCACCATCGGTGAGCTTGTTTACTGCTTGAAAGGCACCAATCACACTTCCCTTGGAATCTGTTACTGGAATACAGAGAATAGAACGAGAGGTGTAGCCGGAATCAAGGTCGGTTTGTGCATAAAATCTGCTATCACGATATGGATCGTTTACAATAAGCACCTGATTACTCTGAATAGAAGCACCAACAATGCCAAAGCCCTCTTCCACCACAATGCGATCACGCCCCAAGGCCACAATGGTCCAGTACTGCTTCTTTTTTTTATCCCAATACCAAAAGGAAGCTCTATCGGAGCTGGCCAAGGTTTTTCCCATTTCGGTAAGCAAAAGAATTGTAGAAAGAAACCCCTTCTCTCCCGCCAACTGGTTCATGTAGAAAAAGATTTTTTCCAGCATGGTTTCTGGAGAATCCTCGCAAATTGCAACGAATTCATCCTTGGGATCATTTTCTTCCACCCATTGAGGCTCTGCAAGCTCATTCTCCACAACACCTGCTGCAAAACAATCCTGCTGTCCCAAAAGAAGAGCTCCATTAGGAAAATATCTCTCAATAAAAGACTGGTAACGACTAATTTTTTCTTCAAAATTATTCTGTTCCCTCCCCAGCTTTTGAAGGTTGGAATCACAGACACGCAAACAAACAAGATATGGCTCAAGAGCAGCAGCCCATTTTTCTGGTGACATGCAAGACAGCACTGCCCCGCTATAATTCAGACAAAAGCCCTTGTTGTCACAGCCTTTCAGCTTTTCAAAAATATGCAGGAAAATTTCAGCACTTGCTTCTGACCTATTTTCAAAGCAGATTCGAATATTTGCAAATTCCTTAAACAATTTTTCTAACTCTACACAGGAGCTCTCTACAATCGCTTCGTAATCCCGTAGGTTTTTCAGCTTGGAGGGAATGTTCAAGTAAAAAAGAATAGTCTTTACAGAAAGCCGTTGCGCAATTTTCAGGCATTGTCGCATACGGCCAAAGGAAATATACCGGATTTTCTCGTCGTGGCTAAAAATAAACAAATCATCAAAGGCGCCCAACAGTACACTGCCACAAGGAATCCCCTGTTTAAAATACCAACGAACCTTTTCCAGTACCCTGTCTTTACTATCCAGCACCTGTGAATCAGTAAAATCCGTGATTTCATAGGCACTGTGACCTTGAGTCTGTATTCCAGCTTGTTCAGCTAGCGTTTCTACAGTTACCGGCAGTATATATCGAACCATACTCTCTCTCCAATCTCGGCTCTCACAACATAGTATAATGTTACATTTCTAAAATATAATCAAAAAAAAACTATCTCGGCAACACACCCCCAATAGTAGTGCGGGAAGTATTCACCAAGATAGTTTCTTTCTATAGTCTTTTACCAAGAACTATTTTTCTGCAATCAACAGTGTCTTTGAATCCAGCTTGAGACCAGAAGCACGAGCAGCTTCATCCCGCAGCTTCAAAATCATCAACTCGATCATATCGGTCTTTGCTTCCAAGCGGATAACAGCCTGGAACAAGCCCTGCAAGTCAGCTGCCAAAGTTCCGTTCAGGTCGGTGGCCTCACTAGAAGCACTGAACCAAACAGCAACACCAGCTTTCTTTGCATAGTCAGCGATAGTCTGAACCTCATCAGCCTTCAGCTTAGACAGGTCAACACCATCAACTACCAAGCAAGTAGCCTGGATTCCACCCTGGGCAAGAGCCTCCAAGGTAGTAACGATGTGTCCCAGAGCCATAGCATCCTGATGGAAGTTCAAGATGATGCGCTTACGAACAAGCTCTGTTACCAACTCGTTGATGTTAGCAATATTCTTTTTCTTGGCAATCTCAGTAAAGATGTCCTGATACCAAGTGATTACGTTAGCAGACTGCTGGTCAAAGGAAACATGAATTACCTGCTTGTCCTGCAGAAGTGTATCTACACCAAACTGAACAAGAACAGATGTCTTTCCCAGACCCTTCTTGGATGTCAACAGTCCCAGCTCACCAGCCTTGAGTCCACCAGTTGCCTTTTCAAAGCAACGAATGGGGCTCCGTTCAAACAGCTCATCCTTAATCATAGTTCCTCCTAAATAAGGTTGAAGGTCAAGACCCGTCTCCCATTATACCACACATTTGCAATATTTTGGGGACGAATCTTGCATCAATTCTTGTTTATTTCTGCTCTTTCTTGCGCTGTTCTTCGTATTCCTTAACCAAAGTATCGCAGATACTGTTAGGTACCTTACCGTACTTCAAGAATTCCATGGAGAACTCAGCCTTACCCTGGGTAAGAGAACGAAGTACAGTGGAGAATCCGAACATTTCGCTCAGTGGAACTTCAGCTTCTACACGAGAGAAGGTTCCATCTTCTGTAGAAGAAACGATGATACCACGGCGCTGGTTGATTACAGCAAAG